>CACZDU010000005.1:0-145184 GCA_902780055.1 uncultured Bacteroidia bacterium | reverse complement strand
GCAGGCGTTCCCCCTTTGCAAAGGGGGCAAGGGGGATTTAACTACACCTTCACCGCCAAAACCACCGACTACGCCAGCCGTTTCCGCTTGGTGTTTTCCAATGACGATGCAGGCGAGGCCGCCTGCGAACCGCCGTTTGCCTACATCAGCAACGGGAACATCGTCATCACGGCGGACGCGGGCGATGCCACATTGCAAATCGTTGACGTGATGGGGCGCGTGATTGCCTCCTATGGAGGACACACGCGGTATGTCACAACAAACGGGATGCCTGCGGGTGTTTATGTTTTGCGTCTGATTAATGGAGATAAGGTTCGGGTGCAGAAGATTGTTATTGAATGATTTACAGGTTGGTTTGACTTTCCCCTGCCCCCCTCTGAGAGAGGGCAGCGCAAAACGGCACGGAATGTGACCCAAACCAAACGTCCGGCAGGCTTCCCCCTCTGAGAGGGGATGCCCGCAAGGGCGGGGGAGTCAAAACACCTTAAACCCCTCAGTGGCAAAGGTTTCCAGTTCGTTTTGGTCGTTCACGAAGATGTAATAGGCCTCCACGCCGTCCATGCCTTGGATGAGCGGCAAGGAGCGTTCCTTGCCCATCACCATGCAGATGGAGGCTAAGGCATCGGCCCAAACGGAATTTTCGGCCATGACGGTCACGCTGAGCAATTGATGCTCAACGGGATAGCCTGTTTTCGGGTTGATGCAGTGGGAATAGCGTTTGCCGTTGCGTTCCACATACTTGCGGGTGCTGCCCGAGGTGACCAATCCCTTGTCGCGCAAGGCGATGCGGGTTTGCACGATGCGCTCCGAGTCCATGTTTTCGGCAGGTTTCTCAATGCCCACAATCCACGGTTTGCCGTCGGGTTTCTCGCCCCGCGCCATGATTTCACCGCCCGTATCGACCAAAAAATTTTTAACGCCCCGACTTTCAAAGAAGCGGGCAATCAAGTCGGAAGTGTAGCCTTGGGCTATTGCGTTGAAATCCAAAGTCATGGCAGGGTTTTCCTTGACGACTTTTCCGTTCTCGATGCGGATGTTCCGATAGTCGACCAACTGCCGCAGACTGTCAATTAATTGCGGTGTGAGGCTGTCGCCGCTTTTGTAGCTGAAGCCCCAGGCGGCCACGATGGGGGAGATGGTCGGGTCGAAATAGCCGTCGGAAAGTCGTGCGGCCTCTTGTGCAATGTTGAAGTTGTCGATGAAGATGGAATCCAATGTAACTTCCTCATTCCGATTGACTTTCGAGATGATGGAACTATCCACCCACAGGTTGACCGACATGTCAACGGCATGGAAAATCGAGTCGATTTCGCGCTGGAAGTTTCGGTTTTGCTCATCATAATAAGTGACGGCATAATAAGAACCTTGCGCCAAACCTTGCAGGACGACTTTTTCGGGCTGCTTTCCACATGACGCCAAAACAGCCAAACCTATAATCATCAAATCTATTTTCCTCATAACTTTCAACTTTCAATTCTCAACTTTCAACTGACTCTCAACTCTAAACCCTCAACTATAAACTCAACAAAACGCTCCATTTCCAAGCAAAATTGTCCCAAACCTTGGGCAAACTATAAGGCCCGTAGCGATAGAACACGCCCGCGCCGATTTTCGTCAAAGGTGTGGCCAACAGCCCATCGACGACGAAACCACTCTCAAAATAACCCTTATCCATCGTCTTGAAATTCTTGTCGGAGTGGTTTTCGGCACGCTTCATGTCGCCCCAACCGAGGTTGGTGACGATGGAAAGCCGTGGGCTAAACCATTGTGAATGAGTCTTCCACAACATTCCGTTGAAATTGTGGCTCAAGTAAAGTGCCACAAAGCGGTCGCAGAAGAACTCGTCCAAACGCATGGTGCTGAAACTGCCCGGCGAGTAGAGTCCAAACTTGTCGTAAGTGCCCAAAATGTTAAAAGTTTCCATCACGGGGCAGGTCGCCGTGGCATAGCCGGCCTGCAAAATCACTTTGGAAACGCCAAGGTAATGCGTGTAGAAATTCTTTGAGACTTCCAACTTGAAGCGGTCATACTCGAACTGGCCGCCCAAAAGGTTGGGGAAGGCGTGCTGGTACGAAACCCAAACGATGGGGTAGAGCGTGCCCAACGAGCGGATGCCTTGCGGGGTGCTGAGGAACTTTTCGTTGTAGGCAAACCTAAGTTTGACTTCGGCAAGGGTGAACCGGCCTTCCTTCAGGGTGTCGGAGGGGTTGAGACCAAAGTTGATGTTGTATTGTTTGTGGCTCGTGCTGAGGTGTACGAAAGCCTTGAAATGGCGGGCGAAACGGGTCGCGAAAGAGAGTTCGAGGCGCTTGCTGGTGGTGTGGACGTTTTCGTAAAAAGTGTATTTGTAGTTGGGAGCGGAGAGCACGGAACCGCTTTCCATCTCCAACAGGCCGCCAAACTCGCCGATAGGCTCCGACTTGTGGGTGTATTTCATCCCGAGTTCCATTTGCCGCTGCCGGTTGAGTTTCACTTGCAGTCCGCCGCCATAGTCCCATCTTTTGATGCGCGTCCAGTAGCCGAAAGACCCGTTGAGGCTGAGCCAACGCGAAAACCTGTCGTTGGTGCTGAGGCCGAGGCCGAAAAGAATCCCTCGCGAGCCTGAAATGTTAATGATTTTGCCCAAGTCGAGGTCGATGGGGCCGACAGGGATGGCCGATTCGTTCATCACTTTGTCGGTGAGGCCGAGAACGCGGTCAAAAATGTTGGTGCCTTGGGTGAGCGAGTCGACGAGGATATAAGTGGCTAACACTCTTTCGGTTAGTGAATCAATGCGGTGTTGGTTCCAGAAGGTTTCGTCGCGATAGGCGGCATCGGCATCCATGTTGATTTCGATGTCGGAAAACACGCGGTTGCTGATTTCAGGGTTGATTTCGATGTCGCTGAGGTAACTCTTCCCGATGGCGACCATAGGGAAACTGCCGCCATCCATGCTGACCATCATGCTCGGAAACTTCAGGTTGGTGTTCAGTTGCTTCGGAAACCATTGGCCTTCCACTTTTTGGTAAAGTTGCTGAATGTCAGCGGAAAAGATGCTGCCGTCTTCGTCGGGCGAGGCTTTCACGCTTTGCAAAGCCCAGCCGTCGCTATTGACGGTCATGGTGCCGCGCAATCCCTTGAAGGTGCTGCCGCGCATGGGATGGAACGAAATCACATAGAGCGAGTCGCCCTGCCCGATGGGTTCCACCGTTTCCAAGGTGAAAAAATAATGCGTTTTGCTGCCTCGGCTGATGGGGTTCACATAGTCGGTGCCGGTGATGCTGACGGTTTCGTCATAGAAACTGACGCTTTGCATACTGTTCACCAAGTAGATGAACGTCGGTTCCCTCATGCCGGCCACTTTGGTGCCAAGCACGTTTTGCAGTTTGCGGTCGGGCTTCTTGAACAGCACCTCCGATGCGGTTTCCATCACCATCAAGTCGCTCTTTTTCAGGATGCTGTCGAATATCTTGAGGTCGTTTCTCTCTTTGATGGTGTCGTTGGCTACGGCCTGTCCGAAACTGCTGCTGTCGATGGTGAAGACCATCTTGTCATACAACTTGTAGCGGTAAGTGCCTAACGAATTGGGGTTGTTGGCCTTGCGGTGTGCCATGAGGCTATCGATGATGCGATGGGCGGGGTTTTCGCCGGCCTCGACGGTCACTTCGCCCAACTCGAAAGTCTTGGGCGTGAGCGCGATGTTGCATTTTTTTTGGTTCGCCTGCAAGGTGATTTCCTTGGGTTCGTAGCCGATGGACGAAAATTTCACTTTCAGGATAGGCTCGTCAAGACTGATGGCATAGCGTCCATCAATGTCGCTGATGACGCCGTGCTGCCCGTCATTAATCACCACATTGACGAAAGCCAAAGGCTGGCGGTTGCGCTCGTCGGTGACTTTGCCGCTGAGGGAAAAGGTTTGGGAAAACAAGGTTCCCGCCAAAAAAAGGAGTACAATGAGAGGAAAAACCCTAATGCGGAAGGCGTGCTTCATTCTTGAGTCTCAATTAGATAGACTACTTCGTTGTCGCGTTTCATCAGGTATTGCTCGCGCGCCACTTTCTCCATCGTGGCGGTGTCGTTCTTCAAGGCATCGAGGTAGGCCTTGTCTTTGGCAATCTCGCCCTCGTAATATTCGATTTGCTGTTTTTGGTCGTTCAGTGAGTGGCGCAGGTGGAGTTGCTCGAACAGGTTGAACTGGTCGATGAAAAGGATGACCACCAAAAAGGCCAATGTGGCCCACATATAGCGGTTGTTGAGTTTGCGGAGTATTTCCTTGAACGTCATGGCTGTTTCCGATATTGGGTTTGTCAAAATCTTTGATTCAACGCAGTTAAATATTTCGGCTTGCAAAGGTAATATATTTCGATGAACCTAACGACCTTTTTTCTTATTTTTGCGCTCTCGAAACCATCTAAACTCTCATAAAATGAAAAAAGTTATCGCAACGACAAAGGCTCCCGGAGCCATCGGGCCTTACAGTCAGGCCATTGAAGCCAACGGATTCGTTTACATTTCGGGCCAACTGCCCATCAATCCCGAAACGGGCGAAATGCCTGAAGGCGTTCCTGCCCAGACCGAGCAGAGCATGAAAAACCTCGAAGCCATCCTCAACGAGGCCGGCTGCACCTTCGACAATGTGGTGAAATCCGTTTGCTATCTTGCTGATATGAGTTACTTTGGCGAGATGAACGCAGTGTATGGCAAATATTTCAAGGGCGACTATCCCGCCCGCGCCGCCTTCGCCGTGAAGGAACTGCCCAAGAAAGCCTTGGTCGAAATCGAAATGATTGCCGCAAAATGAAAATCGTCTTTTTGGAGCCTTTGGGCTTGAAAGTCAGCCAGATTGAGGCCGCTTGCGAAGGCCTGAAAAAGGCTGGCCACGAGGTGATTGTTTATCCCGACCGCAACGAAAACCTTGACGAACTGAAACGCCGCGCCGAAAGTGCGGAAGTCGTCATCGAAAGCAACATCCCGCTGCGCAAGGACTTTTTGGATGCTTGCCCCAACCTGAAAATGCTCTCCATCGCCTTTACCGGCTTGGACCACATCGACTTGGAGGAATGTGAGCGGCGTGGCATCGTAGTAAAAAACGCGGCGGGCTACAGCACCGAGGCCGTGGCCGAACTCGCCATAGCATTAATGATAGACCTCTATCGTAAAGTGCTTGAAAACGATACGATTACGCGCCAATGCAACCGCAAGGGCATTATGCCCGGACGCGAAATCGGGGGCAAGACCATCGGCATTATCGGTATGGGCAACATCGGGCAGCGCGTGGCCAAGATTGCCAACGCTTTCGGCTGCAAGGTGCTGGCTTGGAACCGCACCCCGAAACAAATCGACGGCGTGACCTTCGTCGACAAAGAGACCTTGTTGAAGGAATCGGACATCGTCACCCTGCACATTGCCTTGAACGCCGACACCCGCGACTTCATCACGGCGAAGGACTTCGCCCTGATGAAACCGAGCACCATATTAATTAATACCGCTCGCGGCCCTGTGGTGAACGAAACGGCCTTGGCCGAGGCTTTGAAGCAAGGCCAAATTGCCGCTGCCGCCACCGATGTTTACGGCACCGAACCGCCTTTGAAGCCTGAAAATCCTTTGCTTGGCGCACCCAATCTCAT
Organism: uncultured Bacteroidia bacterium; assembly: GCA_902780055.1. Classification (GTDB taxonomy): domain Bacteria; phylum Bacteroidota; class Bacteroidia; order Bacteroidales; family F082; genus Limimorpha. Next base: position 139,578 of record CACZDU010000005.1, on the reverse strand, counting down.
TATGCTGCCGCACATCGGCTTTGCCACCGAGGAGGCGTTTTTGCTTAGACTCGGTATTGTAGTGGAAAATGTGAAAAAGTTCGTGGCCTGAGCCACGAACTTTTTAATCAAATTTCGGCCTGTAAATCATATCCGCCGTGACGAAAGCCTCCTTGAATCTTGGCTTGATGCGGCGCAGGCATCTTTCGGCTTCCACGCGATTGCGGAAGTTGCCCGCACGCAGGCGGAAATACGGCTCCGAATAAGTCAGGTAAATCGGAATGTCGGGGAAAGCTTTTTCGAATTGGCTTTTCACTTCTTCGGCATGTTGGAGCGCATCGTTGCCGATTTCCATGAAAACATGGATGCGATAGCCGCTGAACGAACTGTCGACGACATAAAGTCTTCGCTGTTTGGCGATGAGGTCGTCGATGCGGCTGTCTTGGTTAATGTTCACAGAACCAGAGCTTTGCGCGAAAGCAAATGCGGCAATCATCATCAATACCGAAAGGCAAAAAAGTCGTTTCATAACGGATGTTTTAGACTGCAAAAATACTATTATTCTGCTAAATCCGTCGTTTTTTATTATTTTTGCGGCTGAAATAGTAATGACAATGCCCAAACTTTTGCTTTACATCACCCTGAAAGGGACATGGATTACCCCAACGTTATGGCCATGAACAGTAACCTTGATGCCAATGCTTCCCATTTGAGCAAGGCCGAGAAAGACCTCGAAAACGCCCTGCGCCCCGACTTGTTTGACAGCTTTGCCGGACAAAAGCAAGTGGTTGACAACCTGCGCGTTTTCGTGAAGGCCGCCGCCCAACGCGGCGAAGCCCTCGACCATACTTTGCTGCACGGCCCTCCAGGCTTGGGCAAGACAACTTTGTCGCATATCATAGCACACGAGTTGGGCGTGGGCATGAAGATGACTTCAGGCCCCGTCTTAGACAAGCCGGGCAACCTTGCGGGCTTGCTCACCAGCCTTGAACCCAACGACGTGCTGTTCATCGACGAGATTCACCGCCTGAGTCCCGTGGTGGAGGAGTATCTCTATTCCGCTATGGAGGACTTCCGCATCGACATTATGATTGAGACTGGCCCCAGTGCGCGTAGCATCCAAATCACGTTGAATCCATTTACATTAATTGGAGCCACCACCCGTAGTGGCCTGCTGACGGCACCCTTGCGCTCGCGCTTTGGCATCAATTTACGCCTCGAATATTACGATGCACACACTTTGGCCAAAATCGTGAAACGCTCGGCGAGCATTTTGCGCGTGCCCATCGACGACACGGCAGCCTTCGAGATTGCGCGACGCAGCCGTGGCACGCCGCGTATCGCCAACCTTTTGTTGCGTCGCGTTCGCGACTTCGCCCAAATACAAGGCGACGGCACCATCACCATCGACATCGCCCGCATCGGCCTGAAGGCTCTCAACGTGGACGAGCATGGCCTTGACGACATGGACAACAAGATTCTCTCCACCATCATCGACAAGTTCAAGGGCGGCCCCGTCGGCGTGAACACCATCGCCACGGCGGTAGGCGAGGACCCCGGCACCATCGAGGAGGTTTGCGAACCGTTCCTTATCCAAGAAGGTTTCATTATGCGCACGCCCCGTGGCCGCGAATGTACCGATTTGGCTTACAAGCACTTGGGAAAAACGAGGATTAAGCCAAGTGGGGAGATGACGCTGTTTGAGTAGTTGAAATTTGTTTAGTATTTCAAACATCCAATTGGGACGACCATAACGACATGTTTTTGGGATCTATTTTTTGCATTTTTTCAAGCATTTTTGAATGGTATAAATGTTTGAACTGCAATATTATAATCGAATTTTATTAGGCAGTTTGAAGATTTTTCGTTAGGCAGTTTAGAGATTTTTTGTTAGGCAGTTTGGAGATTTTTATTCTGTGGTTTAGCTTGTTTCCTCTTCATCTCGAAAGCGGTCATGTGCCCGTCCGACTCCTCCTCAAGGTCGATTTCCTGTTGTTGTTTGGTGCGCCAAAAATAGGCCACCCAACTATGTCTGCTTTTTTAGTAGCAGAAAGTTGAAATTCGCCCGTCCAAACTTCTTAGGAATCAAAAATAATACCTATCTTTGCGGCGTGATTAACGTGATTAAACTAATTGATTATGCCAGAATTATTTAGACAGTATGGTTTTATTTTTATGTTCTTTTCCCATGAACATGAGCCAATCCATGTGCATGTCAGAGGTCATAATGGCGATGCCAAATATGTTTGGGATGGAGAAGGCTTCGTTTTGGAGAGTTCAAACAACATCAAATCTAACGACTTGAAGCGAATTGAACGAGCTATCCATGAAAACGCCGACATTATCATTAATCGTTGGTATGAAATCTTTAAACCAGAAGATGATGAAAATCAAGAAAATATGGTTTGACGGGGAGTGGCTCTATGGCCTTGGCGACGACGGGAAAACCTATCGTCAGTCGCTGCTTTGGTACAAGGACTTGTTGAAAGCATCTGAAGCGGAACGCCAAGAGTATGAAATCAGCACCATCGGAATCCATTGGCGGAAATTGGATGTGGATGTCAGTTTCGAGAGTTTCACTTACGATGAAGCGGAACCCTCTGAAATGCAACGCTTTTTCTTGACCCATCCGGAAATCAATGTGGGGCAGTTTGCATTGAAGGCAGGAATCAATGCTGGATTGCTTCGTAACTATATCAATGGATTCAAAAAGCCTTCCCAAGAACGAGAACAACAGATTTTGCAACAAATCCATCAATTAGGTCAAGAATTTGCGGCTGTCACATTCTAAAAAACTGTATTTTTGCAGCTTCTTTCAAAATCAGCAAAAAACACCTCTATTATATGGATTACAACTTCAACGAAATCGAGAAAAAGTGGCAGCAATATTGGCGCGACAACAAAATCTATAAGGTTGATATTGACTACAATAAACCGAAATTCTATGTCTTGGATATGTTCCCGTATCCCTCGGGCGCGGGTCTGCACGTAGGACACCCGTTGGGCTATATCGCCTCGGATATTTATGCAAGATACAAAAGGCTGAAAGGCTTCAATGTGCTCCACCCGATGGGCTATGATGCCTACGGTCTGCCCGCCGAGCAATACGCCATCCAAACGGGTACTCATCCCGCCGTGACGACCGAGAAGAACATCAATCGCTACCGCGAGCAGATGGACAAGATCGGTTTCTGCTACGACTGGGACCGTGAGGTGCGCACCTGTGAGCCGGGTTATTACAAATGGACGCAATGGACTTTCCTTCAGTTGTTTAAGTCGTTCTATTGCTATGGCTGTCAGAAGGCCCAGCCCATCAGCAAATTGATTGCCCGTTTCGAGGAAAAAGGCACGGAAGGCCTCAATGTGGCCGAGAGCAAGCCGCTGAGCTTCACCGCCGCCGAATGGAAGGCGATGAGCGAGAAAGAACAACAAGAGGTGTTGATGAACTACCGCCTTGCCTACCAAGCCGAGGCGATGGTGAATTGGTGCCCGGGCTTGGGTACGGTGCTTGCCAACGACGAGGTGGCCGACGGCCTCTCGGTGCGCGGCGGCTTCCCCGTGGAGCGCAAGTCGATGAAGCAGTGGCAACTCCGCATTACGGCCTACGCCGATCGCCTGCTTCAAGGCCTTGAAACGGTCGATTGGAGCGAGTCGGTGAAGGATTTGCAGCGCAACTGGATTGGCAAGTCGATGGGTGCTTCGGTTATCTTCAAAGTTGAAGGAAAAGACATTGATTTGGAGGTGTTTACGACCCGTGCGGATACGTTGTTTGGCACGACCTTTATGGTGCTGGCTCCCGAACACGAGTTGGTTTCACAAATCACTACGCCTGAACAACGCATCGCCGTGGAGGAATACATTGCCCGCACCAAGAACCGCAGCGAGCGTGAGCGTATGGCCGAGGTGCGCAAGGTGAGCGGTGCCTTTACGGGTGCTTACGGCATCAATCCCATCACGGGTGCCAAACTCCCGATTTGGATTGCCGACTATGTTTTGATGGGCTACGGTACGGGTGCCATTATGGCCGTGCCTGCCCACGACAGCCGCGACTTCGCCTTTGCGCGTCATTTCAACCTGCCTATCATCCAAGTGGTGAAGAAACCCGGCACCGAGCCGACCGACCCCGCCACTTGGGAGGAAAGTTTCGATGCCAAGGATGGCGAATTGGTCAATTCGGGCTTCCTTAACGGCTTGACGGTCAAGAAAGCCATCGAGCGTATGATTGAGGAATTGGAGAAATTGGGCGTTGGCACGGGCAAGACGAATTACCGCCTCCGCGATGCCATCTTCAGCCGCCAGCGCTATTGGGGCGAGCCGTTCCCGATTTACTACAAGGACGGAATGCCTTACGCTATGGACGAGTCGAAACTGCCTTTGGAACTGCCTTCCATTGATGAATACAAGCCCACCGAAACGGGCGAGCCGCCTTTGGCCCGCGCCAAGAATTGGGTCACGGAGGAAGGCTATCCCATCGAGACCAACACTATGCCTGGCTTTGCCGGTTCGAGCGGTTACTATTTCCGCTACGAAGACCCGCACAACGACAAGGAATATTTCAGCCGCGAAGCCAACGACTATTGGCAAAACGTGGACCTCTATATCGGCGGCGCCGAACACGCCACCGGCCACCTGATTTACAGCCGCTTTTGGTGCAAGTTCCTGTATGACATTGGTTTGTCGTGCAAGGATGAGCCGTTCCAGAAAATGATTAATCAAGGTATGATACAAGGTCGATCGAGTTTCGCTTATCGTGTCAATTTGGAGAAGTTGTGCGAATACGACGTTTGGAACATCATCAAGGACAAGCGTTTGGGTGTGGAATTTGTCAGGAACTATAAAGATGGTCGCCGTCAGTTCGACTTCTTCTGCCCCGAAAAAGGCATCCTTATCGAAATCAAGCGTATGAGCAGCCTTGAGAAGGTGGCCGAGCCGTGGGAGGAATATGCGGCCTCGAAGGGCTACAAGTTGCTTTTGGTGCCCAACATCGACGTTTTGAATGACTATAGGGCTGGAACACATATCGTTGAGCAGAAAATCAAGGATTTGATTGCAGGCAAGGAAGTTCCTGCTTTCGTTGAGGGTGAAGAGTACGATAGAGGCATCATTTTCGTTTCCAAAAACATTCCTGACCGCGAGTTGTTCAGCGACCCGATTCACGTCGATATTAATATGGTACGCAACGACATTCTCGATATTCCAGCGTGCCGCCAGTGGCGCGACGACCTGAAGAACGCCCACTTCATCAAGGAGAAGGACAAGGACGGCAACGACATTTTCGTTTGCGGTTCGGAAGTGGAGAAAATGTCGAAGTCGAAATACAATGTGCAGAACCCCGACGACCTCGTTGAGAAATACGGTGCCGACACACTCCGCCTCTATGAGATGTTCCTCGGTCCATTGGAGCAGTCCAAACCTTGGGACACGCAAGGCATTGAGGGCACGTTCCGCTTCGTGCGCAAGTTCTGGAGGCTGTTCCACAACGAGAACAATGAGTTCTGCGTCAGTGACGAACCTGCCACCGCGCCCGAACTGAAGAGCCTGCACAAACTCATCAAGAAGGAGGAAGAAGGCATTGAGAGCATCTCGTTTAACACGGTCGTTTCGGCCTTTATGATTTGCGTCAACGAGCTCGCAGAACTCAAGTGCAACAAGCGCGAAATCCTTGAACCTTTGGCCATTATGATTTCACCATACGCGCCGCATATTGCTGAAGAACTTTGGCACTTGTTGGGTCACGATACCTCGGTGGTGAATGCTTCGTTCCCCGTTTATGACGAGAGCAAGACTGTGGAGAACAGCTTTAACTATCCCGTGAGTTTCAACGGCAAGATGCGTTTCAATATGGAGTTGCCCGTCACGATGAACCAAGACGAGGTGCAGGCCGCCGTGCTCGCTGCCCCCGAAGCCGCCAAGTGGATTGAGGGCAAGCAGGTGCGCAAGGTGATTTATGTGCCGAAGAAGATTGTGAATATCGTTGTGGGATAAGTCTGGATAATGAACACGGAAAAGTTAAAGAGCCGTAAGTTTATCGGGACTTTGGCTGGCATTGCCGCTGCCGTCTGTTATGGTACTAACCCCTTGGGTGCTTTGAAGTTGTATGCCGAGGGAATGCAGACCAATAGCGTGCTGTTTTACCGTTTTGGGTTGGCCTGGTTGATCATCGCCGTTGTGATGCTCTTCCGAAAGGAAAGCCTGAAAGTCACTCGGCAGGAGTTTCGTGTGCTGACGGGTTTGGGGCTGCTGTTCATCATTTCGTCGCTCACTTTGTATCTCAGTTTTCACTATATGGCGGCGGGTGTGGCTTCCACCATCCTTTTCACCTATCCCGTGATGACGGCAGTCATTATGGCCGTGTTCTTTCACGAGCGCATCACATGGCCCACAGTGGTTTCGCTGCTGCTTTCGGGTGCCGGCGTGACCTTGCTGTATTGGAGCGACAGCGCGGGCGTATTGTCCACGGTCGGCGTGCTGCTCGTGTTGGCTTCGGCCTTGTCGTATGCCCTTTACATCATTGTGGTGAACAAGGGCAACCTACAAATGTCGTCCTTCAAAATCAACTTCTATGTTTTGATGTACTGCACCTTGGGCATGGTGGTGTACTCGTTGATTGCCGGACTGCCGCTCATTCTGCCGCAGAACGCTACAAGTTGGTTCTATGTGGGTTGGTTGGCTTTGGTGCCCGCCATCTTCGCCTTGGTGCTGATGGTGTATGCGGCCAAATATGTTGGCTCCACTACGACCGCAATCCTTGGCGCGCTCGAACCACTCACAGCCGTACTCATCGGCATATTCGTGTTCGACGAGCCATTCACATTCAATCTCGCCATCGGTATCGTCTTCATTCTCACAGCGGTAGTGCTGATTGCTGCGGTGAAGAAGGCTTAGGGGTGAATTGAGGTGGGGTGGAAAATAACAGGTGGGAGGAAGAGGCTTAATTCGCCGAAAAACAATTTCTTCACAAATCCGTCTTTCCAATTGGCAAAATTTTGTAAGTTTGCAACGTGAAGCAAAAAAGGCACGACTATGGAGACGGCAAGCAGAAGATACCCCGTTGGGATACAGACTTTTTCTGAGATTAGGAAAGGCGATTACTTGTATATTGACAAGACCGACTTGGTTTGGGAGATGACGAGGATGAAATATGTCTTTCTTAGCCGTCCGCGCAGGTTCGGCAAGTCGTTGCTCACGACCACCTTGGATTCCTACTTCAAAGGGCAGAAGGAACTGTTTGAGGGATTGAAAATCATGGCGTTGGAGAAAGAATGGGAAAGGTATCCTGTGATACATCTGGATTTGAGTGAGGCCAAGAATCAGGAAACAGCCGAAAGCCTTCGCAACACGCTCTTCCTACTGCTGGATCCTTTGACCAAGGAATACGGCACCAATGAGAAGGAAACTTTGCCCGGTCAAATACTCAAAGGTTTGATACGACGTGCCTACGAGAGGACCGGCAAGCAAGTCGTGGTCGTCATCGACGAGTACGACGCTCCCCTGCTGGATGTGCTGCATCAAGAGGCTCTTCTGCCGGATTACCGCCGTGTCATGCAGGAGTTCTACCAGCCGCTGAAGGCGAGCGAGGCCATGATTAGGTTCTGCTTCATCACGGGCATCACCAAATTCTCACAATTGAGCATTTTCTCGACCATCAACAACCTGACGAACATCTCGATGGACGACAAATACGCTGCCATCTGTGGCATCACCGAGAGAGAGTTCGCCAACGACATGGCTCCCGACATTGCCATGCTGGCCGAGGAATACGAATGTACCCCCGAGGAAATGCACGCCAAGCTGAAACTGCAATACGATGGCTATCGGTTTTCTGGCAAGTCGCCTGATATTTACAACCCGTTCAGTCTGCTCAAGTGCTTTAACCATAAGAAGATAGGCCACTATTGGTTCGAGAGCGGCACCCCGACGTTCCTGATTAGACAGATGCAGCAATTCAGGACGGACATCACCACTTTGCAAAGCATAGAGGCTTCAGCAATGTCGTTTGACTGTCCCACCGAAGCCATGACAAGCGCACTGCCATTGCTGTATCAAAGCGGTTACATCACCATAAAAGATTACGATAGGGAAGCGGACTCATACATCCTTTCCATACCTAATAAAGAGGTTCTTACGGGTTTTATTTATGGCCTTGTTCCCACCTATATCGGACTTGACAGTGGCATGGTGCGCGACGGTTTCGCCATAAAGTTGTGGCGTGCTTTGAAGAGAAACGACATCGACGTGGCCATGAGTGAACTCAAATCCTTCCTCGCAGGCATCCCCTACGTTGAAGGCTTCAAGAAGAAATTGGAGAGCGTCTCGAACTACGAGGGCTTCTACGAATACACTTTCTGGTTGATTTTCAATATGTTGAACTTCTATGCCCGCACGCAGGTAAAGTGCGCCCAAGGTCGCATTGACGTAGTGTTGCAGATGCCCGACACCACCTACGTCTTCGAGCTGAAGGTGAACGGCACGGCACAGGAAGCCCTCGACCAGATCAACAGCAAGAACTACGCCCTTCCTTACAACACCGAAGGCCGCCGAGTGGTGAAAATCGGCATCCAGTTCGACCGCGACACGATGACCGTTGGGGAATATGTCGTTGAATAAACGCCCATTCAATACCCCATCCCAAAATGCCAAAGCGGGATGGTGTTTTTCGAAAATCGCGGAATTATTTCCGCATTTCGAACACCACCGCATGAGGCATCTCGAAATTATTCGGGAAGTCGATACGGTAGCGACCATCAATGTCTTTGTGAAGCGTGGCTTTCTTTTTGCTGCCCAAGACCTTGATTTTTCCTGTCTTCAGGTTAGCGGACGTCTCGTCCACAGGAAAATCAAACCAATACGTTTCTGGCACTGGGCTTTCCTGCTCGTCCAAGAGGAAAATGCCATAGACTTTGTCGCCTTTCTGAGTGAAGCGGAACTTGCCGTAGCAGAACGGGTAAATGGGGCGCGTGCCATAAATCGCCTCGCCATTCACCTGCATCCATTCGCCGATTTCCTTCATGCGGAGCAGGGCGGTGTCGGGCAGGTTGCCATCGGCATCAGGGCCCACGTTGAGGAGGAAGTTGCCGCCTTTGGCGACGATGTCGCAGAGCAAATGGATGAGTTTGATGGTGCTCTTGTATTTGTCGGTCGAAACGTATGACCACGAGTCGCCCATCGACATGCAAGTCTCCCAAGGGTAGGGCAGAAGCGAATCGGGCACTTGTTGTTCGGGCGTTTGGTAGTTTTCGTATTTGCCGCCGACGGAGCGGTCAACTATAATAAGGTCGGGGTTGTTTTCGCGGGCGATGTGGGCCACTTCCTCCATATTAATATCTTGGATGTAGCCTTGGCAGCCGAGCCACGGGCGCGTTTCGTCGTTCACGCTCCATTCAGGGCGCACCCAGCCGCCGTCTAACCAAAGGATGTCGATGTCGCCGTAGTTGTGGGTGAGTTCTCTTATCTGTCTGTGGGTGAATTGTTTGTATTTCTCAAAACGCTCAGGATGGACGGTCGGGTCGTAGTTCACGTTGCGGTCGGGCGTGGCCCATTCGTGCGCCCAGTAGTCGTCGCAGTGCCAGTCGGGTTTGGAGAAGTAGAGACCTGTCCAAAAGCCCTTTTCGCGGAAGGCTTTCACCACCTCTCCGGTGATGTCGGCCTTCGGGTTTTTCGAGAACGGGCAACTCGTATCAACGGTGGAGTAGGAGGTTTCTTTCGTGTCGAACATACAAAAACCGTCATGGTGCTTTGTGGTGAAGACGACATATTTCATACCCGCGCCTTTGGCGGCCTTGGCCCATTTTGTTGGGTCGAAGTTTTTTGGGTTAAAGGTCTTGTTAAGGTTTTGGTAATCCGTCTTGTATTGGTAATAATCCGCGCCGTTGCGGTTAATCCAAGGCTCGTTGCAAATCGACCACGACTCCACCACTTCCCATTGGGCGTAGATGCCCCAGTGCATCATAAAGCCGAACTTCAGGTCTTGCCATTGGCTGATGCGGTTCGTGATAATGGGGTCGTTTTCAGGGAGTTGGTCGTCGGTTTGGGCGAAGGCGGTCATGCCAACAAGGCATAACAGCATGGAGAAAAAACGCTTTTTCATGGTAAATCAGTTTTATCGTGCAAAAGTAGAAAAAATGGCTGGATTTTTTTGTGTTTTTGCCACATGCATTTTAAACTATCTTTCTTCTTTTTTATTCGGAATTGGCATCATTGCCCTGCCTTCAAGTATCATCACAGTAAAAACTTCGGTTGAATTGACAAATACATTTCATTTTTCCCTATTTTTGCCGATTGTATAATAACCTAATGTAAAATTATGAATAAATTTTATCTTTTACTATGCTCAGCACTGCTATTGGGCTGTGGCATAATGGTTTCCTGCAATGGGAACCAAGCACAATTTGAGATGCCTATGGTGAAATATGAGACCAAGGTGCTTCAACCGGAAACAAAAACCTACAACATGTCATTCCCGGCGACGACCTCCGGCACAACTGAAATCAAGGTTTATCCTCAGATTGAAGGTCTTGTCACTCAGAAGAATTTCTCCTCGGGCACCCTTGTCAAGAAAGGCCAGACGCTTTACGTGATTGACCCTACAGAGTACCGGCTCAGCGTGCAATCGGCAGAGGCCAACCTGAGTGTGGCCATCGCCTCGATGGAGACCTCGAAACTCCAATACGAGTCGAATCTGAAGCTTTTTGAAAAGAAAATCATCAGCGACTATGTACTCGAAACCAGCCTCAACAACTACAACTCGGCGCAAGCGTCGGTCCAACAGGCCAGGGCGCATCTCAATATCGCGAAGAACAACCTCAGCTATTGCACCATAACAGCGCCTGTGACGGGATTTGTTGATGCCAATGGTTTCAATGTCGGCGACATGGCCACACGTTCCAAACATCTCTGCACGGTGAGCGATGTCAGTTTCGTTGACGTTAACTTCTCGATTACGGAAACCGACATGCTGAGCCTCATCAAGGCATTTCACTTGATTACCGGCCAAAAGGGTATGGAAGGTCCCGACGGCACTCTTGTGAGGGATGTTATGCCGAAACTGAAGCTCAAGCTCAAAGACGGTTCCATCTACGACCACGAAGGTGTGGTGCAAAGAATCGACGCCATCATCAACCCTGCAACGGGTACGGTGATTTGCGAGACCGAGTTTGAGAATCCTGACGGCGTGCTTCGTTCAGGCCTGTCGGCCAATGTCATCATCCCCCTGACGCTCGACAGCGTACTGTGCGTGCCTCAAACAGCTGCCGTGCGCCTACAGGACAAAATGATGTTCTATCGCGTCAAGCAAGACGGCACAGTGGAAGGCATCATCGGCAAGGAAGTGTATCCTTCAAACGACGGAACGGAGTATTACATTCTCGAAGGCTTGAACGCAGGCGATGAAGTGGTCACCAATGGTGCGGGCAAGTTGACGAATGGACAGAAAATCAGATGATTATGGAAAAACCAATAAAACAAAAATATTTCGTAAAGCACTGGGTGTCAGCGCTTGTCGTTGGTGTGCTGGTTTGCCTTATCGGCATTGTGGGACTCAATTCGTTGTCGATTGAGCAATATCCTAACATTGCGCCTCCTCAAGTCGTCATTTCAGCCTCTTACACTGGTGCCGATGTTGCGTCTATCATGAAATCGGTCATCATGCCCATTGAGGAGCAGGTGAACGGCGTGGAGGACATGATGTATATCTCTTCGTCGGCCTTCTCCAACGGTAGTGCCGAAATCAATGTGGTTTTCAAGCAAGGCACCGATGCCGACAAAGCCACGGTGAATGTGCAAAACCGTGTGAGTCAAGCCGAAGGCATATTGCCTGCTGCAGTGACCCAACAGGGTGTCACCGTGCAAAAGAGCGTCAACTCCATCCTACAAATCCAGTCTTTGGAGAGTTCCGACGACAGGTTTGACCAGAAGTTTATCATCAACTACTTGGACATCAATGTGATACCGCGTATCAGCCGTATCACAGGTGTGGGCAGTATCAACCTCCTCGGCGACACCTACGGTGTGCGTATCTGGATCAAACCAGATGTGATGGCCTCATACGGCATCACCAGGGAAGAGATTATCAATGCCATCAATGAGCAGCATTTGGTGTCGCCCGTGGGTAGCATCGAGAGCACGGTAAACAAGATGGACATTGAGTTCAAAGGCCAACTCGACGAAATGGCCGATTTTGAGCAAATCATCCTGCGTGCCACCCATAGCGGTGAGGTTTTGCGCTTGAGAGACGTGGCCGACGTGGAGTTTGGAACCAAGACGTACTCCTTCCGTTCGAAGGTGGACGGACATCCCGGAGCAATGTTCTTCGTCAAGCAGGCACCGGGTTCCAACGCTACAGAAGTCAACGCGGAAATCGACAAGGTGATCAAGGAAATCTCCAAGTCGTTGCCTGCCGGATTGGAATTCAAGCAGATGGAGACCTCCGATGACTTCCTTTACGCCTCCATCCACAATGTGGTCGAAACCCTTATCATCGCCATCGTCCTCGTTATCCTCATTGTGTATCTGTTCTTGCAGGATTTCAAGGCGACTTTGATTCCCTCGATTTCCATCATCGTGTCATTGGTGGGCACCTTCGCCATTGTGTGGGCATTGGGCTATTCGCTCAACCTAATCACGCTATTTGCCTTGGTGTTGGCCATCGGAACCGTCGTGGACGATGCCATTGTGGTCGTCGAGGCAGTGATGACGAAGATGGAGACAGGCAAATACACCGCCGCTGCTGCCACCAGCGAGGCACTCCATGAAGTGACGGCAGCCGCTATTTCAACCACTTTGGTGTTTGTCGCCGTGTTTATCCCCGTGACCTTCATTTCGGGAACACAAGGCACCTTCTTCAAGCAGTTCGGTTTCATCATGTCAGGCTCGGTGTGTCTTTCCACACTTTCGGCCTTGACCATCTGTCCGGCCCTTTGCGCTCTTTTGTTCAAACCGAAAAAAGAAGGCGAAAAAGAGCGGAAGGGGGTCAGTTATTATGTCAAGCAAGCATACGATGTGGCTTTCAATGCCCTGTTGGGCAAGTATATGAAAGGCGTGGGCAAATTTATCAAGCGTCCTGCTTTTTCTTGGATTCTGCTGGTGATTTTCGGATTGGGTATGGTATGGTTGATGAAGACCGCCCAATCGGAACTCGTTCCTCAGGAAGACCAGGGCTTCTTCTTCGTCGATGTGCAAACCGCGCCGGGCACCTATCTTAACGAAACGGAAACGGCTGTCAGTAAAATCGAGAATTACATTAAATCGATAGATGATGTCGATTTGATTAGCACTGTGTCAGGTTACTCCATCATGAACGGTGGTGCAGGCACCAACTATGGTACTGTGATGGTGCGTCTGAAAAACTGGGAGGAGCGCGACTTCTACAGCGTTGCCACCGTGGTGAACGACATCACTATGTGGTCGATGGTAAATATGCCGGAGGCCAATGTCTCTGCATTCCAGATGCCCCAGATTCCGGGCTATGGTTCAGGCTCGGCGATAGAGTTGAACCTCCAGAACAGTTCGAGTGACGACGACGCCACCTTTATCAACTATGCGAAGGAGTTCACGCAGAAACTGAATGACCGTCCGGAGGTGGCCATAGCGGTGGCTTCCTATTCGGCCAACTATCCGAAATACGAGCTTACCGTTGATGTGCCAGCTTGCATAAGCAAGGGCATTTCGCCGAAGACCGTCGTCGAGACCATCGGCACCAACCTCGCTGGTTCGTATATCGGCACCTACACCAAGTACGGCAAGGTTTACTATGTGATTGTGGAGGCGGGCGATGAGTATCGCATGGAGCTGAGCACGCTCAACAACATTTACGTTCAGGCGGGCACCGAGATGACTCCTGTGTCGGGGTTGGTCAACATCACCCCGATTTTGGGCACCTCGCAAGAGCGCCGTTTCAACCTGTTTTCCTGCTACAACATCAACCTGATTGCAAGCCCGGGATATACCTCATCGCATGTGCGCACTGCCGTCGATGAGGTGATGGATGAGGTGTTCCCCGAAGGCTATAGTTACGAGTTTGGCGGTATGGCACGTGAGGAGGCTGCCAACGCGGGTTCAAACACCACCGCCATCATTTATGCCATCGCGGTATTGTTGGTCTACCTCATCCTCGCCGTGTTGTATAACTCGGTGTTTATCCCCTTCGCGGTGCTGCTGTCCATCCCGTTTGGTATCTTTGGCGCTTACTTGTCGGTTCGCCCCTTGGAGTCGCTGATGGGTGTGGGTGTCAATGTATATGTGCAAGTGGGTGTCATCATGTTGATGGGTTTGGCGGCCAAGACGGCTATTCTTATCACTGAGTTCGCCGTGCAGAAACGCAAGGAGGGCATGTCGATTTACGATGCTGCCGTCGGTGCCTGCCAAGACCGTTTGCGTCCTATCCTGATGACCGTTTTGACCATGATTATCGGTATGATTCCGCTGATTGTGGGCACGGGTGCAGGTGCTGTAGGCAACAAGTCGCTGTCCATCGCTGTGGTGGGCGGTATGACGGTGGCTATCATCGCCATCCTGTTCGTCACGCCGGCTCTGTATATCGTGTTCCAGAAGATTCACGAGCGTTTGACACCCGACAAAGATGATGAAGAATAAACATTAAATGATGATTTCTATGAAAAGGTATATAATATTGATATTCGTAGGGTTGCTGCTGCTTCCGGGCTGCAACCTCTATAAGAAATACGAGTCGAATGTCGCCGTCCAAGACAACATTTTGGGCGATGTGATGAATCCGCAAGACACCTTGTCGATTGGCGACCTGAGTTGGCGTGATGTTTTTAAAGACCCCAACCTCCAGAGTCTCATCGAAACGGCATTGGTCAACAACACCGATATGCGCACTGCTCAACTCACCATTGAGCAGGCGCAAAACGAGGTGAGGTCAGCCAAATGGGGCTATGCGCCCACCTTGGCGTTTGCTCCGAATGCCTCCTATAATTATCAGGGCGGAGCCGGCAGTTACAATGTCCAGATTCCCGTAAGGGCCAGTTGGCAGTTGGGTATCTTCGGTCAGAACCGGAGCAAGGTCCGTTCAGCCAAGGCAAAACTCGCTTACAATGAGGACTATCGTCAAGCAGTGCAAGTCGACTTGGCCGCCAACGTCGCCAACCTGTATTATACCTTGGTGATGCTCGACCGTCAGTTGGCGATTTCTGAAGCGACAGAAGTGCTGTATCAGGAGTCGTACAACACCACGCAAGCCTTGTTCCAGGCGGGTACCTACAACAGCCCTGCAGTGTATGAGATGCAGGCTTCGTTGGAGGCTTTGCGTACCGATATTGTGGATTTGCGCTACAGTATTGCCAGCACTGAGGCCTTGCTCTGCCAGTTGCTCGCCGAGCCGCCGCACCATATTGAGCGTTCCTCTTTTGAGCAATTTGAGATGCCCGAGCAGATTCACGTCGGTTTGCCCGTCCGTTTGCTCGCTGCCCGCCCCGATGTCCGTATGGCCGAGCGCAACATGGAAATTGCTTATTACACCACCCAGCAGGCGCGCCAGTCCTTCTATCCTTCGCTCAACCTTGATGGTCTGTTTGGCTTAGCCGGCACTTTCAGCGCGCTTGACCTCATCGGTCAGGCGGTAGGCTCGTTGACGCAGCCCATCTTGCAAGGCGGCCAGCTCACGGCACAGCTCCGTAATGCCAAAGCCGAACAAGAGAAGGCTCGTTTGGAGTTCGTCCAGACCCTTTACGATGCTGGTAGTGAGGTGTATCAATACAAGAAAGCCATCGAAACGGCAGAGGAAAAGACCAGCCACATCGACATCCGCGTCAACGCCTTGCAAGAGGCTTTTTCGGCCACTACCGAGTTGATGAACCATGGCTCGACCACCTATTTGGAGGTTCTCACCGCGCAGGAGTCGTTGCTTTCGGCTCAACTCGCACAAGTGGAAAACCGCTATGAGCTGGTGCAAGCCCTCATCAACCTTTACACCGCTTTGGGTGGGTTTGGAAAGTGAGTTCCGATAAGTAGACCATTTCCTTAGGATGGAAAAACCGCCGCAAAGGTCGCAGAAACCCTTGCGGCGGTTTTGTGTATTGGCGATACGGATGGACTACCGGTTTTTCCCCCAGTTTTTCGGGGGAAAGGTCTTATGTGTTACCATTCTGAGCCAAAAGTAGGAAAAATGGGCTGGAAATTTATTACCAATAATAAATTTGTCTAATTTTGCTCGGTAAATTGGGAAAATGTATGGACGGAAAATCGCAAACACCGCAAGAGGAACGGATAAAGATACTGCAATCGCTTATGCCAGAGGTATTTGACGAAAATTCCTACCAGTTGAAGAACCAATACAGCCCTGCAAATGAGAGAGACAGGGATAGAGTTTAGGACGATATGAAGATGATGACGATAGATAACATATTCTTGTACAGAATGACTCATATTGAGAATATCCCACATATTCTTCGATATGGAATAGTACATCGTTCTTCCCCAAATCGTAATCCGAACTTTGTTTCTATTGGAGACAGGAGTTTGATTGACTTTAGATGTACAAAGACGGTAAATGTTGCTGATCACAGCCTTGTTTTAGGAGATTTCATTCCATTTTATTTTGGCGTGCGTATGCCGATGTTGTATGTAATTCAACGGGGAGGAAATTATGTTGAGAAAGCAAGGAAAGCAGAAGAAATTGTGTATGTAGTAGTTCTACTGAAAACGATTGTTGATAGTAATTTGTTGTATTATTTTTCTGACGGTCATGCGACAGATTTCCTCACGACGTTTTATGATAGGACTAATATTAATGACTTGCCTTCAATTATTGATTGGAACGCCGTCAAATCCAAATATTGGTCAGGTGATGGTATAGAAACGGATATTAAGCGGCGCAAACAAGCGGAATTTTTGGTGAAACAAGATTTGTCTCCCGATTTAATAGTTGGTTTTGTATGTTATAATGAACAGGCAAAAAACCAATTGATTTCTTATGGTATTGATGGACAAAGAATAAAAGTATTTCCTAATGCATATTATTGATTATGATACATTATCTTGAAGGGAACATATTAGAATCAAAAGCAATGGCCTTGGTAAACACCGTTAATCTTGTGGGTGTTATGGGTAAAGGCATTGCTTTGCAGTTCAAAAAGCAATTTCCTGAAAACTTCAAACTTTATCAAAAAGCCTGTAAAGAGAATGCAATTGGTATAGGCAGATTGTTTGTCACAAAAGAGCAAACCGTGTTTGGTGTGAAAACAATCATTAATTTCCCTACGAAAACAGATTGGAGCAAACCATCTGAATATTCTTACATAGAAAAGGGCTTGGACGATCTTGTTCGCAAAATTGACGAATACAATATCCAAAGTATAGCGATACCACCTTTGGGCTCAGGAAACGGTGGCCTTAATTGGGAGATAGTAAAGACAATGATTGAGGACAAATTGTCGTCATTGCAAATTGAGATTATGGTGTATGAGCCAAATGCCCATATTGTTGAGAGAATGAAATCGGAAAGAGTCAAGTTGACGCCAGCGAGAGCATTGCTATTATATGTTTTGTTTGATTTGGTGAGGCACGGGGAATATGTTTCCGAGTTCTCAAGTGAGAAAATTTGTTATTTCTTGCAAAGGTTTGGCGCAGAGAATCTTTTCAAACTGAAGTACGAACCTAATTACTATGGGCCATATTCAGGGAAGGTGAGATATGTGCTGAATGCCTTGAACGGCAGTTATATTATGGGTTATAGTGATATGGATAAGAAGCCGTTTGAATCGTTGTCTTTGGTTGTTGATTCTTTCGATGAAATTGAAGCTTTTATTGAAAATAATGATAATCTCATGGATATTGCAAGAAAAACAAAGGCTTTTTTGGATGGATTTTATTCTGATTTTGGCTTGGAGTTGCTTTCTTCCATTGATTATTTGATGTGTCAATATGG
This sequence comes from uncultured Bacteroidia bacterium, assembly GCA_902780055.1. Taxonomy (GTDB): domain Bacteria; phylum Bacteroidota; class Bacteroidia; order Bacteroidales; family F082; genus Limimorpha. The sequence continues at coordinate 121,715 of CACZDU010000005.1, read as the reverse complement.
TACAATCTCAGTGGATGAAATCTATGACCACTTATCTCAATGGAGTCATCGAAAAGGAAAAATTTTCAATGATCACAGGTTCATTGAAATTGCGAGGAATCACTTGTTGGAAAGCGGTTTCATCTACTAATAGCATTTACCCACAAAAAAACCACAATCCGCAGACAACCTGCAAATTGTGGCTTAGTTTTTCTATGTGACGAATGGATTTTATTCCTGTTCCATCATGGCTCTGACTTCCTTGGCTTTCACGGTGTAGATGTTGCCGTTGGCGTCGCAGAAGCAGAAGGTGCCGTTGTGGCGGCAGCGCATGGTGAGCAGGCGTTGCATCGAGAGGTCGAGGCCGCTCATCAATTTCTTGGTGAAGGACGAAACTTCATTCTTCTTTGCATTCACTGTTACTGTTGTCATATTGTCTGATTTTTTTGAATTTTTCTTCGTTGTAAAACTTGATGGATTTGATGTTTCCTTCGGCGATGACCTCGGAGGGCATGATGCTGTTGTCGATGAACAGGAAGTAGTCGACGACGGGGCAATAAAGGTTGAAGAGGTTCTTGATGCCCGCACGATAGCGCCTGCGGATGATACTGTCGTCCACATGATGGCCGCCGTGCTTCACACGCTCCGCCACGCGCTTGATGGCCAAGTCGGGGCTTTGCAGCCAGAAATAAATGAGGCTGGCTTTGTAACCTTCCTCGCGGGCTTTCTTGATGAGTGCGTGATAGGATTTTGCGGCCAAGGTGGTCTCGATGGCAAAGTCGGCTTTGTCAGCGATGAGGGTCTTGATGCGCGACAGCATCAGGCGGCCTGCGGCGACCTTGGCGCCGTCGGGGTTGAGCGGGGAGAGACCCTTCGCGATTTCGTCGCAGTTGACGAACTCCTTGCATTGAAGCGTCTCGGGCAAAACCGTCAGTGAGGCGGTCGTTTTTCCTGCTCCGTTGCAGCCTGATATGATATATAAACTCGGCATCAAATAAAAATCTGCTCGTTTTCAATTGGCATTTTTCGTGCCAAAACTGGCGGCAAAGATACAACATTTGTGAACAAGTCAACACTTTTCCACACTTTTCCACGATATTTTTTTGAATGATGGTTGTTAATTGGCTGAAAATCAAGAAAAACTCAATTCAAATATTGTTGTGTCCATTTCGCCAAAAATTCGTACTTTTACCGCCTCAAATGTGAAGTGTCGACGAACTTAAACTGAAGAGATGAAAATTCGGGACATGATAGGACTTCTTTTTTTGGCCTTGGCGACGGTGGCCTGCCAAAAGCCCGTGGAGTATCCCGTTGAGCCGAAGATTGCCTACGAGGGTTTCACCTACCTGTTCAATGCCGACAGCACCTTCAGCGGCGAGGGCATCATTTCTTTCTCCTATACCGATGGCGACGGCGACCTCGGCCTTGATGAAAGGGACACTTTGCCGCCCTTCGGATTCAACGATGCACATTATTATAATATGGTGGTCGACTATCTGAAGTGCGTCAATGGCGAGTTTGTGAAGACCCCGCTGCTGAGTTGGAACGTGCAAACGCAAACCTACGACACGGTGACTTTCAACGCCCGATTCAAACGTTTGCGCGACTTGGAGGAACCGAAAGCCATCAGCGGCAAGATGGACTACACGCTGACGGTGCAGAATCCGTTCTCGCCCAACGACACGGTGAAGTTTGAAATCCGCATACTCGACCGCGCCTTGCATGAAAGTAATGTGATTCAGACCGAGGCAATCATCACTAATCCAATGTTGAACAAATAAATTCTGACGATATGAAAAAATTATCCTTTTTGTTGACTTTTTTGTTGGTTATGAACTTCGCCCAAGCCCAAACCGCCGGCGAAGGCATCGATGTATCGCACTATGAAATCCACGTTTGGGATTTCGACTTCGCCAACCGCACGCTGCAAGGCGAAACCTTCATCGATTTCACCACGACAGCGAACATAAATGCCGTTGTGTTGGAGTTGAAGAGCCTCACTGTCACCGATGTGGCCTCCGATTTCTACGGTGTGGAAAGTTTCGGTCAGGAGGGCGACTTTTTGACCGTCACTTTCGATGAACCTATAGCGGCAGGCGAGAGTGTCACCCTCGATGTGCGCTATGGCGGCTCCACCTTCAGCGAGACTTGGGGCGGCGTGGAATGGTGGCGTCCAAATCCTAACAGCATTCCTGATCGTGTCTACAACCTCGGCGTGGGCTTCGATAGCCAGCCACACAATTTGGGCAAGACTTGGTTCCCCTGCGTAGACAATTTCACCGACAAGGCCACATACGACCTTTTCATCACCGCGACCAACGACAAGAAAGCCATTTGCGGTGGCAACCTTGTGGATACTTTTGACAACGGCGACAGCACCACAACTTGGCATTGGAACACACCGCAGGAAATCGCCACCTACCATATTTCCTTTGCGGTTGGCGATTATGTGGTTTGGGAAGATGTCTACAACGGCATTGAGCGCGACATCCCGATTGAGGTGTATGTCAAGCCCAACCAAATCAATAATGTGCCCGCTTCGATGGTGCATGTCAAGCAGATTGCGGCTTTCTTTGAGGAGAGCTTGGATGCCTATCCGTTCAACCGCATTGGCTATGTGGTCACAAGCAAAGGCTGCATGGAACACACCGACAACATCGCCATTGTGTCCAGCGTCGTGGACGGCACGACCGACAATGAGGAATACATTGCCCACGAACTTTCGCACATGTGGTCGGGCAATTTGGTGACTTGTGCCGATGCGGGCGACATGTGGCTCAACGAGGGCTTTGCGCAGTTTTGGGGCGTGTTCTACGAGGTGGGCGTTTACGGCGAGAAGCATTTCCAAAACACCATGTCGGCCAAGGTGAACAGCGTCAACAATTGGTGCAATAGTTCAAGCAACTGGATACCGCTCAACAACATGCCTTTGGATTTGACTTACAACACCATTCTGGTTTACGAGCGCGGCGCGGTCATTGTCAACACGATGATGAATTACATGGGACGCGAAAACTTCCTCGCTGCCATGCGCCAATACTTCCAGCAATATGCCTACCAGACAGCGACTTCCGAACTCCTTTGCAATGCACTTACTGATTATTCGGGCATTGACATGCACGGGTTCTTCGACACTTATGTCTACAGTTCGGGGATGCCGCATCCTTACGCGACCATTGCCGAGGTGACGCCCGTGGGGGGCCAGTATGCGGTGACACTCGATTTGCGTTACCAGCACATTGGCGACGACCACATCGGACAGCACAATAGGTATGAGGTGACTTTCATCGGCCCCGAGTTCCAATTGGTCACTGAAATGGTGGAGTGGGATGGCTTGCAAGCAACGGCCACGGTCACCCTCGACTTCGAGCCTGTTGGCATAATCAATGATTTCAACAACAACTGGTTGGACGGCAGAACACAGTCGAACATGATGCTTAAATCGACTTCGCAACAGAATTTCGGCAATTTCAGGATGGAGGCCACTTCGCTCACCGATTCGGTGTTGATTGCCATCGAAAACCATTTGGTTGGGCCTTATGACGACCCTCAGATTCCGAACCTGAACATGTCGACCAAGCATTTTTGGACCGTCAACCGCTATGATTTCGGCGATGCCGAAGTGACGGGCATGATTGATTTCACCAACACTTCTGAAAGCGACATCATCCATTCGGAGAACGACTCGGCCACGCTGATGTATCGCCGCAATGCTTCGGAGGCTTGGCACGAAATTGCCTACACCCTTTATCCGGGCAGCACTTGGAAGCACGGACGCTTCGTTTTCGATAATCTCCAATCGGGCGAATATGCCATCGCCGTGTGGGACAAGGCCGCCCTTGGCACGGAGGAACATCACGCATCCGAAAGTCGTATGCAGGTGTTTCCCAATCCCACCGAAAGTCAGGTCAGCGTGTCGTGGAACGGCGTTACAGATGGCCAAATCCGCATCATCGGTGCCGACGGGAAGGAACTGAAAAGAATCGGTTTCATCCATGCCGACAGCGTCAATATTTCGACCTCCGATTTGCCTAAAGGCTGTTGCACGGTGCTTCGTTTGGGCAAGGATGGTAGCGTTTTGTCAACCGAAAAACTAATTATAAAATGAATAACATTATGAAAAACAGCAAATTATTGTTTCTGATTTGTGCGTTAAGTTTGCTCTTCGTTTCGTGTGAGAAAGTCCAAAAAAACGAATGGGCCAACTTCTATGGTTACACCAACGAGGACATCATCGGGACTTATTCCTTTTCCAATATTTCGGATGCTTTTGATGGTGTTGAAGGCACAGGCCGCCATGCCTGCCCCGATGCTGAAATCAGCATTTCTGCGGTGCCGGGGAGTTCATTAATCGATTTTGCGGTGAATTGCCCAAGTGCCAATTTCTCGAAGCAGATTGTGGCTGCGGCTACCCCAAACGAGGGCGACTTCATGATTCAAATGTCGACGGGCATTAATTATAACAACAAGGCCTACGAGGTGGAAGCTCGTGTGCTAAAGAACGACAAGCAGGAGATTCGCCTGAGCGGTTTCATCGCCGAAACCACCTACGAGTATCAAGAGAGTGAAAACGTAGGTCACTATGTCAAGATTGATGGCGTGTATTATTATTTCGATGTCATTAAAAACTAAATACTTACAACTATGAAAAAAGGATTGTTTACTTTGGCTGTCCTTGTGATGGCGTTTGGAAATGTGGGCTTTGCACAACACAAAGCCAATCTGAAATCGAATGTGACCCAAAATGTGCTCAAGCACTATGGCGTGCGCGATGAAACCACGGTGGTGCCTCAAACCGCCGCTTGGCATACCGTTGACGGTGAGAAGTATCGCACCACTTACACTTACGATGAGTATGACTATTACCTTATCAATGAGTTTACCGAAATGGACGAAGGCGATGGCTGGAATGACTTTTACGTAATTAATTACGAATACGATTTTGCAGGTAACGTACTTGAGATTCAGGCTGAGGAGTATCTGTATGGAGATGTTTGGGTTCCCGATGCCAGAGCCTCTTTTTCATACGAAGGAGGCGAACTGAGCGAGGTCATTTACCAAGAGTGGGAAAATGGCAATTGGGTGAACGATACGAAGGAAGTCTACAACTACAACGGCAATGTGACCACCGTCCTCTATTGGGACTGGAACGGCAACAATTGGTCGTCGGACGAGCTTTGGACTTACACCAGAAACGGCAACACCTTGGAAGTGCTTATCCAGTATATGCAAGGTGGCGCATGGCAAAACGACGAAAAAGAAACCTACACCCTCGATTTCGATGAGCATGTCACCGAGATTCTTTATGAATTATGGCAAAACAACGCTTGGGTGAATTTCGAAAAAGTCATCTATCACTATAACGATGATGGTTGCTTTGACTCCAAACTTCTTCAGGGATGGATGGTCAATAGCTCGGTTTGGGAGGATGACATCATTTGCAGGTTCAGTTATGTTGACGGCAATGCCGTTCATGGCGAAGCAGTGAAAGTAGAAGGTGGGATTGTGTGTGATGAGGAATTGGAAATGGCCTACGGCTACAATGCTGCGACCAAGACGTTCTATGGCACTGAAATTGATATGACTTATGTTGATCTTACTGGTGTAAACGAGAACGCCCAAGCCAATTTCAAGGTCTATCCTGTGCCTGCCGAGAACGAAATCCAGATTCAGGCCGAAGGCTTCCAAAAGGCTGAAATCTATAGTGTTACGGGACAGATGATGATGGAGAGCCTGAGCGAAACGGTGAATGTCAGCCAGTTGGCTTCGGGCGTTTACCTGCTGAAGGTTTACGACCAATCGGGCAGAACCGAGGCACAGAGAATTGTCGTGAAGTGATTTTGATAACAAGAATTGCTATGAATTAGGCACGAGTTTTTCATGAATTAAATTTCTGATAATTCGTGAGTTATTTCTGGTAATTCATGTAAAAAAGAGCAAAGGTCGGATGGCAAATCCGGCCTTTTTTCATTTCTTTAAGGTAATCCGGAACGTCGTCCCTTCTCCGACCACCGACGACTTCACGAAAATCTTGCCCTTGTGGTAGTCCTCTATGATGCGCTTGGCCAACGAAAGCCCGAGGCCCCAGCCGCGTTTCTTGCTCGTGAAGCCAGGGTTGAACACCTGCTTGATTTGCGACTTCGGGATGCCTTTGCCGGTGTCGCTCAGGTCCAAATGGATGTGGTCGCCGTCGTCGATGAGGTCGAGGGTGATTTTGCCTTTGTCGCCCATTGCGTCAACGGCGTTTTTGGTCAGGTTTTCCAAAACCCAGCGGAACAGCGAGGGAATCAACGGCATAACCAATTCACCTTCAGGCAGATTGATTTCAAACTCGAATTTCTTGGAGAACCGTTTTTGCAGGTAGTCCATCGTGTCGCGGATGAGATAATTGATGTCAGTAGGCTCAGGCACGGGCACGGAGCCGATTTTCGAGAAACGGTCGGCCACGATTTGCAACCGCTCGATGTCTTTTTCCATCTCATGTGTGCCCACGAAAGGCTCCTCCTGCATTTTCAGCAACTCAATCCAGCCCATCAGCGAGGAGAGCGGCGTGCCCAATTGATGCGCGGTTTCCTTGGCCATGCCTGCCCACACTTGGTTTTGCTCCGAGCGGCGGGCGTAGCTGAAAAGGAGGTAGGCCACAATGAGGAAAAGTGCAAACACAACCAATTGAATCATAGGGTAATAGCGCATCTGTTCCACCAAATCTGAAGTGCGGTAGAAGACGGTGGCCTTGCCTGTGTTCATAAACTCGATTTGCAACGGGTCGTTCTCGTCGCGCATGAATTCCAATTGTTGGGTCACATAATTGCGGTCTTTCATCAACAGCGAGTCTAAGTTGCCGAAACTTAGGATTTGGCTTTGGTCTTCGTTGGTGATGATGACGGGCGCGCCCACCGAATTGAGGGTGATTTCCTCCATGAAATGGTCAATCATACCCTCCAAAACAGCCTTCAACTCCGTGTAAATCAGCGACTCGTTGTAATGCAAATATTGCACCGAGCCATAGCCGGGGTCGATTTTGATGGGCGGGAACTTGGAGTAATAATGCTTCATTTCGCCGTCGAAGGTCTTCTTGCCTTCTTGCGACGGCGGCAGGTTGCTCGAAAAGATGATGTTGTCTTTCGTGTCGGTGATGACCAACGGGATGCTGATGTTGTTTTGGATGATTTCGAGGTAGATAGCGGTGTTCTCGTTGGTCGAAATGTCGATGACGCGACGGTAGGCATTGGCCAAAAGGTCGACGCGCAGCTGTTCTTGTTCGCTCACTTTGTTGAAAAACTCCTCCGTCGATTTCATCATTATGGCCTGTTGCTCCATAGCGGCAGCCCACATTTTCACTTGTCGGGTTTCTTGCTCGGCGATGGACTTCACAAGGCGGTTAGTGTACCACAGCGAGGCCGCAATGATGAGCAGGGCGATGATGGCCAAAGCCCATTTCCAGTGCTTTTTGTTCGTGTAGAGGTTCGTTTTCACAATGATAAAAACGATAAAGTTTCCAAAATAGTATGTTTCACTCCCTCGCCGCTTTGCGCCTCCCCCTTTGCAAAGGGGGTAGGGGGATTAAATCTTCTTCCTCATTCTGCCCACTGGAATCCCCAACTGCTCACGATATTTCGCCACAGTGCGCCGTGCGATGGGATAGCCCTTGTCCTTCAGCACGAACATCAGTTGCTCATCGGTCATGGGGTTGGCCTTGTCCTCGCTATCGACGCTGTCCTTCAGGATTTTCTTGATTTCGCGAGTCGAAACCTCTTCGCCTTCCTCGTTGGTAATGCCTTCGCTGAAGAAGAATTTCAGCAGGTGGGTGCCGTATGGAGTTTGCACATATTTGCTGTTGGCCACGCGCGAAATGGTGGAAATGTCCAATCCAACCTTATCGGCTACATCCTTGAGAATCATGGGCTTGAGTTTGGTTTCATCGCCCGTGAGGAAATACTCCTCTTGGATGTCTACTATGGCTTTCATCGTGACATACAGCGTGTTTTGCCGCTGGTTGATGGCATCGATGAACCATTTGGCGGAGTCGATTTTCTGCTTTACGAACTGCACTGCCTCTTGCATTTGGCGCGTGTCCTTGCTCTTGGAGAAGTCCTCTAACATCTTGATATAACTCTTGCTGACGTGCAGTTCGGGTGTGTTGCGCCCGTCCAACGAGAGTTCCACCTTGCCGTCCCTGACGAAAACGAAGAAATCGGGGGTGATGTAGTGGATGTTTTTCGTGCCGGAAGTGGAGGCATCGGCGGGCTTCGGGTTGAGTTTCAGGATTTCGTCTAAGGCAGGCTTCAGTTCGCGGTTGCTGACCTCCATCTTCTTGGCAATCTTGTCGTAATGCTTGCGCGTGAATTCCTCAAAAAAGTTCTTGATGATGGCGATGGAGAGGCTGTAGTCCTTGAAAGGATTGTCCTCCTGATGGCGTTTGAGTTGGATGAGCAGGCACTCTTGCAGGTCGCGGGCGGCGATTCCAGGCGGGTCGAGTTCCTGAACGATGCGAAGCACCTCGGCCACTTCCTCTTCCGTGGTGGATACGTTCATCGTGAAAAGCATGTCGTCCACGATGTTGGGCACGGAGCGGCTGAGGTAGCCGTTGTCGTCCAAGTTGCCAATGATGTACTGCCCGATTTCGCGTTGTTTTTCGGTCAGGTCGCGATAGGCAAGTTGTTGGTTCAGATAGTCTTGGAAGGTTTCTTCATTGACAATCGGGGCCTCGTAAGGGTCGTCATCGGGGCTGTAGTTGTTGGTCTGCAACTTATAGGAATAGTCGTCAATGTCCTCGTCTTGGAGGTAGTCGGTGATGTCGAATTCGTCGTCCTTGCTGAAGTCGACTTCCTCGTCGTTGTAGTCGTCGTTTTCGCCGTTGTCGGTATCTTCGGTGATTGGCTCATTGTCCTCGTAATCATCGTTTTCGTGCGATTCTTCCAAGGCGGGATTTGCCTCAATTTCTTCCTTGATGCGTTGCTCAAGTTCGATGATGGGCAGTTGCAGCAGTTTCATCAGTTGGATCTGCTGCGGCGACAGTTTCAGTTCCTGCCGCTGGGTTTGAGTCAATCGTTGGTTGTTCATATTCGGTTGAGAGTTGAAAGTTGAGAGTATAGAGTTGTTAGTTGTTGTTTTTCAGTATCATACCTTCAAACTATCAACTAACAACTCTTAACTATAAACTAATACAGACAGTTTTTCGGTGTTCTCGGGAAAGGAATCACGTCGCGGATGTTGCCCATGCCCGTGATGAAGAGCATAAGACGCTCGAAACCAAGGCCATAACCCGAATGAGGCACGGAACCGAAGCGACGGCTGTCCAAGTACCAGTTCATGCTTTCCTCGGGGATGCCCACTTCGTGCATACGGGTGAGAATCTTATTGATGTCGGTTTCACGCTCGCTGCCACCGATGATTTCGCCGATGCCGGGGAAAAGCACATCCATGGCGCGGACGGTCTTTCCGTCTTCGTTCTGCTTCATGTAGAAAGCCTTGATTTCCTTAGGATAATCGGTCAAAATAACAGGCTTCTTGAAGTGTTTCTCGACCAAATAACGCTCGTGCTCGGATTGCAAGTCCACGCCCCAGCCGTCGACGGGATATTGGAACTTGCCTTTCTTATTATAATTCGAGTTGTGCAAGATGTCGATGGCCTCGGTGTAGGTCAAGCGGACAAACTCATGCTCAAGCACAAAATGCAGTTTGCTGATGAGTTCCATCGATTTCTCGTCCTCTTTCTTGCCCTTTTCTTCGTCTTGCAGACGCTTGCTGAGGAATTGAAGGTCGTCCATGCAGTTGTCCAAAGCGTACTGAATCAAGTATTTGAGCATCTCCTCGGCCAAATCCATGTTGTCGTTGATGTCGTAGAAGGCCATCTCGGGTTCAATCATCCAGAACTCGGCCAAGTGGCGCGTGGTGTTCGAGTTTTCGGCGCGGAAGGTCGGGCCGAAAGTGTAAATCTTGCCCAAGGCAGTGGCAGCCAATTCGCCTTCGAGCTGACCCGAAACGGTAAGGTTGGTCGATTTGCCGAAGAAGTCTTGTTTATAATCGATGTTGCCCTGCTCGTCGCGAGGCGGGTTGTTCAAGTCTAAGGTGGTCACTTGGAACATTTCGCCGGCACCTTCGCAGTCGGAGGCGGTGATTAATGGCGTATGGATGTTGTAGAAGCCTTTCTCAGTGAAGAACTTATGGATGGCGAATACCATGGCGTGGCGCAGACGCATCACGGCACCGAAAGTGTTGGTGCGGAAGCGCAGGTGGGCGATGTCGCGAAGGAACTCCAAGGAGTGTTTCTTGGGTTGCAGCGGGTATTCGTCGGGGTTGGCCGGACCGAACAGCCCGATTTCCTTCACGCTGAGTTCCACTGCCTGACCGCTACCCATCGAAGCGACCAAGACGCCCTTGGCCCACAGCGACGCGCCGGCGTGCATGAGGGCAAGATTCTCTTCGGGAATCACGTTCAGGTCGATGACCAATTGCAGGTTGTTGATGGTGGAGCCATCGTTCAAGGCGATGAAGGCCACGTTCTTGCTGCCGCGCTTGTTGCGCACCCAGCCCATTACAGTAATCTCATTGTCAGATGCTTGCATCTGCAAGGCTTGCTTGATTTCTACTCTTTTCATTGTATGGTGTTGTTCTTTGTTGCTATATATATAATTAAGGTGCAAAGTAACGAAAAAAAACGCAATGTTTGGATAAAATTATGTACATTTGCAATCATTATGGCCAACACATACACACAATTGAACACCCACATTGTTTTTCACACGAAAAGCACGGGCATCATCATGCGTGATGAGGATTTAGAGCGTGTGTTCCAATATATCGGAGGCATTATCCGTGATGAAGGCGGGATTCCATTTGTGATTGGTGGTGTGGCCGACCATATCCATATTCTGACAACATTGCCAAAAACGGTTGCGTTGTCGGATTTTGTGCGCAACATTAAGGCAAAAAGCAGTAAATGGTTGAAAACTGTGGATGAGTATTATGAGTTTTTCCAATGGCAGGAAGGGTATGGGGCATTCAGCGTTAGTCCATCATTGATGGAGCGGACGACGAAATATATATTTACGCAGGCTGAACACCACAAAACAAGGACCTATCGTGAAGAATACAAAGGGCTTTTGGATGGTTATGGGATTGAATATGATGAACATTATGCGTTTTGTGACTGATTTGGCAGAATCCTGTCACCCCTACGGGGTTTATGGGAATGGTGGTTTCGTTTGTCGGCAGGGGTTCCATTGCATTCCACCGCCTGCCTATTGTCCGTCGTCCCTACGGGACTTCGCAACACTGATTAAAAAGGTTGAAAATGAATATAATACTGAAACTCTGGACCAATGACGACAAAGCCGAATTAATTGCATTGTGCAATGCCGTAGATAGAACCTATCTGTCTGTTCGTTTGCCAAATCCATATACTAATGCCGATGCCGATTGGTGGCTCAATATGGTTCAGTTGAACGAAGGGAAAAAAGGAATCTTTCGTGCCATCGTTGTGGATGGAAAAATCATCGGGAGCATTTCGGTTGAACGCAATGCAGAGAACCCTAACGAGGGCGAAATCGGCTATATGTTGCTCACTGAGTACTGGTCAAAAGGCATTGCAACGGAAGCCGTTTCACAAATTTGTAAAACTGCATTTCGTGAATTGTCGGTGGATAGAATTGTGGCGAAGGTACATGAATCCAATGCGGCATCATTCCGCGTTTTGGAGAAGAATGGCTTCGGTAGTCCCGTAGGGACGAAGGATATTAAGCAGGTGGTTTTAACCCCTGCAGATAGCAACATGGTGGCATCACACAGCCCCGTAGGGGCGCAGGATATTAAGCAGGCGGTGCAGCGAAGCGAAACCCCTGCATCCCCATCCAGCGGAACCCCTGCCTTCACCCCCAGCGATACTCCCCTCATCCTCGCCGGCCCCTGCAGCATAGAAAGCGAAAACCAGATAATGGCTACAGCGCAAGCCTTGGCCAAAATCCCCGAGGTGAAAATGCTGCGTGGCGGCATCTGGAAACCCCGCACCCGCCCCGATGCTTTCGAGGGCAGGGGAGAGGAAGGCTTGGTTTGGCTCCGCGAAGCGAAAAAGGAAACGGGCTTGCCCACAGCCACCGAAGTGGCCACTCCAGAGCATGTCGAATTGGCCTTGAAATACGAGGTCGATGCGATGTGGATTGGGGCGCGGACGGTCGTCAATCCGTTCTCGGTGCAGCAGTTGGCCGATGCCTTGAAAGGTGTCGATGTTCCCGTGTTCATCAAAAACCCCGTTTCGCCCGACTTGAACCTTTGGCTCGGTGCTTTCGAGCGTTTCCAAAAGGCGGGCGTGAAACAGTTGGCAGCCATCCATCGCGGCTTCTCTTATTATAAGGAGTCGCCGTATCGCAATTTCCCGATGTGGGAGATTCCCATCGAACTGACGCAACGGCTGAATGTGCCGCTCATCACCGACGTGAGCCACATCTGTGGTAACCGCGAATTGTTGTTGCCCACGGCACAAAAGGCCCTTGACCTTGCCACTGACGGCCTGATGATAGAATGTCACATCAATCCTGACGAGGCTTTGACCGATGCCCGCCAGCAAATCACGCCGGAGCAATTGAAGACACTGCTTTCAAACTTGACCTTCCGCGCCAAAAACTCAGGCAGCGTGGAGCGCGACTTGGCCAACCTTCGCGGCGAAATCGACGACATCGACGCGGAGTTGCTGCAACTGCTTGCCCGACGCATGGAAGTGAGTGCGCAGATTGGGGAATACAAGAAGCGCAACAATGTGACCGTGGTGCAGATGGATCGCTGGAAGAAAATCCTCGCCGATCATATCGCCACAGGCAACGACTTGGGCTTGTCGCCACAATTAATTAATGAGGTGTTCGAGGCCATCCATCAGGCTTCCATCGAGCGGCAGAGCCGTATCATGGAAAACAATTCCAATCAGTTGTAAATTACCAATTTGTTTCCGTCGAATTGGGTGTGGTATTGGATGAGGGGATAGACTGGAACGCCGTCGGTGGGAAAGTTGGGTGCCATGTCCATATCGGTACTGATGATGATTTGTCCATTCAAGATGTTGTAGTATGCGTTGTTGCAACGGTCGACGACAAAGGGAAAATCCACCACCATGCGCGTGGTGTTGCCTTGGTTGTCGGTGCAGGCATCAGGATAGTTGGGCGGCATACGGTCGTAGGCGGCAAAAGCGTCCTCAATGTTGTCGGCATCGGGTCTGCGAAACACGATGATGCCTCGGCTCGTGCTTTCCATCTCAGAAGTGATGTATTCCCAACCGCCAATGGTGTGAAGTTGCTGATATTGCATCTGGTTCGGGTAAATCGTGATAGGGTAGGGCAGAATCGGTCTGTTGGGATTCTCAGGGTACTTTTGGCAGCCGTTCAGGAGGGTGGCGGCGCATATTAATATTAATAGGTGTAGAGTCGCGCGTTTCATAATGCTGAAGAAACGCTTTTTTTCGCGAAATCGTATGTTTTTGCGAGAAAAATGTTACATTTGCCCGCAAAATCTAAAGCCATGAAGAAGAAAATGACCTTGATTTCGTGCCTGATGGTGCTGTTGTTGCTGCTCAGTTCGTGTGCCTCGTCGCAGTCGTCGCGGGCTATGCGGAAGGCCGAAAGGCAGATGGAAAGAATGGAAAAACGCTCGAAGAAGCAGTATGAGCAGGCCAAGTCGGCACACTACAAGCATCAGGCAAAAAAGACCAAACAAATGATCAAAAAAGACAAACGACACGCCGAAAGGATGCGTCGGAGACAACGGAGCAATCCGTTTTTCTCCTGATTCAATCTTGTTTTCTCCTGATTTAATCCAAAAATTTCATTTTTTTGACCTGATTTTTGACGGAAACCGAAAAAAAACGAAAAAAAGTGTAAAAAACCGTTTTGCCATAAATGATTATATATCAAAATGTTGTATTGGATTTCAAGTTTTTTTGGAAGAAAAAAACGCCGAAAATGAATTTTTTTCTTGCGTACTTTCCAAGAAGGTTGTAATTTTGACGACTTTTAATGCACTAAACAAAGTAGTATTACATAAAATTACAAGGTATGTTTAAAAATTTACTAATGACCCTTGCCATCGTCTTGGCCACCTGCACGATGACCATGGCACAAGCGCAAGGAAGACTCAAAGGCAAGATTACCGATGACTCAGGAGAACCGGTACCATTTGCAAACGTCATTGTTGAAAAAGGCGGAACGCAAGTGGGTGGTGCATCCTCAGACTTTGACGGTAATTATGACATCAACCCGATCCCTCCGGGAACCTACACCCTGAAGGCAAGTTGCATTGGCTACAGTGCCTATGTTGTGAACAACATCGTCATTCCGGCCAACAAGATTACCTTCTACAACATCAAGATGGCCAGTGGCGCAATCAATCTGAACGAGGTCACGGTCGTCGATTACGAAGTTCCTTTGATTTCGGCGGACAACACCACACAGGGTGCCACCATCACGTCTGAGGAAATTGCGAAACTGCCGGTGAGGTCGGCAGAAGGCGTTGCCGCCAGCGTCGGTGGCGTGTTCTCGCAAGACGGTGAGGTCGGCTCCATCCGTGGTTCGCGTGAAGGAGCCGTCTATTACATTGACGGTGTGAAGGTTATCGGTAGTTCCAGCGTGCCTCAAGGCGCCATCGACCAAGTCGACGTCATCTTGGGTGGTACGCCTGCCATGTATGGTGACGCCATGGGAGGTATCATCAACATGACCACCAAAGGCCCCAGCCGTACTTGGGGTGGCGGTATCGAAGCCGAGTATTCGGTGGATGGTTACGGCCACGGACGTCTCGGCGGTAGCTTGCAAGGACCGCTCATCAAGAGCAAAAAGAACGACCAGGAAGCCCTCCTCGGTTTCTTCCTCGCTTTCGACTACAACCGCAGACAGTATGGAAGCTCTTCCGCAGTGGGTTACTATCGTGCCAAGGACGATTGGATGGACTACATCACCAACAATCCTCTGACCCTTTCAGGACTGGGTGGCAGCACCGGTACGAACCAATCTGCCGCTTACACCCACAAGGACAACCTCTTCCATACCCGTTTCCTCAACAACACGACCAACCAGAACATCAACGTTACGGGTAAGATTGACGTCCGCACGGGTTCGACCACCAACTTGACCATTGGCGGTTCGTTCTACAGATCGGGTGGCCACTATGCCTACAACAGACGTCAGTATTACTTCAATACGGACAAGAACTATTTGGCAAAGAGCGGCACCTATCGTGGCTACATCCGCTTCACCCAGCGCTTCCCCTCCGATGCCGAAAGTACTTCGTTGATTTCCAATGTGTACTATAGCATCCAGGCCGACATTTCGCGCTACACTTCCGAAACGGGCGACCCCGACCTTTGGAACAATGTGTTCGCCTACGGTTATCTTGGCAAGTTCAAGACCACCAGACAACCTGACTTCCGCTTTGAACAGGGCACCATCGATTCGGTGTTGGTGAACGGCCAGTACAAGACCCTCAGCAATGTGTATGTCCTGCAAAACTACTACGACACCAATGTTGAGTTTGAGGAAATCAATGCCAATTTCAATCCCCAATTGGCCATCTATGCCAAGAATTACTTTGATCTTTATAAGGATTATGGTGCATTCGGTTACTACAACAACTTGTCGAACATCATCCTGAACAACGGTTTGGTCAACGGTTTGGCCCCGAGTTATGTGTACGGTTTGTATGCAGTGCCCGGCACCGTGCAGACTTCATACGACAAGGTGGTCAATGACCAGATTGCCGTCAACATCAACGGTTCGTTGACCCTCGGTCGTGGCGACAACTCTCACGACATCAAGTTGGGCTTCCAGTATGAGCAGCAGAACAACTCGCGTATGCTGTACAACAACAATTCGTACAACTACAACTACTGGACCTTGATGCGCGACTACGTCAACTACCACATCAACGAACTTGACATGGCTCATCCGTATGCCATCAGCTACGACGGCTTTGCCGATACAGTGATGTACAACAGATTGTATGACGCCGATATGCAATACACATTCGATGCCCGCCTGCGTCAGGCTATGGGTCTGCCGGTCAACGGAACAGAATGGATCCTCATCGATACCTACAACTTCGACAACAACACCATCAGTTATTATGATGCAGCCGGCAATCTCCACGAGAACGTGAAAGTGGAAGGCGGCCTCGACATGAGCATGTTCGGTGCCGACGAGTTGACCCGTAACGGCAACTTCTCGGTGTACTACTATGGCTACTCCTACGACGGCCACACCAAGTACAGCCTCACCGAACGTCCTTCGCTCACCGACTTCTTCAACAAGACGGATGCCGACAATGTGCTGACCCGCCCGATTGGTGCCCAACAGCCTATCTACATGGCCGGTTACATTCAAGACAAGTTCGCCTTCAAAGACCTGATTTTCAACATCGGTGTGCGTGTCGACCGCTTCGATGCCAACCAGAGCGTGCTGAAGGATCCTTACATCCTTTATGACCACTATCTCGTGGGCGACCTCAGAAACGGCAACATCCCCGCTGGCGAAATGAGCAGCCTGACTTCATACGACATTCCTGACAACATCGGTGACGACTACGCCCTCTATGTCAACAAACTTGAGGAAATCACCTCGATTGTCGGTTATCGTAAAGGCAATGTTTGGTACAACGAAGTCGGTGCCGAAATCAGCGACCCGAATGTCCTCGACATGGGTACTGGTGTTTCGCCTTGGGTGAAGGGTGAATATATTAAGATGGAGAACCGTAAGGTCGACATCAAGTCGTTCAAGGACTACGACCCCGCTTGGAGCGTCATGCCTCGTATCTCCTTCTCCTTCCCGATTTCCGACGAAGCCTTGTTCTTCGCCCACTATGACGTGCTGACCCAGCGTCCTACCAGTGACTTCTACTGCAGCCCGCTGTACTACCTGCGCTTCAATGACATCGGAGACGATATTGCCAACCCCGACTTGAGACCCGCCCAGACCATTGAGTATGAACTCGGTTTCACTCAGAAAGTGACCAACACTTCGTCAATGACTATCACGGGTTACTACCACGAATTGCGTAACATGATTCAGATGTACCGTTTCAACGGTGCTTTCCCGAAGTCATACAACTCCTACAGCAACCTCGACTTTGGTACTGTCAAGGGCTTGACCGCCAGTTACGACATGCGTCGTACGAAGAACGCCCGTATCCGTGCCAGCTACACTTTGCAGTTTGCTGACATGACTGGTTCTTCAACCTCCACCGCTTCAGCCTTGATTGCTGCTGGTGTGCCTAATTTGAGGTCAACCTTCCCGACCAATGCCGACCGTCGTCACGGCTTCAACCTGACCCTCGACTATCGTTTCAGCATCGGTAAGGACTATGACGGCCCCGTCATCCATCGCAAGGACGGCAAAGACATCCAGATTCTCTCGAACACTGGTTTCGCCCTGCAAGTCAATGGTGGTTCGGGCACCCCGTTCACCGCTTCTCGTACGGTTTCGTCACCCATCTCGGGCGGCAACAACCTGCTGCAAGGCACCTACAACGGTTCGCGTATCCCCGCCTCGTTCCGTTTCGACCTCCGCGTCGACAAGGACTTCAACTTCACCATTGGTGGCAAGAAGGAAGGCGAATCGAAGGGTCGCGATGCTTACGTGAACGTTTACCTGCAAATACTGAACCTGCTCAACTCGAAGAACGTTACCAATGTGTATAACGCCACTGGTAACCCCGACGACGACGGTTATCTTTCGGCTCCCGAATGGCAGCGCGAAATCAACAGCCAGATTGACCCGCAGGCCTTCGCTCAAATGTACTCCTTGTATGTCAATAGCGGCGGCAACTACTCGATGCCTCGCCAATTCAGAATCGGTTTGAGCTTCAACTTCTAAACGCGAGAAAATTCATAACGATAAATTACAAGTATTATGAAGAATATATTTAGAATTTTGTTTGTGGCGCTGCTCATCACAAGCGCTGTGATTCCCGGAAAGGCTGAGATGTACAAAGGCCAGAGCAACAATGGCCAGCGTGCCGTGACTGCAGCCGGCTGTACGCCTTCCGCGTCTTTCGAATGGCTTGACATCAACAATGTCAAAACGCGTATCAATTCAGGCGGTGATATGTGGTGGGACCTTCCCGCTGGTACTGGTTCAAAGTACTATATCCCTGCCAACGGTTCCGCTACCTCCTTGTTTGCTGGCTCCTTGTGGATTGCCGGTGTCGACGTCAACAACCAGTTGAAGTGCGCCGCCTTGCGTTTCCGCCAAGTCGGTAACGACTATTTCACCGGCCCGCTTACCGTCGACGGCAGAGCCTCCATCACTCCCGAAACTTGCGCCAGATGGGACAAGATCTTCAAGATTACCCGCGCCGAAGTGGACGAGTTCCTCTCCAACGTGGACGCCAGCGGTCATGTCGATCCTAGCGTAATCCCCTCCATCATCAAGAACTGGCCCGCTCACCCGGATCCGGAAAACGACCCCGAAGGCATTGCCAACTACCTCGCTCCCTTCTATGATGCGGACGGCGACTATGAGTATCACCCCGAAAATGGTGACTATCCTTATTATGATGTCAACAACGAACTCTGCCACACCAAGATTCCGACAATGGAAGAGGAAAAGGACGGCACCATGCACGGCTCCATCCTTGCCGACCAAGTGCTGAAAGGCGACCAAACCCTGTGGTGGATTTTCAATGATAAAGGTGCTACGCACACTGAGTCAGGTGGTCAGGCCATCGGTATCGAAGTTCGCGCCCAGGCTTTCGCCTTCGCCACGAATGACGAAATCAACAACATGACCTTCTATAGCTACGAAATCATCAACCGTTCAACCTATACCTTGACTGGCACTTACTTCTCGCCCTGGACCGACGTTGACCTCGGTTACGGCTGGGACGACTATGTAGGTTGCGACGTCCGTCGTGGTTTGGGTTATGGTTACAACGGTTCTGCTGTTGACGGTAGCGGTGAACCCGAAGCCTACGGTGCCCAGCCTCCGGCGATTGGTATCGACTTCTTCCAAGGCCCCTACATGGACCCCGATGGAATCGACAACCCCAAGTTCACCTTCGAACAGATTTTTGATCACATCGACCCCGTTACGGGCGACTCTATCTTTGTCAACGACTCGACCACTGCCTTGCAAGTGGTTGACGAAAGCATCAACGGTGTGAACTTCGGCAACGGTATCATCGACGATGAACGTTTCGGTATGCGCCGTTTCGTGTATCATAACAATAGTAGTGCCGACAATGGCGACCCGAGCACCGCTCCCCAATATTACAACTACCTCCGTGGTATTTGGAAGAACGGCGCCAAGATGCGCTACGGCGGCAACGCCTTCACGGGCAGTGATGTGGTTGGCCCTGAGTGCGACTTCATGTTCCCCGGCGATTCCGACCCGTGGAACTGGGGTACTGGTGGCACCCCGCCTATGGGTGGCTACAACGCTGATGGTCTTTACTGGTCAGAGGAACAGTGCCAAAACGCTCCTAACGACCGTCGTTTCATGCAGTCGGCAGGCCCCTTCACCTTGGAACCCGGTGCTGTCAACTACATCACTTTCGGTGTGCCGTGGGCAAGAGCCACTTCAGGTGGTGCATGGGCTTCGGTTGAATTGCTCCGTGTGGTCGACGACAAGTGCCAAGCCTTGTTCGACAACTGCTTCAAGGTTATCGACGGCCCCAGCGCTCCCGACATGACCATCCGCGAACTCGACCAACAACTTATTTTCTATCTGTCGAATACAGAACTTTCCAACAACTATAAGGAAGGCTACATCGAAATGGATCCTGAGATTCCGAATTCGAGAGTCGATACCCAAATCGAAAAGGATTCTATCCCGTACATCACTCCTCACGGCGACACCGTGATTATCCCTCACGAGACTGAAGATCCCGTTGAAGTGTTCTATGATAGGTATTATCGCTTCGAAGGCTATAAGGTGTATCAGTTGGCCAATGCCGAAGTGGGTGCTGACGAACTCAGCAACACCGACAAAGCTCGCCTCGTGTTCCAATGCGACGTGCGCAACAATGTGGGCCGCCTCCTCAACTATGAGTTTGACGAAGCTCTGCAAGCCAATGTGCCTGTGCTGAAAGTGAATGGCGGCGATGCCGGTATCGTCCACAGTTTCGTTATCACTGAGGACAAGTTCGCCCAAGGCGACAACCCGAATCTCGTCAACCACAAGCAATATTACTTCATGGCCGTTGCCTATGCCTACAACAACTACTTGACCTACAACCAAGAGGACGCTTTGGGTCTGCAAGGCCAAAAGAAGCCTTACCTCGAAGGCAGAAAGAACATCCAAGTCTATACCGCCATGCCTCACAAGACTGTTAATGGTACCAAGCTGAGAGCCGCTTACGGCGACAAGCCTGCTATCAAGCGTCTTGTTGGCGTGGGTAATGGTTCCAACGAACTTGAACTCACCAAAGAAACCATCGACTCCATCATGATGAAGCCTATGGCGTGGTACGACACCTGCCTGTTCCCGCTGAACAAGTTCGGCAACCCCAACTACCCGATTTCCTACCATCCGGATTACGTGGCTGGTTATGGTCCTATCGACGTGAAAATCATTGACCCGCTGAATGTGAAGTCGCATAGATATGAACTTTGGTTTGGCGATATGACCGAGCAATACACGCAACACATCACCAACGACAATGAAGTGTTTGGCGACTCCGCCAAGCGTCTTGTGAACCACTGGTATCTGATGGATTTGGATGAACCAGAAGTGGCAGGCGTGAATCCTGTCAAGAGCGATACCACCACGATTTACGACAATGAGCAAATGTTCATCGATCGTGGTATCTCCATCAATGTGACCCAAACCTACGACATCGGTCGTATCAAGATTGGTCAGTTCTACTATGATGACGGTCAAGGCAACACGTGGCACGACTACGCTACTGTTGTTGCACCCAAGAATGGTTTTATCACTTCGTCCATCGAGTTCCAAGATCCCAGCAAACCCTGGTTGGATGGTATCCGCGACTTGGATGTGCCCGGTTCCTATTTGAACTGGATTCGTTCAGGAACGTATGTCGATATGGATAAAGCCGCCAACAACGACTACTCCATGTCATCGAACAAGACGGGTAAGGGCGACAGCCAGCCTTGGGACCCGACTGAGGACTTTGAGAAGACAGCCAACCGTACTTGGTCGCCTGCCCTGCTGACCACCATCTGGAAGCAAGGTGATGCCATGAACCCTGGCCCGATGTTTAGTTCCAACTCGCGTTTGGATAGCGCTTTCTATCATACGCCCAGCATTGACATCGTGTTCACTTCCGACTCCAGCAAGTGGACCCGCTGCCCGGTCATTGAGATGTGTGCCGACAAGCGTCTTGCCGAAAACGGTGCCGAGCGCTTCTTCTTGCGTAAGCACGCCTCCGTCGACAAGAAGGGCAATCCTTATATGATTAAGGGTGACGCCAACCAAGACATCCCGTTCGATTTGTGGGCCGAGTCAAGCAATACGCAATATGCCAGCGCCAACGAGGACGACCCGAACTTCATCGCTCCTCAGGGCATGAGCTGGTTCCCGGGCTATGTGATTGATGTTGAAACAGGTGCCCGTCTGAATGTTGCCTTCGGTGAAGACTCCTACCTCGCCGACCTCAACGGACGCGACATGCTCTTCAATCCTGCCAAATTGATGAAGACCACTGTTGACGACAACTCAGGCTATAAGCAAATGGTTGACCCCGCCCTTTACCGTGGCGCCGATTCCGATCCTGTGTTTGGCGGCAAGCACTTCGTCTACATCTGGCGTATGGACTCTCTCCCGATGAACGACGACGCTCCGTGGAAGCATGTGAAGAACTACGGTTACGATGGTGGCCGTTTGCTCTACAACACCTTGTCGACCGCACAAAACCTGCCTACTGCCAATGGCCGTAACAACACGACCACCCACTTCTACAAACTGGCCATGTGGATTGGTATGCCGATGGGTATTGAAGGTGCCGACTGGCTGCCTAAGGACAACGATTGCCGTATCCGCATCCGTCTGGCCAAGCCTTACGCCCGTGGTTATGGTTATCCTTTGCAGACACCCAATGAGAACCTGATGATCAACAACCTCAACCCGAAGTATTCCTTCACGATTGATGGTTGGGATCCGGTTGAGAACGACCCGGAGAAGACCGAAGAAGACCTCAACCTCATCACTGTGGTGCCCAATCCTTACTATGCTTACGACTCCTACGAGGGCAATGCCTTGACCAACAAGGTGAAGATTACCAATCTGCCTACCAAGTGCGTGGTTTCCATCTTCACGATGAGTGGCACGAAGGTGCGCCAGTTCCGTAAGGACAACGAAGACCCGAGCATTGAATGGGATTTGACCAACTTTGCCAACACGCCTGTGGCCAGCGGTTTCTACCTGATTCACATCAAGGATTTGACCAGCGGCGGCGAGCGCGTCATCAAGTTCTTCGGAGCCATGCGCCAAGTTGACCTGAACACATTCTAAACAATGTAATTGCTAACCGTAAATAATTTATCATCATGAAGAAATCATTTAGATATATCGTATTGAGTTTCGTAATCCTTATGGGATTAAGTGCTCCTCAAGCATTTGCAGGAAACAAAGACCGTTCAGGCCAAGCCGGTGCTTCAGAGTTGTTGATCAATCCTTGGGCCGCCTCTTCTGGCTGGGGCAATGCGGGCATGTCGTTCGTGCATGGTCTTGATGCCATGTTCGGCAATGTGGCTGGCATCTCCAGTTGCAATAGGTTGGACGTGAATTTCACGCACACCACTTGGCTGGCTGGCGTGGGCAACGACACCCGTGTTTCCTCATTCGGCTTTTTGGCTCGAGTGGGCGAATCGAGTGTGTTGGGTGTTTCTTTAATGACATTTGGCATCGGCGCGATTCCGATTACCACTCCCCAAAACCCTGATCCGGGTACCCTCGGCACATACAAACCCAATTTGATGAACATCAACATTGCGTTTGCCAAGGCGTTCTCCAACAGTATCAGCGGTGGCTTCAACTTGAAGATCATCAGCGAGTCAATCAAGGATATGAGCGGTATCGGTGTCGCCATTGATGCAGGTATCCAGTATGTCACTGGTCCCTTCGACAACATCCACTTCGGTATCACGTTGAAAAACATTGGACCCACCATGAAGTTCTCCGGCGACGGTATCTCCCTGAAGGTGTTCATGAACCAGACTGACAACCAACAGTTCACAATGGTGCAGCGCGTCGATGACTTCGAATTGCCCACCCAGTTGAGCATTGCTGCCGCCTATGACTTCCTGTTTGCCGAAACAAACAGAATCACCTTGGCTGGTAACTTCTGCTCCAACTCCTTCACCAACGACCAATACACCCTTGGCTTGGAGTATGGTTGGAGGGAAATGTTCCTGGTTCGTGCGGGCTACACCTTTGAGAGAGGTGTGTTGTCGAAGAAAGGCTTCAAGGAAGGTTTCATTGACGACAATGACTGCATGAACATCAACCGTGGCCTCAGTGCCGGTGTGTCAATCAAGGTGCCGCTGTCCAAGAAGGAAGACGGCCTGAAGTTGGCTGTGGATTATTCCTTCAGAGACACCTATGTCTTCAACGGAACCCATAGCGTTGGCGCAAGAATTATTTTCTAAATCTGGTTCAGATAAAGAAATAATTCGTATTTTTGCAGTCGCAAACCAAAAGAAGACCCTTATTTCGGTAAGGGTCTCTTTTTTGCAACTTGCTTTGAAACAAAACAAATAATCTTACTATGTCAGAAATCAAATACTTTACCCCAGAGGGGTTGCAGAAGCTGAAAGACGAACTGGACGACCTCATCCTTCGTGAGCGTCCGCGCATCGTCCAAGCCATTCAGGAAGCCCGCGACAAAGGCGACCTTTCGGAAAACGCCGAATATGATGCCGCCAAGGAAGCCCAAGGTCTGCTCGAAGCCAAGATTGCCGAGTTGCAAGACCTGATTTTCAACGCCCGCATCCTCGACGAGTCGAAGATGGACACCTCAAAGGTGTTGCTCTATTCGACCGTGAAAATCAAAAACACCAAGTCGGGCATGACGATGACCTACGCCATCGTTCCCGAAAAGGAAGCCAATTTCAAGGAAGGCAAGATTTCCATCAACTCGCCCATAGGCAAAGGCTTGCTCGGCAAGCAGGTGGGCGAAGTTGCCGAAATCATGGTGCCTGCCGGAAAGGTTCACTTTGAAGTTTTGGAAATAACCCGATAAATCCTAATATTATGGCTACCATTTTTTCAAGAATCGTGAAAGGGGAAATCCCCTGCTACAAGATTGCCGAAGACGAGCGTTTCTTCGCTTTCATGGACATCAATCCCGTGCAAAAAGGCCACACTTTGGTGATTCCCAAACGCGAGGATGACTATATCTTCAACCTCACTGACGACGAAATCGGGGCAATGATGATCTTTGCCAAGAAAGTGGCTAAGGCCATCGAAAAGGCCGTGCCTTGCAAACGCATTGGCGTGGCCGTCATTGGATTGGAAGTGCCTCATGCGCACATACACCTCATCCCCATCACGCAAGAAGGCGACATGGACTTCAAGAAGGAACATGTCAAGATGAGCGAGGAGGAATTCAAGGAGGTGCAAAAGCGCATCGTTGAGAATCTCTAACAAAAAGCCGTTGAAAAACGGCTTTTTTTGTTACTTTTGCCGAAAATTACTTTTCACCATGAGGAAACACATCTTATTAATACTGGCATTTTGCGCGGCAACAGGCCTTTTCGCGCAAGACTTCAACCTGCCTTGTGGCAACCTCAACTACAAACCCGAGGTGCAAACCGTTTTGCTCTTTGCCGATGACAACCAATTCAACGACCCCATCATTCCATTGGAGGACATGACCGAGCGGCTCACCCTCACGTTTGACCTCATCGACGGCCAAGGAGAAATCCTCAACTACACCTTCATCCATTGCAGTTACGATTGGCAACCGACTGACCTTCAACGGATGCAGTATGCTTCGGGCTTCGATTCCGACCGCTTGGACGACTATGCATTCTCGCGCAACACATTAATTGATTATGTCAACTATCGGCTCAAGTTCCCGAAGGAGGATATGATGCCGCTCGTTTCGGGCAATTACCTCCTCATCGTTTACGGCGACGACCTTAACGACCTCTATTTCACCCGTCGTTTCATGGTGGTTGACGAGAAAGTGCATCTTGGGGTAAGCGTGCCGCGCTATCCCGACGACCTCGCGCTGACCGACACACACCAGCAACTCAATGTGATGGTCAACATGAACACCTACATTATGAACAACACGCAGCAGTTCAGCCACTTGACCATCCGTCAGAATGGCCGCTGGGACAATGCCGCTGAGGGTTTGCAGGCCACTTACATCTATCCGGATCACCTGACTTACGAACACCATCCCCAAACCGTTTTCGAGGGTACGAATCAATACCGGCGTTTCAATACCAGTAATTTCTATTTCCAGTCGGAGAATTTGGCCCATATCCGCCGGACGGACGATTCCTACGTAATTGACATTGCCACTTGCGAGTCGCGGGCGAAGAAGGCCTATTCCACTTACGAAGACATCAACGGCGAAAAATTCATTTATGTTGAGGATGAGAATCTTGACAATTCCACCGAGGCCGACTATTGCTTGGTGAACTTCTTCTATAAAAGCGAGGCTCCGCTGACCCACGAAGACATTTATCTCATGGGCGCACTCAACGATTGGCGATTCGATGAGAGTAACAAAATGACTTACGACTATAGGCTTCACGGCTACACATGCTCGATGATGCTCAAGCAAGGCTACTATAACTTTATGATTACCAACGTTGACCGCGAATCGCATAAGGTGGGGACAGACCTGACAGAAGGCAACCATTGGGAAACCGATAATGTCTACAAGTTGTATTTCTATTTTTACAATATCGTCAAAGGTTATGACGAGTTGATTGGTTATGCCACGGTGAATTCACATTAAATCTCACACAAAGAAATGTATTATTTATCACACGTAGAATACGCTGAATTTTGTGAAGCGCAAGGCGGCGAAAAGACAGCAGCCGGTAGGTTCTGCGGATTCTGCGATTTCTGCGTGAAAAAGATAATAATCCCATGACTTCTGAACGTTTGACTTTGTTTGCTGAAATCCTACTGCCGATACCCGTGCCGGGCACTTTCACTTATCGTGTGCCGTTTGCCTTGAACGACCTAGTGCGCGTGGGACAAAGGGCGGTGGTGCAGTTCGGCAAGACCAAAATCATGTCGGGGCTGATTGTCGCGCTGACGGAAAAAGTGCCGTCTGTTGAGGTGAAATTCCTCATGGATTTGCTTGACGACCAGCCTGTTGTGAATGAAAAACAGTTGAAGTTTTGGGATTGGGTGAAGACCTATTATATGTGCCATCTCGGCGAAGTGATGCAAGCCGCATTGCCTTCCGCGTTGAAACTCAGCAGTGAGACCACCGTTGCCCTTTCGCCTGATTATGTCCTTGATTCCGTGACGCTTAACGATTTCGAGTACATGATAGTGGAAGCCCTGCAAATCAAGCCGAAAATCGCCATTAGCGAGGTGAGCAAAATCATCGGTTTCAAGAAGGTGATGCCGTTGATTCATTCGATGATGGAGAAGGGCATTTTGGTGATGGAAGAGGAACTGAACGAGAAGTATAAGGCTAAATATGAGCGGTTTGTGCGGCTTTCGGGCGAATATCGCGATGAGGCAAAAGTCCATGAATTAATGGATAATTTGACCAAAAAAGCCTACAAACAACTTGAGGTTTTGCTTTCTTTCATTTCCCTCGGCGGCGATGCCGACAACGACATCATGGCCAAGGCTTTGCTGCAAAAGGCCAACGCTAATTCCACGATTCTGAAAAACATGGCCGAAAAGGGCATTTTCGAGGTCTATGAACGCAAGGTCAGCCGATTGAAGGAATTCAAGGAACAGACTTCCGTCGATTCAATTCAACTTACTGAGGCTCAGCAAAAAGCATACGAGGAAATCAAGGAAGGATTTGGCGAAAACAAGCCCGTTTTGCTCCACGGCGTGACTTCGAGCGGCAAGACGGAAATCTATATCAAGCTCATCAAGGAAGCGATTGACAGAGGCAAACAGGTTTTGTATCTCTTGCCCGAAATTGCCCTTACCGCACAGATTATCAACCGCTTGAAGGAATATTTTGGAGACAGATTAGGTGTTTATCATTCAAAATATGGCACCAATGAAAGGGTAGAGGTTTGGGAACAAGTGCGCGATTTTGGTCAGACCCAATCATCGAAGCATCAAATCATTATCGGTTCGCGCTCGGCCATTTTTTTGCCTTATTCCGACATCGGCCTCATCATCGTCGACGAGGAACACGACAGCAGTTTCAAGCAAATCGACCCTGCGCCGCGCTACAATGCCCGCGATGCCGCCATTGTATTAGCTGCCATGCACAAGGCAAATGTCGTACTCGGCTCGGCCACACCGTCTTACGAGAGTTATTACAATGCCTTGAACGGGCGTTATCATCTCGTGGAAATCACGGAGCGTTTCGGTGGCGTGCAAATGCCCGAAATCATCCTCAGCGATATGCGCGTGGAGCGGCGGCGCAAAACCATGAAGGCCGACTTTGGCAGCACGTTATTGGACGCGATGAAAGAGACCTTGGACGAGCACAACCAGACCATCTTGTTCCAAAACCGGCGTGGTTTTTCGCTGCGCTTGGAGTGCGACGAGTGCCACTATGTGCCGCAGTGCATCAACTGTGACGTGAGCCTGATTTACCACAAGAGCCAGAACGTTTTGCGCTGCCATTATTGCGGCTACACGGCCTCCGTGCCGACCGAATGTCCCGTTTGCCACAGCACCAATATCCGGATGCACGGTTTTGGCACGGAGAAGATTGAGGAGGACTTGGCTCTCGTTATGCCCGATGCCAAAGTAGCCCGCCTTGACTTAGACACCACACGCTCAAGAAATGATTATCAAAGCATTTTGGAATCATTTCAGGATAAGGAAACGAACATCCTCGTAGGCACACAGATGGTCACAAAAGGCTTGGATTTCGACTCGGTGAAGGTGGTGGGCATCCTCAATGCCGACAACATGCTCTCTTTCCCCGATTTTCGTGCCCACGAGCGCAGTTTTCAATTGATGGCGCAAGTGGCGGGTAGAGCAGGGCGCAAAGGCAAGCAGGGCAAGGTTGTCATCCAGACATACGAGCCGGCGCATCCCGTTCTCCAAGATGTGCTTCGCAACGATTTCCGTGGCCTTTATGAGAAACAGATGGTCATCCGTAGGCAGTTTGGCTATCCGCCTTTTTATCGGCTCATCCTTATCCGCTTGAAACACAAGGACTACCAGAAACTCAATCCCGCAGCGGCGGAGTTAGCCACTATGCTTCGGCCTATCTTCAAACAAGATTTGCTTGGCCCGGAATATCCTGTTGTTTCAAGGGTCAAGAATCTGTATATCAAGCAGATGATGGTAAAGTTCCGCCGTGACTATAATACACAGAAGGTAAAAGAGTTGATAGCGCAGCAAATTCATCTTTTCCAGCAAAACTCTGATTATAAGGCCGTTCAGGTGCAGTTGGATGTGGATCCGATGTGATAAAACCGCTATAATCAGCCATAACTCAAAAATTTTCCGACTTATGGCTGATTATTACATGTTTTTGGGCGTTGGACTTGAAAAAATAATCCGTTTTGGCGAAGAAATCGGGTGCTTGTGCCAAAAATGACTATTTTTGCACCCTTTTAACGAGCAAAAATTCCTTTCAATGAAAAAACAACTCCTTCTATTACTGACACTTGTATGCTGTTTTCACTATTCCTTCGCTTCCATTACCGTAAAAGGTCGCGTGTTCGACAAAGCGACGGGTTTGCCGATGGAATATGCCACGGTGCGTGCCTGCACCTTGCCCGACACCACCTTCATTGCGGGCTGCATCACCGAGCCTACGGGCAACTTCTCCATGCAGTTGGAGAAAGGCCGTTATGTGCTTGAAATTCAATATATGGGCTTCGTTCCCGTGTATAAGAATGTTACCCTCGACGGCTCGAAAAACCCATTCGATGTGGGCAAAATCAACCTCTCGCCCGACCATCAAATGCTCGGTGAGGTGGACGTGGTGGCCGAGCAAAGCACTTACGAAATGACCCTCGACAAGCGCGTCTTCAACGTGGGCAAGGACGTGAGCAACACTGCCGGCAACGCTATTGAGGTGCTTGAGAACATTCCCGCCGTGTCGGTGGATGTGGAGGGCAATGTCAGTCTGCGCGGCGATGACGGCGTACGCATCCTCATCGATGGAAAAGAGTCGGGGCTTTCGGGCATGAGCACTCAGGACGCGCTGCGTACCCTGCAAGGCGACATGATTGAGCGTATCGAGGTCATCACCAATCCTTCAGTGCGTTACGATGCTGAAGGCTCGGCGGGCATCATTAATATCATCTTGAAGAAGGACAAGCGGCAGGGCTTCAACGGCGCGGTGAACATCCGTGGCGGCTATCCGTGGATGTACGGCGCGAGCCTCACGGCAAACTACCGCCTGAAACGTTGGAATCTTTTTGCGAGTTACGGCTTCAACAACCGCTCGAACATCGGCGGCGGCGTGAATCTGACCAAACGCTACAGCGACATCATCGAGGGCGACACCATTTTTACCCAACTCACCGACCAAACCACCGAGCGCCGTATGCGCCGCAGAGGGCACAATGTGCGCGTGGGTGCCGACTATTATATCACTGACCGTGACATCATTAGCGCGGCTTTCGTCTATCGTAATGGCCGGCTGGAAACCCATCCCGTGGTGAAATATTATGACGAATATCCGCAATTGGGCACTTCGTCATACGACGAGCGTGCCGAAGATTACGAGGAAATCACGCCCATGTATGAGGTGACGATGGACTACGACAAGAAATTTGAGCGCGAAGGTCGCAGCCTGAAAGCCAACGTGCGCTTTTTCACCAATTCGGAGGATGCCCATTCCGACATCACGGAGAAGGTCTATCCCAATCAGGAAATGCAGCAATTAATAAAGGAACTCTACCAAAAGACGGGCAACGACCAGCGTATGCGCAACTTGCAGGCCAGCTTGGACTATGTGCATCCTTTCGCGACCAAGGCGCAGTGGGAAATCGGCGGAAAATATACCAACCGCAACATCAACAGCCTATCGGAAGTGACTGAAAAAGACAGCCTTGGCGTGTATCGTCCTTTGCCCGACTACTGCTACGACTACGAATACAAGGAGCAAGTGGCGGCACTTTATACCAGCCTCGGCAACGACTGGGGTCGCTGGTCGGGACAAGTGGGCGTGCGTGCCGAAATGACGAATATCTTCACGAACCTGAAAGGCTATGCCCACGACGGCACCGATTCCATCAACGGCGGCAAGCCTTACATCGATTTCTTCCCGAGTGCGCACCTGAACTATTCGGTGAACGAAAACAACCAGTTCCAAGTGAGCTACACGCGCCGCATCCGCCGACCGGGGTTCTGGCAGATGAGCCCGTTCCGCTCCTACAACGACAACCGTAACATCCGCATGGGCAACCCCGCCCTGAAGCCGACTTATATGGACAGCTACGAACTCGGTTACATCCACTTCTGGGACAAGGCGAGCTTCAACTTCACGGCTTATTACCGTCACGGTAACAACACGATACGCAGTTATACCTACATGGCCGACAGCGTGTTCTACAGTATGCCCGTCAACTTCGGCAAGGCCGACGACTTCGGCGTGGAGTTGGTGGCCCAAGGCCAAATGACCAAGTGGTGGAACCTGAACGGCAACTTGAATTTCTTCCGTTCCTATTCCAACGGCACCATTAATGGCAAGGAATATCCCACTGAGTCGTGGATGCTGTTTGGGCGTGCCGTGTCGAAGTTCAAAATCAAGAATTGGTTTGATTTCCAACTGACGGCGCATGTGATGGGGCCCCACAAGGAGCCGCTCGGTATGCGCAAGGGCAACTGGTGGATGGACCTCGCGGTGAGCAAGGAAGTTTTTCATGGCAACGGCACCATCACCTTCAATGTGCGCGACCTGTTCAACTCGCGCAGCTGGGGTGGCGAGTCGTGGGGCGACGGCTTCTGGCAATACAACACCAGCACATGGAACCGCCGCTCGTTTTCCATTAATTTCAACTACCGCATCAACCAACAGAGTATGAAGCGCAATCGTCCGGGTGGTGGAGAAGAAGGCGGCGGTGATGAAGGCGGCGGAGGCGAGGAGCAGCAGGGCGAGGAGGAGTTCTGAGGTTTATGAGTGTTTTTTGTTCTAATCCTCTATTAATTCCATAAAATCCTCAATAACATAGTTTTACAGAAAAGCAAGCCTTCCCGCCAAGTCGGCCTTCCACATGCCAAATGTTGTCGCTGAAGTGCCTATATAGTTGCACGCACTCGCCTTCAGTGGTTTCCTTGATGAAGTTGATATAGAGGTCTTTCACGGGGCGCAATGCCTCTTCTGAGGGCAGGTTGCTGATGGCCCATACCACATAGCAAGCGTTGTTGGTGTGGCCGTTAATGTCGATTTCGGTACTCAACACAGTGTGTTCGCCAGCCAGTTCCATCTCTTTGGGAAGGGCGATTTTCGGGGCAGGCTCACTAATGGCGTGTTCGACTTGTTCCACTTGCACGAGTTTCAGCAAGTCTTCTGGCTTGACCATTCGGCGGCTGCGCTCGTCGATGACCACCCATGAACTGGTCGCAGCAATGGATGTTGCGCCTGTTGCATCACACATCAAGAAATCACGGAGGAAAAGAAGGCCGCTGGAGCCTTTGTGCCAAGTGAAGAGCGTCACGCTGTCGCGCCAACGGACAGGCTGCAGGAATTGGATGTGGAGTCGCGCCATCACCCATGCCGTGTGGTGGATATGGAGGCTGTCGTATCCGAAGCCCAATGCTTCAGCCGCCCAATAGGCGATTTCCTGCGCCATGTCCATAAAGCCGGACGGTTTCAGCAAGCCTTGACGGTCAGTTTGATAACACGGAACGCAAAGTTCCTGACGGAATTTGTTCCCTTCTTGATGTACGGGTAAGTTTGTGTTCATGGCAGGTTTGGTTGCTTTAGGTTGCAAAAATAGGAAAAGTGTCGCAAATTGGCTCATCACACCAAATCGCGAATCGTTTTGCCGACGTTGGTGATGTGGTCGGCCACACGCTCTGCATTTTGCGCCAACGAGAGGTATTCCGCCCCGACCGAAGGCGTACACACCCCGCGCACAAGCCGCTCGATGTGGTTCTTCTCCATAAGGTCGGTATAGTCATCTATCTCATCCTCAATGCGATTGGCACGCTCAAGGGCTTCGAGGTCGAGTTTGTGATAGGCCTGCATGGTTTCCTTGTACAAACCGAGAATCAGTTGCTCCATCTTCAAGATTTCAGCGATGGCGACCGCCGAGAAAGTGGCGTTTTGCTCCTTGAGTGCGTCGGCATATTCGACGATGTTTTCAGCATAGTCGCCGATGCGCTCGAGGTCGCTCACCGTGCGAATCGTCGAAGAGAGATAGCGTTGGTCGAAGCTGTTGAGCCGCTTGCCGGAGAGTTTCACCGTGTAGTTCACCAACTCCTTGTTCAGGTAATTGAGCAAGTTCTCCGTCTTTCGGAAAGTCTCTATCTCGCTGTAATCCAAAGTGGTGACAATGTGAATCGACCTTTGGAAATTCTGCAAGGCAAGTTCGGCCATATTCTCGATTTCGGCTTTCAATTGACGGATGGCGACCACTGGGGTGCGTAACATCTGTTCGTCAAGGAAGCGCAAATGCGGCTCGTCGGTTTTCTCTTTGGGCACCTCTTTCACGATGCGGCAAGCCAAGTTCACCAAGGCGTTGGTCAAAGGCATCGCAACTAACATAGTGCAAACGTTGAACACCGTGTGGAACATAGCCAATTGCAGTTGTGGCGCAGCGGGAAACATCCGATTGAACACCTGCCCGAAACTCCAATTTCCGCCCGTCGTCGAGCGAAGCAAGAAACCTATCAGCATAAAGATTGCGACACCCATTACATTGAAAATCAAGTGTATGGTTGCGGTGCGTTTGGCAGCTGTGCCACTCGTCACGCCTGCGATGATGGCCACCACGCACGAACCGATGTTGCTGCCCATCGTCAGGTAGATGCCTTGGTCGAGGGTGACCAAACCCGAAACGACCATCGTGATGGCGATGGAAGTCATCACCGACGAAGACTGAATGATGGCCGTCAGCACCGCGCCGACCAAAACCAGCAGCACGGCATTGTTGATGTTGGCCAAGAATTGCCTGACGGACTCCAACGCGGCGAACTCGTCCATTGCGTCGGCCATCATCGAAAGGCCGACGAACAACATTCCGAATCCCGTCAGGATGCCGCCTATCTGCTTGGTTGTGTTGCGTTTGCTGAACAAGGTCATAAACGCGCCAATGCCCGCAAAAGCCGCAAAAATGACGGTGGTGGAGATGCTGTTGGTGCCAAACATGCCCAAGGCCACCAATTGCGCCGTGACGGTGGTGCCGATGTTGGCGCCATAGATGATGGTGGCTGCCTGCGCCAGCGACAAGATGCCCACATTGACGAAGCCGATGACCATCACTGTGACGGCGCCGCTGCTTTGGATGGCGGCAGTGCCCACCGTGCCG
The DNA here is from genome assembly GCA_902780055.1 of uncultured Bacteroidia bacterium. Classification (GTDB taxonomy): domain Bacteria; phylum Bacteroidota; class Bacteroidia; order Bacteroidales; family F082; genus Limimorpha. The sequence continues at coordinate 88,192 of CACZDU010000005.1, read as the reverse complement.
ATGCCCACGCCGAGCCACTTGTTTCGGCCCGTCTTGGAAAAAAGTTGTTTCAGCCGCTTCGACGACACGGCTTCGAGGTGGGTACTCATCATCTGGCAGGCCACGAGAAACACGCCTATGCCCGCCGTCAAGGTCAGGATGGCAATTAAAATGCTTGTAAAATCCATAGTTTAAGTATTTGATTTTCAGAATGAAAAATGGCACAAACCTGAAAGAGGTCCATGCCATTATTATTTAGGTTGATATAAGTCAAAATCGGTCGGGGCGCATAACGACGCACCAATCCCCTGAATTGCTGAGCCGATTGCATCGATGAGGAAAGTTGCATCGTACTGAGAACAATGCGCGCTATCCCATTGGGAATCAGTGAGTATTGACCGAAATTTGCTTCTTCGGCAATATCATCTTCCTCACATTCTGATTCATCGGCTTCCATTTCCGCAAAACATTCTGCGACAACGCCTTTCGTTTTTCGTGGCTCGTCGGCGTAATCATCGATGACGAAAGTCACGAAAAACAATCCCAACAGAATGGGAATCAATAATTTTGCGTATTTTCTGAGATGGTCAAACATCGGGTGCAAAAATAGGGAAAAAGGAGTCAGGGTTTTCTCTACTGAATGAAAAAAGTTTAGAAAGCCGACATTCCTACCGCTTCCAAGCCCCGATGACCTCGCCGACATATACCGTGTGGATGCCCGCCTCGAAGCCGTCATACCACTTCTTGGGGGTGTCGTTGCGGAAGTCTTGCTCGGTTTGGTGCCATGCCGACATGGTTTCGCACTCGATGACCAAGTTGGCTTCCTCATAGTAGGGCGTACCATGCTCAGTATAAGCCACATGCAGGCCAAGGGCTGCGGCCTTGTCGCCGTCGCGACCGCTGTATTTGCCCATGTATTGCCACACTTTTGGGTCGGAGAACTGCATGATGGTGAAGCGCGGATACTTCTCCATGAACTCCCAAGTGTAGCGTCCGGGAGCCACATAAACGGTCACTGCCGGGCGGTTGTGGCCCAAGTAGTTGCCGATGCCGCCCCAGCCGATGGTCATGGCGTTGCTCACGGTGGTGTCGCCACTGCAAACGATGAGGTTCTCCGTGAACCAGTTGAAGCCGTTCTTCTCGAACTCTTTCTGCACGTCGAAGGCGGTCAATTCTTTGTTTTCCTTATTCATGGTTTCATTGTTTTGTTCCTGTTGTTGAGGCGTAGAGCAGCCGATTAGAATTACAGCCACCAATGCGGTTACAAAAGTCTTCTTCATAGGTTGTTATGTTTTGATTTAATGTTTTCGTCAACAATCAATTTGAAAGTTACGCCATTTTTTGATACATTTTGAATAGTTCTGCTACACACTCGCTTTCACTCATCTTGATGTTGAAACCATACGCAGCCATGACAGTGCGGTCGTTTTCTTGATGAGCTTTGCGTAGGTCGGGTGGCATGGCAGCCTCATCGTAAAGGTCGGCAAGACTGCAATCTGGGAATTTGTTGCGAGCGTCAAGGATGGCTTGAGCGGTTTGTTCTATTTTGGCTTTCTGTGCTTCCGTGGGAGTAGGCCAAGGGAAGTTGTTGTACACGATAGACGCACTATAACGGTAATCGCTCTTCAGTCTTCCGCAAACCACTCGCATCCATGCCATGTGGACATTGCTGGTGAGGATTCCAAAATGATATAATGAGGCGTTGGGAACAATCAGATTTGCGTTGCTGGAAATCACATTGCAATCAAGAAAGCCAAAAGGAACATATCTTCTCTTTTCGGATGATGTACTTGGAACCAAAAGATATGTTCCGCTTACAGGCTGACGTATTTCACCAAAAAGCGTTGGAGTGGTTGCCAGTTTTTGGGTTGCTGCACGTTTGCTCTCACTTCTTAATTTCTGCACATTCGCAACTCTCTCCATAATCGGAGGAATTTTTCTCATCTCTGCCGGGCTTGCATTAACGAGCCACAAACAATAGCGTTTCTTGTTGTTGATGAACTCTTCCGCCCCCAAAAACTTCTTGATAAACTTTTCGCTTTCTGGATATTTGGATTTCATCACCGCAACTTCCTCTTCGCTTAAAATGAAATTCCCTCCGTCATTAGGCATACTACCAAACAGCATTTCTGGAACTTGCGACAACGGAACCTTTCTGCTTTCCACAAAGACATCCGGCGAGTCAATCAGATAGCCATTGATATTGCTTGCTGCAATCGATTGGGAATCATTGAGATAAATCGTCTTTTCTTTTACGCTTTCTGAGCAACTGAAGCCAACTATGACACAATGCACATGTGCCTTGATTTCTGCTTCGCTGTCCCAACGGAAAGTACGATAGGCGAAATCAATTCTTATTCCCATTTTGGCCAATGCTTTCCAAAGGATTGCGACTTGTTCGCCTTGGGTGATGGAGTTGGTTGATACCAATGCGGCGTGAGTGTTCGTGCCTTGCAAAAGGGCGGCAGCCTTCTTGTACCAACAACTCACATAGTCGAGGTTTCCAACGTTCTTCATATTGCCAAAAACCGACAGTACATCGTTCTTTTGTGATTCAGACATAAGCCTTGCCCCCACAAACGGCGGATTGCCCATAACGTAGTCAAATCGTACATGATAGGTTGTTGGTTTCTTTTTGGGAAGGACTTGAACCGATTCCGTATGTATCTCCAAATTGTTGTAATACAAGGGTTCGCTTGCCATTGTTGGTGCAATCTTGGACAAGTCGGTGTAGGCTACGGTTTGTTTGGCGAAAATGGTCGGCACTTTCTTTTCCGATTCCCATTCATCCCAAGGAAGCCTCAACGCATTGCCTTCCTTGATATTGGCATAGCTTTTCAGCGGCAGGAAGTCGATGTCGTGTTGGATGATGCGCTCGGTTTCGGCGAGCATTTGGGCCTCCGAAATCCATAGGGCGGTGGTGGCCACGGTGACGGCGAAGTCGTTGATTTCTATGCCATAGAACTGGTTGATGCTCACTTTGATGGGGTTCAAGAACTCGCCCATCATCATCTGGCCATGATACTTTTCGCGAAATATTTCATTCTCCAATCGGCGCAGGCTCAGGTAGGTTTCAGTCAGGAAGTTGCCACTGCCGCAAGCGGGGTCGAGGAAGGTGAGCGAAGCCAATTTGTCTTGATATTCGTCGAGGTGGCGCAAGCGGGTTTTCTCCACTTTTTCTTCAAGAATCTCATCCAATTCACGGCGCAAGTCGTTCAAAAACAGCGGGTCAATCACCTTGTGGATGTTCTCGATGCTCGTGTAGTGCATTCCACCGTTGCGGCGTGTTTCGGGATTCAAGGTGCTTTCAAACACGGCCCCAAAGATGGTGGGCGAAATCTCGCTCCAGTCGAAATCGAGGCTGGCGTTTTGGAGCAAGGTTTGTTTCAGTTCTTCCGTGAATTGCGGAATCTCAATCTCTTCCTCAAACAAGCCGCCGTTGGTATAAGGGAAGGCCTTCAAGTCGTCCTTCAGATACTTGCTGCGCTTCTCCAAAGGGGTGTTGAGCACCTTGAACAGCTTCAACAAGGCATCACTGAGGTCCTTGGCATTATAGCCGTTGAGGAAATCATGGAATTGGTCGTGCCTGAACACGCCTGCATCCTCGGCATATAGGCAGAACACGATGCGCACGCAAAGGATATTCAGCCATCGCAAAGCCTCAGCCGAGGTGTCGTCATATTGCTCCAGCAAGGCATCGTAAATCTTGCCGACAATCTCGCCGGCCTTCATCGAGACCCGCATCTCCTTGGTGATGTGTTCGCTCTTGGCATCGACGAGGAACTGTAAACGGTAATATTCCTTGCCCAAGTCTTTCAGGAAGATTTGCTCAGGCTCGCCGTTGGGCTGTTCCATGTCGTAAACCAAAAACTCCTTGAAATTGCAGGTCACAATCCACTTAGGATGTTGCGACAGCGGCAGATTGGCCACATATTTCTTGCCTTGCTGGAACGGCGTGAGTTTGCCGCCCTCGCTTTGCGGAATGGGGGCGCGCAAGTCCTTGTCGATGGATTTCTGCTCGATGAGCACTCTCGTCGAAGGGATGTGCCCATCGATGAAGTTGGTGGAATCCACCATACTGTTCACTCGTTCCTCATAGCGAATGAAATCAGGCAGGTTTTCCACGCCATAGACATTCGAGAGCAAGTCGGTCCAAAACAATTGCGACTCGCCGCGTTCATATCCTCTTCCTTGCCATCTCTCGGCAAACGCGGCAGCCGCCGCAGCGATTTGTCTATCGGTTTTCATGCCGCAAAGGTATTAAAAAAATCCTCAACTCAAGGCATTTTGGTTAGCAGCATTTCCAACAGCGGTTCGTCGCCTCATGCCTGTGGGGTCAATCCACATCATTACCGCACCGGCCACTGCGCCGATGGCGATGAACAAGGTAAGGATTTTTTCAAGTGCTTTCATTTATTCCATTGGGATTTCAGGGTGTGGTACGGAAAGGGGTTGCCCTTTTTGGGAAAGGTAGAACATGTCAAGAACTACGGTGACGTTGCCTCGGTTCTCGCCGTGATGGATGGTGCCTACCATCTCCACGACCGCCTCGCCTTCGTGAACGGTCTTTTCTTTCCCGTCGAGGGTGATGATGGTGAGCTCGCCTTGCTGCACCACGCCGTAGTTCATTACCTCGTGGTGGTGCCAGCCCAACTTCTTTCCGGGAGGGAACTCGTAACGGATGGCCACCAATTCGGGTCGCCCAATAGGGTAGTCGGGCATCTCGGCCCCATCCCAGCTTTGCGACGTGCGCAAGAGTTCAGTGGTTTGCACATCGACATTTTTGTCGTCTTTCTTTTCCATGGTTTTATCTTTTTATAGTATATGATTCACAATGGCAAAAACCCAATGGCACACAGCAAACAATGTGGCAAAAACAAGTGCCGGAATGTTTTTCCTGTCGGAGGCGAACAAGATGAATGTCAGCTATCCCTCATATCCTAACTGTCCGGGCAGGCGGAGTTTCTCTTTTTTCGGGAAGGTGGCTTCGTATGCCTCAAATGCTTCCGGATGTTCGTCCGCCACGAAATAGCCTTTTGGCGGGCAATAGGTGGCTTCGGTGATTCCTTCCTTCCGAAGCCAGCCTGTGATGAGCTCTTGGGCAAGGAAATAAGGCACTTCGGCGTCGCGTGGCTCGTCGTGATAATGGATCTTGAATTTGCTGGCGAGGCCGAAGCCTGCGTGCTTGTAGAAGTCGATGTTGCCTTCCATGCAAAGGAAGCCTATGCCCAATTCACGCGCTTTGTCCAATGCATAATTCAACAGCTTCAATCCGTAGCCCTTGCGCTTGTAGTCGGGATGGATGCTGATGGGGCCAAAGGTCCACGAGGGTTTTCGGCTACTGTCGTCAAGCGTCAACTCGGCCTTCGAAAACATGATGTGGCCTATGATTTTGCCTTCTTCCTCCATCACGAAGTCGAGTTCGGGGATGAAATCGGGGCTCTTCCTGTATTGGTTGAGCACATAATGCTCCAAGCATCCGGGACGATAGACGTTCCAAAATGCCTCGCGTGTCAGGTTCTCCACCTCATGCCAGTCTTTCGGTTGTTCTAATCTGATGTTCATTGCTCTTCCATATTAATCGGTTGCAAAATTAGCGTATTATTTGTTCCGAAACGAAAACCAATATGGACAAAAATGTGGACAATATGCGTTCGGATTGCCTTTGCAAATGAAAAAACCATAGTTTTGCAGCATTAATCAAATTTGAATGGTATGTCGAAAGTCCTTTCCTTGTTATTAATTGCTTTTTGCGCTTTGAACGGTTGGGCGCAAGCTCCTCTCCTTAAGACCGTTGAAGCTCCTATTGCAGCCACTCCGATGCTTCGTGCTGAAGGTTTGCTCAACACGCATTGGACGCAGAATTATCCCTACAATCAGCTTTGCCCAAGAGACCCCGTGAATGGCAATGCCTACAGCGTTGCTGGTTGTCCTGCCGTTGCTATGGGGCAGATTATCAACTATCTGCGGACGACACAAGACACCCGCTTTACCAACGATGACGACTATGTCCATTACTATGCGGGTCGCAATTATGTCATTGATGACGATTGGGCGACATTGAAATTCCCGTCCTTCCCGATGCTGAATGAAATGCTGGATTCCGTTGATGCCGCTTTCCAGCGTGGCGAGGAACTGTCTGACGAGTTGGCAGCTGCCTTGGTCTTTGCTTGCGGCACGGCACTCCAGCAGGTCTATACTTCGCAAAGCTCCGGCACCTTTTATGTCGATCAAGCGTTTGAGGCCTACCAACGCTTTGGCTTTGCGGACTGTGTGCTGATTCGCGAGCCTGATTCGGTGATGTATGCCACCTTGATTTCCAATCTGAAAGCCGGTTATCCAGCACATTTGGCAGTCGAGAATCCCGCTGGAACGGTCGGGCACAACGTTGTGGTCGACGGCTATCGCGAAACGGATGGCAAGTTCCATATCAACTTCGGCTACGGTGGCACTTTGGACAACTGGTACGACATCCCCGACCCGAATTTCTATTACGGTATGACCAAGGTGGAAGGCATCATCTTGAATATCATCCCCTCTATGGGACCTTTGACTGTTCAAGAGCCCACCGCCCAACAGCCGCTTGCAGTCTATCCCAATCCCGTTTCCGATGTGCTCTATGTAAAGAACCTTCCTTGTGAAGCTGTGGAGTATTCCATTTTCAATGTCTTGGGCCAAAAGGTAATGGCAGGTTTTTCAAGCGGAACCATTTCCGTAGCTGGATTGGGGAAGGGACTTTATTTCTTGCAGGTCAAAGGTGAAGGTTTTGGCAAAACGGCCAAGTTTGTTGTGGATTAAACTAATTTTAGTTGTACTCAATTGGAAACTGGGGCTATCATCTTTTTCACTTCGTCGCGGTGCTCATAGAGGGTGCAGCCGCCGGTGTGTTCCCAGCCGAGGGCGCGGGCATCGCGTATCTTACGAAACAGGGGTGATTGCAAGGCTTGACGCAAACCTATTTGCGCCACATTGCAATCGCTGAAAGGGGAGAAGGGGCAGGGCTCGGCAGCCCCGTCGGGGCCGATGTGGAAGAAGCCTCGTCCGGCAGCCATACAGCCGTCGAGGGCTTTCTCGTCGCCGGGGAAACTCAGGAAAATCATCTCCTTGAACTGCTCGCGACGCATTTCCAGAATTTGTTCCATCGCGGCCACATGTTCATCGCGGAAGGCAAGATGCTCGGTGCTTTCGTCGAAAGGCACGTATTCCACATAAAACACGAGCCTACAACCCAACGAGACCAGATGAGAGAGAAATTCCTCGGAGGTCACTTCGCGGTAGTTCTCCGTGGTGACGGTGATGCTGGTGCCGAAGAAAAGTTTCTCTTTCTGGAGCATCTCCATCGAGAGCAGCGCACGCTGGAAAACGCCCTTTCCGCGACGGTTGTCGGTGGCTGCCACCTCACCCTCAATGCTGATGACGGGAACCATGTTGAGGTGGCATTTGAAGAAGTCGGTGTAGAGTGCCCCGATGAGTGTGCCATTGGTGAAGACGGGGAAGATGATGTCCTCGATTTTGGCGGCACTTTCCAACAAGTCGCGCCGTGTCAGGGGTTCGCCTCCGGCAAGAAGGCAGAAACTGACACCCAATTCGGCGGCTTCGCTGAAAATGGCGCTCCATTGTTCGGGCGATAGGGTGACTTTGGCGGGTGTGTCGCCGGCAATGCCGTTTTTGCGGGCATAGCAGCCTTTGCACTGCAAGTTGCAAGTGGTGGCGATGCTGGCAATGAGGAACGGCGGCACCACGAGTCCCTCTTTTTCGAGGAGCGCTTTGCGCCGCCGTTCAGTTTTGCCCATTACGCGCTGCATCCGTGCCACAAAACGCGCTTCGCGGGGATTGCCCAGCACGTTCAGGTAGGCTGTCGCCATGATGTTGCGGATGCTCTCCGACATATAGGCACCGAGATCCATTTTTTTCGTGTTGGATTTCTACATCATTTGGCCGGTTCCCACTTGCAGCGGACGGGCGACACGATGGCGCCTTCTTTCTTCAGCGCATCGAAGGCCTTGTCGACCACCTTGCGGTCGAGTCCGGTCACTTCAGCGATTTTGCCCGCGTTGACGGGTGCGCCAATTTCGCGCATGGCTTGCAGCACTTGATCTTTTGCTTCCATTTTGTTTTAGTTTAATTGTTAGGTAATTGTTCATTTTATTGACTTCGGGACTTCGGGACACGGGACTTCGGGGATTTGTCTGTCCCGTAGTCTCGCCGTCCCGCGTCCTATATTCTTACTTCAGCATGGCCTCAATCTCGGCCTCCATCTCTTCAGGCTTCGTTACGGGCGGGAAACGCTTGATGATGCTGCCGTCTTTCGAGATGAGGAACTTGGTGAAATTCCAGCGGATTTCTCCGTCTTTGCGGCCTTCGGACTTGCTCAGGCTGTCGACGAGTTTCATCGTGGCTTTGTCTGCCAAGCCGTGGACTTCTTCGTCGGGCACTTGTTGGGTCAGATACTTGAAGATGGGGTGGGCGTTCTCGCCGAACACGTCGATTTTCTTCATCAGCGGGAAGGTCACGCCGTGGTTGAGGCGGCAGAACTCGGCGATTTCCTCGTCGGTGCCAGGCTCTTGGTGCTTGAATTGGTCGCAGGGGAAGCCGAGAATCACAAAACCTTGGTCTTGATACTTCTTGTAGAGGGCTTCCAAGCCGTCATATTGGGGAGTGAAACCGCATTTCGAGGCGGTGTTGACAATCATGAGGACCTTGCCGCGATATTGCGCCATGTCCACCTCTTCGCCCTTGTTGTTCAGGGCCTTAAAGTCATAAATCGTAGCCATTTCTTTCGTGTTTTGTGCGCAGGCGGTCATCATCATAACGAGGCCGACGATTGCGCAGGTGATACTTTTGTTCATTTGAATTTGTTGTTATTTGTTTGTTTTAGTCCTTCAATAAGTTTGTCAAGCATGGGAATCATCTGCATGATTTCCTCAACAGAGCCTGTTGTCTTGATGATGTCGGTGGCAAGACATTCGGGGATGTGCTTGGCCTGTTCGCGCATTTCGATGCCTTTTTTCGTCAGTGAAACGATGCGCTGGCGCGAGTCCTCTTGGCCTTTCGTGCGCACTATCAGCCCTGCTTTTTCCATGCGTTGCAAAAGCGGGGTGACGGTGTTGGTTTCCAACATCAATCGGCGTGCAATGTCGTTCACGGGTTGCCTGTCTTTTTCCCAAAGCACCAATAATACAAGGTATTGCGGATAGGTGATGCCCAACGGTTCAAGATAGGGATGATAGGCCCCCGTCGTGAGGCGTGAAGCCGTGTAAAGCCTGAAGCAAAGTTGGTTGTCCAATTTGAGTTGTTCGTATTCCATCGCACAAATTTATGTCGTTCACGATGCAAAAGTACACATTATTTTTATATCGCAAGCGATATTTTTGATTTTTTTTCGATTTTTTTGTTTTTTCTGCGAAAGCACAAAAAAATAGTGCGGGACAAGTGGCTTCGGCCCGCACTTTAAAACTAACTCAAAACTCATTCTAAAATGTATGACAAAAATCTGCTGCAAAAGTACGGCGACCTTGAAACCTGTGAAATCCCCTTTGGTGGGTATTTTCAAGGGTTTCCATCCCCTGTTTCGGGGATTTCCAGAAGCAAGCCGTCGCAAAGTCTTGAAACTGTTTTTGTAAGGTTCAATTATTCTTCATACTTTTGCAGCCGTTTCCAAGACACATAAAATGGCAAAATTCGATATTAAAGACGTTTTCTATCCCAAGTTTTTCAGCGTTTTGAAAAAGGGATACACGAAGAAACAATTCACAAAAGACCTGTTTTCGGGCATCATCGTAGGCATCGTGGCGTTGCCATTGGCTATCGCCTTTGCGGTGGCTTCGGGCGTGTCGCCCGACAAGGGTATCGTCACTGCCATCATTGCGGGATTCCTGATTTCGCTGTTGGGCGGCAGCCGTGTGCAGATTGGCGGTCCCACGGGGGCTTTCGTCATCATCATCGCGGGCGTTGTGTCGCAATACGGGCTTGACGGCCTGATGATTTCGACCATTCTGGCAGGCATTTTTATGATTATGTTTGGCCTGTTGAAATTGGGTTCGCTGCTGCGCTTCATTCCCCATCCTTTGGTGGTGGGCTTCACCAGCGGTATTGCCCTGACCATCTTCTCAACCCAGATAAAAGACGCCCTCGGACTTGAAATCGCTAATGTGCCGGCGGGGTTTGTCGACAAATGGGGCGTGTATTTCGACAGCCTCGGAACCATCAACTATTGGGCGTTGGGCATCACAGTTGCAACTATTGTGATAAGTTTGACATTCAATAAGTTGACCAACAAAATCCCTGGTTCGTTTGTGGCCATCATCTTGGTTTCGGCTTTGGTGGCCATCTTCGACATTCCCGTGACCACCATCGAAAGCATGTTCGGCGAAATCAAGGGCAGCCTCGCGCTGAGCATCCCGGAGGTGCATTGGGAGAATGTAGGAAACTATGTGCAGCCGGCCATCACCATCGCCTTGCTCGGCTCTATCGAATCGTTGTTGTCGGCGGTCGTTGCCGACGGTATGATCGGCAGCCATCATCGCAGCAACACCGAACTTATCGGTCAAGGCATCGCCAACATCATCACGCCTTTGTTTGGCGGTATTCCAGCCACGGGAGCCATCGCCCGCACCGCCACCAACATCAAGAACGGAGGTCGCACGCCCGTTGCGGGTATTGTTCATGCTATCACTTTGTTGCTCATCATGTTATGTTTGGGAAACTATGCCAAATTGATTCCCATGTCGTGCCTCGCAGGCATCCTTATCGTGGTAGCCTACAACATGAGTGAATGGCGTAGTTTCGCATCCATCCTTCGCGGCTCGCCCTACGACATCATCATCCTGCTTGTGACCTTCTTCCTCACCGTGCTCGTCGATTTGACCGTGGCCATCGAGGTCGGCATTGTGCTGGCATCGTTGATGTTCATGAAGCGCATGGCCGACAACGGAGAAGCCATCTTGAAGAACGACTTGGACACCAATACGATGGAAAACTACGACGACATCCCCAAAGGCATCGAGATTTACGAAATCAGCGGGCCGTTCTTTTTCGGCGCAGCGAAGCATTTTAGTGAGGTGCTGAAAGGCCGTCCCGATTCCACCAAGATATTGATTATCAGAATGAGGCATGTGCCTTTCATGGACGAAACCGGCGAGCGCAACTTCATGGAAGCCATCAAGTCGCTCAAGACCGACAACAAGAAAATCATCCTTTCAGGCGTGCAGCCTAACGTCCGCAAGTCATTAGACAAATGCCGCATTTCCTTCCTCATCGGCAAGGGCAACATCCACGACAATTTCGATGCGGCTTTGGCTCATGCCAAGGAAGCGTTGGAAGAGGAGAAATCCGCTACAAATAATCAGTAACCATCTGTTTGTTTTGCATGATTTGCCTAACAGATGAGGCGGGTTTTTAAGTTTTTCCAGCGTAATAACAGACGCTGCTGGACTTGATTAATCAGAAGAATTGAGCAAAAACTTGCCGATAGCGGCAAAAACCACTATCTTTGCGGCGGATTTTGAAGAAAAACTTGCCGATAAATGAAATACATTTCAGTCAGTCAGTTTGCCGAAAAACACGGCATCAGTGAGCGCACCGCCCGTAACTATTGCGCTACGGGGAAGATAGATGGCGCGTTCCTCACAGGAAAGACATGGAACATTCCCGCCGAGGCCATCATACCCAAACGCAGCAAAATCAAGGTGTCGCCTTTGCTTGCCGCTTTGCGCGAGCAGAAGGAAACAAAGCTGAAAGGCGGCATCTACCATCGCACCCAAATCGACCTGACCTACAATTCCAACCATATTGAAGGTAGCCGATTGACCAAAGAACAGACGCGCTACATTTTCGAGACCAACACCTTGGGCATCACTACGGAGAGCACACGCATCGACGACATTTTGGAAACCGTGAACCATTTCCGCTGCGTCGATTATGTCATCGACCATGCCACCGACAAGATTACCGAGGCGCACATCAAGCAATTGCATTTGTTGTTGAAAGCCAACACTTCCGACAGCCAAAAATCGTGGTTTGCCGTAGGCGACTACAAGCGTTTGGCCAATGCCGTTGGAGAAGAGGAAACCGCCCAGCCCAAAGAAGTCCATCGTCAGATGAAGTCGCTATTGGCCGAATACAATGCCAAAAAGCAGATTAAATTTGATGACCTTTTGGACTTCCATGTGCGTTTTGAGCGCGTCCATCCGTTTCAGGATGGCAACGGACGTGTCGGGCGGCTATTGTTGTTTTGGCAATGCCTTCAAACGAACATAGTGCCGTTCATCATCACAGAGGATTTGCGCTTGTTCTATTACAGAGGTATCCAAAACTGGGGCAAAATCAACGGCTATTTGCGCGACACCTGCTTGACGGCACAGGATAATTTCAAGGCGTTGTTGGAGTATTATAAGATACGGTATTGGTGGGTGGAAACACATTGTCGCGAAAGACTTTGAAGGAAATCAACCATAGTTTTTTTGTTTCGTAAAAAATGCCCTATATTTGCAGCCTACAAACAAATACATTATGACACTAAACGAAGCAATCGTTGCCCGCCACTCGGTGCGGCAATACTTGGAAAAACCTATCGAATCGGAAAAGGTCGCGCAATTGCAGGCCTTGATTGACGAATGTAATAAGGAGGGTCAATTGCACCTTCAGTTGGTCACCAACGAGCCGAAAGCCTTTGCCGCTGGCATGGCCAAATATGGCGGGTTCAAAGGGGTCGGCAACTATATCGCCGTTGTAGGGCCGAAAGGCGAGGACGTGAAACTCGGCTACTACGGCGAGAAAGTGGTGCTGTTGGCACAAACCCTCGGCCTGAACACTTGTTGGGTGGGCTTGTCCTACAAGAAGCAACCCGACCAATACCAAGTGCTTGATGGTGAATCTTTGGTGGCAGTAATCGCTTTGGGCTATGGTGCCAACCAAGGCAACGCCCATCCGCAAAAGAAGGGCATTGAGCATTTCTGCCATGTGGAAGGTGCCATGCCTGAATGGTTCCGCAAGGGCATGGAAGCCGTTTTGTTAGCACCCACGGCCGTCAACCAGCAGAAGTTTGAGTTCATCCTGCATGAAGGTAACCGCGTGGAGGCTAAGGCGAAGTTCTCTTTCATCGGCTACGCCGCCCTCGACCTCGGCATTGTCAAGTGCCATTTCGAGATTGGGGCTGGGAAGGAGAATTTCAGTTGGGTTTCTCCTTAACAGCAACAATTACACTTCTGCTCCTCGATTTCCTCGTTCAGCATCTCCTCGAACTTGCGCACAGAAATGGCCAGGCTGTACTTTTTGGCAGCCTTGACGTAGGTTTTTTCCATGTTTTCACGCTCTTTCGGGTTGTCGAGCCAGTAGTCGATGGCACGGGCAAGGTCTTTCGGGTTACCCGGCAGGAACAGCGACCGCTCATCCAACGCAAACTGAGGTGTGGCTGAGAGTTCGCTGTTGGCGATGACAGGCACCAAACCTGTGGCGAAAGCCTCAATGCACGAGATAGCCTCGCTCTCCATGTCGCTGGCATGTACGTACAAGTCGCACTGGAGAAGCAGTTTTATCAATTCATCCTGTTTGACATACACAAACTGCGGTGGATTGGCAAGCTTTTCGCCCAGTTTCACGTACTTTTCATATTGCGGTCCCTTTCCGGCAAAAACCAGCTGTATTTTGTCGGCATATTTTGAGTGATTCACGGCATCAATGATGACATCTTGTCGCTTTTCCTTCGCAAGACGTCCAACCATCATAATCACAATCTTGCCCTGGTATTCCGGCAACTTCAGCGGCCTGCCGTTGTCAATCTTGTTTTCCCCGGCCTCCATGAACGCATCCTGTATGCCATTGCTGATGACGTGAATCTTCGCCTTGTAGTCTCTCTCCTCAAGCATACGCCCCATAAAGGCCGACGGCACATGGATATGGCGATACTTGTAGTAAAACGTGTTACGGAAAAGCCGGTAAAGCATGTTTTGTACCCATTGCACTTTCCCACAACCCACTGACGACGTTATGTTTTCGGGCTGGACATGGAATGCTCCCGTGTTGGGTTTCCCAATCTTTGCCGCATAATTGCTTGCCACTATATCAAGCGGAAAAGGAAGAAAAGAGTGCACAACATCTGCCCACTCTACTGCCTCACGGATGACAGGTCTTGACTTGGATCGAGCATCACCGAATGTGAAACCATGTTTCTTGATCAGCGGGTTGAACAAAGGTATTATAAATTCAGGTACAATGTATTTCCCTGTCACCTCCACCGGCAAGGCCACGCCTTTCTCATCCGTCTCCTTCGGGTCGGCACATAATATTCGCACCTCATGTCCACGCCGCTCCAGTTCATTGGCAAAACGCTGTGCCGAGATGCTTGTCCCGTTGTTGTTGGTATCGTATGTGTCTAAAGCGAAGAGGATTTTCATAAATAAAGCGGTTTAATGGTATAAATGGTTTGCAAAAATACTACTTTTAATACACCAACCTGATATTGTCGCACCAGACCACATTGCCTGGACAGCCGACAAACGGTTCCTGACATCCTGCGGAAATTTGCAGAATCAGGTGGGTGGGCTCCACATCTGCTTTATAGCCAACCTCTTGCACGGGCACCATCTTCCCTTTTGAATTGCGAGCCATAAAACGATCTTTTGATAGTTTTTCCCAAGTTTTATAGTCAGAAGACTGTGTGATGTCGCCATAACGCACAGGCAGCTTGTGGTCGTTCTGCCATGTTGGGATGCTTTGCGTGATGCGCTCGTATGCCGTCCCTACGCGGTAGGCAAATATGTTTCCATCGGCATCCTCCCAACGGTGCTGTAGGAAAAGAACAATCTCGCCCGCATCCTGCCCTTGGAAAGAAGTCACTTTAGTGGACCCGGTAGCCTTTACCAAATCCTTATCTTTTTGGATAACAGCCTTATAATCAAGCATTAAAGCTTTTGGACATTTCGTAAAAGGAACACCCATGTCCATAGCCTTCAACGGCACTTTGCAACCTTCCATTGTCATTGGGTCAAGAAGGGCGCCTGTGAACACGCAACCTGTGGCAAGAGCCTTGAGGTCGATACCAACAGCTGTCACAGTTTGAAGCGTGGTTTCCAAACGGCAGCAATAACCATTGCCGCGCCGCTCAGGGATGACCGAAACGGCAGCTTTCTCCACCCCTAGCACCTTGGCGTATGCATTGCTCGTACACCATGGCGAATCATCACTGTCGTATGGGTAGGGCTTGTTTTTGCGGATAGTGTCGGTCTTGGCGATGACGTACAAAGCACGTGTCTTACCTCCCAATAAGAAAGATTCCTTAATATACCGCACGGTCCATGAATCCATATTGCCATACGGCAAGTACTCAACCTCCTCTTGCGCATGTAGGTATAATGAGAAAATTGTAAAAACAAGCAACAATTTGTATTTCATTATTTCAATTATTGTCTTTACCGGATAATGTATTCTGCTCCTCGATTTCCTCGTTCAGCATCTCCTCGAACATGCGCACGGAAATGGACAGACTGTACTTTTTGGCAGCCTTGATGTAGGTTTTTTCCATGTTTTCACGCTCTTTCGGGTTGTCGAGCCAGTAGTCGATGGCACGGGCGAGGTCTTTCGGGTTACCCGGCAGGAACAGTGATCGGTCATCCAACGCAAACTGCCGCGTGGCTGAGAGTTCGCTGTTGGCGATGACAGGCACCAAACCCGTGGCAAAAGCCTCAATGCACGAGATGGCCTCGCTCTCCATGTCGCTGGCATGTACGTACAAGTCGCACTGGAGAAGCAGTTTTATCAATTCTTCCTGTTTGACATACAGAAATTGCGGTGGATTGGCAAGCTTTTCGCCCAGTTTCACGTACTTTTCATATTGCGGCCCCTTTCCGGCAAAAACCAACTGTATTCTGTCGGCGTATTTTGAGTAATTCACGGCATTGATGATGACATCTTGTCGTTTTTCCTTCGCAAGACGTCCAACCATCATAATCACAATCTTGCCCTGGTATTCCGGCAACTTCGGCGGCCTGCCGTTGTCAATCTTGTTTTCCCCAGCCTCCATAAACGCATCTTGTATGCCGTTGCTGATGACGTGAATCTTCGCCTTGTAATTCCTCTCTTCAAGCATACGCCCCATAAAGGCAGACGGCACATGGATATGGCGATATTTATAGTAAAACGTGTTACGGAAAAGCCGGTAAATCATGTTTTGTACCCATTGCACTTTCCCACAATGCAATGACATCGTTATGTTTTCGGGCTGGACATGGAATGCCCCCGTGTTGGGTTTCCCAATCTTTGCCGCATAATTGCTTGCCACTATATCAAGCGGGAAAGGGAAATAGGAGTGTACAACATCTGCCCACTCTACCGCCTCACGGATGATAGGTCTTGACCTGGGCAGAAAATCACCGTATGCGAAACCATGTTTCTTGATCAGCGAGTCAAACAAAGGTACTATAAATTCCGGTACATTGTATTTCCCTGTCACTTCCACTGGCAATGCCACGCCTTTTTCATCCGTTTCCTGAGGGTTAGCACATAATACTCGCACCTCATGTCCACACCGCTCCAGTTCCTTGGCAAAACGCTGTGCCGAGATGCTTGTTCCGTTGTTGTGGGTATCTAAAATGTCAATAACGAAAAGAATTTTCATAAAAGGGTATTTTTGGTTTATTTGGTTTGCAAAAATTCAACTTTTCTTTCAGTAAGACCGACGCCGTATGGCAACACAGCCGATACCGTGATGCTATGTTGGGGCACATTCTTGATCCATGCCACTTCCACGGTATTGTTTTCAGCAGAGAGGATGACGCCCCCTTCTACTATCCAGCTGGCCTTCAAAGGGCAAGGCCTCACATAATAATGGCCGTCTTCCCCCTCGATTTCGAGTTTTTGTGGCACGATAATGTCGTGGAAAAACTCCGACATCGTGTCTTGGACGACGTAGAAATTGTCGTTAATGACTTTAGTTTTGGGGTCAACGTGTGGCATGTGTTTGTAGCCGGTAAAAGTGACCAGGCGAGCATGATATCCCAGTTTGGTGGCGCGGTCGACAATGCACGATGCGCCAAACATCGGGTCGGCTGCCAGCCTGTTAAATGGTTTGGCGACACTAAAGGGACGGTCATATTCGTAAGGCATGATGTCGTCGGCGTCGCCATGGAAGGCCAGTATCGAAATGTCGTGTCCATGAATTAAGGAGGTGTCGGGCATGCCTCCCCACATGTCGACGACGCCCTTGATGTGGAATTTGGTCCGGAGGGCGTTACCGCAAGTGTCGATGTCGCCGAGGTCAGGGCGAAATAATCTTTTGCGGGCGTATTTAGGGCGGCCTTCATTGGTCATGAAGGCGAGACTGAGCGCGGTGATGGCTCCAGAACTGGAGCCACCCACAAAAATCATGGAAGTGTCGATGCCATAGTCTTCTTGATGCGAGACCAAAAAACGCATGGCAGCATGGGCATCCTGCACCGCGCGGTAAGCCGCCCGCTCGATGGCGACCTTGCCAGGAAAGAAGCCTAACCTGTAGTCGAGGGAAACCGTCACATAACCTAACGAAGCGAGGTGCCGGCACCATTTGGTGATTTTTGGATCGTCTTTCGACCCGAAATAATATGCGCCACCGTAAATCAACATCACCAACGGACGTTTTTTTAATGTGTCGTTTTGCGGCCTGAAAATGTCAAGACAGAGGTCCAATGGGACTGTTCTTCTGACATCAACCACACGGAGAATCTTGCCCATGGGTTTGGTATTGTCGTCTATTTCCGACCAGAAGCCAGGGGAATTGGCGTAGCAGATGTCGCTGATTTTCTCCACCGCAAACAAGGTGTCCTGATAACGTTTGTTCCCGAAATCCTGAAAAGCCGGTGTCTCATGAATTTGAAAACGGAAAATGGCAGTGTCCAATGTACTTAATTGAGCATAGCCATAGGCCTGTCGCTCATCCATGAATTCGACGCAAGGACGGAAAATCTCCTCGTGGTCTTCGTAATAAAGGACCGCATTGTGACCTTTGGCTTCCAGTTTGAAAGGAAGGGTGTCGGTCATGGTTTCCTCCAATGACATGTAGTGTCCTTTGATGTTCAGGCTGTCGCAATACTCGATGAACACAAGGAAGTCCTTGTCTCCAATAGTGCTTTTGAAAACGGTGGGGGGCTCAATGAAGGGGAAACTGTCCCCGTTCTTAAACATGATAGGGTCAGGTGTGCTGCAGTTACCAAAGAGATGGGTACATAATAGCAGACACATCGAAGCCAGAAAGAAAAAAGAGACAATTTTTTTCATTACTACTTTGATTTCGGTTCTTATGATGCGCCATGTCCTAATGTGTGTGATACAATTGTCATGTTGCTTTATCTGAAAACGGCTGCAAAAGTACGGTTTTTCTCGCTACGCAGAAAACAAAAGCCGCCGCAAAGGCACGAAAACCCTTGCAGCGGCACATTGTCTCATCCCTTAAAAGCGTTAATCACACTTGTTTGCGCAGCGAGATAAATTCAACTTGATGCCCAGCGGCTTCCTCGCCTTTGGCAAAAGAGTCATTTCGTGAACTCCACAATAGCGCTCGCCTCGCTACCAATGATCTCCGAGCAGTCCTGCATCATCTGGAGGGCAGAAAACAGCTTGAGTTTGCCTTCGCTGTCGCAGGTGCTGGTGGTCACTTTGTAATTCAGGCTGTACATAAATTCCAATTTTCGGCAAAGGTAGGGAAATTTGTCCCTTTTCTGGCAGATTCCGCAATTACTTTTCTGTAGCAAAAATGTATTTTGCTCATCTGCTTAAGAAAAAAACTAAAGGATTTCAATAAACCTGCTTGAAAGGAATCCATTGGTAAGATGCTCCCTATGAGATACATAGCCCAACTGATTGGACATGATTCGAGTATCACCTATTTGCGCATCAATGTTGCGGTGCGAATGGCCGTAAATCCAGTAATCAATGCCGCTGTCTGCGATATAGTTGCCTAATTCCACTGTAAAGGCACCATTGATGGTGCTGCCACTAAACTCTGCTGCCGTGCAAAGTCCAGTTGGCACATGGTGAGTAAGCACAATTTTCGTTTTGGCTTTGCTTTCCTCAACTGCTTGCTTGATGAATTGCAAACATCGCTCGTGCTCAAGGTTGAAATCGGCTGCCGTCAACAAATGGTCTCCATATATGATACGGTGAAAATCAGACACACAACGCTCTGTGTAATATGCGTTTTGAATATCAATATGCGCCCATAAAGTGGATGCGACAATATCAATGTCACCAATATGCTCCACAGTATTGGAACAAATTTTGACATTGGGGAATAGCATTATATGGAAAGATTCAGGCTGCGCTGCAATGTCATAATAGGCATAGTATTCATGATTGCCAGGCACTGCAAGCACTTGTTCATAATGATCGGATGCCCATTGCCAAAAGGGATGTTTCATCAAAGACTCTTGCCCGAGATATATGGTGTCGCCAGCAAGCAACAGCACATCGCCAGCCACTTCAAGCGGATGCTCCTTCAAGTAACGGCTGTTGTCCGACAACTCCAAATGCAAATCCGATGCGAACTGAATTTTCATAGGCTACGCTTGTTTAAAGATTTCATCTCGTAGCACCCCAATATAAGTGTGAATGGCATCCTCGTCGACACCCAGCGCATCTGCCAACGATTGGATATGTGTTTCGCTTTCCGTGGCAAACTCCTGAATTGCGCCGAACAGCTTCTGTTCGATTTCCACCGGCTCGGGATAGATACCTGCGGCAACGAGCTTCAACACGTCCGACCGATGCTTCTTGATGTCTTTGCTGTTCACACTCCTGCCATCCTCGCGTTCTTTCCTTAGATTCAGATAGGCGTTCACCTTCAGCACAATCAAAGCGAGGTCATTTGCCACTAATAAGCCGTCAATCTCTTCAGCCTGACGAACAGCGAAATTGTAAATGTTATCGTCCATAATGATTGCCGACAGACTTAGGTGCAACTCATCGGTCGGGATGGGCTCAATGTGAAATCCTGAGGGTTCGCCCAACAAATCGGAATGGCGCGAAAGCAATTCTATTTTCTGTGGATAGGCCAAGTTTTCATCTTTTAGGGTGAACCGATATAGTGCATATACCGAAGCACCTGCTTGATTGATGCGTTTTTCCACACGGTAGTTGCCCTCGCGGATAAACCGCCAAAACGCCCCGACAAATTCTCGGGTCAGACGTTCAACCACCACGATGATATCGATGTCTTCAGTGGCACGCGGCATCATGGTGGTGCCTCTGAGTTGGAGGTCACAGGCTGTGCCACCAATGATGACAAAATTGTCTTTGTAGGGCATCATCGCAGCCCTGAATATTTCCAAACCTTTTACCATAATTCTTCAATCATTAGTTCAACCTCTTTTTCCACTCGTGGATCATGGTCGTTTTGTAGCGACAAGGCCAACGACAATTTGTCCACGTATCGTTTGTCGGTGGGTATTGGTGGATATTGCCATATCTCCATGCAGCAATCTCCTTCAATCGGATTCACATTCAAGAAATCATCTACATTACGATGTTTCCATTGTTCAGCCGTCAGTGCGATGGTTGTAGTTCCATCGGGATTAAGCGCAGAATAGTGCGACAGTGCAGAAATGCCTGCCAGCTTGTATTGTTCGATGTTTTTAATCTCATCACAATACCAACGTTGCTTCACGGGATGAACGAGATATTTCATCGACTTCTCGAACAATGCTTTTTTATCTGAATCAAAACTGATACGTTTATACTTGTCGTCACCCGTTTCAATCGTGCAAAGTTCCAATCCTTCCAGCAGGCGGAAAGCTCGGGTGAGCGTCACATACTTATAGGGTGAGGCCAGTTCCGTTTCTTTTGCGGTTTTATGGTTTATGTCCACACCTTGAAGATAGGCCAATAACAGCCATTGGGCAGCAGCAGTGAGCTTTTCTCCTCTTACAGGTTCCGTTTCACGAGCCGCTATCAGCAGACTTGGCAGGAAGGCATATTTCCCCGACACCACAAAAAACACATCCTGATCAATGAGGCGGTTGCGCTCAACGTAGGGCAGTTGCTTAAACAGGAACACGACATCTTTATCCATAATGGAATGGAGCCGTTCCGAAGTCAATCGCAGCTTTCGTGGGGTGTGTTTTTGTGAAGATTTCGGTTCAAGCACAAGGAGTTCAGTACCCTTGAAGTTGCAGGAATAAAAACGGAAAGCAGCTCTGGCCTCCACCCAAACCTGTCGAAGTGTCTGTCCATCAATGCTGTCAAGGACATAGTCCTTACCTGCAATAGAGATTGTTTTATTCATTTTTGTATCATTTTCATTCCAATTGAAAATGATGCAAAAATACGGAAAATATTTTGAAATACAATATAATGCATAAATAAAAACTTCAAAAACAATCAAAACTGCTAAATTGATGTTCTCTCTTTCTCGTTTATACCAAATAATTCCGATAGAAAAATCACATCATTTCTATCATAAAATGCTTTATTTTGCCAAAACAGAGAATTTCCAGCTTTTGAGTTCATCACAAATTCATCCCTTACTCTCGCCAAGCATGGTATTTTTCCATCCTTTTCCTTTCTTATTCAGATTTTTCCTATCTTTGCAACTGCTTTGAGTTACCATTAGGTAGTTTGAAGCAGAGTATATTGACAAAGGCGTTTTCTGGACGCTTTGGTTTTGACGGTGTAAGAACTTCGCAACTTCAAACGATTAGTCAAAAACAAAGCAGCGGGAACGCCCCATGGAATGTTTATATCTCAGCATATAATCATTCGGCGTGGGGTCTTCAGCGTTGCTCGTTTCGACTAATCGGGCAATGCGAAGGCCTTTACATCGTGGAACGGGCGACAGAACTGGCTCCACGTCTTTTTATCTTGAGTTTTATGGTTGAGGGAGCCGAACCGACACTCCTTAAGGAGTCATGAGAAGAGGCGCAAATGAAAATACTGGACTTTATAGAGAAAGACGGTGAAGGAAAGTATTCTTGCTACAAAACCAAGAAGCTCATTCTTGACCAAAACGACCAAGATACTCTCGATTACGACGACAAACCTGCCGTTCAACTCAACAGCGCACAAATTGCAGAGTCGGACATGTCCCGAGAAGAGACCGTCTTAATCAACAATCAAATGATGAAGTTGGCCAGCACTCCATTGTTTTCATTCTTTCTTGATGGTTCCCGACATGTGTATAAGGTAGATGACATTGCTATTGGGAACCGCATCTTTCCTTTTCTCGCTGGTCAAATTGTTGTGGGTTGTTGCGTGAGAAAAGATAGAGACACTTTCAAATGTCACTCTGTTACTCGCAAGGTGTTATTATCTTTGCCTCGTAACTTCAATTATGATGATGACAAAGAGGCTAACTTCTGCCGCATGTATTGCGAGAAGATAAATGAGGAGTTAAGAAAGAACCCTTTTGTGCAGGAACATGGAATCAAGATTGACAAGATACTTCTCTATCCTACGGATGGCTCAAAAGATATTACTGCCGACAAAAATGGATATAAAAACAGCGGCACGGCAAAGATACAAAACGAGATGACCGACGAGGAACAGTTGATGGTAGCTCAACTGTGCAAAGACAATTTTCTGGATAATGAGCATTTCCTCATCAAAGATGGCTCAATTGAATACAATGCTAGCTATTCTAATCTGTCAACTACTGAATGGAATCAACTTCGATCCAACTACAAGCATGTTGTTGGTGTGTCAAAGCTGTTTAATCCAGATTTGCTAAGAGACTTCAAAGGGCATCGTCTTTCAAAAACCATTGCAAATTTGAAACCTTATGAACGGACTAAGGTATATCGCTATCCGGCATCTGGGAGCCAATCCGAGTTTGCCATGTGGTATCTCAGGCTTCGTAATAGCAATTTTAGAGAGACAAACTTCTCTGATGTCATCAAATGCGAAATGGTTTTAGAAGAAAAGGGCGGTGTTCTCAACACTGAACTTGTCGACATAATTAGTGCCAATCTTATTCGAGAAGCATATCCCACTTGTTACGGTAAAGACAACAGATGGGCAAACCACCTTTATCCAGTATTTCTCACAGAAAGCTTTTGCAAGTCAAATTATATAAATCAGAACATTATCCTAAATCTCTTTTGATATGACTAAGATTATCGGTAAAGTATCCGCAACAGAAAGTTCACCATCAACCATTGACGAGTTCTTCTTTTGGACAGACAAACGTCAAATACTAAGTCCATTCGACATCGTAAAGGTTGAGCACGAATGCAACTCAACCACCTATGGTGTAATTGAAGAGATAAACCATGTGACGGATTCCCCTAGTCACTTCACAAGTTATATCTCAAGTGATTTTGGTGCCATAGATGACAATGTCGGGAACATGAACAGACTTGGGATGAACTATGTGAAAGTCCGTGTTTCATGCAATACACAGAACATTTACACCCCCGTGTTGAACGACCGTCGTGTCTCTCTTTGCGATGAGAACGACATCAAGGTTGCATTGGGATTAAGCGAAAAAGATGTACAAAACCCATTGGTGTGTGGTTACTTGCAGATGTATCAAGGCGATGCTTCAATTAAAGTACCAGTTGTCCTAAATTCACATTTCTTACTGGGACCTGACGGAGCACATATCAATGTATCAGGTATTTCGGGTCTTGCAGCAAAGACATCATTCTCAATGTTTCTGTTGAAAGCAATTCAAGAAAAATTCCGTACCGAGAATAATGAAACAGTGGCGTTTGTTTTCTTCAATGTCAAAGGCAGAGATTTGATGGCAATAGACGAACCCAATACCGAGCTGTCTGGCAAAGACCAAAAGATATACTCTGATTTGGGCCTCTCAGCTCAGCCATTTGAAAACGTCAGATATTACTATCCATATAGTAAGGACAAGATTACAGCCAATGTCCAAAGCTACGCTCATCCAGAGGATGTCAAGACTCAGATTAAAGCAGGTAAGGCAAAGAAGTATAAATTCACTTATGAAAAATGTATCGAGAAAATAGACCTCTTATTGGCAAACGAAGATGACTCCAGCGGGACTCTTGAAAGCTGTGTCAATTATATCATTAACCGACAAGAACCTTTTAATGCCGTTGATAGTTGGCCTACTCTACTTGACAAAATTGATGAATGCACAAAGACCGAAGCGAATGGTGGGAAGAAGAATGAAATAATGGTGACAAGTTGGCGTAAGTTCAAAAGGTGTGTAAAGAAAGCCATCCAAAGCAACATCTTCATTTCAAATTTAAACGAAGAAAATGGTGAAATCGACCTGACAGACGAAATCTCCAACAACCTGACCAATGGGCAGGTTATGGTTATTGATATTGCCCGTCTTGATGACAATGCCCAAAGTTTCGTGTTTGGAAGCGTTGCAAGAGCGATTTACGATATGAAATTAGGAGCAGAGCGTGACAATATTCCTGACAAAGTTATTCTATTCGTTGATGAGTTGAATAAGTACGCTTCAAATGATGTTCCCAAGAGTTCACCCATCCTTCAGCAGCTGCTTGACATTGCTGAACGTGGTCGTTCATTGGGCATTATCTTATTTTCTGTTGAGCAATTCAGAAGTGCTATCCACGACAGAGTGAAGGGCAACTGCGCTACCCAAGCTTATGGTCGCACCAATGCTATCGAAGTGTCAAAGTCCGACTATCGATATATCCCAAAAGTGTATCAGAACATGATGACCCGTCTGAGTCCAGGAGAGTACATTATTTCGAACCCAGCGCTACGGTCTCTCGTAAATATTAGATTCCCTCGTCCAGCATATAAACAATATCCAAATGGCTAATAGTATGCAAAACATTGATAATCCAGTCATCGGCATTGATTTATTAAAGATGCTGATGTTGCAGCTATACAGTAATCCTCGCTGCATTTACCGAGAATATATTCAGAATGCACTTGACTCCATCAACGAGGCAGTAAAGTTAGGCATTCTTTCTCAAGAGAAAGATGGCCGAGTGTCAATCATTACCACTAAAAACGATATTAGTATCGAGGATAACGGTACAGGCATTCGTAGTGACATAGCAGTGAAAATTCTCACCGACATTGCCAATAGTGTAAAAAATGGTGTTGATACTGCTGGTCAGTTTGGCGTTGGTCGCCTTTCTGGAGGTGGATATTGTGAGATACTCGAATTTGAGACCACCTATATGGGGGAAGATGTTTCCACCATTGTCTCACTTGATACACGGAAGTTGAGGAAAATGGTTGAGAAAAAGGAAACTGACATTTCAGCCGAAGATGCAATGCGCGAAATCTGCACAACGCATACTTCCCCAGCAAAAGCAGAAGAACATAAGTTCACCGTTCGCCTTAAAAATGTCATCTATTCTCGTGAAATACTGCTTGATGTTGATGAAATTAAGGACTACATAACGGAATATGCCCCAATCGACTATTCCGTTCCGTTCAACTCCCTAATCAATAGTTGTCCTCAAACTGAATATGTCAAGAAGCACAAACAAATTGATAAGATTCGGGTCTCTCTCAACGACCACTCAGATATTGAAAAGGGATACGGGATAACAATCGTTGGCACTGGCGATCCTATTGAGAGGATTCGATACTTTGAACTACCCAAACACCCGAAATATGGCTCACTTGGATGGGGCTGGTATGCTGTGACTGAGTTCTCTGTACAAATCAATGAGGACAAAGATGGTTGCGCAGGAATAAGATTGCGCAAACACAATATTTCCCTTGACAAGAATATCCTCAACACCTGCTTCAAAGAAAGTAGGGGCAACAAATATTTCTACGGAGAAATATTCATCACCAACGATAATATTGTCCCAGATAGTGGAAGACAAGGGCTGGCTGCTGGAGAAGAAGCTGACGCACTAATTGTAGAAATCAAGAAGTATTTCTCAGATACCTTACGCCAAGTTTATTATCGGGCTAATAAACTAAAAACAGCATTGAATAAAATTAGTGAAGTTGTCGGGAAACTCAACAATCCTGAATTTTCCAATGCTGCGGCACCATTAAAAAACAAGCTACAGGAGCATGTTAACGAATTCAAAAAGGCTGCTGCTCCTGATGGTAAAGACGAAATAAATGACGTCATAGCCATCTATCAAAGCAAGTATAACACCGGGTTAAAAGACGAAGTTGAGAAGCATCTTGCTCCACAACAAAAACCGCAAAAGCAAGAACCTGATATACTTGATATGGTAACTGGAACAACAACGGATGAACCAACTAACACAACTTCTCATGCGAGTTCCCATAGTTCAACCACTTCAGTAATAACGCCTGAGACCAAACCGACCTCATCACCTTCAACACAGCAACCAACAATTGCACCCAGTACACCTGCTATTACTCCGCAAAAAACGAAGGCTCATGTTCAACCGAAATCACAAGTGGATGCAATACTGGCTTCACTTGAAGGCAAAAACTATAGCCCTGAACAGGTTGATTTGTTGAAGCGTGTGTTCAGCACAATGCTTGTTGTCTGTCCTTCTTCCAATAAAAAGAGTGTTGTCCAGCTAATGGAAATCGCTGTGAATAGCCTCAAATAATACGATGAGACCGAAGGCAAGAAAGAAAGTTCTGCTCATAGAGCCTAATTACGCCAATAAATTCCCCCCAATAGGATTGATGAAAATATCAACCTATTATAGGAATCTTGGCAATTGGGATGTTGTGTTCTTCAAAGGGGATTTGACAACCTTTGTGATTGAACGCATTGCAGACAAATGTATTGCCGAATTAGAGTTGATTGACAACTCAATTGATTGGGGAATTAGAAAAGATAAAGTATTTGACTATATCAAGACTCGCAAACACGAGGCTCTGGATAGTATTGGCATAGAAGACTCTAACTTTGAATTATTGATTAGGGGGAAACTTGACGACTACAAGAACTACTACTGGAAAGGTACTTGGAAGTTGCATCCCGAATGGGATCGAGTTTGCGTTACAACACTATTCACATTTTATTGGGACATTACAGTTGAGACAATATTATTCGCGAAGCAGCTTGTCAAAAAGCCTAAAGACCTAAATGTAGGCGGTGTGCTAGCATCCATCCAGCCAGACAAGTTGTACGAAGCTACGGGTGTAAAACCCTCGGTGGGTGTGCTAAACAAGCCAGGTGTGTTCGACAAGGGAGATACTCAGATTATTGACGAGTTGCCGTTGGATTACTCTATCCTCGACGAGATAGATTATAAATATCCTATGTCGAATGCTTTCTATGGCTATATGTCTAGAGGGTGCATTCGCCATTGTCCATTCTGTGCTGTCCCAACACTTGAGCCAGTTTACACCCCTTATATTTCGCTGACTGACCGCATAAACGGTATTCGCGAACGATATGGCGACCAAAAAGACCTCCTGTTGATGGACAACAACGTCCTTGCATCTGAACGGTTCGAAGATATTATCAACGAGATTAAAGCTTGCGGGTTTGAACGTGGTGCCAAATTCGCACAACCTAATATGCTGGAAATCTCAGTAAGAAATCTACGTGATGGCTGGAACGACCGTGCATATATTCGGAAGACACAGTCATTAATGAGCGAGTTTTACGAATCGCTAAGTAACAAAGACGAATCATTTGAGGTATATAAGATACTCGAAAAGTATCATGTCAAAAAGTTGATAACTTCCAAGAAAGAGAATCTGCTTGCCGCTTATGGCGAGATTAAGCCTTATTACGATAAGCATTTCTATAAGGGTTTGAAGCAGCGATATGTTGACTTCAATCAAGGTGTAGATGCACGCCTTTTTACAGCAGAGAAAGCCCGTCTGCTGGCATCAATCGCCATACGTCCATTGCGAATAGCTTTCGACGATATAAAAACACGACCTGCTTATGAGAAGGCAATTCGATGGAGTGCCGCAGCGGGAATCAAAGATTTCTCCAACTATCTTCTTTATAACTTCAAGGACGAGCCCATTGACCTTTACCGAAGGCTAAAGATTAACGTTGAACTTTGCGAGGAGTTAGGGGTGAACATATATTCATTCCCCATGAAATATCACCCGTTGCATGGAGAAAACAGTCACGATAGGGACTATATTGGTGAGCATTGGAATAGAAAGTATATCCGAGCAATCCAAGCTATTCTGAATAGTACGAAAGGGAAAGTCGGAAAAGGTGTAGAGTTTTTCGGTGAAGCATTTGGCCATACTGAGGAAGAATATTTTGAGCTGCTCGAAATGCCTGAGACCTTTATTCTGTATCGTTTCTTCTTTAAGTGGTTAGACGAGAAAAATGGAAAAGGGACAGAGCACTGGCGTGCCTTATGGCAGAAATGCAAAGCGAAATTGACGGAAACCGAATGGAAAGATGTTTTGTATATCATTCATACTAACGTGTTCAATGAAGACACTATCCTTGATTACAATAATGGCGAAGTGGGAGACTTGCTCCGTTGCTATATGAATTATCGGAAGGACATTGTCACGCCAGGAACAGAACTTTACCGTCTGAAAAAGGAATACGACCAACACCCAACTAGACAGTTGCGAAGGAAAATCTGCAATGACTGAAAGTTTACAAACATATTACAAGAAGCTTATTGATCTCCAAAACGAACCAATTCGAAAGAAACTTGTTAAGCACGGGTTGACAAATTGGGAAGCGGTTGCTTCTATTTTGACATATAAAGAGTTTGAATACATATTAAATGGCTTTCGAAAAGGTAGAACGATTCAAGCCACTACTATTTTCCAAAGATTAATTGCCAAAAGCCAAGTGAAAAAGAGAGAATGTGAACAGCAAAACCAAAATCCTGAATGTCGACAGCAATCGCTATCAACTCAAAATCAGGATTTGGCAAAAGTGACTAATTCTGTACCTGTATTATTCACAAACGAAGAATTAATGAACTGCGAGGAAGCTGATAACATAAATAGTAAATATGTGCAATTACGGGATGCTTTGTCAGTAAGAGCAAAAAACGTTTTGTTATACAACGATCTTTATTATTATTATGATTTTCTTCGGTTTATATCATCAGATAAAAACCAATTCGCAAATTTGAGAAACTGTGGTAAAAAAACAGTAAAAGAACTTGATGTATTAGCAAGAATAATTTTGGACTATCAAAAAGGTAATCCAAACAATGAGGCAAAAAAAGACAATGATGCACCAGATGAGGGTGAGCAAAAAAAAGCTGAAATTACCTCTAAATTAAATATTCCGATTGATAATCTTGGCTTTTCTGTTCGCTCACTTAATTGTTTAAAATCAGCAAATATAGATACTTTGGGAGACTTAGTGTCTTTCAAGATAGTTGACATTCGTAAATTTCACGCCTTGGGAAAGAAATCACTTCAGGAAATTGAAAACGTTGTTTACTCTCAAGGTCTATGGTTCAATTATGATGCAGGGGCACATCAACAAAGAAATGAAATAAAAACTCAGGATTTAGATCCTTTAATATCCAAGCTAATAAACTCAAGTGTAATTTCGAAGATGGATATTGGATATGCAATAGTTTTCAAAGATAGACACGGTCATTATCCTATGATATTTCTGTTGTACAAATCTTTAAATTATTTGACGGAACGCGAACAAATGGTGGTGAAAAAGGTATGGGGGATAAAAAAATGCCAAATTCCATCTTTCAGCAATAAAACACCAGATTTTTCGAAATGGTCTATTGAACATTCGTTACCAATGTCATTGGATGAAATTGCTATTGAAATTGGTTTGACTCGAGAGAGAACCCGTCAAATATTTGAGAAAACTCAAAGAAGAATTAAAAATGGAGCCTTAAAAAACATTGTTCAACATAAAGATTGGGATGTATACGGAATAGAAAAAGATAATTCATTCTTGTTTTCGGATAACTTGGATAATGATTGCATTATTACTGAAAGCAGTTTTCTCATAGAGTACATCCAAAAGAATTGGGATGCCGAATGGTCTAATCAGTTTATTATGGACATACCGTACATCTCTGCAAATTTTCTTTATTTATTAAATTCATTGCGGGGTATGAACCCCTATTGGATAGATAAGGAGAAAAAAATGGTGTCAGCGCATTATATCACCAAAAAGCCTATAACGCCATATTTCTTTGTTGATAACCGTTTGGGGCAATTCAGCTACAATAAGGCTATTAAAGAGGTCCTCCGATTGCAAAAGGTGAAAAAACCCGAAAATGTATTTGTTCCCATTAAAAGTTATTTCATTGATAATGAAAGTTTTTGGAACAAGAAGAATAGCCTAAATACAATAGAAAGAGATAGTATTCAACGACTACTGATTTGGCTTTTTGAAACACTTTGTGATGTTCAAATTGAAAACAATTGTATTTTGTTTGAAGCCAACATAGTTAATTATAGTGACAAAATATATGAGATTCTGAAAGCAGCAGGTGTCAGGTTGCATCGTGACGAAATCTTCAATCAACTACAGACAAGTTGCTTTGAGATGGGATTATCTTGCAAATTCAAAAACTCATCGCAAATTACGCCACTCCTTACCAGAGAACCTCGTATTATTCCTGTTGGAAGGTCTTCATATTGGGGTCTGAAAGAATGGGGAGAGCTTATAGGAAGTATTAGGGAGATTGCACTTGAGATTGTGAGTAAAACAAAAGATCCCATTTACATTGAAGACCTCACGAAGCGCGTTATAGAAAGCAGACCGGATTCAAATGAGAAAAGTGTATCTTCTATTATCCGACAAACGACAGCGACAGGGGAACTATTACTGTTTTATGGTGACTATATTGGATGTCCAAATAGGAAATATGAGAAAGAGTACATACTAATGCCTCAGACATTTGACGATTGGTTGAAAGCGTTTAATGACTATGTTGTAAAAAACAAGCATTTCCCATATTGCAATCAAGACGGCTTTGAGGGCTATCTTTATAGATGGCATTTCAAAGCTGGTCAATTTACAGACCTCTTTTCTGAGGAAATATTGAAATTTGAAATGCTTGAGAAAGATTTGGCTCACTATCCCCACAATTCAACGGAATTTAATTTCCTGCACAACTGCAACTTATATAAGCTGTTCGTAGAAGGAAATAACAGAATGCTCAAAGATACTGACGATCCAGAACTGTTTAAATGGTTTTATTCTGCCAGTCGTAATTACAGCACTTACAAAGACAATCGAAACAAATACTTTACACAACTTCTTCAATATCTATCGAGTAAATTGTATTAGAAACCTTCTGCATCCAGTTGAAGTTCTTGTCTTGTGCTTTCAGCATCCAGCCTCCGAGTTACGACTCTATTACACCCCGATATGCAATGTCGGGTTTTCATATTAGGGCTGACAGATTCCTATGTGTAATTTGATAACGGCATACAAACAGGGTCTTTGGATTTTGGCAAAAAGAAAAGCCGTCGCAAGGAGAAGGCTTGCGGCGGCTTTCATAAAACTTTGTTTTGGGCGATTTGGCACTCAAACGCCTTTTCCCATCTCAAACGCCTCTTGTAGCTTGGCGTTGCCTTCAATCTCTTTCGGGCCGCCCACGCCGCCGCAGAAGATATGACCTTTGAGCGCGGACTTGCCGTAGCAGTCGATCCAGCCGGTGAGGCCGCCTTCGGCGCGACTGTAAACAAACTCGCCGTCTTCGGCAGCCGTGGTCAGCAGATAGATGTCGCGGAACTTGTAATCCTTGGGATACATCGCGTTCATTCGGTCGATGAGGGTCTTCATCTGGCCGCTCATCTCGTAGTAATAGATGGGCGTGGCCCAGCAGACCACGTCGGCGTTCAAGACGCTCTCCATAATGGCTGGCACATCGTCCTTGATGACGCAGGCACCCGTCTTTTGGCACGACAGGCAGCCGATGCAAAACTTGATTTCCTTGCCTCTCAGCGAGACGAGTTCCACTTGATGCCCGGCGGCTTCCGCGCCCTTGGCAAACTGCTCCGCCAAAGCCTGGCTGTTCGAGCCGGGGCGGAGGCTGGTTGAGATTACGATTACTTTTTTCATATTCTGACTTATAGATTTTTGCTGAAAAACTCCGCCAGCGTGTCCCAAGGGATGTAGTTGCCCTCGCCGCCGTCGTAGAGGTCGCAGTGGGTGGCGCCGGGGATGATGAGCAGTTGCTTGTTTTCGGGGTTGGGATTGGGCTTGCCGATGAAGTTGTAGCCTTCAGCTTGGCCTTCCACCATATATTTGTAGGCCGCCTCGCCGAAATAGCGCGAATGGGCTTCCGCGCCGTGCATCACGAGGACGGCGGAGCGGATTTCGTTGATGTAGTAAAGGAAACGGCTGTTGGCGTAGGCCTGCGTGCCGATGACGCGCCAGCCGTCGTTGCTGTTGCCGCTGCGCTTGTGATAGCCGCGAGGCGTTTTATAATAAGCGTGATAGTCTTTCACGAACTGCGGAACCTCAGCGGGCAGCGGGTCGATGACACCGCCTGCCATTGCCATTGGGTCGGAAAGTCGCTGTTTGGCGAGGGCTTCACGGGCAGCGTGGCGGTCGGCCTCGTTGTCGTTGGACTCATAATAGCCGTTGCCGCTGATGCGGGTCATATCGTACATCGTCGAGGCCACGGTGGCTTTGATGCGCGTGTCGGCAGCGGCAGCGTTCAGGGCGATGCCACCCCAGCCGCAGATGCCAATGATGCCAATCCTTTCAGCATCCACGTTGTCCAACTTCGAGAGGTAATCGACGGCGGCCATAAAGTCCTCCGTGTTGATGTCGGGCGAGGCTGTACGGCGGGGTTCTCCACTGCTTTCACCGGTATAGGACGGGTCGAAAGCCAAGGCCACAAAGCCGCGCTCGGCCATCTTCATAGCGTACATGCCGCTCGACTGCTCCTTGACAGCACCAAAAGGTCCGCTCACTGCGATGGCGGGCAGTTGGAGGGGATTTGAAATCCCCGACTCTTGTGTTGCGGATTTCAAATCCGCAACAACTTCCGCCTTGGGCGTATAAAGGTCAGCAGCCAACGTCAGGCCGTACTGCGTTTCAAACGTCACCTTGCGGTGATTCACTTTGTCGCTCAGCGGGAACACCTTGTCCCATTCCTGCGTGAGGTTCAATTCTTGTTTCATTTCTTCTTTTGTTTTTGCTGTTTCTGTTGTTTGCGTTTGGTTGTTGCAGGCGGTCATAAGTGCTACCACTGCTGCAAAGATGAGAATCTTTTTCATAATATCAATGGATTATCCTTTTTTTCCCGTTTTTAATCACAATGCCTTTGTATCCTTTGGGCGCAATTTGCCCGGTAATCGTGTAGGCTGTTCCTTCGTCGTTTTCGTTGGGCGAAAGTTCCTGGATTCCAGTATAGATTGGTTGCAAGGAAAGCGTGATACTCACTTCGCCTTCGCCTGCTTTGACAAACCTACGCACCTCGTCAGCAGAAAGACCGTCGAGTTTGCCGATGCGGGTGTACGACCACGAGTTGCTTCCATAGAAAATGCAGATGTTGTCGCCGCCATAGAGGACAAGGTCGCCCGCCGAAGTGGTGATTTGGTGGTTGTCGGTCGGGAACGACTGCCCAATATAGCCCACTTTCTCGAAGTTGCCGTAGTCGTGTGCAATGTAAACGATATTTTCGGTTTGCAGAGCGGCAATCAAGGCTCGTGTTCCGACATTGTCTTCCATTGTGACGGTATGCGTCTCCTCGCCGATTGTGATATACATTTTCTGTTCCATAGTCTGCGCAAAAGTCTCGCTGTTTTTAGTGCAACTTGTTATCAATATTGCTGCCAATAACCAAAGAATTTGTTTCATTTAGGTATAATTCTAATTTCGTTGGCAAAAGTACGCTTGTTGTTTAAAAGAGGTGTTACACAAATTGGCTGAATTAATACCAATTTCGCAGAAAATGAGCAAAAAGTATAAAATATAGTACCATTTTTATCTTATTTCATCGGAATAATCGTAACTTTGCCCCCACGATGAAGAAAATCCTGAAAATAGATAGCCCCAACGATTTTGCCCGATTTGTGGATGCTCCTGAGCTGCATCCATTGGTCAGCATTATTCATTACGATGAACTTCCGCCTTTCCGTCATAGCCTGAACAACTACGGTGTCTATGGACTCTTTATCCAACGCCAGTTTCCCAAAGATCTCTCGTATGGTATGAAAACCTTGCAGGTGAGCGATGCCTCGATTATTGCCGTTGAGCCTGGACAGATTGGCGGGTTGGAGGACAACGGCGAGCGCATCTCGTTGAGCGGATGGGTGCTTTTGTGGTCGCCCGAACTGCTGCACGGCTCCGAACTGGAGCACCAGATAGAACGCTATCAGTATTTCTCTTATTTCTTCACTGGCTCTTTGCGGATGGAGCCTGACGAATGGCTCAGCATCACACAATTGCTTTCCCAAATGCGGCAAGAGTTGATAACTCACGACGACTCGCCATCGCTCAGAAATATCTTGTTGGGCTACCTGCACCTGATATTGGAGTACTGCAACCGCATCTACTTGCGTCAACTCTCTGAGGAAGACGGTGGCAACAGCGACTTGCTGAAACGCTTTCACGACCTGCTACAACAGTATTTCCGTGAGAATCGACAGCTTTCACAAGGTCTGCCTACTGTTGCCTATTGTGCTTCAGAGCTGGCCTATTCGCCGCGATATTTCGGCGACATCGTCCACAAGGCCACTGGCGGAACAGCCATCGGTTACATCCACAATTACGTCATCAACCAGGCCAAGAGCCTACTAATGAACGGCCACAACATCAGCGAGACTTCGCGGCTCCTTGGCTTCGATTTTCCCCATCATTTCACTCGCCTCTTCAAAAAGATGACAGGGCTCACGCCTAGCGAGTATTTGGGGAAATAGTTTGATTATTAGTTTATCCCTTCTTGATTTCCCTAATCACCCGCGCCGGACTCCCCGCCACGACCATATTGTTGTGGATGTTCATGGTCAACAAAGTCGCTTAAAGGTCGTATCTTCGCTCTATACGTGTTGATACGCTGTTTTAAATTTGGTTGCTTTGTAAATTCCACTTCGCGTGTGTTGTCAAACTGAAGTACAATATAGTAAGGTGAATGTTCTGGATGAAAGCCATACTCTTCAAGAGTTTCTTTTGTCCAAATCTGAAAGCGTCCTTTATTCTTCAATTTGAACAAATGGCAATCTTCACCTCCCGTGTGTAGAAGCACATATTGCATACGTTCAAATCCAGGCGACACAAGTATCGAACCTTTTGAATCGCCAGCGCGAAGATAGCAAATGCCTTTTTCGATCATTTTCCTACATAGTTCTTGGCGAACATGGTTCACCATCACCATCGAGTCTGTGTCAATGCGGTTCTGTTTTTTTGCTTCTTCGAGTTCTTTTTTTATAACTTCACTGAATGCACTTTTTGAACCATAATCCAGTTCTATTGTCTTCGATAGTTTTGCTAAACAATGTATGTCTTTATACAGATATGGAAGTTGATTAAGGGATTCCGAAATATCAAAAGGCGTATTATCATTTTGGAAATCAAACGTTGCTCCTATACTCATCCCTTTAGAAATCACTTTTTCATTATAAAACAATCGAAAACTCTCATTGAGTTCATACCCAACGGAATTCCTATGTTGATTCAAGGCGGCCAATGCTGTTGTTCCGCTTCCCATAAAGGGATCGCAAATGGTATCTCCTACAAATGAGAACATTTTTATAAGGCGTTTAGGCAGCTCTTCGGGGAAAACGGCGATGTGGCGGTTTTGGCGTTCTCCACAAAAATACCAATGAGATTTGAAATAAGTGTTCCATTCTTCATCTGTAAGTTTTGATAGTTCCTTTTGCTCTTTGGTCGGAGACAGGGCTTTACCCGGCTTTTTGAACAGAAGTATATGTTCGTAGTCTATTTTGACATATCCATTAACTGGATATGGATAGCTGCCCATCACCTTGGCTCCTCCTGATGTGTGCATATTGGTTTCTTTCTGCCAAATGATGCTACCAAGATAATCAAACCCTACGGTCTCACAGAAGCGAATGATTTCTGAATGGATGGCAACGACTTTGTACCGTCCATAGTATGCAGAACGGGCAAACTGGTCGCCTATGTTAATACACAAGCGTCTGCCTGGCTGCAAGATGCGATAACACTCTGACCAAACAAGATTGAGATGATTTATGTAATCCTCATAACTCTGGTTGAATCCTATCTGACGCTCATTTTCATAATTTTTCAACTGCCAATAGGGAGGAGAGGTTATGACAAGTCCAACAGACTCATCGTTAATCTGCGACATGTTGCGACTATCGCCATTAATCAGAATATGATGGGTGGACATTGTTACAGACTACGCAAGCGATTGATTTCTTCACGAATACTGTCTATCACTTCATTGTTGGCAATTTCCCCCTTTAGACTATAGACAATAAACACTTTGCCTCCAAATTGTACTGTAAAATCATTGAAACTGGCTTTCATGCGCTCACTCAATGAATAACCGCCGAAATTGGCATTTGCCGTAACTGGTTTGATTTGGATTCCAAATTGATAGTTGCCAACTTCTGCAACATAGTCGATATCACCTGCATGGTCAAGTTCTGGGTCACTTTCCTTGAAAGTGATATCAGGAAACAACTTTGCCAAACCATCATTCACCACTGATTTCTCACGAATATAGCCATCGTAAGTTCTATTGATGGTTAGGTTGTAAATGTAGTCTATGCAATCTTGAAGAGTCAATTGTGAGAAAGCTTCTTGCCAATCGGGAATTACAAATGTCTGAATCTTCTCATAAAGACGTTCACCCAATTCTGTCAGGCTCGCTACCGAAAGCTTTACAGGTGTTTTTGTCGCTGTGTAAGCATTTTCAAAATACCATTCCTTCCATTCTTCGTATGACGAAGGCTGGCACTCGCGAATCAAAGCCATTACTGCTCCAACTTTTGCGGGACGAGACAATTGATATAATTGGCAGGCATAGTTTAGGACATGCTCTTTCTTACCAAATTCCATTGAGTATTTTTCCATGTTGTTCAACAGTTAATTTTTTAATCGTAGTGGGATGCTCTTCATATCAGATATATTCTCATATTCTGTGTTAAAACAGCCATCCATTGTTTTATTGATAGAGGTTATGTAGTTAAACGATATTTCTTCTTCCTGCTTGGTCATAACAGGTGAATCCAAATGTTTATTATAATGCTTTACCTCTTTGCCTTGTTTTTTTCGCTCTTCGATGAAGGACTGATGACGGTCAAAACGTTGTTTGATAAAAAGATTGCACTCGTCCACATTCATCGTTGCGATACCATTTTCAATGAGATTCTTTAAAGCCCCATCAAGTTCATAACCTTCAGAATTACGTCCGCTTATCAATGCTGCTTGTAAGGTAGTACCCGTGCCGAGAAAAGGATCTAGAACGACATCTCCTTTTTGGGAGAACATATTGATTAGACGATAAGGTATCTCAAAAGGGAAAGCTGCACTTCGCTCTCTGCTTCCAGATTGTTGCATTTTTTGTTTTGCTCCTTTTATATCCCAAACATCAGAGAACCACACGTTTCGTTCCTCCCAAAAAAAAGAACTATCCATGCGTTCACGTTTCTCAGTTTGGGTTTTGTACTGTCGTTTATCACCCTTGCGAAACAAGAGTATCCACTCATGTTCAAGAGTAACGTATGCCCCACAAGGCAACATCCCACTGCCCATAAACTTATTAGGGGCATTAGTCTGTTTGCGCCAAATAATATTGGGTAATGTGGTAAAGCCTAATGAAGTGCAGACTTCAGAAATACGAGTATGGTTGTTATATAACTTGAACTTTCCGTTGATTGTTCGAGTAGCATCTCCAATATTGATGCACATGAATCCTCCATCTTTCAGTACACGATAGCACTCTTTCCACACTTCATCCAATTGTCTATGCATCAATTCAAAAGCATTATCTGGACTTGTTGCTAAAGAGGTGCTAATTTCTGGATTTTGGGAAGCGAAGCATCCGTCCCACATTTCAATCATGGGATATGGAGGAGATGTTACAATGACATCAACAGAGTTCGCCTCTGTTCTGCTCATAAACTTCGCATCACCATAATATGTTTTATGTATAGTACACATCGTAATAACATTCACTTTATCGAGCTACAAATTTACGAATAAAAAGTGAAACAACGTCGCTTTTCATAAAAACATAATGTGGTTTATCCCTTCTTGATTTCCCTAATCATCCGCGCCGGACTGCCCGCCACGACCATATTGTCGGGCACGTCTTTGGTGACTACGCTGCCCGCTGCCACGATGGCGTTTTCGCCGATGGTGACACCCGCCAATACCGTGACATTGGCTCCAAGCCAAGCGTTGCGTTTCACGACGATGGGTTTGGTGAGCAGGGAATGGCGTGTCGTGGGTTCTTCGGGATGGTATTCCGTGGCCAACACACAATGCGGCCCAATGAAAACATCGTCTTCGATGGTGATGCCACCCAAGGCGAGGAAAGTGCAGCCGAAATTGACGAAACAGTCGCGCCCGAAGGTGGTTTTCTTGCCATAGTTGATATGGAACGGCGTGAAAATGCGAAGGGTCTCGTCGATTTCAGAACCTGTGATTTGCCGCATATAGTCGCGCACTTCAGCTTCAGTATGGTAGCCCGTGTTCATCTCCGCTGCGAGGCGCATCGTGCGCTGCACGTCGGCATAGAGGTCGTCGCTGCCGACGTAGTCTTTTCCGGTGGGGGTGTTGTTCATAAGTAGTTCATTTGTACTATTTTATCGAATGAAATTAGTGTATCTCACCACTTCCTTTTCGAGCAATCCATTGCGCTCGCGCTCGGCGGCGATGGCGCGGATGAGGAAGGCCATATTGCGGCCCAAGATGCGCATAATCTGCACACCTTCTTCGTCTTTCATCACGTCTTCAGCAGAGTGGCCATGCACCATGTTCCAATAGCGACTGCTTACGATAGGCATCTCGCTGATGGTGAAATACTTGTTGAGGCGGTCGAAAGCGGCTGTGGTGCCACCGCGTCGTGCCGAGACGACGGCTGCGCCCACTTTCATCCGCTTGTCGAACGGGGTGCTGAAAAACAGGCGGTCGAGCAGGTTGGTAAGCGTTCCGTTGGGGCCGGCGTAATACACCGGCGAGCCGACCACGAGTCCATCGGCCTGCTCAAACTTGGGTGCCACTTCGTTCACCATATCGTTGAACACGCAATGCCCCAATTCAGCGCATTTGCCGCAGGCGATGCAGCCACGGATGTCCTTGTTCCCGATGTGGACGATTTCGGTCTCTATGCCGTTTTTCTGTAATTCTTCCGCCACAATGTTCAAGGCGGTGAAGGTGCAGCCGTTGGCGTGTGGGCTGCCGTTGATTAATAGGACTTTCATTTTCTTATGTATTATCTTTTTTATATTCCATAATCTCGACTTTGGGTTTTCGTGCAAACAATTTGGCAAGAAAGATGCACAT
This sequence comes from uncultured Bacteroidia bacterium, assembly GCA_902780055.1. Classification (GTDB taxonomy): domain Bacteria; phylum Bacteroidota; class Bacteroidia; order Bacteroidales; family F082; genus Limimorpha. The sequence goes on along the minus strand of CACZDU010000005.1, from coordinate 48,960 downwards.
GGCATATACTATCGATGGCAGTAGCACAATAACAACAAAAGTCACCAAATCAATGTTTACTTGCGACAAATCAAGATTTATACCTAAGAACAAAGGCGCCCCACAAGCCAAAGGGAACAGCCCTAAATCTCTTAAACTATTGTGAAAAGGAATCAACCATATAGCACCATTATTAACCATTAGCACCAAAGGACAAAACCAAATATACCAATTGCGTTGAGCCTTTTCGTACACATAATGTGCAGCTATTCCGGGGATTACCATGGTGAAAATGCTTACGAAAACCATAAACCTCGGAATTGTTCCTTCTGACAATTCATCATTGAAGAAAAAGTTGTCGTTGAGAATGTACGCTATCAGATAGCCCAAAAAGACGTATGCCAAATAGACAATCATAAAAGCCCAAAAGAAGGGTATTTTATTTCCAATGATATTTTTCTTGGTCATACGAGAAACCGTTTGTTTTAAGAACGGATTAAGCACTTTTTTATTGTTTAGCCACAGGACCGGTGAAGGTGCCTTCACCCGAATTGCAGATTTCACCTCAGAATATTTCGCCACCCCAAAGCATTTTCAGGAAGTCGAGGACATAGATAAGAAACGATGTATGTTATGCGTTTCACTTAACTCTTGGCTTACCTGACCACCCGTGTAAAAACAGGATTTTCGCCTTCTGCGACGGTCACATAAACCTTCAACTCTCCCGTAGGCATACTTGGATTGTCCTCGCGTGGAAGATCCTCGGCTGTGAACAGGTATTCCGTGCCTTCAGGAATGGAACGCGAAGCCACGGCCTTGGCTTGAGCATGAAGCATCTGATAGCCATCGACGGCAGCGTTGAAGATAGCTGTTTCCTCTTCATTTACTGGATGTTGCTCTGGGAAATCCTCCAGCTTAACGAACTCTCCTTCAAGGAATCCGTTTGCCTTCAAGAATTGGTCGATTTCTTTGGGAGCTGCATCGAGTCGGGCGGCACGCACACCATAGCCGGGAAGGATTTCCGCTTTAGGCTGTGCCTCGGCCAAATCCTTCATGCTGGACTCCAGTCCGCCGCTGCCGAAGGTGCAGAATGGGACAACTTTCTTGCCGCTCAAATCGACTTGACTCAAGAAGGTAATCACGGGCGGTGCGTAAGTGCCGAACCACACGGGATAGCCGAGGAACACCACATCGTATTTGGCGATGTCGGCTGCCAACGGCTGAATCTCGGGAACAATGCCTTGTTCGCGATCTTGCTTGCAACGTTCGATGGTGGCTTGGAAATCCTCATCGTAGGGTTTCGTGAGGACAATCTCCTCAATGTCGGCACCGAGCCGTGTGGCGATTTCGGTCGCTACGGCTTTCGTGTTCGACGTTTGGGAGTAGTAGAGGACCAGCACTTTAGGGGTTTCTGCCTTGGGTGCCTCTTTTTGGTTTTCTTTTTTAGGACCACAAGAAACGGCGGCCATCGCTACGATGGCGAGAACGAGTAATCTTTTCATTTTGAATCGAATTTTATTCATTGACTTTCAAAAGCTCTTGTATGGCTTCCTCCATCATGTCGGGCGTCACCATAGGCTCGAAGCGCAGGATGGTCTTGCCGTCTTTGGAGACCAAGAATTTGCCGAAGTTCCAGCGGATGGCGTCACCTTGGTCGAAGCCCGTGCCGGTCTTTTGGTGAATCTCGTCAAGCATTGTCGCAAACTCTTCGGTGCCCTCGGGATAGCCCTTGAAAGGTGCTTGTTTCTTGAGGTAGGTGTAGAGCGGACTCTCCGCTTCGCCGTTGACGTCAATCTTGTCGAACAGCGGGAAGGTGACGTTGTAGTTCAGCGAGCAGAAGCTCTGGATTTCCTCGTTGGTGCCAGGCTCTTGACCCAAGAATTGGTTGCATGGGAAGGCCAAAATCTCCAAGCCTTGGTCCTTGTACTTCTGATAAAGGGCTTCAAGGCCTTCGTACTGAGGGGTCAGTCCGCATTTGCTGGCCACATTGACGATGAGCAGCACCTTGCCTTTGTAGTTGGCTAGCGTCGGGCGTCACTTGGGCGGTCTTGTTGTTCTGGTTGTTGCAGCTCGTGGCTATCATCAGTGCCACTGCCGCGAGAAAGAATAGTTTTTTCATATTGAATAGAATTAAGTTTTATTTCATACACATCTCAAAGATCTTCTCCACGTCGGCCTGCTGCAAGGGCTTGAAGCCGGGCATGGTACCACCGCCAACGACTTTCTTGGCCATCACGGCGAAGTGGGTGCGGTCGATGCCTACCTCGGGGAAGGTGCGTTTCAGCTGCAAGGTGTTGAAGAGGAAGTCGCTCAACTTGTCAATGGCTTGATGGGCGATGTCCATCTGAGGCAGGGTCGGGTCGATGCCGAAGACGTTGGTGCCAAATTGGACATATTTCGAGACGGTGGTTTCGTCGAGGCAATACTCCATCCAGCGTGGAGTGAGGATGGCGAGGCCGAGGCCATGGGTGATGTCGTAGAAGGCCGACAGCTCGTGTTCCATCGGGTGGCAACTCCAGGCTTTGCGTTTACCGCCGTTCACGAAGCCGTTGATGGCCCATGAGGAGGCCCACATCAGGTTGGCACGCGCCTCATAATTGTCGGGTTCTCGCATGGCGATAGGGGCGAAGCGGATGACGGTCTTCATCAAGCCCTCCATGAAGCAGTCGAGCATATAGAGGTCCTGATCCATGGTGAAATAGACCTCGAAGAGGTGCGAAAGGATGTCGGCTGAGCCACAAGCGGTCTGATAGGGGCTGACGCTGAAGGTAATGCTCGGGTCGAGGAAGGAGGCCTTGGGCAACATGTTGGGGTCCAGACGACCAATTTTGTCGTTGGTCTCGGGGTTGCTGATGACGGCAGCCGTGTCCATCTCTGAGCCTGTGGCAGCGAGTGTCAGGATGCTGACGATGGGCAGGGCGCGCTCGATGGGGGCACGCTTGCTGAGGTCGAGGAAGTCCCAAGGGTCGTGGTCGACGCAGGCACCGGCGGCCATGATCTTGGTGGCATCGATGGTGGAGCCACCGCCCACAGCTAACAACACATCAATGTTGTGCTCTTTGCACATCTGCACACCTTTGCGCACGGAGCCGATGCGCGGGTTCGGCTCGATGCCCGATAGTTCGAACAGTTCGAGCCCGGCTTCTTTGATTGCTGAAACCACACGGTCATACAACCCCATCTTCTTGATGGAGCCGCCTCCGTAGGTCATCAGCACGCGTGTGCCATATTTTTTGAGTTCTGCGCCAAGGTGTTTCAGTTGGTCGCGCCCGAAGTAAATCCTTACGGGAATGTCATAAATGAAATCGTTGATCATAGTGTTTGTGTTTTGTTTGCCATATCCATTAAAATGCTTACATTTGAGGTTACAAAAATACGAAATTCGCAATCCAAGACGCGCTGAATAGTGAGTTTTTATTTCGCAAGCGATGTTCTGAAAAGAAATCTAAATAATAGAGATCAATTCTTCAATTTCAAGACAAGGTATTCTGATTGCGAGCCTATACGGAACTTTCCGCCCCAGATGCCTAACCCTGAAGTGACGTAATAATGTGTGTTTCCGCGCTGATAGGCCCCGTAAGCCTTTTCGTACAGGATGTCCGTAATCCAATTGGCAGGCCATATTTGGCCGTGATGCGTGTGTCCGCTGAACTGGAAATCGATACCGCACCGCTCTGCCTCTTCTAAGTGATAGGGTTGATGGTCGAGGAGGATGGTGAACAGCGTGTCGGTCGGGGCCAAATCAGACAGCGCCTGGCGCGAAGCGTTGCTCCTGTCGTCGCGCCCGACAATCCGAATCCCTGATGCCACGACAGAACTGTCTCGCAGCAAGCACATTCCGGCATCCTCATAGAAGGCGAGCGAGGATTCCAAGCCGGCAATATACTCGTGGTTTCCCAAAGCTGCATAAACAGGGGCATTGAGGTCGCGGAACTCCTCGTCCAGCCTCCATTCCCTGATGGGTCGGATGGCACCGTCCAAAATGTCGCCGGCAAAAAGAACCAAGTCGGGGTGTTCCTCGTTCAAGAGTCGAACCCAGCGTTGCAGTTCCGCTTTGCGGTTGTGATAACCTATGTGCAGGTCGCTGGCCAGCACAATCGTGAGCGGCTTCTGCAACGGCTTTTCCGTCTTGATTTCAAGCACTTCGCGATGCTTGTGAGGGTAGTGGAGTCCGCCATACAGCAACAAAATCGCAATGATGCCGAGCACGGTGCAAGTGCCCGCCACCGAATGTTTCAGAAAACTTTCAGGCACCCAATGCAACAGCCGGCCCAATCCCAAAGCCAGAAAGATAAGCAGCGCATAGAGGAAGAAAATCATCCAAGAGGTGCCAATCTCATAGGTGACAGTGGCCACGCCTATGGGCAGCTTGTTACCTAACCCGTAATGCAGAAAAACGCAGGCGAAGCAGAGAAGATACACTGCTACGGCCAAGGTCTTTCCCAAAGGGGAAAGCGGCAAAATGAGCCACAAACGCCAACTGGTATAGGCAATGCAGGAGAGCAGAAAAAGAGGAATTAGGATAAGCATAACATTCAGTAACTTTGGGTTCAACAGATTTGGATTCGGACAATTTGCTCATTGTCATTTCATTTTCTTTTTATGACATACCTTTGGTTGGGGGAATTGGGCGAATCGGGTTGTGTTCGGTCAAGAAGACCTGCATCAACCAATAATGTAATGTATTTTGCAATGTTTTTGTTGTGATATGTAACATTTATGTGATTCAATATTTCACGACTACTTCTCGGAAATATACAATATCGCAACACCTCCTTTTGTCTGTCGGATAAAAGTAAGTGACTGTCAGGGTTAGTAACTAAGTTAGTATCTAAGTTGGTAACTAAGTTAGTATCTAAGTTACTATCAGAGCTACTATCAGAGTTAATGCGTTGATTATGTGAAGTATTACATTTATCCGTAATGCTCAAAGGTGTATTGGTGTCAGAGTAAGTGTCAGAGTTGGTGTCAGAGTTGGTGTCAGAGTAAGTGTCAGAGTTGGTGTCTAAGTAAGGCCTCTTGAATGTAATCCAAACAAACAGGCCGTCGGTGCCATAGGTTGGCTCTGGCACTCCCGCCGCTTTGCAGGCATCAACCATCCGGCTCACTCCTGTGCCCCAACTTTCCAAATATGCCGTCATATACAGGGCGTTTGCAATGATGGGATTTTGTGGATAGGAACGGTGCGGCAGTTTGATGGTCTCAATGGTCAGTTCATTGGGCAAATGTCCAGCATTCTCAATCTCCACACGATCATCGAAAACAGCGATTCCGACACTTCCGCTGGGCGAATCCAATTGGCGGTGGCACAAGGCATTGGTCAGCGCCTCACGCAGTGCCTCAAAGGGAATCTCCAATTGTTCTTCACGGCGAAGGCCTTTCACGATACCGCTTTGGTTCAAATGCTTGAACAGGAAAGCCAAACCAGCATCGAGCAGTTCAAAGAAATTGCCATTGACGCGCATATTGTCAATGAAATCGCGCTTTTCTTTGCCACGGAAACGCGCCATTCGGAGCAAAAACTGTGGGTAATCTTGCGGGCGTTTGGTGAACAGTGCGGCAGCGGCATTCTTTATCTTCCCGTTTTCGACCATCGCAAACTTGTCGAGTAGGGTCATTGTGTCTTCCGAGGCGGATGAGGCCGGCATTCGTCCCTTGTTGATGCCATACGTCACAGTATTCCGAATCTGTCTTTCGTCCAAATCCTCAAGACGAAGGAAATCGGGCGTTTGGCTTTCCCACGCAAATCGGGTGGGGTTGCTGCGCCGCAGTCGTTCCTCAAACATAGCACGGGGCATCTGCACCGTCGTGCTCTCCACCTTGTAGTAGGCGCGACCGTCGTAGGTATAGGGCGCATCGCCGAATTTGGCCGCTTCCACGTGAATGCCGATTACGAAGTTGCCAGGGCGTTCAGGAACTTCAACAATCTCCAACGGCAACTTGATGGCAGGTTCTATCTTCGTGATTTCGTGGGCGATTTCGCGTTGTGTGTTGTCGGTGACGTTTTGTCCCAAAATCTCCAACTTCGGTGTGATGCCGAAAAACAGCCAGCCACCGTCGGAGTTCAGAAAAGCGCAAAGTGTCTGCATTCCTTTTACCAGCTCACCCGTGCTCTTTTTCAACTCCAAAACACGGCTCTCGTCGTTGGCGATTAGTTTCTTTATGTCGGCTATTGTCATAGGCTATGTTTGTTTTGCAAATATTTGATTCTCGTACCAATACGGTTCGCTCTTCGCGGTAGTTATAGAAGCGATGGATGTTTTCGTTTCAATTGCAAAATTACATTTTTTTCGTTTCAAAACAAAAAAGGTGTCTCGGAGGAAACACCTTTTTTCGGTTTTGCCATTCGGGAAAGGTTGGTGGCCAAAATGGAATGGCCATAACAGGCTTCTCTTTTAGGTTTCTTGTTCTCAAAGCCCATTCAACCACTTCTCGACCTTAACGCGACTATTTTAATCCCAAATTTTCCCCAGCGGCCCTCATATACCTCAAGCCGCAGAGATACTGCTGGCAGTCGGTTTCCACCTTCGCGGCAAAGGCTTGCTGCCAAAGGGTTTGTGCTTCGAGGAGGTCGCTGATCGACTCCATGCCTGCCTCGTATTGCTTACGGCTGAGTTGGAGGTTCTCCTCTGCCTGCGACAGCGACTTCACCGCCAGTTCCGCTTCAAGGCGGGCCTCATCAAGGTTGTCGGTGGCTTGCGACAGTTCGAGTTGCATTTTTTCCACCATGTCTTGACGCTCCAGTTCCACCTGCTCCATCTTGGCTTGCACAGCCTTGACCTTGTTGGATCGACCGCCAAAATGATACAAAGGGATGCTGACATTTAGCACTACGCTGAACGAGCCGCCATCCAGCACCGTTGCATCGTCGACCTTCAGCCCGTGCATATAGTTGTAGTTTCCTTGCAACCCCACCTGCGGCAGCATCTCTGAACGCACGAGGCGCATTTGCTGGTTCGCCATTTCATTTTGGCAGTCAAGCATCTGGAACTCGGGACGGGCTTCAAGATGGGTTTCAAACGTTCTGCCATCGTCAACCAGGCCAAGAGTCTGCTCATGAACGGCCACAACATCAGCGAAACCTCGCGCCTCCTTGGCTTCGATTTTCCCCATCATTTCACCCGCCTCTTCAAGAAGATGACGGGGCTCACGCCTAGCGAGTATTTGGGGAAATAAGACTTGAATTGAAAAATCCGCAATCTAAGCCTTTGCCTGGATTGCGGATTGTTTTACACAAAATGCTGGTGGATTATCTACTATTTCAATTTTTTACAGTTTTCACAATGAAATTCAACTTGTTGTTGGCAATCAGGACAGACAGACATCCGTCCAATGTATGAATAACCACCATGCAAATCAGGGTTTGAGTGGAAGCGAATCCATTTCAATTCATGACTTAATTTTCCACAATTCATGCAAAACATGAAACCCCTATTGAATTTGGTATCAACATCATTTAGGCAAGGCTCAATTTCTTCCCAACTGAAAGGCGTACTACCAGCATCAAAACAATATTCGCTCCAAACTATAGGTTGTCTGGCTATGCGGTCAATCTTGTTCTCCTCATTTGTGCGGATAAAATACAGCGAGCGTACTATGGTACGCTTATTGCCTGGAATATATGTCTCCGTTACCATCCCAAAACGCTCTGTAGACACTAAAGATGGTTGCAATTCCTTTCTTGAAACACCTTCTTCCAACCACTCCATAACATCCTTTTTGCCAGGCGTTGGATAACGCATAAGGTCGGAAAGTATTACATTTTCATCAATCCGAGGTTCAATATAGCTTACATCATGATGAAGGATAGCTCGGTACAATGCCATCTGTGCATTGGAAAGCATGATGTTTTTGGGTTTTGTGATTACTTCACGAAGACGCATCATTTGAGGGCTTCTCCATTTGTCAAGTGCTTTGTTGCACCATTCCAATGCTTTTTTCACATCCTTATCAATGCCATTTCCATAATACAGAAGGTATGCCAAATCACCCTGTGCAAAAGCGTTTCCCTGCATTGCAGCCTGTTTCAACAGTGCAACGCCCATCCTATAATGTTTATAGTCACTATTGGGATTCTCCAGCAAGAAATATTTGGCATATTCCCACCGTTTGGAAGCAAAGCCAGTCAAAGTTCCCGCCCAAGCTTTCGTTTTCAATTGTTCATATTCTTGTTCTGTAAGCATGACTTTGTTTCGCTAGTATCTTATTCCACAGTCGTATTTTACCAATATGTCATTGGTTTCCTTGGGTTTGATATGTAACATTCGAATAAGATTTTTGACGTGGCTTCCTATCAATTGGTAATAACATGTCCATCTAACAATACCTTCCCACATATTGAAATATGTGCATTGAACACTTGCAAGTTCTTTAATGTCGTTTATTTGGATTATGGGATTAATATTGTTTCCTAGCCGCTGTACATATTGTTGAATTGATGCTGGCAAGTCTTTATTATCGTTAGATGTGAATAATAGTTTTCGCTCTTTGTACACTCCATGGTCGAATTTTGGAAGAAAGTATTCAATATTGTCCAATAAAAACATTTGCCATACAGCCTCTTCATTATGCGGAAGGCTTATATACTGATCAATTTTAAGGGCATTACCTCCATGAAAATCTTTCAAAACACGATGGTCAACAATGCCACGCAACAGATATTCAGTGGAATACGATTCCGAAATGGTGAAATCGCCTTCTTTATAGGGGTCGGAGGATATGCCCAACCAATGTGCAAAGGTTTTCTTTTTTTGGGTAATAACAGGATTGTATATTTTGTCGGCATTAGTGTTATGCACATACGAAGTAGCAACGAATGAACGCTCTACAATGTCATCCTGACGGCGATAAAAGCCCAATGTTTTTCCTTCTTGTAATTGTAATAAGTCCAAGACTTCAAAAACAAAAGAAGCATCAATCAGGTCGAAATCATCGGTATTCTCAATTGCATAATGCTCTTCGATTGCTTTTAACAAAGTTTGGTAAGTTGTGGCAAAAATATCTTTTGGAGAAACTTTTTGGTCTTCCATGGAGCCATTAGAATATTTTTTTGCAATCATAATGCAAGGAATAGCCTCTTCTCCTTCTTTTGCGACCATAGCAAAAGCAAAATCATCTATTGAGCAATTTGGATCTTTTAATCTTTCCGCCGCTGCAGGCGAGACATACCCTCGAATCTTTCCACACTCAAAAAAGAGTTTGTCGCTTTTTGGACTTTTAAAGGTCTTTACTTCAGCATTTTGTTCTAATACTAATTGCTTAAGTGTTTTCTTATCTGAAATTTCAATGGTTTTATTCATTTTCTTCTATCGTAATTGTTTTGTTATTGAAGTTTATCACGCAGTGGTTATCCAAAAGGAATGGAATGCCCAAAATTCCATGTAGTTGAAATCCATAGTCGTTTTGTAAGTTAATTACGGTTTGGTCTGCATTGACTGCATTAAACCGAACCTTGAAACTCTTATCGCCTATGGACAATTCAGCCTCTACGCATGGGTTTTCCTTATAATTTCCATCAATTCCAAACACTTTACTACTTCCTTCAATGGGCTTAAACACATCGCTCAATTGGTTAGACACAAAATCAAACACTAAATTCTCTGTGGAGCCTGTGTCTATGTCAAAAGTCAGTTGACAATTGCCAACATTTACATTAAGCAAAGTCATTCTAACGGCTTCAATGCTTTTTTTCAATGATATTTCCATTTGTATATTATTTGGAGTTATTATTCCTATTTGTTTATGCAGTTAATCTGTTTACATTTCTATTTAATCACTATTGTTGGTTTCGCTCTCCACTGTTTCAATCTTTCTGTAATATACGATTTTCTTTCTTCTAGATGAGATTTAATATCTGTTCTTTCTTTAATGTCCTGCTGTGTATTGTATAATTTCTCCATCAAATCCCGTATTCGCAATTCACAAGCCAAATACTCTTTATCAGCATTGCATGCATTATAGAATTTTTGTCTCCTATCAACATTTTCTGGAGGGAAACTTCTATATTCTTCGTCTTTTGCCTCCAATAATGCATTTATTTCGTTTTTCCTTATCTGCAACAATTCCTGTTCTTTAGCAAGATTAGATTGGAGATTTATTTCAATCTGTTGTAATTCAGCAATCTTTGTTTTCAGGTTACCGCACATCGTATCAATGGCTGGGACTAATCTTTCGTTGTAATGAATGATTATCGCAATCTGATCGGTAATAGGAGTATAGATGTTTTTCAAAGTTGAAAGTTCCTCCAGTAGAGATAATGCGGCAGATAGTTTATCAACTTGAATAACAAGCAATACCTCATGAGGATATAGTTTGTGTCGTTTTATTGTTTTGTCATCAATATGTCTATATTTGATAATAGGTGTTTCTGCTTTACCCATGAACCGAAGTTGTCTTATATTATCTTCTTCTGACTCTTTTGCTTTTTTCAATCCCTCATAATACTTTTGAATATCATCGTTAACTGATTTCAAACCTTCCATCATTTTCTCAACTTCACCAATTATCCATTTTTTTTCAAATGTGTTATTATCTTGTGCTATAATATCGCATATTTCTTTTATAAAGTTTAAACTTCGTTCCCAATTATTTCTACTTGGGTAATAATCTCTTGTACATCTGACATTGTCCATCATATTTGACCAAAAGTACCTCACATTATCGGTATAAGGCAGTATATTAATCCCCTTATAATTTACATTTACATGGAAATACGCAGATCGACCATAACAAAAATTCGTTCTAAACGACACTAATACATCCCCTGAAATTCTGAAATCTGGTTTATACCAACCAATTGTTTCATTGGAATATACTAATGCTTTCTCCTTTATAACTGGAAGAGCATTGGTGTAACTTTGGGCATAAATGTAACGTCTTATATCATGAATGTAAGTAAGGTATGTTTCTTTTTTGTATTCTTCCTGTTTCTCCCTTGTTTTATTTTTCTTTTCCTCCTCTAATTCATTTTGTTTCTCCTTTATTAGATTTTTCTTTTCGATTTCTAAACGGAGAAGAAACCCTCTATAATCATTGACATATTGTTTTGGATGTTTTTTCTTATCGTACTCTAATTCGATTCTTTCTACGGTGTTTTTTAATATCACTTCGTACTCTAATTCAATTTTAGATTTTATATTATTCAATTCATTATCGTACTCGTCCTGCATTAAATCTTTTGGGAATACAGCATCCTGAACAAATGCAGTATTATACCCATTTGGCCAACAGTATTTATATCTTCCATTTTTGTCAATAAATAATGTTGATGCAAATTGTTGGACAACAAAAACATCATAATTAATAGATTCCTCGAAAATGTCTAATTGTTTCAAAATTTCTATAGGTCGAGATATGGAGAATTTTTCTACAGACAACTTTCCATTGTTTTCTACTAGGGACAGAATAAAGCCAACATTGATAACATCTTTATTTCTCATTTCATTTATTATTACGACTTACTTTTCTCTATTTTGAATTGTTTTGCCTTGAGCGAGTGACACAAAAAGCGCGGAACATTTTCTTATCCACGCTCTGAGGCTCTGCAATGCCCGTACTAATTGATAAGTCAATGCCCGCGCTAACGCACGAGCATTTGCCGACTTATTCACAATTAGTACACTTCTTTGGAATTTGCAGATTTCAGAGCAGTGCCGAATAAATAGCAAACGCTATGATTTTTAATATGTTAGTTTAACTACTTTTCTTTGTTTAGTTCGTTTTTATTATTTTGATATTCAATTATTTATTCTCTTGTTGTAATCTATACAATTCCTTTTGTTGCTCTATCTCGCGGCGCAGCTCTTCTTCGGTGGGCATCAGCGGCATGTATTTGGCGGCAAAAAGATTGTCGCTGTCGTGCAGAATCGAGTAACGGGCAATGTCCTTGCTGGTCTCGCTGCACAACACGATGCCAATGGTTGGGTTGTCGCCCTCGGTGCGCTTCAGGTCGTCATACATCCGCACATACATGTCCATTTGTCCCACGTCTTGGTGGGTGATTTGTCCCTTCTTCAAGTCGATGAGGACAAAGCACTTCAAGAGATAGTTGTAGAAAACAAGGTCGATGTAGAAGTCGCCCATGTCGGTGAAGATATGCTGCTGACGGGCCACAAACGCGAATCCACGCCCCATCTCAACCAAGAAATCCTGCAAATGCGAAATCAGGCCTTTTTCCAACTCCGTTTCCGAAAAGTCGGTGTCATGCTTGAAGCCGAGAAATTCAGCCATAATAGGGCTTTTCAGAATCTCTAATTTGTCAGGAACCGCCTTGTTTTCAGGGCTATCCAAAATCTGCGGCTGCTTGAAATGCCGCTCGAAATATTGTGTGCTGATGTTACGGTCGAGGGTGCGCACACTCCACATTTCTGTTGAGGCAGTTTGCAAATACCATCGTGCGGCAACAGGATCTTCAACTCGCAATGTAGTCAGTATATGAGACCACTTCAAATTGTGCAAACGCGTTTGCACAATTTCCAAGTTGTTGAATGTCAAATAGAAACTTCTGAAATACTGAAGATTGCGTTTGCTGAAACCTTTACCGTATGTTTTAGTCAGTTCCTCGGAAAGCATTTCAATCAACTGCGTTCCGTATTCGGCGCGTTCCTTTCCGTTTTGCTCTTGCTCCACGATGCGCTGTCCTATGCGCCAATAGGTCTCAATAATCACAGCGTTCACGGCTCCGTATGCGGCATTGCGTCCTTGTTCCACCAGCCGCTTGATGTCGCCAATGAAGGATTCCGTGTTGCTATGTAAGGTTAGGTCTGACATATCGTTTTGAACCTCGCAAAGGTACAAAATATTTTGAAATCCAACTATCAATTTGCGAAATGGGCGGTTTCATAGATTTTTCGGGAAATAACAGGTAGAGAGATGAAAAATCCGCAATCCAAGCCTTTGCCTGAATTGCGGATTCTTCTTGAAAAACAGAAATGAGCCTTATTTCAGCCCCTTCAGCCATTTCTCAACCTTCGCACGACCTGTGCGCACTTCGTGGCCATAGATGCTGAACTTACCTGTGACCTTGGCCTTCGAGAAGGCTCTCTTCACATTTTTATTATCCTAATTGATATTCGCCAGCACGAATGGCAGCGATGACACCACCATCGATGAGCAGGTCGGTGCCTGTGATAAACTTGGCATGTTCACCGAGCAAGAAGGCGGCAGCTTCGGCAATCTCGTCGCTGGTGCCTGTGCGCTGGGCGGCTGAAGCATCAATCATGCGCTGATAGCCCTCGCCGTTGGCGTTGAACTCGTCGTAGGCCAACGGGGTGACGACGACACCCGGCGAGATGGTGTTGATGCGGGCACGACGTTTGCGCCAACTGGTGGCGGCGGCACGCTGCGCCTGAAGGTGGTTCAATCGTTTGGCAATCATATAAGCAAAGCCGCTGTTCTGCATAGACACCTCTTGAATGAATTTCACCGCTTTCAGTTTGGCGGTCGGTGTCTGCACCAATTGCAGTTCGATGTCATTGGGGATGGGGTACATATAGGCCGCCTGGCTGCTGATGATGAGTCCTGCGCCACCCTCGGCCATCACTTCGCCAAAGGCATCGACGGCATAACCCGTGCCGACCATGTCGAGGTCGACGATATGTTCGGGGTTGGCCTGATTGGGCGATGCACCAGCCGTATCGATGAAGTACATCACAGGACCCAGTTCAGCGGCCTTCTTTGCAAAAGCCTCTATACTGTCTTTCTGCAAGGCGTTCACCACTAAGGTCTCCACATCGTATCCTGAGTGGCGGAAATCCTCGCCGACGCGCTCCAATGCCTTCTCGCTGATGTCACCCAACAGGATTTTCTTGCCTGCACCAATGCGGCGCACAATGGCAGTTCCCATACTACCAGCACCTAAGAGCGCCACTACTTGTTTATGCTCGTTTCTGTCGAAATACATTGTTCTTTTGTTTTGTTTGTTGTTTATTTGTCAATGCTGACGATAGTGTACTTGCGGCTACCGAGGCCAATCTTTTCGGCATGTTCAACGGTGTGGATGCCGTGACGGCTCTCGATGCGTTCTTTCATTGAAGCCACATCGTTGTCGGCAGTTTGCTCTTGACCAAGAACGAGGTCGATGCAGGCCTGGTCGAGGGCTACGGGGTCGGTGCTGGCGAGGATGCCCATGTCTTGCAGCGCTACAGGGGTGGGATTGCCGTTGCAGTCGCAGTCGATGCTCATGTTGTTCATGACATTGATATAGAGAACCTTACCGTTGAAGTAGTCGTGTACTGATGCGGCAGCAGTGGCCATACATTCAAGGAACTTGTCTTGATTTTCAGGCTGGATGTAGTCCCAAAGATGGGTGTAGTCCTCGCATTGACCGTTGGTGTGGATGTAGGTCTTGCCGTTGCGCGAAGCCACGCCGATGCTGGCGTTCTTCAGCACACCGCCGAAGCCGCCCATCTGGTGCCCCTTGAAGTGGGCGAGGTTGATCATGAAATCATAGTTTTGGATGTTCTGTCCCACGATGTTGTAGCGCATGTAGGTGGTGTCGCGCACAGGGATACGGATTTCGCCGTCGGCATCCATGATGTCCACGCCACCGATAGTGTTGAAACCGTGCTCCTCGATGACCTTCAGATGGTCTTCGGTGAGCATGCGCTTGCCGGCGTAAGCAGTGTTGCATTCCACAATCTTGCCGTTCACCAACTGCACCAAAGGCCCAATCAAGTCGGCCTTCAAGTGGTTGTTGTTGCCGGCCTCGCCGGTGGAGATTTTCACGGCCACACGGCCTTCGGCTTCTACGCCAAGAGCCTTGTAGATGTTAATGAGTGCCTCAGGGCTAATTTCGCTGGTGAAATAGACTTTCGATGTGTTTTCCATGTTGGGTGTTGTTGGTTCGGTTTGTTCTTGTTGATCGGTTGTTGGATTGCTGTTTTTGTTTTGGCAGCTTGTGTTGGCCATCACCAATGCCATAGCGGTGAGAACTAAAAGTCTTTTTGCTTTCATGTTGTCAAGTGCTTAATTTGTTTTTAAAGGCCCTTCAGCCATTTCTCAACCTTTGCCTTGCCCGTGCGGACTTCGTGCCCATAGATGCTGAACTCGCCTGTGATCTTGGCCTTCGGGAAGGCTTTCTTCACGTCGCTGGCGCAGGAGGCGAGGCCGCTGCCTTCGTGGGTAGTGAAAGGAATGACGGTTTTGCCGTCGAGGTTGATGTCCTTGAAGAGGGTGAACATCACCTGCGGGTAGGTGCCCCACCAGACTGGGCCGCCGATGAAAACGGTGTCGTATTGCGAAAGGTCGGGGGCGGTACCTTCGTATGGCGGAAGTTCGCCCTTGTTGGCTTCTTCCTTGGCCAATTCGATGAGGGGCATATAGGCCATGCCGTCGTACTTGTGGGTAACGATTTCAAACTGGTCCGCACCCTTGATTTCAGTGATGTAGTCGGCCACGATCTTGGTGTTGCCGACCTCGATGTTGCCCACGCTGTAGTTGTCGCCCGCATGGGAGAAGAAAATGACGATGGATTTGCTCATGGTGTCCTTATTTGATGATTTGACTTCTTGTTTGTTTTGTGCATTGCAGCTGGTGGCCATAAGGAGTGCCAGGACTGCGGTAATGATTCTTTTCATAGTTCTATAATGTTTTTAATGAATTTTGCAGGATTACCACCCACGATTGTATTGGGTTCCACGTCCTTGGTGACCACGGCTCCCGCAGCCACGACTGCATTCTTGCCGATAGTCACGCCTGGCAGGATGGTGGCACCAGCGCCAATCCAAGCGTTTTCGCAGATGTGGACGGGCTTGCAGAGGAGTATCTGGCGGTCGTAGAGATCGTGGTTATTGGAGATGAGTTGTGCGTTGGCTGCAATCATCGCACCATCATCGATAGTGATGCCACCGCGACCCATCATCAAGCAGTTGTTCATGATCATCACGTTCTTCCCGATGTGTACACGGTCGAAACAGACGCCAGTGAGGCCTGGCATCACCCAGCCGCCTTCACCGAGGTTATCGCCGAAGAGCTCGCGCACGAGGGCATTGTACTCATCGGTGTAAGGCATCGTGTGGTTCAGTTTGAAAAGGACTTGCGCTTGGCGCACGCCTTCCGCGTGTTCTTCGGCTGTGGTCTGCCTGGGGTCAACTCTTTGTTCTTGCATCGTTGTCAGGTTTTGAATTACGATGCAAAAATACAGCGACTTACTGGGATAATAGTTTCACAAAAAGCATCACTATTTTCACAAAATCCATCTTTTTTGTGCTAGTGAAAGAAATAAAGTGTATTTTTGCACCATGAAGATTGATTTTCAGTACGCTACGGATTTCCTTGGGATGAATGACCCCGGTTTGAGCCACACTTGTATGCACCTGCTCTGCACGGAAGGCAAAGGCAGCTTTGTGTTTAACGCAAAATGCTACCAAATTGAAAAAAACGATTTGGTGGTGATGACAAATCCGAGTCGCGCGAAGAATCTCGCTGCAAATCCAGAAATGAAGGTGGAGTGGTTTGCCGCCGACTATAAGTTTTTGCAAAACCTGTTGCCATCGAACAACTACAGCATTGGAGGAAGCATTTCGCTCAACCAAGACCCTATCATCAAACTCACCGACGAGCAGGCTGCTATCTTGCTTGCCGACTTCCACCGTCTCCGTGATCGCCTCAGCGACCGCCATCTGCTGTTTTACCGAGAATTGATGGGGAGTCTCTGCCTAACGATGATGTACGACATCTTCGAGCCTCATGCACAACGTGATGCCACCGACACCCACAGCGACCGCACCGCCTACATCGTCCGTCAGTTGACCGACCTGCTTGCCACCGGCATCAGTCGCACCGAGCGTGAGGTAAGCTACTATGCCGAGCGGCTGAACGTCTCGCCGAAGTACCTCTCGGCCACAGTCAAACGCGTGACAGGCCACAGCGTCAGCAATTACATCAACCGTGCCACCGTGCCCATCCTGAAAGGCTTTTTGGATGACGAGCGCCTCTCGCTTACCCAAATCGCCGACCGCATGAATTTTACCTCATTGAGTTATTTCAGTCGCTACTGTACCAAGCACCTCGGACAATCGCCAAGCGAATATAGGCGGAGCCTGCAACCTAAGTCTATTTCGCCAAGAAAGGATACTTTTTCTTGATATTGTCGGCGAGGAACTGTGCCACCGCGTCGGTGGGCATGTTGGTGACGTTAAGGACGAAGTCATAGTTGCGGGCATCGTAGCGCGAGGTGTCTGCGACAGTTTTGACGAATGTGTCGCGAGCCTTGTCGGTTTCGTCGATGACCTTGGCGGCCTCTTCGGGGCTGAGGTTTTGCTTGGCGGCGATGCGGGCGATACGTGCGTCACGGTCGGCCATGATGAACAGATGCAACGCATTGGGATTGTCGCGGAAGATGTGGAAACCGGCACGGCCCACTATGATGCAGCTCTCTTGTTCGGCCAATTCACGCAACAAACGAGCCTCGGCATAATAAAGGGTCAACGGCGTGGCCTCTGGATAGTAGACATCCGGATGGCTGGTCGTATCAAACTGGCGATAAAAGTAACAGAAGTCACTCCACCAACTGGTTTTTTGCGCCTTAACACGGTCCATGTTTTCAAGGGTCATTTTAAAATGATCGGCAACGCTTTGCAATATGGCGCGACCGTAAACCTTGAGCCCCAATTTCTCTCCCAGCAGACGGGCAATCTCGCCACCTCCGCTGCCGCACTCGCGGTTGATAGTGATGATAATCTTTTGGTTTTCCATAGTGAATATCTGTTTTATTCTTCAATGAATTTCTTTCCGTCGCCCCAAGCCTTGCCGACTTCTTCGCCGATGGCGCGGTAACTCACTCCCGAGGCATCGAAGACGATGGGCTTCAGTTTGGCCAAGTCAATCTTGCCGTCGGTGAGGATGCTCTCATCGGCACTTTGGTTGACCACTTCGCCAATCAACATGCCATTCTCGAAACTCACCACGCGACACTCCAATGTCAGCGGGTACTCGTTGACGATGGGCGCGTCCACATTGGGGCTGGGGGTTACGGTGAAGCCTACTTTGGCTACCTTGTTCGCGACATCATGTCCGCTCACCGTGCCGAAATAGTCCGACTCGGCCACCGTGCGCTCGTCGGCGAAACTCACGGTGAAGGCACCCGTTTCGCGCAAGTTGTCGGTCGTTTTGTGTTCCGAAAGGCTGATGACGATTTGGTTGTAGTCGAGTTGGCCGGCCCATGCCGCCATCATCACGTCGGGCGTGTGGTTCTTGTCCCATGTGGCAATCATCACGCAAGGTTGCGGCGTGGTCACCAAGGCGTGCTGTGCGCCGAAGTTCACGCGCCCCGAAACCTCTTCGACTTTTTGTTGTTTCTGTTGGTTATCAGGGTTCGTGTTGCTTTGAACGTTTTCAGTTTGTTGGTTGTTGGTGCAGGCGGCAAGGGCCAGTCCGCACAAGATAGTTGCTGCTATTTTCTTCATGGTTTTGATGTTTTGTGTTTCGGCTGCAAAAATAGGAAAATCCCCGAAAACTCTAAGCCAAAGTTTTCGGGGAATTGTTTAGCCATCTTTGCGAAAATGGCCTATTTGTCAATGCTGACAATAGTGTATTTCCTTGTTCCTAATCCAATGGCTTCGGCGTGTTCGATGGTGTGGGTGCCGTGCTGCTTGTCGATGCGGCTGAGCAGGTCGGTGGGGTCGTTGGTGGCGGTCACCTCTTGGTTGTTGATGATGTCCACGCAGGCTTGGTCGAGGGCTACGGGGTCGGTGCTGGCGAGGATGCCATAGTCCTCAAGTTTCACGGGGGCGGGATGATCGACACAGTCGCAGTCGATGCTCATATTGTTCATCACATTGATGTAGATGATGCCCTGCCTCTTTTGGAAATAGTTCGTCACCGCTTGGGCCGCCGCCGCCATACTCTCAAGGAAGCCGTCCTGGTCGCCGATGTATTCGGGCGTCCAAAGCTTGGCCATATCGAGTTTCTCCATCTTTCCCGACGAGTGGATGTAAGCCTTGCCGTTGCTGCTGGCGCAACCGATGCTGAGGTTCTTCAGCGCACCGCCGTAGCCGCCCATCGGGTGACCCTTGAAGTGGTTGAGGGCAATCATAAAGTCGTAGTTGGCGATATGGCCGCCCACGATGTCATACTTGATGTGCCTTTGGTCCTTCACGGGGATGCGGATTTCATCGTACTCATCCATAATGTCCACAGGGAAGTAGTCGGTGAAACCGTGCCTGCGAATGACTTCCCAGTGGACTGCCGAGTTGTTGCGCTCGTCCTTCTCGTCGCCGGGGCCATTGCCGTAGGCGGTGTTGCACTCCACGATGGTGCCGTCCACTTCGTGTACGAGGTTTTTGATGAGTTCGGGCTTCAGGTAGTTGGGGTTGCTGCCCTCGCCGGTCGAGATTTTCACGGCCACGCGGCCTTTGGCTTCCACGCCCAAAGCCTTGTAGATGTTCACCAAAGCTTCGGGGCTGATGTTGCGCGTCAGATAGACTTTTGCTGTGTTTTCCATATTCATGATGTTTTGATTGTTTTGATTGTTGTCAGGTTGGTTGTTTGTGCAGGCGGCAAAGGCTAGGGCGCACAAAAGGGTCGTTGCTAATTTCTTCATTTTGTTTTGATGTTTATTATTATGGTTGCAAAATTAGTAAAAATCCCCGAAACCAGTGCTTCACCGATATCAGGGATTTTTTCAAACCAGTCAACGTATCATCCCCGCCAGCGGGTTAACATCAATCAGTTTAAGGCTTTTCACCATCTTGGCCGTGCCTTCCTTATATTTCTTGAAATGGGCGGTCTGGATATGGCTTTGATAGGCCTCTTGGTCCGCATAGATTTCCAAGATGTAGATTTTGCAGGGATCTTCCTTGGTTTGCATCGAGAAGAGGGTCAGCACGCCGGGTTCCACTTTCACAGAAGTCTCGCCGACTTCCTTGGCGAAGGCCAAATAATCTTCCAAAAAATCAGGCACCACTTCAATTTCGGCGAGGCGGACGATGCGTTCTCCATATTGCTGGCTTTGAAGGTCGATTTGCCCTATGGATGGCAATGCTGAAAGAGTCATAAAGGCTAAAATAATCAGGATTTTGCGCATATTGTTGTTTAATCTGGTTGCTACCTGATTTTACTTCAGTTTCAATCCGTCCTTGAAGGCCTCGCCAACGCGCTTCGAGACTTGATAATAGCCGTGTGTGTAAGGGTCGAAAGTGATGGCTTGCAGGGCTTCGATATCAACCTTGCCGTCCTTCATCTTGTCGGCCTCGACGGAGGTTTGCAGCACCTTGCCGATGACGCCAAGACCTGTGTCGTCGCTTTGGTATTCAATGAACTCACATTCCATAGCGATAGGCAGTTCGTTGATGATGGGTGCATCCACCAATGAGGATTTGGTCGCGGAGAGGCCGCTCTTGGCGAACTTGTCCTTTTCGGTCTTGCCCGACACGACGCCGAAATAGTCGGCCTCCACCACATGGGCTGCGTCGGCGATATGGACGACAAAGCCCTTGCGTTGCTTGATGTTTTCCACGGTCTTGTGGGTTTCGGTCAGGTTGAGGGCCACGCGGTCGCGGTCGAGCATGGTGCCCCAAGCGGCGTTCATCACGTCAATAGTGCCGTCTTCATTGTAAGTAGCTACGAGCAAAACGGGCATTGGGAAGATGGCTTCGGTTACTTTAATGGGTTGTTTCATAATAAATTGAGAATTGATAATTGAAAATTGATAATTAAATAGATACTATTTTAAAGTTGGTTTTAATTCGCTTTCAAAAATGCTGCGCTCCACAATTCGGTAATGCGGGTGATACGCCTCGTTATAGCGGCGGCTGTGGTGAACGGCTTGGCTGTTTCGGGCGGCTTCGGTCAGCAGGGGAAGGTCGGTCTCAAAGCCTTCTAATTCAATCTTATTCGCTTGGATGATGCTCACGATGGCTTCCCATTTCTCCATCCAACTAACGGTCGGCTCTTGCCTCGAATTGGCACTTCTGACGAAGGCATCCAAGAGTTGCTCGGCGGTAATCAGACTGTCGGCAATGGCAGAGAGATAAACGCGGACATAATCGCCTTGGCTCCCTGTAGGCTCAAAGTAAGGCGATTGGGTTTTGCCCATTTCCGAAAGTTCAAGCGTCAGATAGCGTCGCGCCGAGGCCGTGTCGCTGATGATATGGCCCGGACCGAAATGCTCTTGGTAGAAACTCTTGTAGATGTCCTGCAAGGTGGATTCGGGATAGGTGACCAACTGCCTCTTGATGGCCGAGCGCACCGCTACCGTGTCGATGGATTGTCCGAAGAGACTAAATGAACAGGCCAAGGTCAAAACCAATAACAGCTTTCTCATCACGCCTTAATGATTGTTTCCGCCATCCGTCGGCCAGCATCGAAGGCCTTTTGCAGGTCTTCTTCCCAGTGCTCCTCGCGGTATTTGCGTTTGGCTTCCTCCGAGAATCCTCCTAACTCGAAATTGGCATAGTTCTTCACTTGGTAGGTATTGTTGGCAAACAGCTTTTCCGGTTGTCCGAGGGCTTTGGCGATGCAAGGCTCCATCGTGCCGTAGCCATTGCAGTTGCTGCCTCCCACGCCACCGTTTTGCGTCTCCACCAGCACCACGGGCATACGCTTCGGGGCGGTGATGCTGTAGTCGTTATAGGAGAGCCAAGGGAAGGCCAAACGCTCCAAAAAAGCCCGCATCTGTCCAGTAATCTCGCCGAAATAGTTGGGTGAACCTAATACCAAGCCATCAGCTTGCGCAATCTCCTCCAAGACAGGAGTCAAAGCATCCTTGAACTTACATACATTCGATGCTTTGCCCTTGATTTTGCAGGCCATGCACGACATGCAGCCTTTGTAGTCGAGGGCATAGAGGCGAAGGGTCTTTACTTCGATTTCGTTGCTGACGGAACCGGCTCCTTCAGCGAATTTCTTGAGCATTGAGGCAGTGTTGAATGTTGCTCGCGGGCCTCCGTCGATGATGATGATCTTTTTCATTTATGATGTGGTGTTTATGAAAATGCAAAGATAGGGAATCTTGGTGAAATATCAATTGTTCAACTCGTCCAAAAGATACTCGGACAGGTAGGGTACAGCGAACACCAACTCACCTCGTCTGGGTGCCTCGATGACACCCGCCTCGATGAGACGTTTGCGATAAGGCTGGATGGCAGGTCCGTTTTCTCCCAAAGCGGCTTGTAATTTGGCCGTGGTCACTGTACCACCAATGCGGACCATAGCTTTCAAAAACAGCTTGTCGTTATCACTGAGCGGGGCCAGAATTGGCTTGAACACATTGTCTTCCATATCCCCCATAGCAGCTTTTTCCACCTTTTCCATAATGGCTTCTGTCACAGCATCGCCCGTAGGGGTATATTGAATCACATAGTATCCAATCAGCTGCATGAGATAAGGAAAACCACGGGTATCTAATGCCGCTCGGTCAAGAATTTCATCCGAAACTTTTATTCCGATCGTCTTGAAAGACCTTTCATAATATGCCCTAATCAGATGGGTTGAAATCGTTCCCAACTCCACTTTTGTCGCACGGTTCAAAAACGTGAGAACGCTGTCGTTCAGCACGCTGGAAACGGCGTGAGGCAATCCCGCCATTGCTATCGCTATGTTTTTACGGTCTCCCACAAGTTCCTGATAGGCTGCAGCCACTTCGCGCATGGCTGACGAGGTTCGCACTTCATCGATGAGAATCAGTGCTCCTTTGCCCTTCTCGGCAAGTTTGTCACACAACAGCGACATCTTCGATCGGAAGCCATACTGCCGCTCTGCCGCATCGGAAAAGGTAAGTCCAAACGAGAATCCCAACACGCCTGCCGTCATACCCGACACTTTCCGCTTTTCGTCCTTGAAGTATTGTGAACCGTTAAGTTGAAACTGTTCGATAATGGCTTTTGGCATCCCTTCGTGGGCTGTCACACGGGCTACCACATATCCAGCATTCGAGGCACGATCGCTGAGTTCAAGAAGCAGGGCTGTCTTGCCCATACCACGTTGTCCGAGAAACAATGTGCAGCGATTGCGCGACCCGACAGGCTCACTCAATCCTTCCATAAACTGTTCTATCACACCATCGCGACCGATATACTGCACCGGACGGTTGCCAAACGTAGGCTGAAACAAGCTGTGAATACTTTCCTGATCACCCATTTTTACTCTCTTTTATTCTTCTTTATTCTCTTTTATTCTTTTCCGAATGCAAAAGTACGCAAATTGCTCAAAACACATAGAAAGATTCAAAAAAAATCTATTGAACGAGAACTCAATATTCGTTTAATTCGTTTAATTAACTACGTTGAATTTTCAATTTTGCCGTTTTTCTAATCGTCAATACTCACAATGGTATATTTCCGCGTCCCAAGTCCAATCTGTTCGGCGTATTCCACGGTATGGGTGCCATGTTTCTTGTTGATGCGGTCTTGCAGCGGCTTGGCGTCGTTGCCTTGGCTGCTGACATGGTTGAACACGAGGTCGAGGCAGGCTTGGTCGAGGGCCACGGGGTCGGTGGAGGCCAGGATGCCGATGTCCTTGATGCGCGGTGCGGCAGGATGACCGTCGCAATCGCAGTCCACCGACATATTATTCATCACATTGATGTACACAATGTCCTTGCCTTCCTGCTTGAAATAGTCGTGTACGGCCTGTGCCGCAGCAGCCATCGACTCAAGGAAAGCATCTTGGTTGGCAATCGTCCAATGCGTCTGGCTTTTGCCTGCGGAATGGATGTAGAGTTTTCCGGCACTCGATGCCACGCCAATCGATTGGTTCTTCAACACGCCGCCGAAGCCGCCCATGGCGTGACCTTTGAAATGGGCCAGATTAATCATAAAGTCATAGTTCTGCAAGTGCGAGCCAACGATGTCGTATTGCAGGTGCTTGGTGTCCTTGACGGGCAGCTGGATCTCGCCCTCCTCGTCCATGATGTCGACGGTGGCGATGTCGTTGTAACCGCGTTCAGCAATAGCCTTACGATGTTTTTCGGTGTTGCCACGGTTGCCGCCGTAAGCCGTGTTGCACTCCACAAGGGTGCCATTTACCTTTTGCACCAAGTTTTTAATCAATTCGGGGCGAAGGTGGTTGCTTTTTGGCGATTCGCCTGTGGAGATTTTCACCGCCACGCGACCTTGAGCCTCCACGCCCAAGGCTTCATAGATGCGCACCAACCCTTCCGGACTGATGTCGGTGGTCATATAAACCGTTGCGGCCTCACCTTCAGTCGTGGGCGGGGCGGGTTGATGTGTTTGTGCTTGGCACGAAGCCATTCCCAAAATGCAAATTAATGCCATGATAATAGATGTTTTAGTCATTTTATTGTTGTTTTAATTGTCGTTCGCAAAACGTCACATGCACCGTGTCGCCAAAACTCTTGCCAATCTGTTTGCGGATGTCCTTCCGCACACCGATGATGAAGCAAGGCGTCCCCATCTTGACGATTTGGCCGTCGTAAGGCACGCCGTCGAAGGTGGCATGGACCGCCAAGCGTCCTTTCCCGAAGATTGCCTTGATGTCGAAAGGCACCTCGACGTATGCGGCATCCATATCCTCGTTTTGCAGGATGATGGCATCGAATTCACACAGCGCATCATTGGCGACATTGGGATTTTCTGTGGGTTTGTTGTTCATGGGTTTATGAGATTTCGTTTTTCGTTTTTTTATAGCATACTGTCAATAAACTGTCGGAAATGCAGTATCTGCGCACTGCGCGAAGGGTTGAAAAGCAAATGTTCGAAGTCTTTCTGCTTTTGCACGAGGTCAACAGTGTCAAGTTTGTCGTTTAAGGCTTTTTTCAATGCTTCAGGGTCGCCAATTCCGCAACGTTGGCGGAGGAAGTCGTAATCGGGTTGGACTTGTTGCCAGAGGAAGATGGTGTCGTAGAAATCGCGGCCTTTGGCTCTTGCCAGCAACGCTGCAAGTTTCATCGAGAGCATGGTGCCTTTTGCAGGAACCGTCACGGGAAAGAAGAAACCGTTGCGGCTGACCATCGCGGTTTGTGGGGTATAAACCACGCCTTGGTCTTGGGCTTCAATCTTCATCAGAAACCTTTCCTCCCGATGGCCGGTAAGATTCATATCGAAAAGCAGTTCCGGGAAATAGATATTGCGGCGGTAGGCCGTCAGTCGGGGATTCTCCTTGTCGCGCAATTCCACTTGCAAACCATTGAGGCGCAGATATTCAACAAGAGCATCAGTCATCGAAATAAACCCTTCCGCGTTCAGTTGCTTGCAGTCGAAATCCAAGTCTTCGGAGAAACGGTCAAGACCAAGGATAAGGCGCAGGTTGGTTCCACCGATAAACACTATTTTTGGCGCGTAAGGCGATTGCGACAGGTGTTCCAAAGCCAATAACTCAATGTACTCCTTCAGGATATGCTTGTGGAATGACGCATTAGCCGCGATTTGTGGTGGATAATAAGCCAATATGGACTGTAGGTCAATCATTCGGAATAGGTTTTTATCAATAGTTTCATACGTTCTTGTAACGCCTTGTTGCCGCTTTGTTCGGCAAACGACATCAGACGTTCTTTGTCGAGTTCCTCACGCATCCACCACTCATCGAAACGTAATTCAAGCAGGGCTTCAGTGGTATTATATTGTGGGTAGAGATACAGCAGGTCAACGATGGCCTTCTCCGGATAAGCAAGCAGGTAACTGCCCTGCGGCGATAGGGGCATTTGGCGGAAGCCGAAGAAAAGCGCGGGCTTTACTGTCTGGTAGCTGAAATGGCCGAAGTCGTTGTTGTAGGCCGTGGTTCGGTTGGAGGTGACACAGGTAATGTCGGTCACCACTTCGGGAATGATGCCGTAGAACGACAAGGCGTAATGCAGACTGATATACGACGGTGTGTAGATGTGTTGTCCCACATAACGCGCCATCTCAGGGTTGCCCTTCAAGTCGCTGAAAGCATACCAATCTTGCCGCAGTTTCGATAGGTAGCCCCGCTTCACCCAACGTGTGAGATTGCTTCTGTCGAACTCCGGGTTCCACGCACGGATTTGATAGACATTGAAGCATCCAACCGCGTGCCATTGTTCCCTAAACTCCAAATAGGTCATCTCATTTTATTCAAAAGATGCTGCAAAAATACAACTTTTCTTGAATAAAAACACTATTTGTGGTTTTTCTGATGCGTCTTCAACAGCTTCACCGCTTGCCCGTAGGGACTTGAGGTGACGCTCACGAAATAGGCCGCCATGTCGGTGGTGTAAGTGTTTTTGTAGTAGCCTTTGGTGAAGAGTTCCTCCTCAGTGAAGCTCTCGGCGAGGCGGAGCATCTCCTCATGGGTCTCTTGCAGCAGATGTTTGGCCTCCTCCAAAGGCGTGTTTTGGTGCTTCTCTACCAGCATCTTGTCCATTTCGTGGTAGTTCTTGCGGTACTCGTCGGGCAGGTAGTCACGCGGGTGACCTTCGCGGAAGTTGTTCACGAACTCGCGCATCAGCACCTGCCATTCGTGAAGATGGATTAGCAGGTCGCGGAGGCAGCGGTCGTATTGCCAGCGCACACCGCATTTCTTGGGGTCGGCGGCGAAGTCAAAGGGAGCTGATATGGCTTCTTCGCTCATTTTGGCAATTTGCTCATTCAGTTTGGCATAGCCATCGGTCATGGCGGCCACAAGTTCTTGTTTGTTGGTGGGATTGGGCATATTATTCAGTTTTGAGATTCATTTTTTCCGTTTCGGTTTCGGCATCGGTAGTTCCTTACAAGTCGCCCGGACGAGTTCAGAAACATAATCACAGTCGTCCACATCGTCAATGAAGAAATAGTCTTTCGCGCCGTCGTATGGCGGACGCATTTCGATGCTGCGCAATAGCGAGCGACCAGCCTCGGTCGGCTTCAAGTAGAAGCGGTTGTCGCAGATGAGGCCGAAGATAATGCCGTCGCAGTAGATGCCGTAGTCTCCGAACATTTTCTTCACTGTGATTTCGCCCGCTTTGGCGCATTGGTCGGCGATGTATTGAACGAAGTCGGGGTTGCTTGCCATGGTGTTGGGTTAAGTTTTAAGTTTGAGGTTTTGAAAAAGTGTACTTTGTAATTCAGGCTGTACATATATTCTAATTTTCGGCAAAGGTAGGGAATTTCTTCTTAATTTTATACTTCCTGTTTTTATACTCTCCCTCCACCTCAAGGATGCCTTCGTCCACGAGTTATTTGAGGTAATCGCGGGTTCTTGAGGGCTTGAGTCCGATGGCTTTCGAAACGGTTTTTGCGTCTGAAATCCCGTTATCGGCGATAAAATCGATGATTTGTCGCCGATTTTCTTCATTTCGATTTCGATTTTCCGTTTTTATTGTCGTTTTATCGGATTCCTCTTCATTCATCGAAGCGATCAGTTCGAATACCAGATGCATCTGGCTATATGCAATTTTATCCGCCCTTTTCTTCGCCCTTTCCAATTTAAATCAGGGCATTAGGCAAATACTTTCCAAAATCCACCGTTGGCAACTTGCTCCCTTTTGCCAACACAACCTTGACAAACTGCTCGCATTCTTCAACCGACATCTTTCCTCGCTTTATTCCATAATAAAGGAAGTCAATTGTAGTCAGATAAGTGATTTGCTGTTTTTCACAATACTCTTTAATGTCTTTCAAGTTACTGCTGCCGATAACATTGTGGGTATAACGGCAATAGGCCATACAAGCGCTCTCCCCTTTGCCAAAAGTCTGCAAAAGCCTGGCATACTCGACCAACATCTCCCCTGTCGGGTTGAACATCTCCTTTGAAATGTTTTTCAGAAAAAAGATTTGGTTGTCCAACTGGTTTTGAATGGATCCGATCTCATCATATACCGTACTCAAAACGACATGTTCATATTCCGGCAATACTTCCGGCAACATGTTTAGCCGTCCCGCCTTGGCGAAATGAATCAGCACATCAGCATCCAGTATGATTTTGACCTTCTCCATAGCCGATTAGGTTAAGCAGTTCGAGATAATGGCCTTCGGAAATCCTTTCCTCGTCGAATAACTTACGAGCCTTGGATCCAAAATCACCAATGACCAATCCCTCGTTTCCTTTTGAATAGAGTTCGACATCATATCCCCGCAAAGTTGCCTCCTGCGTAATCGAAACCGCCAACAGCGCGTCAGCAGAAACAGGACTGATAATGTGCAATTCCTTCAGCCTCACCACCAAAGTATGATGCGAAACCCCATATAGATGCTCCATCCGAAGCAACGTGTCAATACTGACACTTTTACTGACAATCTCATCGGATGGAATGTTTTTCAGCAAACCTTCCTTGGGCATCAGCAAAGCGGAAGCGAACAGGTTGGCCGACCTCTCAGCGGCATCGGTATAGATGGAGTTGTCGCAGAAATGCGGCTGGGGATTCTCATCGTAATACAAATGATACAATTCATGCGCAATGGTGAAATGTTGCCGTCCCCGTCTCGAATTGCTGTTCACCAACATGAATCGATGCTTCTTGTCTGGGGTAAGCAAGGACAATCCAAATAATTTATCAGACAAGGGACGATAGAGCGTCATCACATTCAATTGACGGAGGACTGTTTTCATATTGAGCGGCTCCGTTGCGGAAACACGCAGCAACTCGCTTCGCATCTTTCCTGCAAGGATTTCGGCCGTTTCAAGGTTCAACTTTTTCATTTTCCCAACAGCCTTTCCATCTTCAGATAATTCATCACAACGCTCTTGAACGAGGCCACTTCTCGCATATCATCAGCGCTAAGGTCATCAGCGCGGAAGGCGCAGACCAGCATATTGCGGACTGCCGTTTCGTCTTCCTCGAAGAGAAGTGCCAATTCACAGCCGAACAAATCCGCCGCCTTTTGCAGCACTTCCAAAGGCGTTTCGCGCTCGCCTGCCTCATAGTTGGCGTAAGCCGAACGCCCAATGCCAAGATATTCAGCCATTTTCTCTTGCGTATAGCCATTGGCCTCACGCAAGGCTTTCAGGTTTCTGCCTGTGATTGTGTTCATTTTTATCCCCCCTTTTTCGGTTTATTAGCGTGGCAAAAATAGACAAAAATTCAATATTATTACAATTTTGCCACAAAATTTGAAATACCAGACTACGAAGGATAGATTTTGCACACGCTTATGCAAAATCTCCATCGCCTCTGACAAAACGATGTCTCCGTTCCTTATGTCTATGTCTTTTGCCATATTCAAATCTGATTTGCAAAAATAATCAATTCAATTAACACGCCTTTTTGTATGTTATCACATTTTCTCGAATAAAATATGCATCTGAAGACCCCAATTCCACCATTTTATTCAACATCCATAAATAGTCATCTATTAGCTTTTTATCACTTTTAATGGCAGAAATATGATCATAAAACAACCTTTTTATCATCCTGTCTGCATGAGCAGTCTTTAAACATTTGCACAACCCCAAATCGGATTTTAGAATCTCAACAATCCAAATTATTCCATCGGGCATAAATGCTTTATTACCGATTGTTGAAAAAACTTTAATGGCTGAATTGATATATGTTTTCCCTTTCCCCAATAATACCTTTTTATAAAACTCTTTTTGATTCTCTAACACGTCCCAATCACTTTCATCTGGGACACTTCTTTCATCAAAACAGAGATATCTTGTATCCAACATGAGTTTCTCCATTAATGGGCACATACCATCTTCTGGCATCATATCATAAAACACATCCCATAATGACCAAAAGTTTTCTATCTGTTTTTTATATACTTTCTCTTGAATTCCCAACACTCCATTATCATGTAATTTGATCACAATAAAATCTAAAACATAATTGACGAATTCCAACAATTCATCTCTACCATATCGAATAGTTGATTTATGTTTGAGTACAGATTCTATCAACATTTTAAACGATGGGACAGAAAAGTCTAAATTCGAGTTCAAAAAACACAACGCCAAGTAGCGTTCTATATCCATTATAGCTTTATAATACCCTTGATTTATAATCACATTCTCTTTTTCTTTCTCCATATCTCCTATTAGCATTGTCAATACATGCATTATAAAACCATAATAATCAACATCATCAAAATGAATAGGAGTCGATGCAAACACTCGATATAAAACAAACCTATCGCATTTATCAATTGATATTCTTGACAAATCCAGTTTCAGCTCTAAATCATATACTTTATTACAAATAAAATCATCCTCATTTTGAATATCAGATTCTTTTGCATAATGGGTGTAAGGATGCTCTTTTCTATATTCAGACAATTCAATTAAGACAAGCCAAACTCTTTTGGCAATTTTAGGATAATGATCAGAAAAGACTTCTCTAAAATATTGAATGTTTTTGTCAGATTCAAAATCCGCAAACGGAGCGATTAACATATACACTAGAAGTATAACTATCGCATTCACATCGTCTTCAGCATCCATGTTTTGCATCAACAAATGGAATGAAGATAGTGCAATTTCATTTTCAGTTACATTATATTTTGGAACCAGGCCAAATTCATGATGATACGCATCTTGAATGATGTTCACAATAGTATCGTATAACATCTTAATACTCCATTCTCTCTGTGCTTCAGATATTTCTTCTGAAAAATCTCGCAACCCAAAATAAGCTAATGTAACAGGCCTATCCATCAAATCCATTTCTGGCAGGACATCATCCTCGTCTTTTTTTGTATAGTAATCATAACATTCCGACCATTCTTCAAAACTAATTAAAACACTGTTTTTCCATGCATTTAACAAAAGACCAGAATACTTCGATGATTCTTGGTATCGAAGATATTCCTCTTGATTCTCTTTAATAAATCCATCAATTTCTTCATTATACTTTGGAAGCACAGGGAAACCTCCAAGTTTCGCATCATATTCTCCAATTTCTTGATTCCTTATATCTATTTCTAGCAAATGCTTCTTCCAAACGATATCATCTGAATTTTGATATTTCTGATTCAACAAATCGAAGACTTTAAAAAACTCTTTGTTTAATATTCTTATATTGAATTGGTAATCCAACACAAAATCCAACAACCCCCGTCGGTATTTCTTTCTATGCGGAAGCTCATTTGATTCAAATCGTTCTTTTTGAGCAAATGGTATCATAAGGTCAATCGGCGCTAATGCCGTAAGATCGTACGTTGCCCTATTTAAATCCCAATCGTAAAACTCCTTTACGGTAAACAAAGGCAACATGGATGTTCCAACTTCCTCAGGGAATGCCATAGTAACACTAGACAACACCGCTAATGGAGCAACATTATTACTATTTCTGATCACATAATCAAACACATAATTCAGGACGCCTTGGCTGACTTCATTCTTCAGCCTTGCTATTTCTAACAAATACTTTTCAAGGCTCATCAGTAAAGACTCCAACAAGTAGCTTGTAACACTATGTCCTCTATATGCCATCCATAACTCGATGCATGCATATTTTGATTCCACCGCATTGTCATCAATGATAACATCAACTTTTACAATATCATGTTTATACCGAACATTAGTAGCATTTACATAGAAATCAACTGCATAATTAATAAACTCAACAATGAAAGCCAAACCATCTTTTGGATGTTGCCTCAATAAATCATATAATGGGGTCTTATAAATTCCAGATGGAAAAAACTCATGGTCAACATTGATACCCCAGCATTCATCATCAGATAATTGATTTGGCATAATAAAAGCTTCGTCATCAGAAAGCCAATCTTCTTTAGATGTATATTTCCACTCTTTCCATGCCACTTCAATAACAAGGCCAGGTAATCCATTTATTAAACGAGTATTGCCAATCCCTGAAAGAACTTTCTCTTTAACCTTATCGTAAAAGGACATTAATTGCCATGACTTATCCTCATCATCATAGCACTTCCTGATTAGAGATTTTATCTCTTCCTGTGAAATAGATGCCAAATCAAACAGTATAGTGACAAGCCCTTTCTCCTGTTCTTTGTCACTCAAAACAAATGAGCCATTTTCAATTTCTCCAATGTAATGCAGCACAATAGACTTTGCCGCTTCTTGCTCTTCGGCATCAACAGTATTGTATTTCAATAACAACTTGTAATACCAATCGTTAATGAAAGTAATAATTGACAATTTGACTGTATCTAACTGTTGAAAATGACCACTAATAAAAAGTAATGCACGTTTCCAACCATTACCAATTGGTACCAAAACTTTATTGTTGTTTAAATTGAAAGATTCTTTGCAACATGTTTCAATAGCACTCAAACATTTATCAAATAGTGCGCCATCATTTAGTAATAATTCTTTTTCAAATGAATCAAAGAAATAGGCACAATTATCCGACCTAAAGACCGATGTCAATATCTCATCAATCCAGTATTTTTCAATTGTGTCATCAGAAAGTGACATCCTTAACAATTCAATTAACCGAACATTATTATCATTCAAATAGTCCTCAACCCATAGGCGAAAAGCGCGTCTTATTGCAGGTTCTGTGCCCAAACTCATCAAAAAGTCTTTTGGATTTTGACAATCCTCGTATTTCTCTGATACATATCTGACTAACGCCCAATCTTCTAAAATGTCATGTGTCGGTGAATACTTTCTATTGTTTTTTTCTTGGAAAATCACCTCATCATTTTCCAAACAGACGAGTGCTTCTGCATCAACTCCATCATCTGGTTTCGTGAAAAGTTTCATTTCTTTAGCTCTTTTCACCGCAATACTCATAAAAGCTTTTTCTCGTTTAATAGGCAATCCGTTCTTTGTGTTTTGAGAATCCACAACCAATTCGTTCCACAACAATTCCTTAAAGTCTGTAACAGATAGATTTGAAAGGTCGTTATTTGTCCTAACAATGGTTCGCAAAGCAAAATCCAAATACTTTGGACATTGAAGCATTTCTTTTATTCTTTCATTTTTTATCAAAATGCTCAAATTGGCAAATTTATCAGATACACTGTTTAATTCATCGTCATCAATCGGTGGTATTTCTATTATTTGCAGTTGGGTATAACTAATATTAAACTTTAATGAAAGCAGGTCAAGCGCGTATTTTCGAGAAGTTAAGACTACTTTCACATCTGGATGTGTTTCTAACAGAGCCAAAAACTGTCTAAAAGCACATTCTGGTTCCGACTCCAATAGTTTTTCACAGCCATCAATAAAAACAATCTTTTCAGGAAATAGTGAAACACACGAAAAGACGTCGTCAATAGATTCATTTACTCCCGAATGAGAGAACACATTAGCAAGAGTTGCCTCGTTAAATTGGTCTGCTTTGAAAACAAAAACACTTGCATCCAAATAGTTCTTTTTGAGCAAATCTTTAACGACTGCAGTTTTTCCCATACCTGGTTTACCTACAACAATAGTAAACTGAGAATCATTGATTGAGTTCGATAATTTCTCTAACAATTCCGTTCTCTGAAAATGAATTTCATCATCTCCAAATCCAACTGAAGATTTAATAGGTTGCAGTATGGCATTACTATCTTTCTGTAATTTAATAACAGCCTTGCTATATGGAAGAATCTGTGTTATATCAAATTGATTGTAGAAATCTTGGTTTTTAACACTCTCCAATGTGACACTTCCACCATTAAGGTTGATATCAGACATATAGGAATAAATGCAATCCCAAATTCCTTTCTCATCCCATACTGATGCTTTGTTCTTGCATAGTTTTATTAGATTGAGAAAATATGTTTTGGAAACACTACCTTCATTCAAAAAATCATATTCTAATACATCAACACATTTAATAAACTCCCACAAAACCTCATCCGACAGCGCAGTATTATTATTTGTTTCCTTAAGAATAGTTCGAAACACATCTAATTGTTCGCGTTTTGCCTTTACGCGATTTACTTCTGAAATGAAATCAGATGCGCTTGAATGTGTATTAGCCCAATTAAAAAGTGTTTTCAGATGATTTTTATCGTTTTTTGTCAAACCTCCGCTAACAACAATTAGTTTGTCTTTCTCCTTATTAAATGAAGTGTTATTAAAATCTTTCCAAAAAGCAGTCAACACTTCTTTCCATAATGCTGATTTTAAAGTAAATGCTATTTCATGTTTAATCTGAATCAACAAACGACGCTCCTCATTTACGGATTTAGCAACAACCATCATATCATCAGTTTCAAAGCCTCGGTTTGTTACTTGTAATGCAATTTCAGATATTGTACTTGATGGTACACAGGGAACATCGCCACCCACCAACATAGTGACGAGAAATGCCGTTTGAACATTTTGTTCAAAATTAGTCCCTCCTCCTCCTTTTTGAAAAGCACTTCCTTTTTCTGACATAATTTTTCTAATTTTTTTTCTCCTCACTCATCAACCTCGGCCACAATCCGTCCCGAGTCTGAATGAAGGTGCTTATCTATTCATCATAAATTAATTTGTTCAGCTGTTCCTCATCTCTACCTTATTTATAGTCTGGTATTGGTTTGCAAAAATAAACAATTTGCATGAGATTAGCAAATAAAATAGGCGTCTAAACTTTGTCATTAGGCAATTATGGCGCAATAAAACAGCACCCAATTTTGCCACAGATTTGGCACAACCCTAACAAAGGTCTTTCTCGTATTCCTCCCTCGTAAACGGCGGCATAGGGTCAATGACAAGCACCTCATCGTAGGTCAAGCCGTAAAGATGATAAACAAAGAAGTCAATGAGTGATTCTATTCCAGAAATATCTGCTGAGAAATCCATTGCCTTTGCTTTCATCGCTTTGTTTACTAAAGCTATCAGTTTTCCTTGTGTATCAGAGTCAGCAATTTTTACTGGCAATGAATAATAATGAAATATTCTAGCCTTTGTAAATGCTCCTTTGGTCTTTTCAAAGGTGATTTTATTCATCAAGAATTGAAAAACTTTTGAGTTTATTAACCCCAAAAGATACTTTAGGCTAAATCGTTTATCTTTGATGATTGCATTATATAGTGAAGACATTATATAGTAATTGTCTTCATCATATGTTGCCACTATCGTTGCACCTGCCTCTCTAATTAGAATTTTCGGCTGTTCAAAGATGTCATATCTAATACAATTGGCTAAGTGTTTCCCATAGTTGACGTATAGCCCTGAATATTTAAACCCAAATCGGCAAATATCTTTTCCCCTCAATATAGGTTTATAATTCTCAGCTAGTTTTTCTGAAGTGATGTAAAGTTTATCATTACCAGTTTTAATAGTTTGTTTTATATCAAGAACTTCCTGTAAGTTTATGCTATTATTGGCAAGTTTGTCAAATAAACCTTGATATTTATAGTTTCTATACGAGATGCAACATTGGTCTTGATCTATGAAATACTGGTTAGGAATAAACTCAGGTAAACACTCCAAGTTTTCAGTCTTAATCTTTATGTCATAACGTGGTACTCTTTCTTTTTTGTACCCAATTACCATTGAGTGAACAACAGCTGATTCAAAGACAGAGTCAGATAAATCACACACTTCTAATAATTGATTGTGGAACAAAAGTTTATTTCTCACTTTATCCTCATAGTAATTATCAAGTAATGTATTTGGTAGGATGTAATACGAGACTCCGCCCAGTGCCATTTTCTCAATTGAGAGCAATACAAACAATGAATATGTATCAACCTTAAATTGTGTTTCTGGATATACCCTTCTATACACTTCTTTATCCGAATCAGACATAGAAGCTCCATACGGTGGATTCCCTATCACAATATCAAACCCATCCTTAACCCCAAACATCCATTCGGCATCAAAGTAAGAGGATGACGCATTTTGATCAAACATATCCCATTGGGCAAGTTGCTTCGCCTCGCTGTGGCCAACAAATCCCGTGTCTTCAATCGCTTGAGCAAGGGCTTCACGAGTTGCCTTAATCTCGTTCTTCAGTCGCTGCTTGTCCACATTGCGCTTGGCCAAGAAGATTTTGTGGTTCAACTCTTTCAGACGGCTCTTGTATTTTATCACTTTGTCGTCATTCTCCACTAAAGTGCCGTCATACTCCACAGGAATCAGCGTGTTGGCGGCAACAAATTTCGATTCAAGGTTGGGCAACGGACGAATGCCAAAGTTATGTGCAGCATCGTTTGATGGTTTTTGGTCAACCACCAAAGAGATAAAGAAACGAAGCTTTGAAATTTGCACGGCAATGGGTTGTATGTCCACGCCATAGATGCAGTTTTCTATGAGATAGAGTTTACGGGCATAGTCAGGGTCGTTGACATGACGGTTGAAAGCTTCCTCAATGTCAGCCAACCTGGCCTTGCGTTCCTCTTCCTCCTCTGCATTAAAAGCTTTGCGCGACTGCTCAATGGCAATGTCAATCATAAACTCCTTCCACATCTCATTGGTTAGGTCAATTTGTCGCAAAATATGCACCATCTGCTGGAGCATACCCATAGGGAATGCGCCAGATCCACAAGCCGGGTCGAGCACCCGACAATGGTAGATGGCTTGCATAATGTTGCGCCGTTGCTCTTTGTCAAGTTTGGTTTCCTCTGTCGAATAGCTGAGAAGCGAACGATATTGTGGCTCCAGTTCGTCCCCACAAACGCGCTTCAAATGCGCCACAAGACTTTCGTCCACCATATACTGCACGATTTCACGAGGCGTATAGAAAGAGCCGGTCTGTTTTCGTGCTGATGTTTTTGTTTCTGGATTATAGGATGCCAGCAGGTTCTCGAAAGCCTTGCCTAACAGCTCTGGGTCAAGCGAGACTTCTTGGTCGAGTGGCGTGTTTTCCTCAATGGTGAAGTTGTAGCGTTTCAAGATGTCAATGATGCCGCGAGCCGACACGTTACGCTTCTTGGTGTCATCGTACCATTGCGAAAGGTCGATGCCTCTGCCCACTTCCTCCCCAAAGAAAAGCCAGTCGGGCAGGTAGAGCCGTTCCAATGATTTCTCGTGTTCGGAGAATCCATCATAATAGAGTTTGTTGGGTTTGTCGTCAAGGCAATCGAAAAGGCCACCATTGAGAAACGGTACATTATTGTTGGCCGTCTGCACAAATTCATCCGCTCCGCCTTCTTTGAAATCAGCCTTATAACGCATCAAGTTGTTCACATTGTATCCGTCTCGCTTTATGCCATACTGATGGTCGCCACGGAATCTACGGTTGTTGGCTGTGTCTTTCCCCTCTTCCACAATTGGGCAGTTGAGCATGGCAAAGAACAGGTTCTGAAGTATCAGACGGTAATACTTGCTCTTTTCGGGATTGTAGAGCATATTCTCGCGGTCGTGTGGGTCGAAGTTCTCGATGAAATGGTCCCGAATGTAATCCTCATCGAAAAATTCTTCAGGAATAAGATGCTTTTGTTTCAAGAACCAAACGAAGATAAGACGGGTGATGAGGCGTATGCAACTCTCGTGATTGAATTTCTCGTCATCATCCGTAGTGTTCAGGTCGTTGGGGAATCTGACCACTTGTACCGCCCATGCATACCAATCACTAAGCTCAGAATAGAACTTCTTGGTGAGCAATTCGTTAGAGAACACCTGCATCCAATGCTTGTATAGCTCTTCAAAAGTTGGATAGGCTTTGTCGCCAATGCTTTCCAAAATGTCGATATGTCCACGATGGGGATGCTCGCAGTTGATGTCACGAAGCAAACTCACCTTGCCGAGCTTTTCACCGTCGCGCCATTGTTGGGTGTATTCGCTACGCTCACAAGTGGCCAAGGCTAATTTGTCGTTTTGCTTGATGAAAAGCACAACGGGTTGTGCAGCGGCTATTCGGTTGAAGCCACGAGTCAATGTCGCCAACTCTGTTCGTGTTAGTTTCTGCTCGTCACGAATTTCAGCGGCAAAAACCATCATCCCTGCATAGCGGCCTTGGGCGGCCTCCTGTGTGACATCTTCCCCGCTTTTCACCTTGGCTTGTCCCGACAACGAAGCCTCATCCACGGTGCCTATGAAATAGGTGTGTTCCACTTTGCGCATAATCTCTTGTAAAGCCTTGCTCAGAGGCCCTGGATAAAGGCCTTCGAATGAAATAGGCGTGCGCGTTATCTCATTGAATGAAATGTGAAGATGATTGAGCAATGCGGCGCAAGCATCAAACAGCGGTTCGTCAACAAACTTTCTTAATATGGTATTCATGGCTTCGTGCTTTATTTACTGACATACTCCCATGCAATCAGGTCAAATTCATCTTTCCTGAATTTTTCTTCAAGTCGCTTGCTTTCTTTACTTGGCGTTGGAGGAAAACCTTTGCGCGACCTCGCTATCTGAAGGATTTCGTTAGTGGCTTGTTGCGGCACTTGTTCCTCCATCCATTGCTGGACAATAGCTTGAAGTTTGGCAATACGCTCATTCTGATGCGTTTCAATCCAATCGGGCACGTATCGGTCCTTCAGCCTGTTCTTACGCAGGAAGTCAAGGATTTCGGCACGGTTCATCTCGGTGAATGTGGGCGCTTTCGACTTGTCGGCAGGCTGGCACATTAGGTAGATTTCGCGGTATTTCTCACTTGCCGACTCTCGTTTGGGGTAGCCTATGACGGCCACGAGGCTCTCCGGGACGCTTTCAAACAATGTGTCCTCGTTGCGG
The DNA here is from genome assembly GCA_902780055.1 of uncultured Bacteroidia bacterium. Taxonomy (GTDB): domain Bacteria; phylum Bacteroidota; class Bacteroidia; order Bacteroidales; family F082; genus Limimorpha. The sequence goes on along the minus strand of CACZDU010000005.1, from coordinate 10,629 downwards.
AATCCGGTGAAAATGCCGTTGGGCATCCCTTCAAGTTGCTGCTTGTACTTCTCGAAGTAGTCAAGCAGGTCTTGACGATACACTTCAAGCGAGAAGTCCTTTAGGGACAGTGTCTGAGGCGACTCAATGTCGCTGATGCTATTGTTTTGCAACTCCTCTAACAGGCGGTCTGCATTTTTGTCCACAAGTGGATTGTCTTTCTCCATCTGCAAATACTCATCGTTTAGCTGCTGCGTCTCTGAACCTACCAAATTCATGGTCACCATACGGTTCATAATGCGCGACTCCAAATGCAGATACTCCTCAAATGACGTGGCAGGCCAGAAGTTGACGCATTGTATCAGCTTGTTGGGCGATCCGATACGGTCGATACGACCAAAGCGTTGTATCAGTCGCACAGGATTCCAGTGGATGTCATAGTTCACCTGCATATCTGCATCCTGCAAGTTTTGGCCTTCGGACAAACAATCAGAGGCAATCAGGATGTCTATTGGGTCGTCAAGCAAACGAACAATGTCGGGCTCATTTGCTCTGACGAGTTGCTCCCACACGGTATATGGCACACGCCATTGACGTTTTTCTGCATCGAAATACTTCTCCGTGTCAAGATGTGTCTCTTCGTAGAGTTGACTCCAGTCCCTTTACTTATAGAGTTTGCTGTAAGGAGCAAAACTCTGCAACACTTCTTGGAAGTCCTTGGTATGGTGCTGGCCAGAGGTATAGATAGCGGTGCCCGAAACTGAGGCTATGCGGCTGAAACCACGTTGCATAAGCTCGTCATACAGGAACTTGGCGGTGTCGCTATAGGCCGTAAAGACGACTATCTTCTTGTTCTTACTCTCCTGCTTTTCTTTGAGCAACTTTTCGAGCTCGTCTAATTTCACGTCTTGTTCAGAGCGGTTTCGATAGTTTTTCTCAAAGCCCTGCAAACTCAGGCAGATTTCGTTCAGGCATTTCACATTGTGTTGAAGTCCACGCTTGAATCCACCAAGGTTCTTCATATCGCTCAAGTTGATTGTGCCTTTGCGAAGCGTGAACACGTCGTCGGTATCGAAGTTTTCGTCCTCGTCAGGCACATCCACGTCAACGACACCGTTCTTTTTGTGTTGTTCAAAGTCAAGCACCTTTTGAAGTGTTTGCTCATGCACGTCAAGCACCTTCTTCACGGTCAGCATACAAGAATACCACGAGCTTTCCAACCGTTTCATGAATAAAATGCTCATCATTTTGACGAGGAATCGTTCACGGTTCACATTGTCGTTCCAGTCGTTCTGTGCGCCCTTTCTGGCTTGAACGGGTCTGTCAGGAATGTAAAGGCTGGGTTGGTAGGCAGTCAGCGTCAGTTCCTCGAAAGCCTTGTATATCTCATCAGCAGTTTGGTATTTGCCGAAATGGTCAACACCTTTATATATATTGCAAGGCTTGGCCTTTTCAGGGAATCCCATATCCTCGCCCAAAGTCTTCTCAATCAATTTGCGTGTCCTTGCCACAATCAGTTTGTCCGTCAGGTTGAAGAATTTGGGCGAAAGCATGGCAATGAAACTGCCAATGGTGCGATTGGAGTTTTTGCACCATTCCGTGTATTTGCGTTGTGAATCGGCAAAAAGGTTACGGAGCGATTCCACCCCAAAGTCATCGTTGTCAAAGGCATCATCTTTGCCTCTGCCAATCAGGTTGAACTGCCCTTTCACATCCCGCAAACCAGTATTGATGGGCGTAGCCGACAACATGAGCACTTTCAATTGATGCCCCTCTTTCTGTGATTGTATTTTGATGAGGCTGTCCAACAAGTCTTGGTAACGCCCCGATTTCTCGTTGCGCAAGTTGTGGCTCTCGTCAATCACAATCAGCAGTTTCTCACGTTTTTGCAGATAATCGAGCTTATAGGTGTCATAGCTGTTTTGCAGCCGCTCATTTTGCAAGTCGGTATGGAACCGCACCTGATAGTCGAAACGGTCTTTGTCGAAGCGCGAGCCGGCTCCTTTCAGATATTGTGTCCAGTTCTGTTGCAACTTCTTGGGGCAAAGCAAAACCGTGGTGTAACCCTGAATCTGGAAAAACTTGATGACCGCCAAAGCAGAGAAGGTCTTTCCCAAGCCTACGGCATCAGCCAAGATAGCACCGTTGTACTTGCGCAACATCTTGATGAGCGAAATGACGCCCTTTTGCTGATAGTTGAACAATGTCCGCCATATCTCGCTGGTCTGTAGCAGCGACATATCCTGCTGATGCTCAATGGATATGCTGTCAAATTCAAGGTCTGCCTTGAATAGTTCGTAGAGTATCTTATAGTAGATTTCTTCTGGAGTATTTTTGCGGAAATACTCTTCTATCATGCGGATGAAGTATTCCTTTATGCTGATAAGCCCAGCTTGTGGATTGTTGGGGTCTTGAATCTTCTCCTTGGCTGTTTTCCAAATATCCTCAAACCAACGGCACACCTCTTTATAATCGGAGTTGGCCTTGTTGACGGAATCGCCAATGGTGAGTTCCACATTCGAGGTCTTTTTCAAGCCCAGCCCTGCATCGGTAAGGTTGCTGCTGCCTGTCAAGTAATACCCATTGTTCTGTGGAACACTGTTTTTGAACATATACACCTTGGCATGGCAAAAAGCATTGGCGATGGCGCGGATTTGCACGGTGTTGCGTTCAAGGAAAGCCTTGGCTTCTTGGGCATACTCGTCCAATTGAAACGAGCTTTCCACGGAGAAGTCGCCGTTCAACAAGTCCTTGATGTCGTTCAGTTGTTTCTCTTCTCGCACCATTTCCGATGAGACGATGCGGAACTCATCCTCCTCTGGCAGTTCGCGATAAAGCTTACTGAGAGCGCGAATGGTGAAATAGCCCGTCACGATGTCGAGTTTTCCAGTCTGGCCGGATTGTTCGCCAGAATACAGGTTGATAAAATCCCATACGGTCTTGATGCCAAGTCCGTCGTCAGGATAACGATCTACTTTGTTGTCAATGAGCATACGCTATAGTTTAGCAGCGCAAGGACTATCTTTCGGAGGGGATGGGTTCAAACAAAGAACCTCAGGACACGAAAAAGCGCAGATTGGCGCTCATCAATGTCCCAAGGTCCTCGCATGACCCATTCACGAAGATAAGTCCAGCCTGCGCAAGCGCAGGCGCTGGTACTTATTCGTTTCGTGAGTGTCTTTTGAAGTTGCGAGGTTCTGGGACATTCCGAATTTAGCACTAACGCTATGTTTATTCCAATAAAAACGCACCGCTGTTTAGGCGATACTTGAGGGCAAAAATACAAAAACTTGGAGAAACAATAGAAAAAAGAGTAAAAAGAAAGATTTCGATTAAAGAGAGAGCATTAATAACAACTCCCACCGCCGTCTGCGGGACGAAGACGATGACAATGCGCCAGGCCCAAGTCCCGAAGAGACGACCCTATTACACCCCGATATGCAATGTCGGGTTTTCATATTTCATAAAAATCGCGGAAAAATTTCCTCATTTTTTGGTTTTTATGAGGAAATAATTCCGCGAATTTGGCCGAAAGGCTTTTGTGTTTTATTCGTGCGCAATCACCAAGCGTTGCGTCGTTCCGTTGCTTGACTTGATGAAATAGATGCCGTTTTGGTACTTTGCGGTCGGGATGACCAATTGCGATTCGTCGGTGAAGAAGGTCTCGACCTTTTGTCCCAATGTGTTGTAAAGGCTTACTTCGCCAAGGTTTTCGCCCTGGAGGGTCACGCTTTCGTTGGCGGGATTGGGGAACAAGGTCAGTGTTGTGCCGTTCTCATTGAGGCCAACAGTGGATTCGTAGATGATGTCGACTTCAAAATCGCCCGCCGTGGTGTTGACGTACATTTTTCCTTCAAAAGACTGTCTTACAGGCACATCGACATACACTTCCACAGTGGCAGTTTGGCCAGCGGCAACAGTCATGCCTTCGGTGACATCTTGGCCTTCATACATGCAGTGCATCGTAAAGATGGGGTCGGAGGTGAAGGCGTTGACGGTCACTTCTTCAGCGGTCATGTTGGAAATGGTCAGTTGGCCGGGCTGGTAGGTCTCGCCGTCGTTGTAGATGTGCATGGTCTGAGGATTGACGGTCAGCGTGCCAGTGCAGTCGTGAGGTTGCAAGCCGTTTTGCTGCATGGCATTGACCACATCTTGGGCCGAGAAAGGATAGAGATCCAGCAGGCCACGGATGGGGATGCTGCGGTCGGGCATGATGAGGACGAGGGTGGGGCAGGCTTGGATGCCGTAAAGGTCGAAGACCTCGTTGCCGCCGCCGTCCTTGCCGACGGTGGGGAACTCAACGCCATATTCGTTGGCCCATTGCTGGCAGGCGGCATCGCTGTCGATGTAAGAAATCTCGATGTAGAACACATCGTGCATGTTGCAGCCCATCTGGGTATAAGACCCTGTAATGTAGGGCGAAATCACTTGGCATTGGCCGCAAGTGTAGAAGAAGAAGTCGATGAAGACGGCCTGGCCTCGGTCGAGGATTTCGAAGAGGTTGTAGGTCTGCCCGTGGCAGTCGGTCACGGTGAAGTCAACGGCTTGGGTGAGGTTGGTCTGCTGTGCGCGAAGGCCTGCGCCAAAGAGCAGGAACGCGAATAGAATGGAGAGTTTTTTCATGATGTTATTGTTTAGTGACGAGTTTCACGATTTGGCCGTTTTCGGTGGTTACACGCACCATGTAAACGCCATTTTGATATTGGCTCATGTCAAGGGTGGCCATGTTGCCGTCGGCGTTGCTTTCGTAAATCACTTGGCCGATGGCGTTCATCACTGCGATGTGATTGATGCCCGAGGCAAGGATGTTCACATTGCCCGAGGTGGGGTTGGGATATACGGAAATGGCTTCGTTGCTTTCGCCAATCCAATCATAGCCGTCGACATAAACCCATGCCAACCAACTGTAGGCCTCGCTGCTCACCGAAGCCACGTCCATCCAGCCATAGCCGTCGATGCCTAACCAGCGGCTGTTGGGGTTGCCCACGTCGGCAACGGCCGGTGCGGGATATTCGATGGAGCCGTCATGGTAGAAAGTCAGCCAAATGTTTTCTGTGCCGTCGATTTCGATAGGCGTGTCGAGCCTGAAGGTGACCACATCGCCGACCGTTCCGGTGATTTCAAAGGTTTGGGTGTGAATCAAAGTGCCGGGGGCAATATCGCCGCCAGTGTAGATGTTGAGGGTGTAGGTGGTGGCAAATTGCTCTTCGCCAGCATCCAAAAATCCGAACTCGGTGAAGGAGCAGCCTTTGTACTCGCTCATCAGCTCGGCGGGGAACATGTAACCCCAATTGAAGGGCATTCCGATGCCGATGATTTGTGGTGACGAATAATCGCCGACGTAGGAGAACCAAGAACCCTCAGAAGGGATTCGGTCTTGTGAAATCGTCACATTGTCCAATCCGGTGGCTTTCACTTGGATTTCGCCACGGTTTTGTGCCTGTGCAATGCCGGTCATGGCAAAAGCACACATCAGAAGGAAAAATACATTTTTTTTCATACGGTTAAGATTTTCATAAATTGTTAATTATTGTTAATGATAATATCTTCGCGGATATGGGTGATGATGGTGTTACATTCCTCTTGGTCGTCATAGAAGAAGAGCCATAGGGTGCGCTCGTCGTTGTCGGCGGCGGTGATGTAGCCGATGTGGCCTTGGTTTTTGGCATCGTCCATGATGAGATCGCCTTGGCCTTCTTGCTGTTGCAGGCAGTCTTGGGTTGCAGTATCTGCCGGAACATCCCCGCTATTGGCTGCAATTTTTTCGCTAATCAGCCCGATGACAACGGCTCGCGCGATAGTCATAATGTAGTCGTTGTAAGTGTTGTTCTCAGATTCGTGTTCTATTTCGCCTTGGCCGAAAACGATGGCGGTCTGGGGCAGCAGCGAGTCGGGAACTTGGAAACTCTTCATGATTTCGCGGATCTTGTCGGCAACATTGAGTGTGAATCTCTCAAGGTCTGCTTCGGATATCTGGCTGATGTCGGTCAAGGTGTCGAGAACGGCACCGTCCAAAAAATCGGTTTCGATGCCCACGCCCACCATGAAAGGATTCTCCTCGTTTTGGCAGTTGAGGTCGGAGGTGTCGTAAGGCATGAAGCCGAAATCCTGTTTCAGCGTTTCCCAATCCGCTTCATTGTTGGCTTGCAGCATCAAAGCGTCAATGCACTTCCCGTTGACAGTCAAGTCGCCGAGGTAGGCCACGGTGAGGTTGGCATTGTCGGCATACTTGCAATAGATTTCCAACGCTGCTTTTTCGCTGGTTTTCTCTGGAGTTTCCGTCTTTCCCTTGCAAGCCGACAATACGACAGCCAGGAGCAAAACGAGATATGGAACAATGCTTTTCATCGTTTTTGTGTTTGGTTAGTTGATGACTTTGTTGGCTAACTGCATGATGTCTTGTGCCGAACAGCCGTTGTTGCAGAGGAAGTGGACGGTTTGGCTTTCCATGGTCACTTTCTCGGCCACAGGGAGCCCATTGTCGGGTTGGCCTTGTCGGGTCAGGCCGAAGGCGGCCACGCCGATGAAAAGGCTGGCTGCTGCCGCGTAGGGTATCCAGCGTCTGGTGCGGTGAAGGGGGATGACATTCGCTTCCAAACCGGCAGGGTCTTGTTGCGCCTTTTCTGCCCAACGCAAAAAGGCCTGGTCGTCAGGTGCCCACTTTTCGGCCTGTTCCTTCCAATGCAAGCGGCTTTGCCATTGGGTTTTGAAATCGTCGCGTTGCGTGCTTGGGCTCGATGCTTTTATGTTGTTTTCCATTGTCATAGATTGTTTTCTCTTTCGTACATTAGTCTTAGTTTCCGCTTCAGTCGGGCGATGCGCATGGCCACGGCGCCCACCGAGCTGCCGGTCATTTCGGCGATTTCCTTGTAGGAAAAGCCGTCCAAGAAGGCGCGAATGACCGTGCTGCTTTCTTCGGGCAGTGCGTTGATAAGTTGTTGCAACTGCTTGTATTTCTCGTTGCCCGTTTCATCGTCCTTTTCGTCCACGCCGACCGCCTCTATGGATTCCGTTGGCGGCCTTCTGTCCTCTTTGCGCTTCAGCATCAACATGGTGTTGGTGGCCACGCGCCACACCCAAGTCTTTTCCGAACTGCGCTGCTCGAAAGTCCCGAAACTTCTCCAAAGGCTAATCATCACCTCTTGTATGCAGTCTTCCGTCTTCCACGCTTTCCCGAGGGTGTAGTCCGAGCAGATATGCCAAATCATTGCCTTATGCCGTAGCACAAGGGCATTAAAGTTTTCGATGCGTCCGTGTGACTCGGATGATTCCATTCTTTCAGTGCGTCTTTTGATGGTTTTAGGTGCAAAGGTAATCTGAAAAATAACGCGGCTTTACATTTTTTTTCAGTATTACAACTTTTTTTTCGTCCATTTGTTATGAATTCCTGTTTTTTGCACCTAAATAATGTTGTTAAATCCATCATCTAAACAATTACAAGTATGAAACGTACATTTATCCTTTCAGTTTTGGCTTTGGCACTCACGATGATTTGCCAAAGCGCATTTGCCTACGATTACCATGTCAATGGCATCTATTACCGCAAAGCCACACAACAGCTTCCGGGCGGAGGTTGTGGCGAAACCTACCTGATTGTGGTCAACGACGACGAGCCGAACACCTATTCGGGCGATGTGGTTGTCCCCGAAACCGAAGTCATCAACGGCGAGTCGCTCAGGGTGCGCTACATCGGCAGCGAAGCATTCTATGGCTGCACCAACCTGACCAGCGTCACCTTGACCAACAATATCGTGAACATCGGTTTCCATTCGTTTGCCGATTGTCCGCTGTTGGAGGTGATCGACATTCCGTCAAGTGTCCAGCAAATCAACTCGAATGCATTCAGCAATTGTGAAGAGCTCGACTACATCTTCATCCACAGCAACGTGCCTTTCTTCCTTTGGGACGATGCCTTCGCCGACATCAACGACCATGTTCACATCGTGGTGCCCTGCAACTGCATCGAAGCCTTCGAAGCCTCCGAGGAATGGCAAGGCATCCAGCTTTATGACGACTGCGGCAACGTGGGCATCGGCGAAACCGAAACCGCCACTATCGCCGTTTATCCCAATCCCGCTTCGCAAACCCTCACCATCGAAGCCGACGGCTTCGTGACCATCACCGACGAAATGGGCCGCGTGGTGAGAACCATGTTCGTCGACAACAAGAAAACCATCGATTTGCAAGGCCTTTCAAGCGGTTTTTACTTCGTGAAATCCGGTACAGAGGTGAAGAAGGTTTTGGTGAAGTAATAAAAGCCCGACTTTTTCTTGACATGACAATTCCGAAGGCAGTTTTTGCTTTCGGAATTGTTTTTTAATCTGCAAGAAGGAGGAGCGGGTGGTGCTGATGGAATAATGATATGAAAAACCGCCTCAAAAAAGCGGAGCAATCAATTGAACACGCACCGATGTCCATAGGTTCGGTAACATGAATTGCGGGAAATACCGTAGTCGCCAAACATCTTTTTCACGGTAATCTCGCCCGCACCAGCGCATTGGTCGGCGATATATTGAACGAAGTCAGGGTTGCTTGCCATGGGGAGGTGGCTTTTGTGATTGCGCAAAGGTACAAAAATGATTAATTCAATGCTTCGGCAGACTTTTTCATTGCACGCTCGGCCAGTCGCATGGCAAACATGGCGATGGGTATGGTCAATGCCATGACGACAATCAGCAAGGGGAGGTTGTCGATGACGGGTCATGCCCTTGAAGTCTCAATGCGCAAAAACAAACCCTAAATAGCATCTCACACCCTTGGGCATTTCGATGCTTGAAACAGGGATAAGCCTGTCAACCTTCAAAGTCAGGTGGACGGCTTCAGTTAGGGCAAACTCCACGCCGATGTTGGGATTCACGAAGAAAAAGGACTCATTATGCAGAAAGGCATTTGATTCCGCTTCCCAGTCGTCAGCCGAGCCTTCAAACATCAGCAGCGAAGAGGCTTTCCCTCCACCGATAGTGACACCCGCATAAGGCTGCCATCGCCCGAATTGCCAATAGACATCGGCCAGCAGTCCTCCCCAGCTGGTTCGGATATAACTGCCGTTGTGCATTTGTTTCAAGGTGCTGACATAGCCTTCACCACCCAAACGAAAATGATTGCCAAGATGATAACGGAGCACTCCGCCGAGGCCGAAGGTCATTCCTTCCGCTTTATAGTTTAAGGCGGACAGGTCGCCATGCAGATAACCCGTGTGTACCATCATGCCACCGTCGAAACGCTGGCGGTTTTGGGCTTGGTTTTGTGTGAATGGGATGATGATTAACAGAAATAAAACAATATATTTCAGCGGTCTTTTCATTTCTTTCCTTTCAGAATCGCCGACCCGCTCAGCCCCATCCATTTGGCTTCCCATGGGGTCATAAACATGCCGTTGGTGGTGTCAATGAGTTCAACCTCTACATAGCCCAAGCCTTTCAGTTTCTTGACAAAAGCCTGCATGTCGCCATATTTGAATCGGGAGAAAATGTCGTGAATGGCGAAGGTGCCGCCTTTCTTCAACACACGCAGGGTTTCCAACAAAATGGCTTGTCGGTCGCGGCTCGGGATGTTATGATAGACATAATTGCTGGTCACCGCATCGAAAGTCTCGTCGGCAAAGTCGAGTTTCAAAGCGTTGCCTTGTCCGAAATGGGTATTACTCACGCCCTCGGCTTGTGCGTTTTGTTCGCATAAGGCAAGGCTATAGGAAGCATATTCTTTGCCCCAGCGGTCGATGCCGAACATCTCGGCCTTGGGGTTGCGTTTGGCGCAAGCGATGGCCAGCGCATTCAGGAAGGGTGACATAAGCGGCAACGCCGTCAATGATCTGTTTCGACATCTGACGCTTGCCGTTGTAGGAGAAGGCACGATGCAACAGCCACATCCATAGTGTCACCAAAGCCAGCACGATGGCAAGCACAAGGAAAACGATTTTCAGGACAGTCTTCAGCGTTCCGGCGGCAAGCAGCCCGCTCACGCCAAAGACAAGGAATAATAACAGGCAGGCCAATGCACCGCCCAAAGTCTCAAGGATCATGCCTTTAGGCATCCAGTTTTTGTAGTTGGGTTTCATTTTCTTTAATGCTGTTTTCATAGGCTTACTTTTAGTTGTTTGACACTGCAAAGTAATGTCCATTTCAAAAACCGTGAAATCCCTATTGATGGGTAATGTCAAGGGGTCTTATCCCAAGTTTTGACGATTTTTGAAAATAACCGCCGCAAAGATCAAGAAAACCCTTGCGGCGGTTGGTTTGTTAGAACTTTGTGTTACGTTTCTTCAATGGCGCCCACTGGGCACATCAGATACTTTTTTCCGTATTTTTGCACCAAAATAATATTGTTATGGAAGAACTGAAACGTATCAAACTCTTTGCAGGATGCAGCGATGAATCTTTGGAGCGTCTGCTCGAAAGCCCTTGTCGCCGACAAGACTATCCCGCCGGAAGGCGGATGCTCAACCCAGGTGACCCTTGCCGTGCGCTGATGGTACTTGTCGAAGGTCAAGCCGAGGCACGAATGATGGGTGAGGAAGGCCGTGAGGTGCTCGTCGACCATCTGAAAGCCCCAATGTTGCTGGCTCCAGCGTTTCTGTTTGCCAACAATAATGTTGTCCCTGTGGAAGTCACCGCCCTCACTGATTGCGTAGTGTGGCACATCAACCGCGAA
>CACZDU010000004.1:0-103309 GCA_902780055.1 uncultured Bacteroidia bacterium | reverse complement strand
GACCAATACACCAACATCGAGAACGCCAAGGCCAAGGGCTACAACGTCCTGATGATGGACGGCATCCTCGACCCGCATTTCATCAGCGCCTACGAGCAGAAGGAAGGCGAGAAAGGCGACGACAACCGCGCCATGTTTGCCCGTGTGGACTCCAACACCATCGACAAGATCATCTTGAAGGACGACAAGGAAGCCGCCTCGGGCCTCGACGACAAGCAGAAAGAGACCGTGAAGGCCGCTTTCGAGAAGGTCATCGACAAGGTGAAGTTCAACGTGGAGTTCAGCAACGAAGGTGCCGAAGCCGCTCCCGTGGAGGTCACCCAAAACGAATGGATGCGCCGTATGAAGGAGATGGAGCAGATGGGCGGCGGCCCAATGTCGTTCTACGGCTCCATGCCCGACAGTTACACGCTGATGCTCAACACCAACAGCCCCGTCATCACCGGCCTCTTGGACAAAGACGAAGCCGAACAGGAAGCCACCATCAGGCAGATTTATGACCTCGCTTTGCTCTCGAAGAACTTGCTGAAGGGCAAGGATTTGAGTGAGTTCGTGAAGAGGAATTTGGAGAATCTTTGATTATCAATCAATTTGAGCATTTTAGAATAGTTAAAGCCGCAGGGAGGCAGGAATTTGTTTCTCTGAGGCTTTTGTTATATAGATTATCTTTGATTCACCTTTTGAAAAAACAGAAAAAGATTACTCGGCAAGGCAAACGAGACGGACGGAATTACCTTGTGTCCAATCATGAACTTCATAATTATCTAAATGAAGGAATGAACTACCGTTAAACGATTTACCAAATGTCAATTCCGAGCATTCTCCTCCACTACTTGGAGCCGACCAATACCAACCTTGAGAACCCGCCACAAAAAGCGAAATTCCATAGCGGTAGCCAGAAGCTGGAAGAAAAACTGCTCCGTTGGCCTCAAATATGTTAACCCAATCAGTTGCATCAATCTTATTTTCACTAAAGCCAGCACCACCTTGGTCTGTTTTGAATAAAGTGTAAGTAGCCCGATTCCAATTGTCTGGCAGAAGTATTACACCTATTACCCCGGCCACCTCTGCCAGAGCAAAATGTATCCCAGAAGATGTATTACGTATCCTAAAAACATAATTCCATTCATCTAAAGTTAATGTACGCCAAAAATTCCCGACAATACCGCCATTATTAGAAATAACATTGCTACCCCATTCTGTATAATTAGAATAATCATTATTTTCTGTGGAAGCGTTAGTCGGATTGTCACCCGTTCCCCAACCAAAAAGGTCTATCCATCCACTATTTGTTTCTGAGATATTTTGATTGTTGCCTCCCAAATAATCATACTGATTGTCAGCAAAACGCCAAATGCGTGTTGAAGCTTGATACTGCAAATTACCTTTCGAAAAATAAACTACACTCCGATTCTCATTGATGGTGAACTTACCATTAATAGCGCCATTCGGAACAGTAATTGTACCGTTTCCATCGTCGTTACTGTTCCCACTATTATTCGGTTCATCAGGTTTGTTGCATCCCACCGCAAAAACCATCATCAGCATTAGGGCTGCTGTTGCCTTCAAAGTTCTATTCATATCGATTCAGTTTTAGTTGTTTGAGATTGCAAAGAAACGAAAAAAATCCGAACCAACCATTTTCTGAAAGAAAATAGTATTTTTGCAGGTGAAAAACAAATCAATATGGAATACACGATTCTGATTCACAAAGATGTTGAAGGAGGTTGGTATTGCGGTCAATGCCAACAACTTCCTGGAGCCATCTCACAAGGAAAAACCCTTGACGAACTGATGGAAAATATGAAAGATGCCATTCAACTTGTGCTTGAATACAATAAGGAACAAGCCTTACAGGCTTTCAAGGGTGAACGGTTCTTTTACCGAAAACTGGCTCTTGCGTGAAAAGGAATTTGCTCATAAAGCATTTGACGCAAAACAACTGCTCTTTGTATCGCGAAGGGGCAAAGCATAGCTTGTATGTCGGTTCCAACGGCAATGTCGCTGCCGTGCCGCGCCATCCCGACATATCGGACTACACAGCAAAAACCATTTGCAAGCAGTTAGGGATTCCTGTAATCAACTACAACTGATTTACGACCTCGCCTTGCTCTCGAAGAACTTGCTGAAGGGCAAGGATTTGAGTGAGTTTGTAAAGAGGAATATGGAGAAACTGTAATTCCCGTTCTTACAAATAGCAATCCCCGCAACGCCATATAGTTTTTCGACGTTGCGGGGATTTTATTTTATTAAAGCACAATCATTTAACCGAGCAAACCGGCCTTACAGCACAGCCCCTATAACGTTCGGTTGCGGACATTCCATGGTCATTGTCAAAAAACTCAAAGAAATAGGTGTACGCACTGCGCGGTCCTCCATAAAGAGAACTTGACCAATAATGGGCAAAAACAGAATAATAGCCAGATTGAACGGGCAAAAAGATGCTATTGCCATTGGGCGACTTAATCAAATGTCCACGAACATTATTTAGGACAATTGTATCATGGAAGCAGTTGTCCCTCAATTCACGCCAATCGTCAACTGTTGGTGTACGCCAACCTTCACCCCAATTGACCGTTGCGGCGTCATCAATGGCTTCCAACTCAGTAAGTAAGTCTTCAAAACCATATTCGCCGTTATGGGTACCCCAATCATTGACACAATACTTGAGCAACCAAACGCGATCATTTATTACTGCATATTTGTAGTTTTGCCAATTGTAAGCCTCCTTGGGGCTTGTTTCGCCCCAAGCAAAACGGTCACCATAATCACCAATGGAATCAGCTCCCACATTGCAAGTGGCCCATAATGTGCCGCTCGGCAGGCCGAGGTCAACATAATCGTGGCCATTGAGATTGCCGCTATGGTCAACTGGTTCAATTGGTTTGTTGCAACTCACGGCAACAATCATTAGCATTATGGCTGCTATTGCCTTCAAAGTTCTATTCATATTGATTCTGTTTTAGTTGTTTGAGACTGCAAAGAAACGAAAAAAAGCGTGATTTGGCAAATTTGTGATGCAAATTTGAGGGAAATGAGTATTTTTGCAGCAAGAAAAAGTAACTATGGCCACGTCCAACACGATATTCTCCAACTACCGCCCCAATGGCCACCATATCAACCCTTCGCTATTGTGGGAATACGACATGAGCACCTTTGATTGGCAACGGTCTAAGGCTTTGGTGGCACAGCGTGTTATAGAATTAGGCTGGCCAGAGGATTTCTATGGTGCTTTCGACCTTTATGGTGGTTTTGAAGGCTTCCGCGAAGTCATCAAGAGCATCCCGCACCTTTCGGACATCGACATCAATTTCGTCTGCCATTACTTCAACCTGCAAAAGGAGGATCTGCTATGCTACACAAGGAAACAGTCGAGACAAGCACGCTTCAGTTGCTGAAAAGCCTCCAATCCGAACCGCTTTTAGCACCGTTTAATTTGGTGGGTGGCACTTCATTGGCATTACGCTTGGGTCACCGCAAAAGCGTTGATTTGGACTTGTTCTCCAAAGAAGATTTTGATTTGCAGGAAGTTAAAGAGTTGCTCGTCAACAAGTACAACCTCAAAGTCGGCTACGAAAAAGGCAAAACACTTAAAGGCTTCATTGGCAAGGTGATGGTTGACCTTATTCGATACAATTACCCGCACATTCAACCCGTCCAGACCGAAGATGGCATCCGTTTGGAAAGCCTTCCTGACATTGTGGCAATGAAACTCTCCTCCATTTGCGACAACGGCTCCCGCATCAAAGATTTCATAGATATTGCGCACCTTTCCAACCTATACAGTTTCGGCGAAATGTTGCAATTCTACACACAAAAATTCCCTTTTTCCAACCCGATTGTGCCGACAAAGTCTTTGGTTTATTTTGACGACATCAATTTTGACGAGGACATTGTTATGATGCAAGGTGATTTTGATTGGAAGGTCATCGCCAACCGACTGAACGAGATGACAGCCTACCCCGAAAAACATTTCACAAACTTATAAATCATCTCTCCCCACCACCGCCCTAACCGTCTGTCCCCTATTTCGGTCGCTGCTGCCGCACAGGTGGCATTGACTCGAATTGAAGTGGAAGCCCCAAGCGCGATAAGGAAATTCCTTGTTGAGCGTCACCGACCAATAAACGCCGAGGTCGGCACCGTTGAACGCGCATTCCCACCAATAGCCGACAGCGGGCAGGAAGAGGCTGTTGCCATTCTCGGCAGTGAAAAGCCAGCCATTCACGCCGTTTTGTGTAGTCCAAATGCTGGTCGTGTTTTGGAACATTTCATCCCATTCTTCTATGGTTGGTATGCGCCAGCCTGCGCCCCATTGGGTCAAGGCAACATCATCAGTGGGTTCCAAAACGGTCAGGCTGTCGACAAAACCATTGAGTCCAAAATCGGGATTGGTGCAATACTTGTTCAACTCATACCGCTCATTGAAAAAACGGCCATATCGGTAACTTTTCCAGTCATAGATTTCCTTGGGCGCGGTCTCGCCCCAAGCAAAATAATCGCCATAGTCTTCAGGCGCATCTGCACCTATGTTGCAAGTGGCCCACAAAGTGCCGCTCGGCAAGCCCAAATCAACAAATCCGTGGCCATTCAAAGTGCTACCGTTATTGACAATGCTATCGTTTTCACCTTCATTTCCGCCATTGTTCGGTTCATCGGGTTTGGTGCAAGAGACCGCAAAAACCAACATCAGCATAATGGCCGCTATCGACTTGATTAACCTGTTCATACCCATTCATTTTTGTCGTTTTAGGTTGCAAAGAAACAAAAAATCGCCTCACAAACGCCAAATGGCTGGAAAATGACTATTTTTGCGGTCAAAAGAACGATTATGTCAAACGCCATCAACATACTGAACCGCGAGGAAGACCGCCGCGTGGTGGAAGCCATCAAGCAGGCCGAACTGAACACCTCGGGCGAAATAAAAGTGCATATTGAAAACCTTTGCCGAGGCGATGTGGAAAAACGCAGCCTTTTGGTTTTCAACAAATTGAAACTCAATGAGACCCAATTGCGCAACGGTGTGCTCATATATTTGGCCGTCCGCGACCACAAGTTTGCCATCCTCGGCGACGAAGGCATCAACAATGTGGTGGAAGAAGGCTTCTGGAGCGATGTCAAAGACCTGATGTTGAGCCATTTCCGCGAAGGCCGTTTCGCCGATGGCCTTGTGGAAGGCATTATGCGCTGCGGCGAGAAATTCAAGACTTATTTCCCCTACCAATCCGACGATGTTAACGAAATCCCCGACGAAATATCCTATGAAAACAATTGATAGACATAAACTTACGCTTTTATTCAGTTTGCTTCTCGTTTTGCTCACTTTCGGCACAACACTGAAAGCTCAATTGCCGAGTCCGCCCAACCCGCCACGATTGGTGAACGACTACACGGGTACGCTTACCGCCCACCAAGTCAATGTTTTAGAGCACAAATTAGTTGCCTATAACGACAGCACTTCGACTCAAATCCTCGTCCTCCTTGTCGACGACCTTCAGGGCTACAGCGTGGAGCAGTATGCCACTGAAATCGGGCACAGTTGGGGCGTGGGACAAAAGGGCAAAAACAATGGCGCGGTCATCCTCGTGAAGCCCAAGAAAGGCAGCGAGCGCGGCCAAGTGAACATCAACACGGGCTACGGCATCGAGGAATATGTCACCGATGCCACGGCCAAGCGCATCATCGAGAAGGAGATGATTCCCGCCTTCAAGGAAGACGACTACTACACGGGCATCGACAACGCCGTCAACGTCATTATGGACCTCTGTTCGGGCAAATTCACCCAAGACGAATACACCAATGGCGGCGAAGGCATACCCATTTGGCTTATCCTCATTTTTATGATTGCTCTCATCCTCATTTTCCGCTCCAGCAATGGCAACCAGAACTATTCCGGCGGCGGCACCCGCACCATCTGGATTCCGATGGGCGGCGGTTTTGGCAGTAGCGGAGGTTTCGGAGGTGGTGGCGGAAGTTTCGGTGGCGGTGGAGGCTTCGGCGGCTTTGGCGGCGGCGGTTTCGGCGGCGGCGGCGCCTCGGGAAGCTGGTAGTTTACAGTTGAGAGTTGGGAATTGTAGGGCTGTCACACCGTGGCAGCCGAGAAATCTTGAAATCTTGAAATTTGAAATCTTAAATCAATAAATGTCAGAACCCATCATAGAAATCAGAAACGCCTCCATTTTCCAAAGGGAGAACCTTGTCCTGTCCAATGTCAATCTGACTTTGAATAAGGGCGAATTCATCTATCTTATCGGTCGCACGGGAAGCGGAAAATCCTCACTATTAAAGACTTTGTACGGCGAATTGCCCGCCCGCGACGGCTACTTCAACGTGGCTGGTTACGACCTCACCCGTTTGCGCAAGAAAGACATTCCCTATCTGAGGCGCAAAATCGGCATCGTGTTTCAGGACTTCCAACTCCTTTTCGACCGCAGCGTGGAGAAAAACCTTGAGTTTGTGCTGGGAGCCACAGGTTGGACAGAAAAAGCCGAGATTTCGCGCCGAATTGATGAAGTTTTGGCCAAAGTCGGGCTAAGCGACAAGCGCAAAAGTATGCCACATCAGATGTCGGGCGGGGAACAGCAAGGCGTTGCCATCGCCCGCGCTCTGCTCAACGACCCCGACGTCATCATTGCCGACGAGCCTACCGGCAACCTCGACCCCGACACCACCCTTGAAGTGATGAAACTCTTGCGCCGCATCAGCGAGAACGGTCAAGCCGTGCTGATGGCTACGCACAACTACACTTTGATGCAGAAATATCCTTCACGCATTGCGAATTGCAAGAATGGGACAGTGATATGTTCAGAGATGGAGTAGGATTGCTTAACTACGGATTATACAGATTTTACAGATTTCCAACCATGAATTTGAAAGACGCATGCGTCAAATTGGTACGGATTGTTGCAGCGTTAGCTTATCTGTAATAATTGGATGCTTGCATCCCAAAAATTTCGGAATCCTATCCGTCAAATCCGTGAAATCCGTAGTTTATGAAAAAATCGCTTGAATAATCTTCTGAGTATTCGCCTCATTATCATAAAGTTGCCGCATCTGATTGTCACGCTCCTCAATGTCCTCCTCCGTAAAGTCCTCCTCCATCAACCGCATGATTTCGGCAATCATCTGTTCAGGCTCATCGGCCACTATGCAAAGGCTTTCCAACGAAGTGCCGCGCACCATGTCTGAATTGACCAAGCAAAAACGCCCGTTGTAAAGCGCATTCAAGAGTTTCAATTTCAACCCCGTAGGTTGGTTCGTCACCAAAACATTGACCTGTGCTTGCCGCAAAAGGTCAATCATTTCAGCATCGTCAGGATTGGCCGCCAAAGTCACGTTGGAATGTTTTTCTATGAGTTTAATCAGTTTGTCCGAAGGGTTCAGTCCAGCCACAATACAATGCAAATCCAACTTAGCAAAGACATTCTCTATCAGCCACTTGACTGCTTCTTCATTCTCTCTAACCGACAAATTTCCATGATACAAAACATATTCGCCCCTACCCGTTTCCGAACACACCGAATCGGCGGAATTGAAACCCGGAACAAGCGTAGTCTTGCCATATTTTTTGGCGAAATAGTTCGTGTCTTGCTGCGAGATGGCGAAAATGCCCGCCGCTTTGCGCAAAACTGGCTCGTAACGCCTTAGTTTCCAAGCCTCGGCAAGATAAAACAACTTCTTCCAGCAACATTTTTCCGACTCACCCAAGGCATAATAATAATCATGTTCCACATTATGGGCACGGACATATATTTGCCTATTTCTCAGTCGTTTGTCAGAAAGAATCGCCGTCGTGTGCAAACCTTCACAAAGAATCGGATAATCGTCTTGCAACAAGTCCCGAACCAATTCTTCAGACCTCCTTGAATTAACGATAAACGGCGTAAGGCTCAACTGCTTGGCAAACGAAGTATCTCGTTTGTAATACTTTACCTCATGGCAACGCTTCAAAACCTCCTGCTCGCCACGACCATACTCGAAGCAATGCAAATGCACTTTGACACCTGCCAACGACAAAGCCTTAACGCGGTAAAACACATCAATGACCCCGCCGTAATTGGCAGGATAAGGCACATCGAAAGCAATAATATGTAAGTGATTTTCAGGCATAATAGCGGTAAATTTCAAGCAGTTTCTGTTCCTCGTTCTCCCAACACAAATCCTGTGCTGCAACCGCCAAATGTTGCTTCCAAACGGCCAACCTATTCTTATCTGACAAGGCCTCTTTGATGGTCGTCGCAATAGTCGACGGTTCGTGGTTTTCAATGAAAATACCAATGTCGTATTGACGAATAATCTTCTCAATTTCAGTCAGATGTGAAGCTACAATCGGCACTCCCGCTTGGATGAAATCGAACAACTTATTGGGCAGGCCGAAACGGTAATTAAGGTTGGTATCTTTGTCCAAACAGAAACCCAATTCGGCCAATTGCGTATAGGCCATCATTTGTTGGTAAGGCATTCGAGGGAAGAAACGCACACGGTCTGTAATTTTCTGTTCCTCAACCATTTGTTTCAAAATAGGAAGCACATCGCCGCCACCGATAATCATTAGGAAGCAGTCGTCCAAAAGCGTCATCGCCTGCACCAATTCCTCCGCCCCGCGCTGGATGTTGATGCCAGAGCCTTGCAATATTAATAGGTGTTTGTCGGCGGGCAATCCCAAAGCCGTTTTGTCGCCTTTCGGTGGCAAAGCCTTTCGTGGCGGTATATTCCTGATAACGTGAACTTTGACACCATATTTCTCACGAAAAAGTTCGGCGATACTGTCGCAAACCGTAATCATTTCGTCCAATTTGGGCACCACGAAACCTTCAATCCGTTTCCACACTTTTTGCACCTTTGTCCGATTCACCAATTCAGGCGTTTCCGTAAAATACTCGTGGCTGTCGAAAACCATTTTGCTACCCTTCAAACGCGAAATGAAATAGTTGGGCAAAACCGTATCCAAGTCGTTGGAAAGCAAAAAATTGTCACGATGATACAGCAAAAAGAAAAACAGGCGTATATTGTATTCCGCATAAAACAATGGCCCTTTCTCAAAAAGCAGCTTCATCCGATGCGTGGCGTAAGGCCTTTCGTCCATCGGCGGACTTTTTCGTTGCTTTCTTCCAACCAAAAGTACCTCATACCCAACCTTTTGCAAGGCCAAACACGACTTGTTGACCCGTTGGTCAGTAACCAAGTCGTTGATAACCGATACGATAGCGCGTTTCATCGGGGCAAAGTTACGAAGTTTTCTGATGAAACGAGGATAATTGACTTCTATTGTGTATTTTTGCGCCATGAAAACCAATGTCAACCTCCAGCCCTACAACAGCTTCGGCTTCAATGCCGTGGCGAAATATTTCGTTGAAATCAATGACATTCAGCAACTTGAAGCATTAATTTCAAGCGATGTTTTCAAGCAAGAAAAGCATCTTGTCTTGAGCGGCGGCAACAATGTCTTATTTCAAGACGATGTTTTTGACGGTTTGGTCATATTCATCAACACGAAAGGCATCGAAATCCTTCAGGAAGACAGAAACGAAGTCGTCGTCCGCGCCCAAGCCGGTGAGGATTGGCCTGATTTCGTGAAGTTTACGGTCAGTAAAGGTTGGCATGGTTTGGAGAACCTTGCCCACATTCCCGGAAAAGTGGGAGCGGCACCCGTGCAAAACATTGGTGCATACGGTATGGAGTTGAAAGACAGTTTCTTGCAATGCGAAGCCTTTGAATTGGAAACGGGCAAAACCAAGGTTTTCGGCAAAGAAGAATGTCGTTTCGGCTACCGTGAAAGCATTTTCAAAAACGAACTGAAAGGCCAATTCATCATCACTTCGGTGGATTTCCTGTTGAAGAAAAACGCCCCACTCCACCTCGATTACGGCAACATCAAAGCCTTTTTGGAGCAAAACGGCATCGAAAACCCGACCTTACAGCAACTCCACAATGCCATTTGCGCCATCCGCGATGCCAAACTGCCTGATGTAAAGCAGATTGGCAGCGCAGGCAGTTTTTTCAAGAATCCCGTCATCCCAGTCAAACAATTTGAGGCTTTGCAAAAGGAATTTCCAAACATTCCACATTACGACGAACCCAATGGCAAGGTGAAAGTCCCCGCCGGATGGCTCATCGAGCAAGCTGGCTGGAAAGGCTGGCGCAACGAACACGTCGGAGTTTATGACAAACAAGCCCTCGTCCTCGTGCATTACGGCGGCGGAACGGGACAAGACATTGTGGAACTTGCCCGCAAAATCCAAGACTCCGTGGAGGCCAAGTTCGGGATTCGGATTAGCCCGGAGGTCAATTTTGTTTAGTCAAATTGTGGCGAAAAACAAAATAGTAACAGCCATTACGGTAATGGCCATTACTATTATTAGAATAAAACAAAAACAATTTGATTTTCAATTAATTACATATCTTCAAGGGTTAAAGAACCAAGATGCAATTTCATTTTTGCCAACTCGGGCGTTTGGGTTACCATCGTTTTCACTTTCTCTTTCAAGACCTTGGCCTCGTAACGCTCGCCTTGCTTCTTCAGTTCATAAACCCAAGCCTCCTTTTTGATGGGGTCGGCCACAATGAGGTCTATCTCGTTCTCGCCTTTGCGATCCCACCACTTGCCGATGATGTACTTGCCTTCCTCCTCAAACTTGCGGGCGAAATAACGCTCCATCATAAAGCCTGAAACCGTGCTATAGTCGCGCAAGATAATGGTTTCCAGCGATTTCAACGCACGATTTTCGACAAGTGCCTGATACTTGTAGAAGAAGCGGAACCAGAAAATCAGGAAGCAGTCGTTGAGTTGGTAGCGCATTTTCTTGCTGTTTTCCTTCGAGAAAATGGGCAGCGACTTGCTGACGAGGTTGTAATAATTCTCCAACCGCGCCAGATAACTCCCGATGTTGCCGATGCCCAGCTCGCCTTCAATCTCGGCACGGGTTTTCAGTCCGCCCGCGATGCAGGTCAAGATGGAGAAATAAGTGACATAGTCGGTGCCGAACTCCTCGATGAGGATGTTTTTGCCCTCATTGATGAAGGGTGAATTTTCCTCCGTCAAGGCGGTAAGCATTTGGTCTTTAGTGACATAACCTTTATCGAGCAAAAGCGCAACATACCACGGCACGCCGCCCGTGATGCTGAACAAGGCCAACAAGTCTTCGGGCGTATAATTGGGATTGTAGTCGGCCAAGATTTCCTTCAAAACGCTGGTTGAGAAGGGCTTAAGCAATAGCCTTTCTGTGGCGCGACCGAAAAGCGGCTCTTCGTAGTCCTCGAAAATCCGCTTCATCAGCGTGAACACCGAGCCGCTGATGATGAGGTTCAAATGGCTTGTGCGCTTGTGCAAGTCCCAATCGCGCTGCATATCGCTGAACACGGAAGGATTGATTTTCAGGAAGTTCTGGAACTCGTCGATAACCAACGTGAAAGGCTGTCTTTCAGCCAGTTGCAGCACATACCTGAAAACCTCCGAAAACGAGGAAAGTTGCCCGATGATGGGAACGCCCAATTTGAAACTGATTTCTTCCAAATAATCGTGGCAAAGCAGTTGTTCCGTCTTCTTTCCGACGAAAAAATAGAGCACTTTTTCGTCGCCGCATTGCAGTGAAAGTTCGGTCTTTCCGATGCGCCTACGCCCCATCAGCACGGTCATCTGCGCTTCTTTCCTGCTCTTTTGCAGCACTTTATAGAGTTGTGCCTTTTCATTTTCACGATTGTAGAATTTCATATCGCGTCTGTTTTTGAGTTGTTTCAACAAATAGTAATCATCATTACGGTAATAACCATTACCATTCTGCAAAAGTACGCATAATTTTCGGAACTGCAAGCGTTTGCACAAATTTTTCTTCGATTTTTACAGAAAAATAGTAATTGCCATTACGGTAATGGATATTACTATTTTTGTTTATTGGCTTCCTCTTCTCAATAATTCAGCACCTCAATATCATCGCCGTTGCTGAAAATCATTAAATTCAGGCAGCAAGAGCCAAAGGCTCATGCTGCTGGACTTTAGTGAGGTGGTTGGTTTTGATAAAGTCTTTGATGAACTTTTCCAGTTCTTTGGGTTTGAGTCCAAAGAGTGTGATGATGTAGAGTCCGTTTTCTTCTGTGATGGTGTTGTAGATTTTGTTTTTCTTGACAAAACGACGGATTTGGGTGAATTGCTTCTCTGAGGAGGTTTTGATGGTTGTGTTCATAAGGATGTTGTTTTAAGGGGTTAGGCCTTAAAATAGTTCTTTTTTGCCGAAAATTTAAAGATTGGGGCAAAAATATTTTTCAAAACCACTTATTGCACCACTTCTTTCAACTTCTCCCAAACCTTCACCATCGCCCATGTGTCAAGCCCACAATATCGGAGCAGGGCTTCTCGGGCGGCCCGGGCTTCATCGGGTTGCATGTGCTGGATTTTTGGGAAGATGGTCATCGCGTCGCCGCCGTTTTGGACACCACCGGTAAGGTTGTGGTAATCGAGGCTTGGGTCATCGGGGAACAATGCCGGCAACACGCTCTTGATGCTGAACGAGCCACCCATGGCGGGCACATAATAGTAGCCGCTCTGGAATGGCGTGAGCAGGTCTTGGATATGCTCTTGGATGTTCATCAGATGAACGGCGAGGTCAGGATACAGCGCAGCCAGTTCCTTGATACGACCGCACTCGAAGCCTTTGTTGTAGGCCAGGGTGCAGACGTTCATCGGGATGTCATTGCAAAGCTGCTCGGCCACGGCGCGACGTGGGTCCGTGCCGTCGCTGGATGCCAGAAACTCCTTGTGTTGGTAGGGCGCAGAGGCACTCTCCTTAATGTGGAGCGAGTATTGGAAGGTAATCTGTTGGTATGGCTTCTGTCCGTCATATTGGGGAATGGCCTGCTGTAGGGTCTCAAAATCAAGGAAATAGAGCGGATAGCTTAGATTGGAAAGGAACTCGCGGATGCCATCGACATTGATGTGTTCCTTTTGGTTCAGCGTACACTCCACCTGCATCTGCTGCTTGTCGTTCAGCTTCTCCGAGCGTAATGCATCGAAAGTAATGCCTCCGGCATGATAGTGTTCCAGTTTTTTTGAAAAGTTCATGCGATACAGGTCGAAAACGGTTGGCTCGTCCTGCGGCACGCCATGCTGACGTTTGCAGTAGTCGAAGAAAGTGCAGGTGTATGGTTTCATGCAGTGTTCGGAAAGGTCGTAGTCAGGCTCGTCCTTCATGCCCAAGATCTTCAAGGCTTGGCTGTTCTGTGCAGGCACTTTCAGGTATTCGTTCTCGACCAAGTCGTGCATGTCGATGATGACAAACAGGCTCTTGATATCCAACTCGCCTTGCCTAACATAGCTGCTGTTGAGGCACACCAAATAAGTGTTGATGACCTTGACACCGCACGTGGTGAGCACCCACTTTTGATAGGCGATGTCGGGCGCATATTTCTCCAACTTCGTTTCCTCTCCGTCACACTCTGGGAAGCTGCTACTCTTCACCTCGTAGATGTCCCAGCCGTCGCCGTTGCGGTGCAGGATGTCGACGGCGCAGTAGTGACCTTTGAGAGCGAAGGAGGCTTCGCAGATGTTGTCCACACCTTGTCCCATGTACTGTTGCGTCAATTCGCACATCTTGTTCAAGTCGAGGCTGCCGTCGGCATTATGGGTGGTCACTTCCTTGTAGGGGCCGAAGAGTCCCATGGCGAGGTCGCCCACCTCGTTGCCTTGCTCGAAGCGGGCTTGCAACGCCGGGTCGTCTTTGGCTTCCTCGGGTTGATACACCTTCAGCCAGAGGTTCTTGGGGCATTGGCAGAAGGCGGTGTAGCGGGATTTGGAGAGTCCTTTTGGCATGATGATATCGGTTTTTGTTATTCGCTACAAATATAGTGACTTTATGCGTGGAATTCAAAAAAACGGGTAAAAAAGTAAAACGGTTTTTGGGACGCTCCACTTGAAATGCCTAATCGTTAATACACCTAACCCTCCTGTTGTCTTCCTCCGATTCCATAAGCCATCCGATGGCTTTTGGTGGCCATTTCCCATAAGTCTTCCGATAGCAATCCTTCACTTTGGGCGCCAACAATATCGCGGAATGACAATTGGATATGGAGTCCGTCTTAGGAAATCCTATGCAAAAACATGGAGAATGTCCATCCTACTTTTGTAATCCTCAACCTGTTGGTAGAGTCTAAAGAAACCACTCACTACATCTATCACAGAAATACGTCCAAACCGTTCAAGGCAATTGAGCAGGGCGTTTTTTGCCTTACTTTCACCTTCATGGTCATTGTCGTTGATGCAGGTTGCCAAATCATGGCATTCACGATTGATTTGGTCCCAATTTTCATAGGCCAATTCATAGACAGAACGGAGTTTGATGTAATTCATCAAAGTCAGTTGTGTCATCTTCGAGGTCCAGTTTTCGCTGGACTCAAGCACTTGTTTATGATAAACGGGGTGTTCTTTCACCGTCATCTTTTTTGCCAGTTTTCCAGATTGTGGATACATTGTTCGGACAAAGCCATTAAATCAGTGCATTCGATTTAGAATGTTTCTCTTAAAGTGTAAGACAACTTGCAGTTTTCTGCTGTCAATAGAGCCATATCGCGTTAGCTTTAAAGTTTACGTCATAATATAGTAACTATGGACGGAAAATTCAAAATTAAGACATTATATTGGGGAGCTTTATACCTGATGGAACAAAAATGGGCGGCAAATAATTGTCGCCCATAATGTTTAGATTGATAAGTGAGCTACAATAGCTCTAATAAATATTTTATTTTATTGATAAATATCCCTTCTCTTTTTTCTATTTCTTTTGAATTGTCCGATTGCCTATCATCAAACAATTCATACAAATTCAAATTCACCAATCCAATAGACTGTTCGCATCCAACTATTTTATGGACATCGTTTTCTTTTTCTTGTTCTACTGGAGAAACGAAAATTCCATAACCTTTCCCGTCTTTCATAAACCGGTGCAAATAAGTCGTCATTTGATATAAATCTTCACGACTCACAGTGGAATTTCGCGAATAATTTCCTAAAGATGTATAGTATTTGTATTTTGCATCAAGGATAATTCGAGGATTGCCTGTGTTCTTATCTGCAATAACAAGGTCTGGACGTACTTCGCGATATTTATCTTCCATCAAAAACTCTCGCTCTCGCAAATTGGGAGAATATACTTCGTAATCTGGGAAATTGATTTGCAGTTTTTTCAGCAGATAAATTTCCCATAATTCTGCCATATCGATGAAATAGGCCAAGGAAGTTTTATTATGCGTTTGAATACTTGATTCGGAAAGATTCTGTTGAATAATTGCCTTGGAGAATTGCATGACAGGACGATATATTTCTGTCATTCGGGTGTACTTAATATTCTCAATGTCAGCAATATCAATGGGAGAATTCGAAACACCGAACATGGCGAGTTTATCATCGTACTCTCTAATGTCATTTACGACACTTCCCATCTTTTTGTCGCACAATATTTTGTATGCATAGCGAATTGCCCGATTAATGGTGTTGTCTGATGTTAGTTTTCTATATGAACAATAAAAACGGCTCGCATTCGTAAGATTTACTCGTATCTGTTTTGCAATATCAAGTCTTCCTTTGTAATATCGAAGATTCTTGTTTTCTGTTTTGTATTCCTTCGGAATTTGTCCCACAGCAATGGCTCTTTGCAAAACGGCCTTCCATAATAGCGCTATTAACCAATAATTTTTACTCGTTTTATTTGATGTAATACTTGATTCAGCATTCGGAACGTATATGTTGCACGCATAGGATATCAAATGGTTGAAAAGCCCGAATCTCGGTTTTATGACAATATCTACACCATTCACTGAACAAAAACCGATGTAGTGCGAGGTGTATAATTTAGTCACAACTTCCCCTTTTTCCACGGCTTGTGCGTGCCAAATAGGATATTCGTTCAGACAGTCGTTTTGAATTCTGTTGGTAAGCGACAACGACCTAATCTTTTGTTCATCAACCTGCTTGTTGATTTCCTCAATAGCTGCGAGTTGCGACTTATCATTGCAAACAACGCCTTCCCCTAATATGTCATCGGTCAGTTCCAATAGCATAATTAAAGAGCTTTTATGAAATTAACTTTTATCTCCTTAAGTTTTGATTTTATGTCAGTTTCATCGGCTCTGGCTCCAAGGTATTCTTCAATAAGCGGCAGCAAATGATACTCCCACAGTTTTTCCAACTCGAGAGTCGTTATTATAACTTTTCCTTTATCCTCAATTTGGGGAAGGAAATCCTTTATTTTCATAAAATAAGCCTGACCTATTTGATAGTTCTCATTCAACCCTAAAGTTTGAGATGTTCTTATCCGATTGTTTAGGTCCTCGCATCGTCCTATGTAGGCAACAAGATTCTCTACCTCAACAGAATTTGTTACATCTTCACTTACGGAATAACCTGTAAGCATTGTATCTAGAACAGACAAATCCGGCATCATTTTTACAAAACTAAATCTACGACGCAATGCCAAGTCAAACGATACCAAACTCTTGTCCACATTGTTCATTGTCCCTATCAAATACACATTTTGGGGAATGACAAACTTGTAATCGTTCTCTGTAAAATTAGGGATGGACACACCCTGGCCGCGCTTTTCCAAAGCATACAGTAATTCGCCAAACACCGAAGACAAATCGGCACGGTTAATTTCGTCAATAATGAAGATGTACTTTTTATTCTTGTTTTCTTCTTTATTCGCTTCGTCACAGAATTTCTTAAACACACCTTCTTTCAAAGTGTAGGCAAGTGTATCTCCAGTAACTTTCGGCGCGATGCCACCGATGAAATCTTCGTAGGCATAGTTGGGATGGAATTGTACCAACTCATAGCAACCTTTATCGCTTTGCTTGGGGAACTTAACATCTTCAAGTTTTTCCGTTTCCAGCATACTCTTCACCAACATTTCTGCCGTATATGTTTTACTTGTACCAGGAGGTCCCCAAAGAATAATGGCTTGGTTGCCTGTTCTCAGCAGTTCTTCGGTATTTCTAATTGATTGGTCTTCGTTTATTGCAACGATAGAAAGCAATTTGGACATTTCCTCCCAGAATTTGTCACCTTTTTTTTCTTCGGGGATATAACCTGCTATTTTTTCCGAATACTTTTGCCAACCCCTTTCTTGCATTGTATCTGCAAATGTCTCAAAATTCATATCAATATTAGGATCTTCATGTTTGCAATCATCTCCACATTTAGCAAGTTTCTGGTATGGCATCAAACTCAAAAGATGAATGCAAGAATCGCGATGCGTCCACATATGGAAGAACTTGTAAGGGAAACGGTTTCTCAATGCTTCTCGTTGAGAAGTTTTTATTTCGTCCAAGCTCAGACCTTTATAATATGTATTATTTTCACCAACATTTCCGGGCCATCTCAATACGACATCGGATTCTTCACATTTAAAAGAATTCTCCTTTATTTTTTTTATTGTATGAATAATGACATAAAAGAAATTGTTGTCGGCAAAATTTGATGATGGGTGCTTAAATTGGCCCGAACTTTTTATAGAACCATTATCATTATTATCCTTAATCCTATTTGATATTATTCTATATGCAGGGTTCATATATTTATTATTATTAAAATCGAAGCCACCAAGAACACAAGCAACTTTTTTGATTATATCTTGGTAGTCTTTAGGAAATTTATCCATCATGTTCTGAACCCCATTAAAAGCTCCTTCTGCGGATATGCCATCCTCTTCGCAACCGAAATAATTCTGACTCGGAGATGTATTATCTTTATACTTTATTTCTGTATCGTTAATAGAATACTTACCATCATTTTTCGTGATAGTGATATTTTTCTCAACTTCTTCAAAAAGAGCTTTTACAGCATCAAATCGCTGAATTAACTCTATATTCTTCTTATCCTTAAAGATTTTCTCTCTGTTATTCCAGAGACACAATAATTTTTCTTTTGTTAGGTTCATAATTATTACACTATTTTTATTGTTTCACTTCAATTTTCCCGCTCATCAGGCGAGGTTGTAACAGGTCGCGCTGACGGGAAAGATTTTCTATTTGTATAGCAAGCGGATTGACGCGGTAGGCGTTGATTTTCTTGGAGTAGGTGCGATAGGAGACCATGCCGCCTTTGCGGAAGATGGTTGAATCGTCGTCGAGGATGACCATCTTGGCAGCTTTGTATAAATGGCTCTTATACCAATCGGTAAAGTCCATGTCGAAATATTTGAGACCTCTGGAGCTGGTCTTGATGACAGGTTCAGGATTCCCGCAAAGGTCGTAAAACTCCTCGTCGTTGTCGAAAAAGATGATGTTGTTTTCTTTGTCAGTACGCATAGGTTTGCTGCTATTTTTGACGCTACAAATATAGAAACTTTTGCCTCAAAATACAAAAACGATTCTCAAACTGCTTAAAAAGCCGATAGTAGGCCTTCATGTTTTCCAACTCATACCAATCCCTCTCTGTAGATGGCCGAGCATCGAGGTCGTAAATCCTTGCATTGGGTATGGCAAGCAGGAAGGGCGAATGGGTGGCAATCATCGGATAGACAATACGATAGAGATAGACATGTCTGTTTTCCAGACATGGAAAGAATTGTTGCAAATACGTTCTCATTGTCGTTTCGTATTTTATGGTTATGACATAATATAGAAACTTTTTGGCGAAAATTCAAAAAAAAGTGACACAAAAAAGTTGGAACAACTTCGGCGCCACCCCACTTGAGACAGATTAAAACCCAATCCTCTTTCGCGTAACATTATTATTCAGTTGCTCGCAGCGGCAGTAGTCTTCCAAGATAGGAAGCATCTCGGTATCATTGCCATAAAGGATGCTGTTGATGGCATGCTTGCGAGCCACGTTCTCGATTTGGCCGCCACTGAAGTCGAAGTGCTCGGCCAAGGTGGCTGCATCGCTGTCGTTCAGCTCGGGGATCATCTGCTGCCAGATCTTGCCGCGCACCGTGGCATTGGGCTTGTCGAACCTGATCTTGTAGAGGAAACGACGCTCGAAGGCGCTGTCGAGGTTCTCGGTGAGGTTGGTGGTGGCAATCATGATGCCGTCCAAGGTCTCCATCTCCTGCAAGATGATGTTCTGGATGGTGTTTTCCATCTTGTCCACAGCGTTCTCAGCGCCGGCCTTGCGAATGCCAATGATGGCATCGGCCTCGTTGAAGAGCAAGATGGGGGCTTTCTCGGCACGCTGCACGAGGCTGCGGTAACGGTCGAACAAGGCCTTGATGTTCTTCTCGGAGTCGCCCACCCACTTGCTCTTGATGCTCGGCACGTCGACGGTCATGATGGAGCGTCCCGTAAGGCGGGCCAACTGATAGACGGTCTCGGTCTTACCCGTGCCCGGGCCGCCATGAAACAGGCAGGTGAAGCCCTGTCGGAAACCGCGCTGCTGCATGCGTTCGCGGATCTGGGCATATTGTTCCGGCTCAAAGAACAGGTTGAGTTCATCTACCTGATGCTGGACGGTATCGGTGTAGAACATGGTCTTGGGCGTGAGTTGGTCAGGCTTAATCACATCGGCGAGGTGTTCTTCCGTGGTGGTAATTTTCAGTTCTGCTAGCAAATCACGCATGGCTTCCTCTGTCAGTTTGAATTGCGTATTGTTGACAATGCCATCCTCGCAGCGGAACTCGATAAGTTTGGCCGTTTGAAGCGTGTGACTGTCGCTGCGCAAAGCGGCCTTGGCATTGTTGAAGTCGGCGATGTTGTAGAAGACGTTTTCCATCTGGTTGAAACGGATGTCGTTGTCGTCGTTGCAGATGAGATAATAGCAGAACTTGATCAGGAGGAGTTCGTCGGTCTCATCAAGACGAAGTTGTTTCACCTTTTGCCCGAAGGCCACCTGTGGGTTGTCGTCAAACAGCTTGTGGATCTCTTCGATTAGTTCCTTGGGGCCGATGGCATCGTCGTTGAGGTCGTCGAACCATTGGTTCAGCACCTCAAACACACCCGCGCAGTCAAGGCCCTTGTGGATGGGCAACTGATACACTTCGTTGTGTTTCAGGCAACGGATGACGGCAGCAGGCACGTCAAAGTCGTCCTCATCCTTCACATCACGATAGCGCAGCAAGCGGCGGTGTACAAGCGCATCGATGTCGTTGGCAAAAGCCAGCACGGCGATGTTGCCAAGGTCGAGGTGGCGGGCCAAGTCGCGGTAATCCACGCGATAAGGACCTTCATCCATACAGATGGCAAAAATGACGGCCTGCCGCTCGCTGATGCCGTACTTCTCGGCAAGAAACTTGATTTCGGAAGCTGAGGCTTTCAAGAAGTCGGCGCTCATCTTGGAGTCCTTAGAGCTTTCGGCGACGGTCTCGATGGCTTCTAAAAGTGTGTAGTTCTTCTTTTTCTGTGTTTTTGGGGTGGTGGTTTTCTTTTCCATAGGTATCCTTAAGTTTAGTGGTTTAGGATACTTATTGTAACTTTTTGCCCACAATTTAATAAATGGAGAAAAAAAATCTCAATCAACAGTATTATTCTAACACTCCAAAGCTCCAATCAAATCAGTAACTTTTTGGAAACCATGCCTTTCGCAATAGTCGGTTATGCCAAAGGCAACTTTTTCGGAAACCGCTGGATCAATGAAATTGGCCGTCCCGATTTCGATGGCGGAGGCACCAGCCAGCATAAACTCTACGGCATCAGTGGCATTGGAGATGCCGCCCAAGCCAACTACGGGAATCTTTACCGCCTTGGCCACCTGCCATACCATACGTAAGGCCACAGGTTTTACGCAAGCCCCTGACAATCCGCCCGTTATCACGGAAAGTTTTGGCTTGCGTTTCTCCGCATCGATGGCCATGCCCATCAAAGTGTTGATTAAGGAAACCGAATCGGCGCCAGCGGCTTCGGCGGCCAAAGCGATTTCAGCGATGTTGGTCACATTCGGCGACAACTTGACCATTAAGTGTTTGTGATACACCTTGCGCACCTCGGAAACCACTTGCGCGATGCCAGCGCAAGTCACGCCGAAAGCCATACCGCCTTGCTTCACATTGGGACAAGACACATTCAACTCGATGGCGGGAATCTTTTCCAAAGCGTCAACCATTTCCGCGCCTTTCACATAATCCTCCAAAGTGGAGCCGGAAAGATTGAGCAAGACGTTGGTATCGAAGTCCTTGATGCGCGGATAAATCGTGTCGATAAAGTATTGAACGCCTTTGTTTTGCAGTCCGACGCAGTTCAACATCCCCGAAGCAGTCTCAGCCATGCGAGGATAGGGATTGCCCTCGCGCGGATGCAAAGTCGTTCCCTTCACGATGATGCTGCCGAGTTGCGCCAAATCAACGAAATCGGTGTATTCCTCGCCGTAGCCGAAGGTGCCCGAAGCCGTCATCACGGGGTTGCGCAGCACCAAACCACGACCCAAATCTATTGTCATATTTACCATTTCAACCTCCTTGTGTTAAAAACTGGTCCTTCCTTGCAGACGCATACATTGCCATCGATGGTGTCCTCCACGCAGCAGAGGCAAGCCCCAAGACCACAAGCCATCAAATTTTCGAGCGAAACCTCGCACCAAATGCCCTTTTCGTCGGCCAGTTTCGCCACAGCTTTCATCATAGGCTTCGGGCCACAGACATAGATTTTGTCGAACTGTTTGTTTTGCCAAATGGAGTGCATGGTAACAAAACCTTTCTCACCCAATGAGCCGTCTTCGGTGGTCACGAAAGTTTCTCCAAGTTGCTGGTATTCAGACAAACGGAGCAAGTCGGTTTCCGTTTTTCCGCCCAAAAGCAAAGAAGGCTTTATCCCATTTTCTTTCAACACTTTGGCGAAATAAAACAGCGGTGCAATGCCGATGCCGCCCCCGACAAGCAACACCTTCTCCCCCACTTCGGGGCAGGTGAATCCTTTGCCCAAAGGGAACACCATATTTATAACATCTCCTTCCTTTGCCTGTGCGAGATGTCGTGTCCCCTCGCCCACTTGTTGCACCAAAAGCGATATTTCATTTTTCTGAAAATCAACATCATGGATGGAAATCGGGCGGCGGAGATAAGTGCTTGGCGAGTCGTCCACGCGCACCTGGACGAACTGTCCGGACTGAATAGCTGGCAGAGGTTGTTCGGAACGCAACCGCAACAACACGGAGCGGCCAAAGTCTTGTTTTTCAACTAATTTGAAGTCTGCAATCTGTTTTGTCATGTGATTGAACCTTTACGCGCCACAAATATACAAAAAAAGCTGCCGAAGCAGCTTCTTCAAGAATAAACTAATAAAATCACTTTTCGTTTTCTTGGGTTTCAGGCTTTGCCGCTTCTTCCTCTGGCTTAGTTTCTGTTTCCTCGGTGAAGTCGAGCAAACCTTTGTCATTCAGCATCTGATACCATTGAAACACTTTCTTCATGTCGGAAGGATACACGGCATCCTCATCATAGTCGGGCATGACAAAAGCAAACTTCTCGCGCAACTCGTCATTTGAGGCTTTCTTGAAGTCGAAATCGACCTTGTCGCCCATCTTGTCATGAATCATCTTGAAGACTTCCTTCAGCGGACGGTCCTCGTCGGTGGAGAAGATAGAGATTTCCTCAAGGGAACTCATGCGGTCGCGGGCGAAAGCGGGAACACATTTGCCCTCGGCAACCGATTCAACAATAATCCTTCCAATAGCCTGAGACTTAATCACATACAGTCCCGGTTTGCCAGATATTGATACAATTTTAGTCAAATCCATAGTTCATTCATTTTCAAAAACGGCTGCAAAAATAGGAAAAAGATTGAAATGTTGGTTCAAATTCCAAAAAATCAATACTCCAATCTCACCTCATCCACCCAAAACACATTGTCCACAGCCCCGATGAAAGCACCGCAACTTCCCGAGGCGAACCACAAAATGGCGTGAGTGACAGGGCAATCCGTCTCGGCCCAGCCTTCTTCGAGGATGGGCTTCTTCTTGCCTTTGCTGTTGAAAGCGTACATATTCTTATAGCCTGTAATCAAATCCATGTAGGGCTTGTAATCCTTGTGTTTTCGCGCATCGCCGTAAATGACTGGCAGCCTACAGTCGATAATCCAATCTGCTGTCGACCTTTCCACTTGGCACATCGCCGTTCCCACCCGCTTGGCGTGGATGTTGCCGTCTTCGTCTTCCCAGCGGTTTTGCAATATGAGAACGACTTCGGCAGGGTCGTAGCCGTCAAATTCAGTGGCGCGGAATGTGGTGCTCCTAATCAATTTTCCAGTATTCGGAATCTTCGCCTTATAATTGAAAACCAACGCTTTCGGTCGTTTGGTAAAAGGTATGCCCCAAGTCATGACGGCGTAGGGATTGCTGATGGCCGAAACAGGTTCTTGCGTCTGTCCCCAATAAATGGACCCAGCAGCCATCACCTTGACATTGATAATGCCTGCCACCTTGCACGACACCATTTGGGAAACCAATTTGGCGCATTTTCCCGTCGGGCCATCGTCGGGCGTGACATTGGTGCTGGTCTTCACCACGCCCACCACTTTGGCAAAGACATTCGACGACGACCAAATCGTGTTTTTGTAAGAATAAGGAACGTTGCCCCGAATGGTATCGGTTGGGCCGACCATATACACTATCTTCTCCTGACCCCCAATCACTTTAGACTCAGTAATATAGCGCACTGCCCATTGGTTGAAATCGCCGAAAGGCACTTTCTCGTAACGCTGGGCCGAGGCGGTCAAACAGGCCAACAGGCATAGTATGGTCACTTGAATTTTCGCCATAACTTATCGACTAATCTATGAGGCAACAAGGCAATCAGCGGTGGCAGGTAATAGTTCATAAAGCCCGGTTTCACCACTCTTTTTTTCCGTATCATT
Organism: uncultured Bacteroidia bacterium; assembly: GCA_902780055.1. Classification (GTDB taxonomy): domain Bacteria; phylum Bacteroidota; class Bacteroidia; order Bacteroidales; family F082; genus Limimorpha. Next base: position 79,546 of record CACZDU010000004.1, on the reverse strand, counting down.
CCATTCAAGGCCTTGCGCACCAACCATTGCGGCGTGCCAATCAGCCCGATTTTCACTCCAAGATTCAACAAATTGGGTTTCAGTCTGTAAAGCGGTGTGGCAATGGCGGCGGGACAGACCGTCGTCACACCCACGCCGTAGGGTCGCATCTCGAAATAGAGCGACTTGCCGAAACTTTTCAGATAGGCTTTGGTGGCGGAATAGACCGTGATGCCCGGACACGGCAACTTGGCCGCCATCGACGACATATTAATAAGGTATCCGTAACCGCGCTTTTTCATCTCCTCGCCAAACAAGACACACAATTTCGTCGGAGTATAAACATGCAAACGCATCATGGTCAAGGCTTTGGATTCGTTTTCCGTGGTCAGTTCCTCAAAGAAGAACATACCTGCGTTGTTGATGAGAAAGTCTATTTGAAGACCTACAGCTTGACAAAAACCGAACAATTCCTCAGCGGCAGACTCGGTGGCCAAATCCTGATAATGCGGAACGACTTGTAGGGTAGAATTGCGTTTCAAGTCTTCGGAAACCTTTTCAAGTTCCTCCTTTTGATTGCTGACTAAAAGCAAGTTACAACCGATTTCAGCCAATTGTCGTGCATATTCCAAGCCCATCCCCGAACTTCCGCCCGTGATGAGTGCCCAAGGTCGATGTCCGTGTGCCTCCTGAAACCGATTCAACCATTTCTGATAGTTCATTAACCCTTCTTTTCCGCTTTTTTAATCTCTTTCCGTATCGACTTAGGCAGTTCCTCATCCACGCAACGGTGACATTTCATCTCCAAGGTGTACATGCGCCCGATGCAATAGTTGGAGTGCTTGCACTCGCTACGGGTTACCTCGCCGCTATGCAGTTTGTTGACAAACTCAGTGTCGTTTATCAAAGCGTGTGCCATTTGCAAGGCCACGAAGCCCGAATCGAGCACTTCCTCCATTTTTTCTCGTGAAACCATGCCGCCCACATAAATCAAAGGCAGTTTCAGGTTTTTGCGAAACACCTTGGCCTCCTCCAAGAAATAGCCTTCACTGAATGGCACCGTGGGAATCATTTTGCGGCCAAACAAGGCCAATCCTGCCTTGAGCCACCAAAACTTCTTCGGGTCCATGTAATAGCGCAAGGTTTTGAGCGGCATTGCGCCACGCATCACTTCCATCGGAGCCTTACTGACAAAGCCTGCTGTCAGCACAAGGGCGTGAACACCAAGGCGTTCCAATTCCTTCGCCACCTCAAGACATTCCTCTTGCTGCATTCCTTTCTTGAAGCCGTCGTGCATGTTCACCTTGACCACAACAGCCATGTCGTTGCCCGCCGTGCGCATCACCTCCTCGATGACGAGGCGCATGAAACGCATCCGGTTTTCGAGGCTTCCGCCAAACTCGTCGCGACGGCGGTTGGTGTAAGGCGACAAAAACTGACTGATGAGGTAACCATGTCCCGCATGGATTTCCACGCAGTCGAAACCCGCCTTGCGAGCCAAATCGACGGCCTTGCCAAAATCAAGAACCAATTTGTAAATCTCTGACTTTCTAAGTTTTCTGACGAAGGTCGGCGAATACAAATTGAACCCTCCCGAAGCCCCAACAGGCATACACCCGCATGTGGAACGGTGCGTCATGTTGCCGCAATGCCCCAATTGTATGGAAGCCTTCGCGCCATGACTATGGACGGCATCAGTGAGGTTTTTCAAGGTGGGCACAATCTCCTCGCGCATCCAAAGTTGGCCATTGAACGACAGTCCCGACTGGCTGACCGCAGCGTATGCCACAGTTGTCATGCCTACACCGCCTCGCGCCACTGCCACATGATAATTGTATAGGTCGTCGGAAGGGCGGTTGCCGTATGCCATATTTTCAAAAGCCGCCGAGCGTATTACCCTGTTTCGCAAGGTGATAGGCCCGATTTCGCAAGGGGTGAATATGATTGATTTTTCCATGACTCAATAGATAAAAGGTATGATTCTCTTGACTTTCTTCGTGTCCAGGGCTTTGCCGAACTCGCTTTGGTACATCTTATAGATATGGTCGGCGCGAGGGCCGAGGTTGGCGAAAGTCCACAAAGCGAACACCGCGCCCGCCCATGACCATGTAAGTATCGCGAAACCAACCCATTCCACAAACTCGCCGAAATAATTGGCAGAGGTCACATAGCGAAACATGCCTTGCTTGGGTAGGTAATGCCGTGTGTCGCCATCCTTGCGAAGGTTGCGGATAATGTCGTCGGACTGGATGTTGATATACATCCCAATGATGAAAACCAAAAATCCAGCAATAAAACGCGGGTCGGTGAGCCAATCGCGGCCATAGTAGTCGTCGGGCGAGATGTAGAAAATCCAGCCACCTTGCATCAGCGCGTTCAACACATTGAAAACCACGCCCATAACTACAATCGAAAGCGGCATGACGCTGTTGCCCCTCATCCGGAACGGAAACACAAAAGACCGCTGGATGTAGTGTAGTTCAAACAAAAAGAGGAAGGCTATCCGCACCAAATCGCCGCGCCTATCGGAGAAGAGCCAAAGCAGCAACATGGCAACAAACACAGGCGATTCCATCAAGACCCAGCCCAATTTGTTATTGACCGCCGGACCCCATTTCTTGTTGTAGAACTTGCCATAGCCTGCATCCACGAAATATAGGCTCACAAAGACCACCACAGCGATGGCCGACATGACAATCAGGTATAAATTAAAGGAATGTTCGGACATTTTCGTTGAGAAATAAAGGCCAAAAATAGGAAAAAACATCGTCGGTCAACGATATTTTCAACCAATATTCAAGAAAATTCCGCTATCTTTGCGCCTTAAATAACAAAAATTGGAGCAATGAACACAAGCTGGATTCTTATCATCGTCATCGGCATTGTCGGGATGCTGGTGCAATGGAAACTGAAAAGCGTATTTGCCAAATATTCAAAGGTGCTTTCGCCTGGCGGAATGACAGGAGCGCAAATCGCGCAGAAAATGCTGAACGACAACGGCATCTATGACGTTTCGGTGACTTGCATCAAAGGACAACTCACCGACCATTACGACCCCACCAAGAAGACCGTCAACCTTAGTGAAGATGTTTACCGCATGAACAGTGTTGCGGCGGCTGCGGTTGCTGCCCACGAATGTGGCCACGCCGTGCAGCATAAAGAAGGCTATGCACCGTTGAAATTACGCTCGGCTTTAGTGCCAGCCGTCAGCTTTTCGTCTAAATTGTCGATGTTTGTCATCATCATCGGGCTGCTCATTATCAACACTTTCCCTGCCCTGTTTTGGTTAGGTATTGCCATGTTCGCATTGGTGTTCCTTTTTAGCGTCGTCACCTTGCCCGTCGAGTTCAACGCCTCGCGCCGTGCTTTGGCATGGCTACAATCATCCAACTCGCTCAGTCAGGCCGAGGTAGGACAGGCCAAGGAAGCGTTGGGATGGGCCGCAAGCACATACGTGGTCGCAGCCTTATCATCGTTGGCTTCGCTGTTGTATTACATTGGATTGGGGAATAGCAGAAGGTGATTTCGCCTCAATTCCCTATAATTCTTGCATAATCTTCCTTCACGCGGCGGGCAACATCGTCCTTGCCAGCGGCAGAAATGGCATCCATGAACTTCAGGCGGGCCTTGTCGAACTTCATCTGCTCCTCATTCGTAAGGGATTTGCTGTTTTCATAATAGTTCTTGCACATGGTGACGAATTGCCCTACGGCAGCATCCCACTCCTCGGCTGTGTAATGCTTCGATTTCTTTGAAACCTGATTGACGAATTTCTCGGCATTGACCACAATTTCGTGCGGATTATCAGTGTATTGGTATGTGGCCGGACCACGCTGGCAACCCGCAACCGCGAGCATCACCAATAATAAAAGAGGTAAAAACTTTTTCATCTTGTTCAGAATTTTGGCGCAAAAATAAGACTTTTTGTTTCAATGTGAGAGTTTTTTCGTATTTTAGCCGACCTTTTGTTGTTGAATTGTTGGCGGTTGAACCGTTTAATCATTTGACAGACAATCTCAAACATTCACAACATACAAAGAATCAATAATTAAACATTAAACTATAAACTATCACAAATGACAATCAAAGAATTGGAACCGAATGGCGTGTTTAGGAATTTCTACAGTTTGACACAGATTCCGCGCCCTTCGAAGAAAGAAGCAAAGGTGATCGCCTTCATGAAACAATGGGGCGAGGAACACGGATTGGAAACCATCATTGAGGACTGCGGCAACGTCATCATGCGGAAGCCCGCCACGCCCGGCATGGAAAACCACAAGGGCGTTATCCTGCAAGCCCACTTGGACATGGTGCCGCAAAAGAACGCCGACAAGGTACACGATTTCGAGAACGACCCGATTGAAACCCACATCGAAAACGGCTGGGTGAAGGCCAACGGCACCACCCTCGGCGCCGACAATGGCATGGGTGCAGCCGCTGCAATGGCTGTGCTCGAAGCCACTGATTTACAGCATGGTCCGATTGAGGCCCTGTTCACCATTGACGAGGAAACAGGCATGACGGGTGCGAACAAGCTGCAACCCGGCCTGCTGCAAGGCGACATCCTGATGAACATGGACTCCGAAACTGAAGGCGAACTTTATGTGGGTTGCGCCGGCGGTGTCGACACCATCGGCACATGGACTCCTACTTACGAAGACGTTCCTGCTGGAATGGTGGCTTATCGCCTGTTTGTCAAGGGATTGAAAGGCGGACACTCGGGCATGGACATCAACCTTGGTCGCGCCAATGCCAACAAGGTGCTGAATGCCTTGTTGCTGATGGCGGCTGAGAAATATGGCCTGCGCCTCGCCTGCATCGATGGTGGCAGCTTGCGTAACGCCATCCCAAGAGAGGCCGAAGCCATCGTTGTGGTTCCCGCCGACAAGGAGGAGGAATTCAAACAATTTGCCGCTGAGTATGAAGGCATTTGCAAGGAAGAGTTTGCCCAAACCGAGTCTGAATTGGCCATTCTCTGCGAACCCGCCGAAATGCCCAAGCAAGTCATTGACTTGAAGACGCAAAACAACATGTTCTGCGCCATCGCCCGCTATCCCAACGGCGTGATTGCCATGTCAAACGACTTTGAAGGCACCACCGAAACCTCCAGCAATCTGGCCACGGTGAAGATGGAAAACGGCAAGATTGTGTGCGCTGCCCTCACCCGCAGCCTCGTCGATGCCGACAAGGACAAGTTGGCCGAGCAAATCCGCAAGAACCTCACCGACAATGGTGCAGAGGCTTACTCCACTGGCGATTATCCCGGCTGGAAACCCAACATCAACTCGACCATCCTCAATCTGATGAAGAAAGTCTATCACGACAAGTTCGGCAAGGAAGCCAAGATTATGGTCATCCACGCCGGATTGGAATGTGGCATCCTCGGCTCGAAGTACCCGAATTGGGACATGGTCTCCTTCGGCCCGACCTTGGTTCACCCCCATTCCCCCGACGAAGCCCTGCTCATCGAGAGTGTGCAGCCTTTCTGGGACTTCCTCGTCGAAACTCTGAAGAACATTCCCGAAAAGGAAGCCGTTGCATAAGCAATTTATAATCAACAATTTGAAAAAGGCAAAATCAGAATTGGCTTTGCCTTTTTCATTTTTTTTGAGAAAAGTGTTGGAGCAAAGGAAATTCTTCGTACTTTTGCAGCCCGATTCAAAGGGATTCTACAGAAAAATAACAAATAAAAAGATACAGAGATGAAGCGCACTTATCAACCATCGAACAGAAAACGTAGAAACAAACACGGTTTCAGAGAGAGAATGTCAACGGCTAACGGCCGTAAGGTTTTGGCCCGCAGAAGAGCCAAAGGCCGCAAAAAACTTACAGTTTCTGACGAGTATTAAATTTTCGGAAGCCGTTATATTTCTTTTTAAGGTAAACGGAAGGCGACCCCGCTTGGGAATCGCCTTTTGTTGTTTTGTCAATACGAGGACATTATTAGACTTTCTCGCAACGATAAATGATTTCCTCTCCCCTACGCGCCAAGCGCATCCGCTCACGCTGTTCCGCTGAAATCTCGTAGTAAATCCTGTCTTCAGTCACCTTGAAACCTGCCCTGAGTAAAACTTCGGCATAATCGCGGCCAAACTGCCGCACATGGTCATACTGGCCAAAAAGTCGTTCACGTTCCTTCGGGTCGGTGATTGTCGTGTCTTCAAAGGTGTCCACATCAGGGTTGATGGGCACGAGGAGAATCGCCCAACCACCTGGCTTCAGGATGCGCTTAATTTCCGAAAAGGCATTGTTTGCATTGTCGACATGCTCAAGAACATGGTTGCAAATGACCACGTCGTATGTTTCGCTCGGTTGGTCGATGGCGGTCACGTCCAAATGCAGGTCGGCGATGGGCGAATCGAGGTCAGCAGTAGTGTAGTCGAGGTTTTTCAAGTCACGGAAACGCTTCAAGAATGGCTGTTCAGGCGCAAAATGCAACACTTTCAATGACGCAGTAAAAAAATCCGTCTTTTCCATCAGATAAAGCCATAGCAAGCGATGCCTCTCAAGCGACAAACATTTGGGGCACAAACGATTATCCATCGCCTTGCCATAACCGTAAGGCAAGAACTTTCGGAAATGGCCGCCACATACGGGACATTCCACTTTGTTTCCAATATAGAACGGACGCACCAAAAGGCTGAACAGATAACTCAATTTGATGAGCCACTGACGGGGGAAGATTTTGGTGAAAAGGGAAATGAGTTTCTTCATCATTACATATTTGACGCAAAAATACACAAAGATTGCCTATCTTTGCAAAAAATTCGAGAAATGCTGTTTTCAATCATCATACCCGTCTATAACCGGCCTCAAGAAGTCGATGAGTTGTTGGAAAGCCTTTGCGCACAAACATTCAAGGACTTCGAGGTCGTTGTGGTGGAGGACGGTTCGTCTGAGAAATGCGACATGATTTGCCAAAAATACGCTGACCATTTGCCTATCAAGTATTACTTCAAGCCCAACTCTGGCCCAGGACCTTCGCGCAATTATGGTGCAGAGCGCAGCCAAGGCGAATACCTTATCATTTTGGATTCTGATGTCATCGTTCCCGACAACTACTTGGAAATCATCAAGAAAGAATTGGATAGCGAGCCTTGTGATGCCTTCGGCGGTCCAGACCGGGCGCATCCTTCTTTCACCCCAATCCAAAAGGCCATCAACTACTCAATGACCTCATTTTTCACTACGGGCGGCATCCGTGGGGGAAAGAAAAAGATGGACAAGTTCTATCCGCGCAGCTTCAACTTGGGCATCAAGAAAAGCGTCTATGAAGCCTTGGATGGCTTCGCTCCTATGCGTTATGGAGAGGACATCGACCTGAGTACCAGAATCTTCGCCAACGGTTACAGTTGCCGACTCTTCCCTGATGCCTTCGTCTATCACAAAAGGCGTGTGAAGTTCAGTTCGTTTTTCAGGCAGGTGAAACATTCGGGCGAGGCGCGTGTCATCTTGAAGAAAAAATATCCTGAAACCTTCAAACTTGTGCATTTGCTGCCCGCTGCTTTCGTGATTGGCAACCTGATTATGGTATTGTTGGGCGTTTTCTGCCACTGGCTTTGGTTCACTCCCGCCCTACTCTACTGCCTGATGGTATTCTGTGATTCACTGCTGAAAAACAAGAGTTTAAAGGTTGCTTTACTCTCTGTTCCAGCAGCTTACGTTCAACTATTTGGCTATGGATTGGGCTTTCTTGAAGCCGCATGGAAAGACATTTTGAGCAAAAAACAGCCATCGAAAACGGAAAAATCGTAATTTCGCAGCATAAAATTGATTTACTCTATGGGATTTTTCAGAGTTTTAATCGTCAGCGTCTTAATTTTCTACGCTTTCAGTTTGATTATCAGAAAGATATTCGACAGAAGAATGAACAAGTTTAAGCGTCAGATGCAAGAGCAGTTTTCGCCCGAGGAACCAACCCAAACCAAAGGGAAAACCAATCCCCATGTTGACCCAAATATAGGTGAATATACTGATTTTGAAGAGATTAATTAGAAAAATATCGACACAATGAAGAATACTTTTTTACAAAAAAACAAGAACATTCTGAGCATCGTGGCGGCTATCATCGCCTTTGCGGTCATCACTTTGGTGTATTTCAGCCCCATTTTGGAAGGCAAGCGCATCAAGCAGCACGACATTGAGATGCATCTCGGTATGTCACAGGAGATTACCGATTTTCGCGAAGCCACAGGCGAACAAACCCTTTGGACCAACGCACCTTTCGGCGGAATGCCCGCTTGGAACATCTCGGTACAGCCCAAAGGCAACCTCACTAACCCAATTTACAAAGGCCTTAGTTTGGGTTTTCCCCATCCTATCGGCTCCGTATTCATCTGTATGTTAGGCTTTTTCGTACTGCTTTTGGTACTCGATTGCGGCTTTTGGATTAGTTTCGTCGGGGCCATCGCCTACGGGTTCACTTCCTACCTATTTATAATAATAGGTGCGGGTCACAATGCCAAAGCCATGGCCATGGCCTATATGGCTCCAGTCATCGCGGGTGTGCTCCTGACATACAAGGGCAAATACCTGTGGGGCTGGCTTTTAACCGCTTTCGCCCTCGCTTTTGAGGTGCGTACCAACCACCTGCAAATCACCTATTATTTGGCATTGATTATTGTCATCCTCGTCATTGCGGAACTCATCAGCGACCTTAAAAACAAGAAATTAGGGCATTTCATCAAGGCTTCGATAGGCTTGGCGGTGGCAGCAATTATTGGCATATTGACTTGTTCTACAGCACTTTACGGAAACTACGAGTTTGGCAAAGAAACCACCCGTGGCAAACCCGTTTTGACCCGCAACGAAGACAACCAGACCAAGGGCCTCGATCGCGACTACATCACGCAATGGAGTTATGGCAAGGGCGAAACTTGGAGTCTGCTGATTCCCAATGCAAAAGGCGGTGCATCGGCTTATATCGGAAAGAAAAATCCCGCCCTCGACAAGGCCGACCGCCAATTCAGGGAAAGCATCGCGCAAAGCAGTGCCTATTGGGGCGACCAACCCGGCACGAGCGGTCCAGTGTATGTGGGTGCTATTGTCGTGTTCCTCTTTGTTTTGGGCGCACTCACTGTGAAAGGCAAGTTGAAATGGGCCTTGCTCATCGCCACACTGCTCTCCATCTTGCTCAGTTGGGGCAAGAATTTCATGGGTTTCACCAATTTCTTCCTCGACTATATCCCTGGTTATGACAAGTTTAGAGCCGTCAGCATGACTTTGGTCATCGCCGAAGTCACCATGCCAGTCTTGGGCTTCCTCGGGCTGGCCGAAATCGCGAAAAGCCCCGATAGTTTCAAGCAAAACCTGAAGAAATTTTATATCGCCTTGGGCATCACTGCGGGCATTTGCTTAGTGTTCTACCTTGCGCCGAAAGCGTTCTTCAGCTTCCTCAGCCAAGGCGAGGCCGAGCAGTTCGCCTCCATGAGCCGTGGCAAGGACGGTGCCCTCTACGCTAATTTCGCCACCCAACTTGAAGACGTGCGCGTGGCCATTTTCCGCAAAGACGCGCTCCGAAGTCTGCTGTTCATCTTACTTTCAGCCGTGCCGATTTTCCTCTTCGGTAAAGGCAAACTGAAAGCCGCACCTGCCTTTGCCATCCTCGCCGCACTTGTGCTGGTCGACATGTTCCCCATTGACAAGCGTTATCTCAACAATGACAAGTTCATTTCGAAGAGCCAATACAGCAAACCATTTACGGCATCCGTTGCCGACAAAGCCATTTTGGACGATAAAGCATTGGATTTCAGGGTGGCAGACCTCACCAAGGACATGTTCAACGATGCCAGCACCTGCTATTTCCACAAGTCGCTCGGTGGCTACTCGGGTGCCAAACTTCGCCGCTACCAAGATGTCATCACACAATATCTCGGCAGCGAACTCAACCAACTTCGAGGCTCAAAGACCGCTAACGACATGATGCAGACCTTGTCGCAACAAAAGGTGATTAACATGCTGAATACCAAGTATCTCATCTACAATCCGAACTCCCAACCCATGCCCAACCCATTTGCTTTCGGGAATGGGTGGATTGTGCGCGACATTCGTTGGGTCGACACGCCGAATGAAGAAATCGATGCCATTGCAACCTCCGATTTGCAAAACATCGCCATCCTCAACAAGGAGTTTGTGCAAACAGTTGGAAACTATCAACTTACGGACAGCATTTTGCCTGAAATCACATTGACGGAATATCAACCAAACAAATTGACATACAATTTCAGTAGCGTTTCGACAGGCTCAACGGCAGCCAATTATCTGGTCGTATTTTCAGAAATATGGACCGAAAAAGGCTGGAAAATGACCATCGACGGGCAGGAAAGCCCGCTGCTCCGCGCCAATTACCTCTTGCGTTGCGCCCTCATCCCAAGCGGAGAGCACCAAATTGTGATGGAATACGCGCCCAAGGCATGGAAAATGGGCAACACCGTGGCATTTGTCAGTTCGTTGGTCATGCTTTTGGGCCTGATTGCCGCCCTTGTTTTCACCTTCAAACCCCAAAAAGAAGTTAGGAAATGAAGCGTGTCCTCATCATCACCTACTATTGGCCTCCGTCGGGCGGCAGTGGAGTGCAGCGTTGGCTAAAGATGTCGAAATACCTGCCCGAAAACGGCTGGAAACCGGTAATTTACACTACAAAAAACGCTGAATATCCGATTGTTGACTCATCATTGGAAAAGGATGTCGCACCCGATTTAGAAGTCATCAGACGACCGATTTTCGAGCCATACGACTATTATAAAAAGTTCCTCGGCATCAAGAAAGAAGAAACCGTGAAGATGGGTTTCATCGAGGAAAAGGAGAAAAAACATGGGTGGAAAGAGAGTATCTCGCTGTGGATTCGTGGCAACCTGTTCATTCCCGATGCGCGTTGCTGGTGGGTGAAGCCCTCGGTGCGCTACCTGAAAAGCTATCTGAAAGAACATCTCGTCGATGCCATCATCAGCACGGGTCCGCCCCACTCCATGCACTTGATTGCCATGAAGTTGAAGGAAGAATTGGGCATTCCGTGGATAGCCGACTTCCGCGACCCTTGGACGGAAATTGATTATTATGACGACCTGCATCTCACCCGTTGGGCCGACCGCAAACACCACCGTTTGGAGCGCGAAGTGCTTGAAAAAGCAGACAAGGTGGTTACTGTGGCTCCTGACGGAGCAAAAAGGCTTGGCAGGTTGGGCAATAGAAATGTGAGGACGATTTACAACGGCTTCGACCGAGATGATGACGCTCAAACGCCTGTCAGTATTTCCGATACCTTCACCTTGACCTACCTTGGAGTTCTCTCGAAGATACAAAATCCCGAGCAGTTCTGGCAAGTCTTGGGCGAATTGGTCAAGGAAGACGAGGAATTTAGCAAAAAATTGAAAATCAAATTAATAGGTCAAATCGACAATTCAGTGATTCGCTCCATTGAGGAGCAAGGCTTGAGCGGTTATGTTGCTTTGTCGCCCTATGTTCCACACGACCAAGTGTCGGAAGTGCATCGCAGTTCCACCTTGCTTTTGCTTTTCCTCATGCCCGACAGCGAACCACGCGCCAAAGGCCTACTGACTGGCAAACTTTTCGAGTACATGGCCTCGGGTCGTCCCATCCTTTGCATCGGCCCTGAAGACGGCGATGCAGCGCATATCCTGAAGGAAACCCATGCCGGACAAACCGTCAATTTCGAGGACAAGAAAAAGATGAAGGAAGTCATTAAAGACCTGTATCAAAAGTATTTGAAGAATGGATTGCCCTCAAATGAGAGCCAAGAAGTGGAGAAATACTCGCGAAGGGCTTTGACGGGGGAATACGGAAAGCTGCTGGATAATACCATAATGGAATGATGCCATGATACTCAAACAGGAAGATTTACATACGGAGTTCAAGTCGTCTTTTTCCGACAAAGTGATTGTCGGATTGGTGGCGTTTGCCAATGCGAAAGGTGGAACGGTTTATATTGGCGTGGACGATGACGGCACCGTTGTTGGAGTGAGACTTGGGAAAGAAACTGTGGCACAATGGATTAATGAGGTGAAGTCGAAAACCGAGCCGAGCATCATTCCCGATGTGGAAATTCAGAAAGAGGACGAAAAAACCATTGTACTGTTTTGCGTTCAGGAATATCCTGTGAAACCCGTTTCGGTCAAGGGAAAGTATTATTGCCGCCGACAAAACAGCAACCATTTGCTTTCGGCTGGCGAAATCGCCGACATGAGCCTGCAAACACGCAACTCGAGTTGGGACTACTACACCGACCCGCTGCACACCATCGACGACCTGAATCTCGGCCTTGTCAGAAAGTCCATCGCACAGATGAACCGCCGAGGAATGAACATCACCGAATCGCCGGAGGAATATATCAGAAAAAAAGGGCTATGCAATGCAACTGGGCAACTTACTTTTGGTGGCTACCTCCTTTTCAAGCAAGAGGAAGACCTGCTGACAACCATAGAATTAGGGCATTTTCAGGACAAAAACGGCATTTTCATCAAGGATTCGGCACGGTCGAAGGCCAGTCTTATTGAACAGGTGGAAGATGTAATGCAGTTTGTCAAGAAGCACATCAACATGGCGGTCATCATTTCGCCCAACCAAGTGGAGAACATCCAGCGTTGGGACTATCCTTTGGATGCCATCCGCGAAATCGTGCTCAACATGATCATCCACCGCGATTATCGTGCCGCCGCCGATTCCATAGTGAAGATTCTGCCCGACCGAATGGAGTTTTACAACCCTGGCAAACTGCCCGAAGGTCTTGATATTGCGGACTTGATGAGCAACCATTACCGCTCACAACCGCGCAACAAGCAGATTGCCGATGTCTTTAAGGATATGGGCGAAATTGAAAAGTATGGCAGCGGCATCAGGCGTGTGGTTCAGGCATTTTTAGAGGCAGGCCATAAAGCCCCCGAATGGCAGCAGATTTCTGGCGGGATTATGGTGACTGTTCATCTCGATACTAAGAATGAGACAGAAAATGTCGCCACGGCAGAAAACGACCTAAAAAACGACCTAAAAAACGACCTAAAAAACGACCTAAAAAACGACCTAAAAAATCTCTCTCCCAATCAAAGAAAGATTATGGAGTTAATCAAATCAAACAATATGATTACCCAAGCCGAATTGAGCAGTAAAATAGGAATAAGCCCCAAGAATATTAGAAACAATATTGCTTTCCTCAAGCAAAACGGTCTCATTGTTAGAGTTGGAACGCGCAAAAACGGACATTGGAAAGTTACTGAAAATGTTACCGAAAATGATACAGGCCTAAATGACACTTGTATTTGTAAAGACGATAACATTTCGGTAAAAACCACACAGGGAGACATAGAAAGCGGTTCTTCTGTGGGAAAAACTGTGGGAAAAACTGTAGGAGAAACAGCGGAAATAATTCTAAACTTAATAATCAACAATCCCAAAATCACGAAACCTGAAATAGCAAAACTAACAGGGCTATCGCTCCGAGGTGTCGAATGGAATATCCAACAACTAAAATCCACAGGCCGCCTAACCCGCATCGGTCCAAACAAAGGCGGGCATTGGGAAGTGATAACGCTGAAAAACGAGTAACAACAATGAATAAGAACACATCAACATTCACTATCAACAAGGGGATGACAAGCAGGTACGACAAAACCTTATCTTTCATCCAGAAACACTTGCCCAAAGAGAAGCGAGTGCTTGATTTAGGGATTTCCAACCCCTTTTCAGACATAATGAAAGAAAAAGGATACGAAGTGTTCAACACACAAGGCGAAGACCTCGACCTTCAACCAGAGGTGGTGAAGCAATACGAAGGAATCGGATTTGTCACCGCCTTGGAGATTTGCGAGCATCTCATCAATCCCATGGGCGTTCTCTCTCAACTCCCGTGCGACAAACTGATTGCATCCATTCCATTATCTCTTTGGTTTGCAAAGGCTTACAGAAGCAAAACCGACCCTTGGGATCGCCATTTCCATGAATTTGAGGACTGGCAGTTCGACTGGCTTTTAGAGAAGTCGGGCTGGAAAGTGATAGATTCCGAAAAATGGACTTCTCCAACAGGCCAAATCGGGATTCGGCCCTGAGGAAATTCACGCCGAGATACTACATTGTTTATGCCGAAAGGCATCAAAAACTATAATTGGGCATACATCGCCACCAGCTTCGCGCCATCCACCCCCCAATTGTATTTGTCGATTACCGCTTGACGGCCTTTTTGAATGTAGTTGTTCAACAATTCAGGATGCGCATGGAAATTGGCTATTATGTCAGCCAACTCTTCTGGACGGTCATATCGATAACTGACCCCGCTTCCTGTTTCGTTCACAATGCGCACCAACGGGTCGCAATTTGAGACAACCATTGGAATCTCGGCATACATGTACTGGAAAATCTTATGCGGAATCGTATTGTCCGTATGACCCGACTTGATGTGAGGTATCAACGCGACATTGGCAGATTCATACAAATCACAGATTTGGGTGTAGTGCTTGAAACCATGCACCACGACATTCTCCTTAACTTGCAATTCATCAATGAGTTTCCTAATATCAACAAGATAACTTCCATCCCCAACCAAGTCGAAATGCACCTCGATACCTCTATTCTTGAGAATTGAAATCGCCTTGATTACATTCTGTATGCCACGATGGTAATTGATGCCGCCCACATACAGCATCCTAAATTTGTCGGTCTTGAACTCTTTCCTTTCAATCGGGTCGAATTGGTCAAGGTTCAGCGTGTTCGACACCACTTCCACCTTTTCTGGAGAAACGCCCAAAGCACAAACCCTAGTCTTTGCCTCGTCCACAACAACAATTATCTTGTCGGCCAAAGCGCACATTTCCTTTTCATAACGAACCCATTGGCCATTGGATGACAGCAACTTGCCAAGAAAAGTATTCGTATGCTTCGACAATTGGAGCAAAACGGGCCAATTCTCGTGCAAATCGAGCACAAAACGAACCCCATATTTGCATTTTGCCTCATACCCCACTTTCGCGAGAGGCAAGTCATGTATATGGACAGCATCAAACCTCTCATTTTCAAAGAGTTCATCAATAAAATGTCTCCAATAATTGAAATAATAAGGAAACTTCAACACACCAACACTCGCCTTGAAAACGAACTTTGAAACACGCTTACGATGAATTATTCCGTATGCAGTTTTTTCAAGCAATGCCTTTCCTTCCTTCTGAAAACAAGCCAAATGCACTTCGTGACCATTCTCAGTTAGCGACTTCATCTCATTTTCCACCCGAGTATCAGGTGGAAATGGATGGTCCAGCAACATCAGTATTTTCATAAATCAGAATCAATTATCAAGTTATCTATCCAAAATCTTAAAAAACATATCTATCAAATCATTCACAGACTGTGAAACCTTCAATTTATATAACACCACCATACCCAAGGCAAGGAACAGGGTTGATTTCAAGGCTGCATTGATGGCCAAGCCGAAAATGGGTTTCTCGAAAAGATTGGCAAACAATGGCGTTAATGCACTTGTCCACAGCCAATTGAGCGCAAACAAAGCCAACACTATCGCCGCCACGGGGATTAGTTTCTTCGACAGCGGCATCACACCGATTTTCCACTTGATGAAAGCCAAAAGCAAGACGAAATACACCAAATAGGACCCAACATTGGCCAAGGCACCGCCTGTGATGTCCCATTTTGGCACTAACCAACTGTTCAGTACGATGGACATCGTAGCCAGTAAAATGGTGAAAATCAGCGAATAATAGTAATACTTAGAATAACTCAACGCTGTGGTTATCACGCCGAGCGTGGAATAAACGAGGCGGCTCAACGACAAAATGAGCACCGCCCATTTGCCCAAACGGTAAATATCGCCATTGGGCAACAAGTCAAAAAGGAAGTCTATGTTTATCCAAATGATGAAAAACACGAAACTGCCTGCAATGAACTGATGCAGAGCTACATTCTTGCACAAGGCATCAGCCGTTTTGATGTCTTGTTTGGCCATCGCGTCGGAGATGTGCGGCCTCGAAATGGCACCCAACGAGCGGTAAGGCATCTCGACGAGTGCTGCAATATTAGTGGCTATTGTGAACACGCCCGCCAAATGGAAACTCGTCTTGGCCGCCACGAAAAACTTGCTCAGCATGGGAATCACGTTGCCCGCCAAAGCCGCCGTAATCATAAACAAGGTGTAGAATAGGAAATCACGCCTAAGTTGTGCCGAAATGAACCTCGGCTCTATCTTGAACGACACCCGTTTGAGTGACAGCAAATAGACTATATTAATTAAGGTAGCAAGGCCGTAAAGAACACAAAACGAAATGATAACACCATCAAAATCAATGATTTCATAGAAATAAAGCAGATATATCGTAAGAGTTCCGACGCGCAACCCGACCTCGCGGATGAATTTGGGCAAAACAATGCGAAGCAGAAGATTGCTATTCGTCTCAAAAACAGAGATATAGAGCATGAAAAACGCCAGTGGAACGACGAAATTCACATATTTAGCAAACAACTCCGCGCCCACTTCGGAATCCTTCGTGAAGAAATCAACAATCGTGCCTTTGAAGAGGAAAAACGCAAACAAAAAGAATGAAAAACCAATCAGCGGGACGAGCAAAGTCCAGCCGAAAAAGCCGTGGTCACGATGCTCTTCGTCCTTGAAGAAAGGATAGTAGCGCATGGCGGACGAGTTGGTGCCCAACTGGGCCAAACCGCCAAACAACAAGGAGCATTGCAACAAGATGTCGATGAGGCCAATTTGCTCAGGCTGAAGGGCTTTCGTCTGGATGAAGAAAGTCGTGACGATGCCCACGGCCACCCCGATATAGGTGGCGATAGTGCCCTTGATACTCTGTCGTGCTACGATGCCCATTGTGCCAATTTATGACGGATTACCCAACTTTTCAAACTCCTCTTTCAAGTCAATAGTCTTTTCGTATTGCTCGTCGGAACGCTTGCGTTCATGCTCGGCAAACTTCTGGTACGCCTTGATAATCAACTCGTAATCCTTGTTTTGCTCCTCCAAGTCATGAACCAAGACATTCTTCTCCTCAATGCTTCTCTTCAACTCCTCAATGCGCTCCAAACGGTATTCATTAGCGGTTTGATAGGCCTGAATGTGTTTCTTCAAGTCCTCGATGACGATTTCGCGACGGCGCACCTCGTCTTCTGCGTCACTCAGTTTGTCGTATCCGCGCCGAATGCCCGAGTTGAGGTCGTTGCCAGCCAAAATCAGGATGGCAACAATCCAAATCCAAAGCAGGAGTATGATGAGCGTGCCGATGGAGCCATACAGCACGTTATAGCGTGCAAAATTGGAGATATAGGTGTTGAAACCCACAGTTCCGAGAACGAAAAGCGTGGTGGCGAGAATCGTTCCGGGACTGAAAACCACGAAGTTGCGATAGCGTTTTTCCCCGTTGGGGCCAAGCCGCTTGAGTTCCTGACGGTAATGCTCATTGAACCTGACATTGCCGAAATAATACAGCAAAGCAATGCCAAAACAAAGGGCGAAAACACCTATCACCCAACGCAATACCATGAACAAGAAGAAGGTAAACGAACCTCCTTCGATGATTTCGTTTGTGACCAAATATTTCAGGGCCGTGCCACCCAAGGCAATCAGCAGGACTGAAACCACCACCAAAGCCCCGATGATGATAAGCATGATGATGGCAAACAGCCGCTGAATCAGCCAACCTTTCAGCCCTAAGCCCTTGAAAGTGAGGTAGTCAGCGTAAACATTTCGGAAACCATTGAACACAGCCACAATGCCGCTTGAGCCGAACACCAAGCACAAAACGACACTAATGGAAAGCAAGCCATCGTGGGGCCGATTCATGATGCCATCGATGGTTTCCTTAACGTAATCCATTGTCCCTGAAGGAATAAGAAAATCATCCAAGGCTAACATCACCCTTCCGTAAAGGTTCGGGATGGGGATGTAGGGAATCAGAGTGAAGAAGAATAGGATGAGCGGAAAGAGCGCGACAAAGAAATTGAACGCCACGCCAGCGGCGCGGTCGACGGTGCGGCCCTTGGTGAACAGTTTGAAGAAGTCGATGAGCACATCCATCAGCGGCAACTTCGTGCCAGGGAAACGCACCAAGCGCAAGAAGTTGTCGTCGCGGTTGTACCACCCCTTCACTGTCTGCATTTTGGCTTGCAGCCAGATTGACAGTTTTCCGTCTTTCTTTTCTTTGTTGGGCATAAACGGAGTTTTATGGCGCAAAAATACGGGTTTTGTTGCAATGAGCCGATAAAAATCCTATTTTTGCGGCATTATGACCAACGAAAGCAACACCATATCCCACGAAGGCATCGTCACTAAAATCACCGACGACGAATTGGAAATCAAGATATTGGCGCAGAGTGCGTGTGCAGCTTGCCATGCCAAGAGTGCCTGCGGCATGGGCGAACAGGCCGAGAAAATCCTTACCGTGCCACGTCCCAAGGGTCAGGACTTCGCGCTGAACCAAAAAGTGAACGTGAAAATGGCCATCGGGCAGGGCAACAAGGCGGCGGTTTTGGCCTATCTCATCCCGATTCTTCTGCTTTTGGCCGTGCTTTTCGTATGCCTTGGCCTTGGGCTGAACGAAGGCCTTTCGGCACTCATCGCCATCGTCGCGCTGATACCTTATTATATTATACTCTATCTGAAGCGAAACAAATTGAAAAAACAATTTTTATATATTATTGAATAACAATTGATTATTTCATTTTTTGAAATTTTATACAATTCGTATAATACAAAACGTATAATTTTGTAATGCAATTTGAATAATTGATTTGTATTTTTGCACCAAACCAATCAATACACAATCCTCTATGCAAAGCAACAACCCCATAGCAGAAATATTCGGCTTCCCTGTTTTTAACGATTCAGAAAGGGCGGCTCATTATCGAGAAAACCGTCTCTGTCCCTTCAATAACCGTTTCCCCAACTGTACCAAAGACAAAGCAGAAAACCCGCTTGGCGTTTGTAGCATCAATCATGGCTACAATCAAGTCATCACCTGCCCCACTCGATTCCGAGAGGATTGGATGATATTGAGAAACGCTGCGGAGTTTGTTTGGCCGAAAGGCACAAGATGGACTTCGTTGCCTGAAATCAAACTCGTAGATGCCGAGGGACAATCGGCTGGCAACATTGATTATGTGATTGTCAAGTACGATGAATCCGGACACATCACCGACTTTGCTTCCATTGAGGTGCAAGGCGTTTATATCAGCGGCAATCTGCGCAATCCGTTCCAAAGTTTCATACAACAACCAAGTATAGACTTCCATTGGGAAGGCCGCAACTATCCGCATCCTGACTATCTTTCCTCTTCACGCAAAAGGCTGATTCCCCAAATGCTATACAAAGGCGGCATTTTCAAGGCTTGGGAAAAGAAACAATGCGTTGTCATCCAAAAGTCGTTTTTTGAAACCTTGCCTGCACTTCCAACCACTACCAAAGATAAAGCAGACATCGCTTGGTTTTTGTACGATTTGAAATTAGACAAAACCGACAACCAATACCACCTCGTTTTGGCAGACACCATCTACACGGAATTCCAATCTGCCCTACAAAAGGTCATTTACACCAAGCCCGGCAATGTAACAGACTTCGTGACCGTATTGCAGGGAAAATTAGACGAGCGAATCACCAATGCACCCGAAACACATTCTGTCTTTGAACTGTTATGAGAGATGAGCTGTCACAATTGAGCCTTTTCGATGAGGAAACTTTTGCACCTGTCCGCACGAGGAATCGTGTAATCAATGTGGCCTCGGTTCCACAAAGAAGTCCGTTCCGCTATCCGGGAGGGAAAACTTGGCTTGTGCCTACTGCAAGGAAATGGTTCAAACAAGCGACAGAAGACTCCGAATTGATTGAGCCTTTTGCGGGCGGAGGAATCATCTCGTTGACTGCCGTCGCCGAACATTATTTCAATCACGCCACAATGGTGGAGATTGACGACGACATGGCCGCCGCTTGGCAAACCATGCTCTCCGACAAGGATTTCCCATGGCTCATCGATAGGATTGGCAACTTCGTGGTGACCGCCGAAAGCATCAACGAATCTTGTATTATGGCCTCATTGGGTATCAAGGAAAGAGGGTTCTCAACCATTGTACGCAATAGGACCAATCACGGAGGCATACTTGCCAAAGGCTCTGGGATGATAAAAACAGGCGAAGGCGGAAAAGGGCTTTCTTCCCGATGGTATCCAACGACACTAATCAGGCGCATTATTGAAGCAAACCGCCTCCGCGACAAAATTACATTCGTCCACGGTGATGCTTTTGGAATTATGGAACAGAAAAAGGACGATGTAAATGCTTTCTTTTTCATCGACCCTCCCTATACAGTGGCAGGCAAAAGACTTTACAACCACTATGACGTAGATCATCAACACATTTTCGAATTGGCAAGTCAAATAAAAGGACATTTCTTGTTGACTTATGATGATACTGAAGAAATCAGAAGTCTTGCTGATTCCTTCGGATTGCCTTATCAAACCATCCCCATGCAAACCACCCATTTGGTCACCAAAGAAGAATTGTTGATTTCAGACAATTTCGACTGGCTATAGTCCAATTGAAACCCTCTCTTTCAAAAAATCCGAATTTTTCCTTTGCCAAAAAAAGGAGATTCCGTAATTTTGCAGGTTCTTTAAAATCGAAAACAAACTCAAAATTTTATTCTAATGAGTAATACCTTATTCATTTCCCTTGCGGTTCTCGGAATCTTGGGCGGTGTGCTTGCCGTGGTTCTGTACTTCGTGGCACAGAAGTTCAAGGTCGAGGAGAACCCGCTGATTGACGAAGCGGAGGCTTGTTTGCCCGGCGCCAACTGCGGCGGCTGCGGCTTCGCGGGCTGTCGTGCTTTGGCCGAGGCCTGCGTGAAGCAAGCCGCCGAAAAAGGCAACATCGACGGACTGGCCTGCCCCGGCACCGACATGGGCAAGGTGGCCGCCGTCCTCGGACTGACCGCCGCCGCCTTCGAGCCGAAGATTGCGGTGGTGCGCTGCAACGGCAGTTGCCAGAACTCACCCTCCAAGGTGCACTACGAAGGTGCCGACATCTGCGCTTTCGCCAACACGCTCTACGCGGGCGAAGGTGGCTGCTCCAAAGGCTGCCTCGGCCTCGGCGACTGCGTGAAGAAGTGCAACTTCGACGCAATCCACATCGACAAGGAAACGGGCCTGCCCGTCGTCGACCCCGACAAGTGCGTGGGCTGCGGCGTGTGCGCCAAGAACTGCCCGCGTGGCATCATCGAAGTGCGCCCGCGCGGCAAGAAAGACCGCCGCGTGTTTGTGTGCTGCGTCAATACCGACAAGGGCGCGTTGGTCATGAAAAACTGCTCGGTGGGCTGCATCGGCTGCCAGAAGTGCCTGAAAGAGTGCCCGTTTGAGGCTATCGAGATGCGCGGCAACTTAGCCTACATCGACCCGGCCAAGTGCAAGGCCTGCGGCAAGTGCGTAAAGGTTTGCCCACGCGGCAGCATCCACGCCATCAACTTCCCCGCTCCAAAGCCGGAGGCTCCTGCCCTGCAAGGCGCAGAACCCGTCGTGAAGCCACAGCCGAAACCAGAACCCGTGGAGGCCAAAACTGAAGTCAAACCCGAAAACACCGTCAAAGCATGAACCCGATAAAGACTTTCCAAAAAGGCGGCGTGCATCCCGAAGAGAACAAACTCTCGGCTCACCTTCCCATACAAGACTTCCCGATGCCCAAGCAAATCATCGTTCCGCTCGGACAATGCCTCGGCGCACCGGCTGAATGCATCGTCAAGAAAGGCGACCGCGTTTTGACGGGACAACTCATCGGCACGGCCAAAGGATTCGTCTCGGCCAACGTCCACTCGCCCGCCACGGGCACTGTTGCCAAAGTTGATGTCGTGATGGACCACACGGGTTATTATAAACCCGCCGTCTTCATCGACCGCGAAGACCAAGACGAATGGATCGAGGGCTACATCGACACCGATGAACTGATTACCGACATCAAATTGGATTCCAAGCAAATCATCGACAAGGTGAAAGAATGTGGCATCGTCGGCATGGGCGGCGCCACCTTCCCCACTCACGTCAAGCTGATGGTTCCCGAAGGCAAAAAAGCCGAATACATTATTATTAATGCCGCCGAATGTGAGCCTTACCTCACCTGCGACTTCCGTCTGCTTTTGGAGAAAACGCAAGAATTCCTCGTCGGCGTGAAAATCCTGATGAAGGCCGTCAATACCGACAAGGGCATCATCGGCATCGAGGAAAACAAGATGGAAGCCATCGAGTTGCTCGACAAGACCATCAACGAGCATCGCGACCTTTACAAAGGCATCGAGGTGCAGCCTTTGAAGACCAAATATCCGCAAGGCGGTGAAAAGCAATTGATTAAGGCCGTAACGGGTCGCGAAGTGCCGTCGGGCAAACTGCCCATCGAGACGGGTTGCGTCGTGGTCAATGTGGCATCGACTTACGCCATTTACGAGGCCGTCCAAAAGAACAAGCCTTTGATTGAACGCATCGTCACCGTGACGGGCAAGTCGGTCAAGAAGCCAGGCAACTTCCGTGTGCGTTTCGGCACGCCCGCCGACCTCCTTATTGAGGCCGCTGGCGGTCTGCCCGAAGGCATCACCGATGTCATCAACGGCGGCCCGATGATGGGCAAGTCGGTGTCGGTCACCAACTTCCCGTGCATCAAAGGCACCTCGGGCATCCTCCTGATGACCTTGAACGAGGCCCAAGACCGTCGCCAGACCAACTGCATCCGTTGCGGTCGTTGCGCGATGGCCTGCCCGATGGGCTTGCAGCCGTTCCTGCTCCACAAGTTGGCCAAGCAGAACAATTTCGACGAGACGGAAACCAACCACATCATGGACTGCATCGAATGTGGCTCATGCGAGTTCACCTGTCCTGCCAACATCCCGCTGCTCGACTACATTCGCTACGGCAAGGCCAAGACTGGTGCCATCATCCGTGCAAGAAACCAAAAATGAATTTTAAATTTTAAATCTTAAATTTGAAATTATGAACAAATACACAATATCAGGTTCGCCGCATGTACACTCGACGGAAAACACGCAGAAAATCATGTATCGCGTGATTCTCGCGTTGGTTCCCGCCTTGCTTGTGGCTTTGTACTATTTCGGCTGGTATGCGCTCAGGCTGACCATCGTTTCGATAGCCGCCTGCATGCTGACCGAATGGCTCATCCAGAAATTCCTCATCAAGGGGCCTTTGACCATCAATGACGGCTCAGCCGCGCTGACGGGTCTGCTCCTTGCCTTCAACGTGCCCGCCAACCTTCCCATTTGGATGGCCATCGTGGGCAGTATCGTCGCCATCGGCGTGGGCAAGATGGCCTTCGGCGGCTTGGGCAAAAACCCCTTCAATCCCGCCTTGGTAGGCCGTGTGTTCATGCTCGTGTCGTTCCCGACCGCCATGACCACTTGGCCGCAAGCCCAGCCCATCTTCGAGAAAGGATTCTTCGCCGATGCCGTCACGGGTCCCACCCCGCTCGGCATACTGAAGGAATCCGGCGTGGGTTCGCTGGCCGAGACAGGCGACATGCAGTTCCTTGACATGGTTCTCGGCAACCGTGGTGGTGCCTTTGGCGAGGTTTGCGCCATCGCCCTGCTGCTTGGTGCGATTTACCTTTTAGCCCGCCGCGTCATCGAATTCGTGACACCTTTGACCATTCTGCTCACGGTGTTCATCTTCACGGGAATTTGCCATCTCGTCAATCCGGCCAACTTCATCGCGCCGTGGTACCATATCGTGTATGGCGGCCTCATCCTCGGTGCCTTCTTCATGGCGACCGACATGGTGACCACCCCCATGACCATTCGAGGCAAAATCCTGTTTGGTGTCGGCGTGGGCTTGATAACGGTGGTGATTCGTCTTTGGGGTGCCTATCCCGAAGGCGTTTCGTTCGCCATCCTCATCATGAACGCCTTCACGCCGCTCATCAACAAGGCCTTCAAGCCGTATGTTTTCGGTGTCGTCAAACCCTCTAAAAAGTAAACGCCATGGCAAAGAAACCATCCACCTTAATTAATATGGTCGTCGCCCTGCTCGTCATCACGGCGGTTTCGGGCGGCTTGCTCGGCCTCGTCTATGGCATGACCAAAGACACCATCGCCGAAGTTGATCTGAAGAAAAACCAAGCGGCCATCGAAGCGGTTTTGAAGACCGACACGCCCATCGACCGCATTGAGGAAACCGTCGTCGACGATTTGACCTACAATTTGGCATACGATGCGCAAGGCAACCTGCTCGGCGCTGCTGTGAAGACCTACTCCAACGCCGGTTTTAGCGGTCGCATCGAACTCATGGTCGGCCTGCTCGTCGACGGTACTATCAACGCCGTTTCGGTGCTTTCGCAAAGCGAAACTCCCGGTTTGGGCGCCAACATGGTGAACCCGAAATTCAAGGACCAATTCAACGGCAAGAATCCCGCATCCTTCCGCCTGAGCGTTAAGAAAGACGGCGGCGATGTGGATGCCATCACTGCGGCCACCATCAGTTCGCGTGCCTTCACGGGTGCCGTGAAAATGGCCTGCGATAGTTTTGAAGCGAACAAGTCAAAATTCATGAAAGGAGGACAACAATGAGTAACAATCTGCAAACCTTTACCAAAGGCCTCGTCAAGGAGAACCCGATTTTGGTGCTGCTGTTGGGCTGCTGCCCGACCTTGGCCACCACCACCAGCGCCATCAACGGCATGTCGATGGGCCTGGCCACCACCTTCGTCCTCATCATGTCGAACTTGGTGATTTCGCTGCTGAAGGGCTTCATCCCCGACAAGGTTCGTATCCCCTGCTTCATCGTGGTCATAGCCTCGTTTGTGACCATCGTGCAACTCGTCATGCAAGCCTACGTGCCCGACATCTACGAAACCCTCGGCCTGTTCATCCCGCTTATCGTGGTGAACTGCATCGTTTTAGGTCGTGCTGAGGCCTTCGCCTCGAAAAACCCAGTTTTCCCGTCCATTCTCGACGGTGCAGGCATGGGCTTGGGCTTCACCTTCGCCCTGACCATTTTGGGCTGCATCCGCGAACTCCTTGGAAGCGGCTCCATGTTCGGTTTCCGCATCCTGCCCGAAACGGCCAACATCCTGCTCTTCATCCTGCCTCCGGGTGCGTTCATCTGCCTCGGATTCCTTATCGCTATCGTCAACCAATTCAGAAAAGAAAGTCATTAAGCCATGAAATACCTTATCATCATACTTTCGACCATCTTGGTCAACAATGTGATTTTCAGCCAATTCCTTGGCATTTGCCCCTTCCTTGGCACTTCCAAGAAGACCTCAACGGCCTTGGGCATGGGTGCCGCCGTCATCTTCGTGCTGACCTTGGCCACCCTCGTCACATGGCTTGTGAACCAGTACATCCTGATTCCGTTGGGCTTGGACAAGTTCTTGCAGACCATTGCCTTCATCCTCATCATCGCCGCCTTAGTGCAGATGGTGGAGATCATCTTGAAGAAAATCAGTCCGTCGCTCTACACCGCCTTGGGCGTGTTTTTGCCGCTGATTACGACCAACTGCGCCGTCCTCGGCGTTTCGCTGACCGTGGTCACGAAGGAGTTCAACTATGGTGGCGTGGCCCACATGCTGAGCCTTGGCGAGTCGGTGGTGTATGCCGTCGGCATTGCCTTGGGCTTTGCCTTGGCCTTGGTGCTGTTTGCGGGCATCCGCGAGCATGTTGATCTGATGGAAGCCCCCAAGGGCATGAAAGGCACCCCTATCGCCCTGATTATCGCCGGCATTTTGGCTATGGCGTTCATGGGATTTACGGGAGTGGTCTGATGCAGGGACTCACGTCACCTGCTTACTGATGTGCCGTCCCTACGGGACTGGTATAGACAAAAAGAGTTGCCTTGAGGTGGCTCTTTTTTTGCGTTTTATGGAGTATTCCCGTTTTTTTCGTACTTTTGCCAACATGAAACGGCATCTGATATTGACAGGAATAGTTATGCTGCTGGCCTTTGCAGCCTGCACCAAACAATCCACGGCACCCACACCGCAGGAAGACATTTTGTATCAACTGACATTCCATTTCCCTTCAAAGCCTGATAGTGCAATGCAAATCCTTGACACATTGAATATTAACGCACTATCAAAAAAGGAACTTGCTCATTATTGCCTGCTGAAGGTTGCAGTGCGCGACCTGCTTTTCCTATACGATGACGAAACCGATTCATTGATGCAAGTGGCTGAGAATTATTTTGTTGGAGGAAAAGACAAGTATTTCGAGGCAGAAACTTACGAGTATCTTTCGCGCCTCGCTTTCAAGGAGGGCAAGGGCGAGCAAATCAAGTTGGAATGGCTGCAAAAAGCCTTTCAGAGTATTGAGCAGTGCCGCCATGTCGACGAGCGGTTCATCCGTTTTGCCCGCAAGCCGATGACGGAACAGGAAATAATAGATGTAAAAAAGTATTTTCTTCGTATGAAATTGGGAATGTGCTATTTAGACAACGACTACAAAGAGGAAAGCCTTTCCCATCTGAGAGCGGCTGAACGGTATTACGCATCGGTTGAGAATCCAACCATGCATTTCCAGACGGCTTACATGTTGGGCAATGCGTTTTTGGCCCTAAAGGAATACGACAGTTGCCTGTTCTATTTTGAAAGAGGCTTGCAAGCGGCACAAAAATCAGATAACGCAGAGTGAATCGCCTATCACCATCTCTCCAAGTCGATGTATTATAGGTATCGTTTTGATTATCAAAATTATGAAAACGAAGAAGAAGGACGGCAACTTTTGTGGAACGCCGTTGATGAATGTCGTCAGGGCTTGGCACTTTATGAAGGGCCGATGTTCCGTTTCAAGGATGGGCTTTATTCCGAACTGAATCGATGCTTCTTTCAACTTGGACAATACGATTCCTGTGCCTATTACGCTGAAAAACAAATTGATTTCCTGAATGTCATGCGATTCGAAATCGTCCCGAATGTGGAAAATGCCGGGTTGTTTTTCCGTCTTTACAAATCGCACAAAGCCTTGGGTCACATGGAGAAAACCTTGGAATATGCCGACCGCTATGTTGGGATGCAGCAAGTCATTGAAGAACAGCCAAAAGCCGTCGAGCAAGTGAAAAACGAGTATGAGAAGAAACTGGAAATGTTGCAGTTGCAAACGAAACATCAGGCCAAGCAATATCGGTTGTATTTCATGCTTGCCTTTTTGCTGGCGGCACTGCTTCTTGTCCTTTGGTTGGCGTTCCGCTACCGCAAGAATAAGGAAATCGAGGCATTAAAGCACGAGGAGGCCTATCGCAAACTTCAATTGGAATTTGTGGCGGCCTCGCAGCAGGCGCAACAGGCGCAGCAGGCCCTTCGGCAGCGCGTGATAGCAATTTACAGAATAGAACAAGATGATTGTTTGGAGCGCATCCTTGCCGAGTTTGCCGCTGCCTATCCGCAAGGCATGGAAAAACTGCAAGCCAACCATCCCGACCTTACCGAAACCGAGCGCAACATCATCGTGCTTTCCTTCCTCGGATTCCGAGTGAAGGAGGAAGCCGAACTCTTGGATTTGAGCGTGAATACGGTGGCAAAATACCGCACCAACATCCGCAAAAAGATGGATTCCGACCTCGTTTCCATCCTTTTCGTGTAAGAAAAATCGGTACTTTTTGGATTTGCAAACCATTGCTGTACAATGATTTGATGTTTTTCAAGGTGACAAAAACCTGTACTTTTGCCCAAGCCTTGAAAAACTCGCGGTATTTTTGTATACTTTTGCGACGATAACTCTAATAATTTCGCATTATGAAAAAACTCATTCTCTTTTTCGTCGCACTCATGGCGACTGGTTTAGCGAAAGCCCAAACCGTTCAATCCATCCCGCACCATAACCTTGGAAACCACTTCTCCCAATCGTCAACTTTCATGGAATTGTCGCACGGCAACATCCTCGGCGGTGTTTTGATGGCCGATATGCCGCCTCTCATGCCATTAGGATATGTGCTGCACAAAGTGAACCGAGAACCCGAGTTTGAGATTTCCGATACTCTTTTCATGGCTGACAACGAACACCTTCCGTGGCAACTTACCGCAAAAGACCCTCAAGGCAAAGGCAACATCCTAGCCGAGTTCACCAGCGATTTCAACAACGGGAATTGCTATTTGAGGATTCGTTGTTTTGATGACCAATTATGTTTCGACACATCAGAAGTCATTGTCCATATCGCTGATTTCGAGGGCAACAGCGGCGAGCCCGGCCTGTTGCTTGACCCTGACGGCGACATCGTATTATCTTATTACGACTATTATTCCCCAGAACGTAGTTTCATCCGTGTAGATCTTGACGGAACCATCAAACACCAAGCCGTCATCAGTTCGATGAAAATTGATCCGGGAGCCGATGTAGGTCCAATCGTTTTCAGCGAGTCGCCTTTGAGATATTTTTATTGGGGCGATTATTACAACACTTCCCAAATGCTTGATTTTGTCAACTGTTATTTGTTGGATTCCTTGTTTAATGTGGTAGAAAGTTACACCCTACCTAGGCACAGCGATTTTTCACCTGATTATGTGGATTACAAAATTGATGCTTCAGCCACAAGGCTATTGGGCATGGATGAAGGTGATTTCTTTGTGGCAAGATCTTATACGAGACCTTATTCTCTTGTGCCGCAAATAGAAGACGATGGTGTGATTGTAATGAAATATGACAATAGTTTCAACCTGTTGGCCAGTAGGAAATTCATTTCAGAACCTTACATACAATATGTAGTATATGGTGCACGCCCCATAGATTTGGAGAAGAGCAAAGACGGCAATATCTATTTTGCCTATTTCACGCACAGACAAAACAAGTTGAGCCAAGTGTCGGTGGTAAAAATGGACAACGACCTGAACGTAATTTGGCAGCGTCATTGCCTTGAGAGGGAATATGGAAGGGACTATGGCAGAATGATTGTGCTGGAGGACAACAGCGTGGCCGTCATGGGTATAAACACTATTGGAACCGGTTCTTTGGACCACACTGAAACGTTCTATTTCATCGTCAACGACGACTATGATGCTTTGGAGGAACAAGGCGTAATCATCCGCCCTTACTCTTTCTACCCCAGCCCAACTCAAACCGAACTCCACCTGCAATACTCGCCCGACGTGCAGCCCAAGCAAATCGAACTCTATGACCTGCAAGGCCGCTTGGTGCGCTCGCAAAGCAAGAGTTTGGAAAGCCTCAATATGGCTGGCTTGCCCGCAGGCACTTATACGATGCGCGTCATGTTGGAAGGCGGCAAGGTGTTTTCAGATAAGGTGGTGAAGGAATAAGAACCTCGTAGGGATGGCAAGATAGGAGGCTGGAGGTTTCAGCCTTTGCCTTCCATGTTTCTACAGACCAGTACCAAATATTTTGGGAAAAATTAAAAATAAAGCAGAAAATATTTGTTTGAAACGATTTAATTTGTATTTTTGCCGCGTTATGTTCAACCCTTAAAATCATAAAATCATGAAAAAGAAAGTATTGTTTTTCGCCATGCTGCTGGTCACAAGCTCTGCTCAAGCCCAGAGTTTTGCCGCTTTAGAAAACCACAGTTTCGGCTGGTATTTCCAATGGATGGAAGATTTTGCCGAGATGAATGACGGTAACATTTTGACCTGTACGAGGCTGCTCAATGCCGATGCGTCAGGACTTTATACTGACGATTACGGCTACTGCTTCCTCAAACTCAACCGTGAAGACGCTACTATCATGGATTCGGTGTTTTTGCCAGACAGTTACACGAATTTCTTCATGTTGGAGCCGCATCCCTCAAACGACGGCTATCTTTTCATCAATCAAGTGTATGATTCTCTGACAGAAAGCAATTTTATGAAAATCAGGCATTTTAATGACAACCTCGCTCTTGATAATGAAATTAGCGCTCCGCTTGTCGACACTGTTAATGGAGGAGCAGACCATTTTCTGATTGAGGAAAACAGTTTCATAATGCTGAGTGGCGACGGTCATGGTTCACGCACATTCCAACGCTTTGATTTTGGGGGAGAATTGTTGGACAGGATGGTGTATCCCGATTCCGTTTGCCCCTATTGGGAAGTGCGTGGCCTCAAAGTTTGGAACGATTCGCCAAGAGAATTTGTGTTTACCGGTTATAAGCCATCTCCAGCCCAATGCTCATTTTATGTGCTGGACTCGCTGCTTCAACTCAAAGAAACGATAGCATTGGACGATTTGTCACATTACCCCTATACATGGTTGCATAATGCGGAAAACAAAGTGGAAAGTCTTGACGATACAACCTACCTTCTTGCCTCATCTTATGAAAAAGGTCAAGTTGTATATGATGAAAGAGGCGTTCAGATTACAAAGCGCGACAAAGAAAAGCATACTGATATAAAGACTGTTTACTTTCCTTTTCATATCACGTCAAGTGGTGCTGTTGCAGCCTCTCCGTATGTTGTGGATATGAAACGTACAAATGAAGGCTGCATCTATTTGGCCTATGGTGATATTTCTGGAATGAACAGATTCTCAGTGGTTCTTTTGGATTCAGATTTGAATATTCTTTGGCAGAGTTATTATTTGAATCTCTATTCATATGATTGTATGCGTCGCATGAAAGTGTTGAGTGATGGAGGATTGGGGCTTGTAGGTTATAATGCGCACCAAACCAAAGTTTTCGCCCTTTTCATCAACAATGACTATTACGTAATAGAAGAGCAAGGCATCACTGTCCGCCCCTATATGTTCTACCCTAACCCCACGCAGAACGAACTCTACCTTCAATACTCGCCCGATATTCAGCCCAAGCAAATCGAACTCTACGACCTGCAAGGCCGCATGGTGCGCACCCAGAACAATGGCCTCGAAAGCCTCAATCTGCAAGGTCTGCCCGCAGGCACTTACACGATGCGCGTCATGTTGGAGGACGGCAAGGTGTTTTCGGATAAGGTGGTGAAGGAATAAGCACAATTTTCAGATTTTTATCTTGCATATCAAAAGAAAGTCGTACTTTTACGGCTTTCTTTTTGTATTTATTCAAAAAACATCCAATTATGAAGCATTATGCACTTGCTCTTCTGTTGCTGATGGCCAGCCCCCTGCTTTCCATCGGGCAAACCTTCACCATCACTGCCTCCGACAGTCAACACATTAGCATACGTTTCGAGTTGGGCGACTTCGCCATCGACTCCGTTGTGCATGAAGGCGAATTGATGCACACCATTGCAGCCAAAGGCATCGTGGCACCCAACGAATACGGCCAGCCCAGCTTGCCCACATTCAGCCGCTTTGTGGCCATTCCGCAAGGCGCAAAAGCCACTGTTGCAGTCAGGACGACGCGCAACGAAACCCTCTCAGGCATCAACATTGCGCCCTCCTCAGGGAGCCAATGCGAAAACGAACCCGAAAGACCTTTCTTCAAGGACCCGAAAATTTATTCCACCAACGCGCCTTTCCCTTTGGAGGTCGTGCAATACACTGAACCTCAGTCGCTTCGCGGCGTTGATGCCATTCATATCGGCGTTTGTCCCATGCAGTTCAATCCCGTGACGAAAGAGGTTGCCATACACCGCCAAATCGACATCGACATCCATTTTGAGGGCAGCAACGGGCACTTCGGCGACGACCGCCTCCGCTCGCGCTATTGGGACCCCATACTTAAAAACAACCTCCTCAACTACGATTGCCTCAAGCCTATCGACTACGACGCACGAATGCAGCAATGGCGGCAGAGCCGAGCCACAGGCTGCGAATACCTCATCATCACCCCCGACAACGACGCTTTCTACAACGCCGGGAAGGAACTCGCCGAATACCGCACCAAGCAAGGCATCTACGCCAAAACCATGCGGGTTACGGAAATCGACAACCCCACCGGGCAAATGGGCCAAACCGTAATAAAGAAATGGATCAGGGATGCTTACGCCAATTGGGACATCCCTCCGGTAGCTGTTTGCATCATCGGCGAGAGCAGCAACGATCTTCAGCAACACGTGCCCGGATGCACGACACTGCATCCGAGTGACAATTTCATCACCTCCGACAACCCCTACGCCGACGTGAATGACGACTTCCTGCCCGACATCTGCTTCTCGCGCATCCTCGCCCAAAACGAGGAGGAACTGCCCGTACTCATCGGGAAAATCAAGGAATACGAATACACCAACCCTGTCAGCGACCTTTATTATTACGCCCATCCTCTGACGGCGGCAGGCTGGCAAGACATCATGTGGTTCCAACTCACCATAGCGACCATCAGCGGCTTCCTGAGCCAACACGGCAAAACGCCCGTACGCATCAACGAAGTCTTCTCCGGCGGCATCGGCGAAGTATGGTCGGCGGCTCCGGGCACTTCCACGTTGGTCAACTACTTCGGGCCAGAAGGCTTGGGCTACATCCCCGCCTCACCCACCGAACTTGGGGGCTGGACGGGCGGCACCGCCGAACAAGTCATCAATGCCATCAACAACGGTGCCTACCTCATCCAACACCGCGACCACGGCTGGAACACCAAATGGTACCAACCCGAAATCTACACCACCGACTTCGACGCCATCAACAACGTGAACAAGTTGACTTTCCTCATTTCCGTCAACTGCCGGACAGGTATGTACGACATTTCGACCGTCAGTTTCATCGAGGAACTCCTGCGCATGACCCGCGACGGGCAAAACGCGGGCATTGTGGGTGCCATCGGGCCAGTGGGACAAACCTATTCCTTCGCCAACGACATCTTCCTTTGGGGCGTTTGGGACCTCTTCGAGCCTACCTTCCTCCCCGACTACGGCCCCTATGCCTCCCATGCTGGCAATTGGCTGCCCGCTTTCGGCTGTGTGTCAGGGAAATATTTCCTTGAAACCCAAGTCTTCCCTGGTACCGACCAAAACATGCGTACCACCATCTACAACACTTACCACACCTTCTGCGATGCCTTCATTCGCGTTTTCACCGACATTCCGCAACCCATCAACACCACGCACGACGAAAGAATCCAATGCTTTATGCCATTCCACATCACCGCCCCCGAAGGGTCGCAAATCACGCTGTCCGCCAAAATCAATAGGCAATGGCACATCTTGGCTACCGCCACAGGCACGGGTGAAGAACAAACCATGACCATCATGGAGTCAGTCCCCACAGGGCCTATCCACCTCACCATCACGGGCGAAAACCTCCTTCGTTTGGAAGAAGACATCACTCTTGAGGATTGCGACAGGCCTTTCGTCGTAGTTGATAGCATCGCCTTGAATGGAGGCGGACTCACGCTGCATTACAACCAGCCCGCCACCGTCGACATCAATGTGACCAATGTGGGGCTGGAAAATTGCGACGGCGGTTCGGTAAGCATGACCTCGGCCTCCGAGCAACTGACCATCACGCAAGGCCAAACCTCGTTTGAGGCCTTGCCATCCAATGAGAGCCAATTCATTGTGAACGCCTTCCAAATCGAGCTCGGCGACGACATCCACGACAGGGCACTCATCCCCTTCACTCTCACCACCCAATTTGGCGACGAAACCTACGCACAACAATTCGACATCGATGTGCTTGCACCCAACATCCGCATTGAACTAACCAACATCGACGATGCGCAAGGCAACAACAACGGGCTTCTCGACCCGGGCGAATTTCTCACACTCTCCTTCAGTGTAGAAAACAATGGCCACTATCGCGCCGAAAGTCCGTGCATTTCCTTGACCAACAACGAGAACCATATCCGCGTCATCACGCCCGAAATCCAACTTGACGACTTGGAAATTGACGAATCCATCGAAATCTCCTTTGATGTTTTCGTGGAGTTCATCGCGGGCGAGGTGTCGTTCATTGACCTTATGTTGCAATCCATCGTCAACGGCATCCACTTCACGCAAGACATCCTTTGTCCCGTCGGCTATGTGCTTGACAGTTTTGAAACTGGCGAATTCGAGTCAGAATACTGGACAAACGACCCCATCCACCCTTGGACCATCGTCACCAGTTCCATGTCATTCGACGGCAACCACTGCGCCAAGTCGGGCGATATAGACCACAACGAAACCTCGCAGCTCACCCTGCGGTTCAACTCGACCGACGCGGGCGACATCAGTTTCTATGTAAGGGTGTCGTCGGAAGACAACTTTGACTTCCTCTACTTCTACATAGACGGCGAGGAAAAAGTCCGATGGTCGGGTGAACTTTGGTGGGCCAACCTAACTTTCCCGACCACACCTGGGCAGCACATCTACAAATGGGCCTACACCAAAGACTACTCCGTGGACGGCGGCTCCGACTGCGCTTGGATTGACTATGTGGTGCTGCCGCCCCACCTTGACGAACTGACCGAGCAAACCGACCACCCCCTGACCCTCCACCCCAACCCCACCACCGACCAAATCACCCTTGAACTGGAGCAAGAAGGCAACTTCAGCGTGAAGGTGTACGACACCAAGGGACGGCTCGTGCTGATGGATTACAACAGCAACACACTCTCGTTCAATGAATTGCCAGCGGGGACATACCTTATCATTGTGGAACAAAACAGCCAACGCTGGAGCCGGAAAATCATCAAAATGTAATCAGAAATCAGGATTTTTTGCACAAAAAACGCTCGATTACAAGTTTTTGTCTAAATTTGCAGTTTCAATGTGTATCACCTCATAAAACAACAACTATGAATCGTATCTTCAAGGCTCTGGCCATCGTCGCACTGCTTTCGCTCACTCCCTTGCGGCAGTTTGCCCAACAACCCTACAGGCAATATGCCGACGAGGGCATCATGCTCAACTTTTTTGAAATCGGCAATCCCGACCTCCGTTTGTATCTGCTTTACAACATCGGGCTTGACGACAGGTTCTCGCTGCTTGCGGAGGACGAGTACGGACAATTCATCGTCAATCCCAGCGAAGACCACTTCGACGGCAATTTCTTTGAGGCTTTCGAGTCGTTCTACAACAATGCCGCCACCAACTTCCGCATGATTGACAAAGTGGACCTCGACAGGCTCGTTCCCCAATGGAAAGAGCGCGTTCCGGCCATGTTTTTCACCTCAATCACCATGAATCTGGCACTCAACCGTGCCATGACCGAAAACAACCATTGCGTTGATTCCGACCCTTTCTGCACTTCAGACGTCATCACCTTCAACGCGGCCAACACCAGCCAAACCGCCGACCAACTTGAGGCACCCGGCGTTTTCGACGACGGTTGCATTGGCTCATCCTACAATCCCTCGTGGTATCACATGAGAATCAACACGGGCGGACAGTTCATTATCCACATGGAAGGCCACGACCCGTGGTCCAACGTAGAAAGGGACATCGACTTCTGCATGTGGGGACCTTTCGAGCATCCAACCGACCCTTGCGTTGCCCAACTGACGACAGACAAAATCATCGACTGCAACTATTCGTCTTCCTATTCCGAAGACATCTTTCTGGGCTATTCCGAAGGGCAGCATGTGCATAACCAGAGCCACGGCACCATCACTGAGCACACCCCCGAAACAGGAGAATATTACATCCTGATGATTACCAACTATTCGCGTGAGCCTTGTGTCATTTCGTTCACCAAGACCGAAGGCTCAGGCCCTGGCACCACCGACTGCGGCATCCTGCCCGGCATTGCCACCAACGACGGCCCTTATTGCGTCGGCGAAACCATTCATCTCTCCGTCACCACGCAAACTGGCGCCACTTACAGTTGGACCGGCCCGAACAATTTCACCTCCACTTCGCAAAGCCCCACCTTACCGAACTGCACTATGGAAATGGCTGGCACTTATACCTGTGTGACAACCGTTGATGGACAAACCACCACCGGCTCGACCGAGGTCGTCATCTATGCCATGCCTGTCGCCGATTTCGAATTCACCGCCGTTTGCGAAGGCACGCCCACCCAATTCACCAGCACAGCCACCACCAACCCCTTGGGGCATGAAATCACAAGTTATGAATGGGATTTTGGCGACGGCACCACCGACGACACCCAAAACCCGACACACACTTACGCCGCTCCGGGCACCTACAATGTGACTCATACCGTACAAACAGGTCGCCGGTGCGTAGATGAAATCACTCTGACAGTGACCGTCTATACCATCCCGACCATCACCGTAACGTCTAACCCCACCCAAGTCATCTTCGGCGGCACCGCAACCCTCACCGCCAATGCGACACCCGCAGGGAACTACACCTACCATTGGGAACCCGCCAACATGGTGACCAACCCCAACAGCCAAACCACCCAAACCGTACCCCTCACCTCGTCGCAAGTGTACACCGTCACCGTAACAAGTGTTGACGGGGGCTGCACCAGCACCCAACAAATAGTGGTGAACATGGAAGGCTCCGACATGACGGCAACGGCCATCGCCGAACCCGGCGAAATCTGCGAGGACGGCACGACCAC
Source organism: uncultured Bacteroidia bacterium (assembly GCA_902780055.1). Lineage (GTDB taxonomy): Bacteria > Bacteroidota > Bacteroidia > Bacteroidales > F082 > Limimorpha. Next base: position 43,269 of record CACZDU010000004.1, on the reverse strand, counting down.
CCTTCACGCCTACCCCATCAACGGCACGGGCAACTATACTTACAATTGGACACCCGCCAACCTGCTCAACAATGCGAGTGTGCAGCACCCCATTGCCACACCTCCCCTTGGGCAGACCGAATTCTCTTGCACCATCAGCGACGGCATCGCCACGCAAATTGTCAACGTGACCGTGACCGTTTACCCCAAGGAAGTGCAAGACCTCTATGAATCCATTTGCGCAGACGAAACCTACAACTTCTTCGGCCAAGTACTCAACGCTTCGGGCGTTTATACCCACCACTTGCAGACCCAACATGGCTGCGACAGCCTTTTGAGGCTCAACCTCACCGTAAACTCTCTCGATGCTTACGAGTTCACCGTTCCCATAGAGGAAAGTTGCGACGAATACTTTTGGGATCCCCAAGGTCACGAAATCGTAGCAACCGACCATGAAGGACTGATTTACAACCTATCGAATGATTATCATAGAACCTACAAGAACCAGATGGGTTGCGACAGCGTTGTCACAATGCACGTGCAATTCAACTACACGCCCGCACCCACGCCCATCTATCCAATGGACCCGGCAAACACCGCGCCCCACTGGGTAGTTCCGTCAACGGAATTCCAAATCAACACATACGATTTCGAACTTTGGGACACCAACCCGAACTGCAATTGGGACACCGTCACATGGTCGTGCGACGAGGCTCCCGGATGGCCGCTTGAGCCTTTTGGCTTGAAAGGCCAGAGTTGCAAAGTGTATGTGCTCGAACACGTTGACGACACCATTTGGCTGAAAGCCCACGCCTTCAACCGTTGCTCGCCCAACGAAGGCATCGAGCAGAAGTATTGGCTCATCAGTTCGTTCTACGGCGTGGAGGAACAGGAGGAGGCCTTCGGATTCGACGTGATTCCCAATCCCAACAACGGGCAGATGGCCTTGCGTTTCGAGTCGCTGACGGGACGAATCTTCGTAAAGGTGTATGACATGCGCGGCGTGCTTGTCGACGAGTTTGAAACCTTCAACGGCTCAGTCAGCAGCACGCACAATTACCAGATGAAGCCTTCGGCGGGCGGCATCTATTTCTTTGTCGCCACTTCCAAGGAAGGCACCGTGACCCGCAAGGTTGTGGTGGAGTCGGTACATTGATGTTTTTTTCGCATTTATTTCCATTCAAAGCCTTAAGTATTCAGATTTTGTGTATATTTGGCGGTTAATATAGGGATTCCATAAGTGAAACCCACCTGAAAAGCACCATAAAAACTATTGATATTCAATGAATTAAAAACGCTGTCACATGAATAAATTAGCAAAAATCTTAGGTATTGCCTCGTTCCTCTTGGTCATGCCGCTGCAACAGTTTGGTCAAACTGTAAAGAACAACATCATCGAAATCGAACTCAGCGCGATTACAAACCCCGATTTCCGTTATTGTTTGCTATCCTCGATAGCCAATGATGACGAACTCATCTACACGGTCGACGAGGAAAACAGCAGTGTGTTGCTTACCACCTCACAGCCTATGCCTGAAAACCAATTCCAAGCCTACTTTGACAATCTTATGGCCAATGCAGACACCGAATTCAATTCGTTTTTGGCTGCTGACAAGGAGACGCAGGGCGCATCTTTCTCCGCATGGAAAGAGAATTTGCCCCAAGACCTTTTTGTATTGCTATTCAGACAGATGCTCATTGAAAATCCAGTCAACAGGGACGGAAACCAAACTTGTGCCACAGCAGATCCGTTTTGCACGACGGACGTGGTCAGTTTCTATATTGATGCCAGCGTTAGCGGCTCATGCGAATCAGGGCCAGACTATGGTTGCATGACCCCCTACATTGCCAGACCTCCTTATTGGTTCTATATGAAAATAGGTGTGGCAGGCACATTCACCATCCAAATAACCAATAGCAACAACAACGACTTGGACTTCTGCGCTTGGGGACCTTTTACAGACCCTGTTAGCCCATGTACAAGCCAACTGACTTCCGACAAGATCATCGACTGCGACTCGCCTTACAACAGCGTTCAGGAATGTACCATCCCTGCGAGTTCGCAAGTCGGGCAATACTATCTTTTGGTGATTACGAGATATTCATCAGGTTCTACGACTGTCACCTTCTCTAAAGTCCCTGGTAGCGGCCCTGGCGAGACCGACTGCGGCATTTTGCCCCCGATGGTCGAAAACGACGGCCCTTATTGCGTTGGCGAAACCATCCACCTGACCGCCAACGGACAAGCTGGAGCTTCCTATAGTTGGACAGGCCCTAACGGTTTTTCATCGACCCAACAGAACCCGACCATCTACAACTGCACGATGGCCCACTCCGGCACCTACACTTGCACCATTTCCATAGGCAGCGCAACCAACAGCGCAACCACCGAAGTGGTAGTCATACCCCAACCCACGGCCAACTTCAACTACACCTCGGAGTGCAGAGGCACGCCGACACAATTCACCAGCACCAGCACCACCAACCCGCCAGGGCAGCAAATACAGAGTTACCAATGGAACTTCGGCGACGGGCAGACCGGCTCGGGCCAAAGCGTGACGCACACCTATGCCAATGCGGGTAACTATACGGTCACCCTGACCACTTCGTGCGGCAACGGCCATTGCACCAGCACCAAGACCCAAACCGTGCCCGTGTATGCCGCGCCTGTGGCCGCTGCCACGGCCAACCCCAGCACGGTAATCTATGGCGGCGTTTCGACCCTGACCGCCACGGCAGGCACCACCGGCTCATTCAACTTCCACTGGGAACCGGCCAACATGGTGGTCAATCCCAATGCCCAAACCACGCAGACCGTCCCGTTGCAGGCCACGCAAACCTATACCGTGACCGTCACCAACCCGCAAGGCGGCTGCTCAAGCACGGCACAAGTCACCGTGAGCATGGAAGGCTCCAACATGACCGCCCACGCCACCGCCGACCAAAACACCTTGTGCGAAGGCGAGTCGACCACGCTGCACGCCTATCCTTCGGGCGGCACGGGCAACTACACCTATAGTTGGACACCTGCCAACACCCTCAATAACGCCAACATCCAGAACCCCGTGGCCACACCGCCCGTGGGCACCACCACCTACACCTGCGCCGTCAGCGACGGCATCACCAGCCAGAACGTCAACGTGTCGGTCACTGTCTATCCCAACATGGAGTCCGACATCTACCAGACCATCTGCGAAAACCAAACCTACCAGTTCTTCGACCAAGCCCTGCAAGCACCCGGCGTTTACAGTCACACCATCGAGACCACGCACGGCTGCGACAGCACCATCCACCTGCACCTTGACAATTGGGACATCTACGAAACCCCCATCACCCGCCATTTCTGCCAAGGCGAATCCTACGACTTCTTCGGCAATCAACTGAGTTCGGGAGGCATCTATTACCACACCTTGGAATCGGTTCACGGCTGCGACAGCACCATCAAACTCAACCTCATCCAAGACCCGGTTTATGAAATCCACCTGACCGAATCGACATGCCAAGGCGGACCGGGCTATTACTTTGCTCCACTTGATATGTATTTCCCGCCCAGCCCATACCCGAATGTGCTCATGTTTGAAACGGCTGCAGGCTGCGACAGCATCGTTTTCCTCACCGTTGAAGAAGCCGAGTACAACTCAAAGACCTACAATGTGTCGCTTTGCGCCACCGAGTACACTTGGGGTTCAAACGGGATGACTTATTACGAATCAGGCACCTACTACGACACCCTTTCGTTCCCCAACTCCTGCGACAGCACCCTCACGCTCAACCTTGAACTAAGACCCAGTTTCAGCGATAATATTGAGGTTACCAGTTGTGACAACTATCACTGGAAAAACGACACCTATGGTGTTGACTCAATCTTCAAGGAAAGCACCGTCTACACATACCACTACAGCAACTTTTTCGGCTGCGACAGCGAGGCAACCCTCTATCTCACCATCAACGACCACGATGAGGTAACGTTAGAAGTGCCTGTAAATGAAAGCTGCGACAGTTACCTTTGGGATCCGCAAGGCCACGAATACACTCCTGGCAGCATTTACGTTCAAGGCAACACCTATGATCCAGAGGACCATGTGTTCAACATTTCAACTCACGGGACTCCATACGTCAGGACTTATAAGAACATCCACGACTGCGATAGCGTCGTGTCGATGTATGTCACATTCGAGTACACCCCTCACCCCACCCCCATCTATCCCATGGATGCCACCAACGACAAGCCGCACTGGGTTGTGACGGCCACCGAGTTCCAAATCAACTCTTACGACTTCAACCTTTGGGACGAAAACCCGAATTGCCATTGGGACACCGTTCTCTGGACTTGCGACGAGGCTCCCGAGTGGATTCTCGAACCCTTTGGCGACCGCGCCCAATGCTGCAAGTTGTATGTGCTTGGCTATGTTCCCGACACGATTTGGCTGAAAGCCTATGCCTACAACGAATGTGCCGGAGAGGGCATCGAGCAGAAGTATTGGCTCAAGAGTTCGTTCTATGGCATTGAGGAGCAGGCCACTAACATGGCCACCTTCGACATTGTACCCAACCCCAACAACGGCCAGATGACGCTTAACTTCGAATACCTTACCGGAAAGACCAACATCCGCGTCTACAACATGCTCGGCACGATGATCGACCAATTCGAGACCTACAACAGCATCGGTGCCAACACCTACCAATACGACATGAAGACCAAAGCCGACGGCATCTATTTCTTCGTCGCGACGAGCAAGGAAGGCACCATCGCCAAAAAGGTCGTCATTCAGCATTAACCGAACTAAGATGAACTGCTTCAAGAGATGAACCGCTTTAAGAAAACCATATTGCTGCTATTGCTTTCTTGCCTTGCCCTGCCCACGGCTTGGTCGCAAAACACCTCCACCCAAGGCAAGGAGTTTTGGCTCTCGTTCATGCACAATGGTTACAAAGACCACACTTTGGGTGGCTGGGTCATCAACCAAGTGCTTATCAGTGCCAAGCGTGACTGCTCTGGCACCGTCACCAACCCGTTGACAGGCTGGACGGAGAGCTTCTCGGTGAGAGCCAACAACATCACCACTGTCGAGATTCCCGAGCAGCAAGGTTATCACAACGGCAACATTAACGAAGTCATTTCACAAAAGGGCATCAAAGTGGTTGCAACCGACACCATTTCAGTTTATTGCACCAACATCGCCTATGTTTCGTTTGATGCCTCATTCGTGCTGCCCACCGAAAGCCTCGGTGACGAATACATCATCCAGTGTTCCGATCAATCGATGACCGGGACAAATTCCTATGTCTACAATAACGAAACCAGCGCATTCCTCATTGTGGCCACCGAAGACAACACTGAGGTTGAAATCACGCCCACGGCCAACACCTTGGGCGGACACCAAGCAGGCGAAGCCTTCAGCATAACAATGAACGAGGGCGAAACCTACCAAGTAAGGTCGGTGAGAACCGGCCAAAACCGCGACCTCAGCGGGACGCATGTGCTGGCCAGCGACTGCAAGCGCATCGCCGTATTCAACGGAAACACGCTCACCTGCATCCCAACGACCATGGACAACGGCTACGACCAAGTGTTTGAGCAAGCCATGCCCTTGCGCTCGTGGGGAAAGAACTTTGTGGTGACCAGTTCGCGCAACCGCAACCGCGATTTCATCAAAATCACCTCAAGTGCCAACAATAACCAAATCACTAAGAACGGCGAGCCTTTGATTAACCTGAGGGCGGGGCAGTCTTACTTCTTCGACATGAACGAGAGCGAAGGCTCGTGCTTCCTTCAAGCCACACAACCTTCCGCCGTCTATCTCTTCAACAATTCGAGTTACGACCAAAGTTGGGCAGGCGGCTTGGGCGACCCCTCCATGGTGTGGATTGCCCCCGTCGAGCAAAGGATTGATGAGGTGACTTTCACCACTTTCAACCATGTCAACATCGACATCCAAGTCCACTACATCAACATCATTGTCAATACCGAGGACATCAACAATGTGTATTTGGACGGCACACAGATTTCGCCTTTGTCGTTCAGCCGTGTTGTCGGCAACTCCGACTATAGTTACGCAAGATTAGACATCAATCATGGCGTGCATCAGATTGCTTGCGAAAACGGTTTCAACGCCCACGTATACGGCTTCGGCGATGCCAAGGGTTACGCTTATTTGGTCGGCTCTAATGCCATCAACTTGAGTTCGAGCCTCCAACTCAATGACGAATTGGTGCTGCCTAACGACAATTACAACTATTGTCCCGACTTGCCCATCAATTTCCATGTGGAAGTCAACATTCCGAACTACGAACTTGTTTGGGATTTCGGCGACGGCACAACGAGCAACCAAAACCCCGTGATGCACACCTATAATGGCAGGCAAGTCTACAACGTTTCGCTGACCATCAACACCGATGAAGGTGGCTGCACAGGTGCATCGAGCAACACTACTCATTTCACCGTCGATACGAGGCCGCAATACATTACCGAGAACGCCGAGGTTTGCTCCGGCGATTTCTATTCGGGCCACGGCTTCAACAATGTGCCCATCCATAACGACACCATCCTCGTACGTTTGGTGGACAACCTCGAACATCCCGAATGTCAGGACTCGCTGCTCGTTTATGTCGATGCGCGTCCCGCCTATCACATTCCCATCAACGACAGCCGCTGCTGGCAAGGTCATCCGGCCATTTACGACGACCACGGCTTCAGTTTCGAGTACAACCAACCCGGAGAATACGACCGCCAACTCAACCTCGAAACCGTCAACGGTTGCGACAGCATCCTTATGCTGCACCTCACCGTAGCCGACCAAGTCACCTACGACTTCGACCATCATGAGTGCAGCAGCAGCTATGTTTGGGACGGCGAAACCTACACTACCCCTGGCACTTACGAAAAGCTTTACACCACGGCAAGCGGCTGTGACAGCATCGTCACCCTGCATCTTACCATGGGGCTTTCACAACACGTCGCTTTCGACACCATCACTTGCGGCACCTTCGTTTGGAACGGCATGGAATACGATGAAGACGGCATCTACCAGCAGGTTTTCACCACCTACGACGGCTGCGACAGCATTGTGGAGTGCAACCTCAAAACATCAGGCAATGTGGAAGGCACTACCACCTCCGTAAGCGATTGCAATTCATACATTTGGCTTGGCACGGAATATACCGAGTCGGGCACTTACGAAAAAACCCTGCCCACCGTTTTGGGTTGCGACAGCCTCGTCCACCTTGACCTCCATCTCAACTACACCCCCGACCCCACCGACATCTACCCAATAGACCCCTTGAACACCGCTCCGCACTGGGTTGTGGCGGCCACCGAATTCCAAATCAACTCGTATGAATTCCACTTTTGGGACAATAATCCGCACTGCCGTTGGCAATCCGTTGCTTGGTGGTTCGAGGATCCCGACATAGAGTGGTTGCTCGAACCTGACACCACCACCAACCCTGTAGGCTTAAAATGCAGGATGTATGTGCTTGACCATGTTGACGATACAGTTTGGCTCCACGCCAAGGCCTACAACGAATGTACCGAAGAGGGCATCGAGCGCAGATATTGGTTCAAGTGTTCGTTCTTCGGCGTAGACGAATCCAGTCAAGCCGATTTCAGCGTCCTTCCCAATCCCAACAACGGACAGATGGCCCTCCACTTCGAGCATCTGACGGGCAAGGTCGGTATCAAGGTTTACGACATGCGCGGCACGCTGGTCGATGACTTCCAGACCGCTAACCACAACGACTCCAGCACCTATTATTATAATATGAAGTCGAAGGCTGATGGTGTTTACCTCTTCGTCGTAACGAGCAAGGAAGGCATATTGACCAAAAAAGTGATTATTTGCAATTAAAATAGCAATAATTTGCGTTGATTTGGAAAAAAGTTGTATTTTAGCGGCATAATTCAAAATCAAACGCCATGAAGAACTTTAGAACCTTAGTATTACTTATTGCGGCATTTTTCGCCTTTGCTACCATCGGCCTCGCGCAAGACACTTCCACACAAGGCACCGAGTTTTGGGTTTCCTTTATGACCAACGGACATCGGTATCACCCCAGCGCACCCAACGACGGCAACTGGATTCTCACCCAAGTGCTACTCAGCGCAAAGCGCGACTGCTCGGGAACCATCACCAACCCGCAAACCGGCTGGACGACCGACTTCAACGTTCAAGCCAACAACATCACCACCGTCGACATTCCCGACTTTGTCGCCTATGTTGACGGCATATCGGAACAGGTGCAGAACAAAGGCATCCTCATCAACAGCACCGACACCATCTCGGTTTTTTGCACCAACATCGCCTACCTCTCATTCGATGCCTCGTGTGTGCTGCCCCTGCAAAGCCTTGCCGACGACTACATCATCCAAACCTATAACCAGTCGCACGCCTCCTCACAACAATCCTATCTGCGTACCAACCAAACCAGCGCGTTCCTCATCGTGGCCGCAGAAGACAACACCACCATCGACATCACCCCTACCGTAACCACGATGGGCAATCACCACGCCGGACAGACTTTCTCCGTCAACTTGGACCAAGGCCAGGTGTATCAGGTGCGGTCGACCAACGAGGGTGATGATCGCGACTTGAGCGGCTCGAGGGTAACAGCCCGCGACGAAAAGCCCATCGCGGTATTCAACGGCAACACCCTAACCGCCATCCCGAACAACGCCAACAGCAACGGCAGCAGTTTCGACCACATTTTTGAGCAAGCCTTGCCTTTGCAGGCGTGGGGCAAGAAGTTTGTGGTGACCAACTCGCTCGAGCGCGAAAAGGACTATGTGAAAATTACCTCCGCCTCCGACCACAACAACATCCTCAAAAACGGCCAACACCTCACCACATTGCAAACCAACGACTCCTACCTCTTTGAACTCACCAACGACGACAGGTCGTGTTTCATCGAAACCTCAGGACGGGCGGCGGTGTATCTCTACAACACAGAGCGTGGCGGCAACAGCATCGGCGACCCTTCCGTGGTGTGGATTGCCCCCATCGAGCAACGCATTGACGAAATCACCTTCTCCACCTTCAACAACGAGAACATCAACATCGCCACGCACCATGTCAACATCATCGTGAGCCGCAACGACATAGAGAATGTCTATTTGGATGGCAACCTACTGCCTGCCAACAGTTTCGAGAATGTGGTAGGATCGAGTGACTACGCCTTCACCCGCCAAAACATCCAGCACGGGGTACATCATGTGCAATGCAGCCAAGGGCTCAACGCCCATGTCTACGGTTTCGGCGTGGCCAAAGGCTATGCCTACATGGTTGGCTCGAAGACCATAGACCTCAGCACGAAGGTCACGATAAACGAAACCCCAGTCCCAAAACAGGGCACCTACGAATATTGCCCCGACGAAGCCATCACCTTCGAGGCCGAGGTCAACGCCAACGATTACGACATCCTTTGGGAATTTGGCGACGGTGCCACAAGCACCCAAAACCCCACCACGCACACCTATAATGAAAAACGTGTCTACGAAGTGACCCTTACGGTTCAAGCAGACTCCAAAGGCCAAAGGGCCAACGACGTGTCCAAATATTATGTTGACACCCGCACGCACACCATCACCGAATTAGCCGAGGTTTGCTCGGGCGATTTCTACATCGGTCACGGCCTCAATGTTGCCATCATGGGCGACACGATTTTGGGCACACAAATCGACAACAACGTGCATCCCGTTTGCAAGGACAGTTTGCTGATTTACGTCACCGCACTACCTGGATTCTACGCCAACTACAACGACACCCGCTGCTGGTTTGGCGAGCCTGAAACCTACAACAGCCACGGCTTCAGTTTCGTTTACGACCATCCCGGCGAATACGACCAACAAATCACCAAACCCAATCCCGAGGGCTGCGACAGCATCATCGACTTGCACCTGACCGTGGCCGAGCGCATCATCAACCCCGACACTCTCGTTCACACTGAGTGTGCGGCATCGTTCACTTGGAACGGCATCGACTACACGGAGGACGGCATCTACGACCAAGTCTACACCTCAGCCGCCGGTTGCGACAGCATCGTCAGCCTGAAACTTTCGCTTTCGGCCACCATCGAAGGCGGCACCGACACCATCAACGGAGGCTGCAACTCATACTTGTGGAACGGCCAGTATTACCAAGAAGCCGGATTCTACACCGACACTATACCGAGTGCCTTGGGCTGCGACAGCATTGTCCATCTCCAGTTGAACTTGGCCTCTGCCCCCGATCCTTCCGAAATCTTTTGCGCCGACACCAGCAACCATGCCCCGCATTGGGTCATCACAGCCACCGAATTTGAGATTCACAGTTACGACTTCACCCTATGGGACAACGAAGAAGGCAACCTATGGGATTCGGTGGTTTGGAGTTTCGAGAGCGACATCAACTGGCGGCTGGAACCCTACGGCGACAAGAACAAGTTCTGCAAAGTCTTTGTGACCGACCATCTGGATGACACCGTTTGGCTCAACGCCAAAGTCTACAACCCTTGCGACCCGGGCAACGGCATTGAGCGGCGTTTTTGGCTCATCAGTTCGTTCTTCGGCATGGATGAAAACGAAATGCAGACGCAAATCGATATCGTGCCCAATCCCAGCAATGGCGAAATCACCCTGATTTTCGGCCACACGACGGGCCGAGTCACCACGAAAGTCTACTCCATGACGGGCAAACACATCGACCAATTTGACCTGAATGTGACCCCAAATAGCATCCACCCTTACAACCTAAACGGCTATCCGAGTGGCATTTATCTTTTCGTTTTCAACAATGAGGGGAAAAAACTCACCCAAAAGGTGATTGTAACAAAATAATTTTCAAAAGGTTACAATAAAACGACAAAAATTTGCGTTATTTTTTGCGATTTGTAAAACATAAATCCTTACATTTGCCGATTAAATATCACAATATAGAAAGAACCTCTTCAAACGCAGATCTATGAAGAAGCACTTAATCAGAACTTTTGTTTTCCTATCTGGCATCGCGCTTTTCAGTTCATGTATGAAAAACGATCCGGAAAACAATTCGACGGTTTATTACGGCTACCAGCAAATCCCCAACATCAATGAATACATGCCTCAACGCTTGCTGAAGGCTATGAATGACCAGCATTTGTTGCACTTTGGCGACGAGCCGCCCAAGATTGAAGGTTGCTATTTGGCCGACAGCATCTACCGTTTTGCCGTCATCAAGGTGCCGTCAAGTCCTTGGATGGTGAGTGCCTCTCTCATGCCGGGTTTGAAGAACTACTATAAAATTACGGATCAACACAAAGGCACAGCCAAGATGAATTTCTTGGAACCTCACGGTTCGCCGGGCGACTATGACTATTACAACGTCAATTCGGTGAACGACTCGACCTATTATTACATTAGCCGTGATGAATCACGCTTCATCAACGACAGCATTGCGCCCGCCTATTTCAAGAGCAGCCAATATTCGGTTGAAGACTTCCACCATGTCTACATCATTGGCGACGCCCCCTATTTCACGGCTTACTACTATGAAATTCGCGACATCAAGGCACATTTCCTTCCTTTGAACGCTGTCATCATTTCGGGTCGCGTTGACAAGGAAATCACCGTATTAACTGATACCGTCAGCCATACTACCGACACGATAGAGGTTTCCGTCATCAAGGATTTGGCTTGGGGAGTTGAAACCATGATGTACTACAAAGACTCGCAAATGCTCAACCTCCTGATTCAATCGGGAAAGCAGCCCACCCCCGGCGACCTTACCATTTCAAAGAACCTTGTCCCTGCCAAATGGGTCGAACAGTAAGAACAACCTAAGACTTACAGAACATGAAAAAGCCTATCATCCTCATCCTCATAGCCCTCTTCTTTGGCGCCAACACTGCAAACGCCCAATTCAACAAGCCTTTGCAATCGCCCAACAGCAAAGTGAATTCCTCCGAAGCGCAATACAACATCGGCATTGTCGGTGGCCTCAACACCACGCGCTGGTTCCATTCCGGCGGCACAAAAACGGCTTACCGCCAACCGTTCAATTTCGGCATTGTTGGAGGCCTTTCTGTGGAGCGTATGCTCACCAAGACCACCTCAATCAGCCTTGAAGGTTACTATGCCATGCGCAATTTGCAGTTGAACTATGACGTGCTGAACTTCCCGAGCCAATTCAACGTAAACGAGAATTTCTATCGTCAATTTGATGTCGATTATCAGGAAATCAACGTTCAAGCGCCCTTTACCTACTATTTTTCCAAGAGCAATCTCCGCCCCTATGTTTTCGTTGGTCCGCGCGTTAGTGTGCCTCTTTCGGGAAAGATGATTTGGCAAAGGACAAAGATTGAGGAGTATGGCACTGCAAACCAGCACTTAAGCGCAAATGGAGCCACAATCGACACGGTGGCTTTTTCCGCCCAAAACACTTGGCAATGGAATCTCGGCGTGGTGGCTGGTGCAGGAATCATGTACAAACTCAACGTGGGGAATTATTACTTTCTCATCAAGGCCGATGTTTCCGCTCACGCTTCGTTGGCCTATTTCACCTTCCTGAATGAATCGCCCTTTGTCCACGCTTCTTTGCTCAACTCGTTCACTTACGAAGAGCAACAGGGCACATCGCAGAATGTGATTGGTGCCGGCTACATCGACCCCTACCTTTTGGGCATGAGATTCAACACCGATGCTGCCGTGAAAATCACCTTGATGTTCCCGCTGAAAAAGCAGTTGCAAGGTGCTTGCATCAGGTGGGGCGAATATGATTAATCCATTATAAATCATATCACTATGAAGAAAATTTTACTAACCGTTTTGGCCATTATTATGCTTGCTTTGACGGGGGGCATTGCTATGGCACAAACCTTCAACTATCCCCTGAAAGGGAAACAAGGCTTCAACCTGACGGAAAAGACCCGCGACGGGTTGCACATCACCTACAATCTTGGGCAGATGTCGTTGAGCCAACTCGACTATCGTGGCGAGGAAATGTCGGAAATCAGCATTTCGGCCATAGCCATCCCCAATGATGCCGGTCACCCCAACCTCCCCACCGAGAGCCGCATGATGGCCATCCCGCAAGGGGTCACCGCTACGCTCAATGTGGTGAGTTTTGAGACCGAAATCCTCCACAATGTCAACATTGCCCCTGCACTCCGTATCCAGTCGGAGAACGAGGAACCTGACATGAACTATGTGAAAGACATGAACATCTACGGCAAAGATGCGTTCTATCCCGCCGAGCCTTTCGTCATGGGAAGTTCGTATATCCGTGGCGTTGAGGCTGTTACGGTGGCCATTACACCTTTCCAGTACAATCCTGTCACCAAGGAACTGAAAGTGTTCACCAACATTGAACTTTCGGTGAACTTTGAAGGTGGCAATGGGCATTTTGGCGAAGACCGCCTGCGCTCTCCCTATTGGGACCCCATCCTCGCCGCCGAATTGATGAATTATGACCAATTGCCCGTCATCGACTATGCCGCCCGTATGCAAGAATGGCAGCGCGGCGATGAAGAAGGAGCCGAGTATGTGATCATCACGCCCAACAACGACGCTTGGGAAGAATATGCCAACCAACTGAGGGACTATCGCCAACGCCAAGGCATCATCACCAAGGTTTTCCGCCTTGACGAAATGCCCGCCAACAGCACTCAACAAATGAAGGCTTGGTTCCACAATGCCTACAACACATGGGAGATTGCCCCTGTAGCAGTGTGCCTGCTCGGTGACCACGGTTCCAACATGGGCCAATACATCCCCGCCGAAACAGTTCCGCATCCGTTGGGCAGTTGCATCACCGACAACCGCTATGCCGATGTGGTCGGCAACGACAACCTCCCCGACATGGTGTTTTCGCGCCTTATCGCTCAGAACGCCAATGAGTTGCCCGTTTTTGTAGGCAAACAAATCGAATACGAATACACCAATCCCAACATGGATCCTGACTTCTATTCCCGCCCCATCACCGCTTTGGGCTGGCAAACGGAGCGTTGGTTCCAGTTGTGTTCGGAAATCTTTGGCGGCTACATGCGCAACCTCGGCTACGACACCAACCGCATCAACTGCATCTATTCTGGTCAGCCGGGCAACATCTGGTCGAGCAACCAGAATACGAACATGATTATCAACTACTTTGGTCCCAACGGAACAGGCTACATTCCACAAACCCCAAGCGAACTCGGTGGCTGGACAGGTGGCACGCCTGAGCAAGTGGTGCAAGCCGTTAACCAAGGCGCTTTCTGGCTGCAACACCGCGACCACGGTTTGGAAACCGGCTGGGGCGAACCCGCCGTGCGCAACAGCCATGTCAACCAAATGAACAATGTCGGCAAGTTGCCCTTCGTCATGTCCATTAACTGCCTTACGGGCAAGTTCAACTACAACCAAAACTGCTTCGCCGAGGCTTGGATGCGCCGCACCTACAATGGCGAAAACGCCGGTGCAGTGGGTCTGCTCTGCCCCACCGAAACCTCCTACTCTTTCGTCAACGATGCCTACGTTTGGGGCGTTTACGACCTCTTTGACGGTAACTTCATGCCCACTTATGGCCCCTTCGCCGCCAACACCGGCAATTGGATGCCCGCTTTCGGCAATGTGGCCGGCAAGTATTTCCTCGCCCAAAGCAACTGGCCCTACAACACCGATGACAAGGACATCACCTATACCATGTTTACCGCCCACTGCGACGCTTTCCTGCGCATCTATACACAAGTACCTCAGCAAATGGAAGTTACGCATCCTGAAGTGATTGTTGCGGGTTTGGGTGAAGCCAACATCACTGCGCCCGAAGGCTGCATGATTAGCCTTGTGAAACAAAACTCCATCGGCGAATGGGACATTATCGCCGTAGTAGAAGCCACTGGCGAGCCCCAAAACATCACCTTCTTACCGCAATTGCCGTCCACCGAAATCAACCTTGTCGTGACGGGTCAGAACTACCTCCGCTATGAGGCCGTGATGAGCGTCATCCCCGCCGATGGTCCTTACATCATTTTCGACAGCAAGGTACTCCACGACCAAAACAACAACGACCAACTCGACTTCGGCGAGGCCATCAACCTCGACATCACTTTGAAGAATGTCGGCTCCGAAAGCATGGACGCTTTTGAGGCCGTGTTAGCCACCACTTCAGATTACATCACCATCGACAACGGCACGGCACAATTCGGCAACATCGCTCCCAACGGCACTTTGACCGTTGAGAACGCCTTCTCGTTCACCGTGGCCGATAATGTTCCCGACAATACGAGCAACCTGTTCACCATCACCGTGACCAACGGCGACGACGAATATGTCAGCAACTTGACGATGAAATCATACGCCCCTGTTTTCAAGTTGGGCGACATGACCATCACCGAAATCAACGGTAACGGCAACGGACGCTTGGATGCCGGCGAAACCGCCACCCTCAGTTTCCCCATCAAGAACGAGGGCCACGCCGATGCCACCGCCACCGAAGCTGTTTTGGAGATGCTTTCGCCATACATCACCATCGAGGAAAACCACGTGAACTTTGAAAACGTCGATGCGGGCGAAACCTTGACGGCCACATATGACATTGCCATCAACGAAAACACGCCTATCGGTTACACTTGCCCGCTCCACCACAACGTGATTTCAGGCCAATACACCGAACAAAATGACTACATTGCCAAGGTTGGTCTTGTCATTGAGGATTTCGAAAGCGGTGTCTTCGGCGAAGGCTGGAGCCAGCAAAACACCCCGTGGAGAATCGTCACCGAAAGCCCATACGAGGGCCAATACTGCGCCAAATCGGGCACCATCGGCAACAATGCCAGCACCACCTTGCTTCTGACCCATGAAGCCGGCACAAACGACAGCATCTCCTTCTATTATAAGGTGTCGTCGGAAAATGGCTACGACAAGCTGCACTTCTATATCGACAGCCAAGAAAAGGGCAATTGGTCGGGTAATGTGGATTGGACCAAGGCTGCATACGCAGTTTCGGCTGGAAGACACACCTACAAATGGACTTATTCCAAAGACGCCTACACCAGCAGCGGCAGCGACTGCGCATGGATTGACTTCGTTGGCCTGCCCACCGAGCGCGTGATGGCCGGCACTGCCGGTTATGATGTGACCGTTTGCGAAGGCAGTGAAGCCCAAATTGTGGGTTACGCCATGAATTACAACAACTTGCACTGGACCACATCGGGTGATGGCACTTTCGACAATGCCAACATTGCCATGCCGATTTACACGCCTGGACAACAGGACATTGATAATGGCCAAGCCACGCTGACCCTTACCATCAACGGCGGCGGCGAGACCATAACGGATGAGATGACGGTGTTTGTCGTTAATAATTTGTTCATCGACTACGGTATTTTTGATTATTACTACTGCGCCGCCAGCGAGCCGCAAATCGTTGCTGTTGATATCCAAGGTGACTACACATCCTTCACTTGGAGCACTCCTGGTGATGGTGTGTTTGAAGAACCAACTGAGCTGTTTACCACCTACACACCTGGTCCTATGGATATTGCAAATGGGGTCACCTTGAACGCAATCGCACAATCTGAGGGTTGTGGCCCAGTGGTATTTGAGTATATTTTCAACATGAACCCGCTACCTGAGATGACTTTGGCCTCCAATGCCATCGAGATTTGCGAAGGCGAAAATGCCATTATGAACTTTAGCGTAAGTAATTCGGCAGGTTCATGGAACATGTTTGATCCCGAATTTATTTTCTTGATGAATAATGTTCAATACGAAGTCTACCAATCCGGCAACAACAGTGTCGATTTAGGTGTGCTTGAAATTGGAGAGCATGTCTTCAGGGTTGCATGGGTTCACAACCTATTTTGCTACACTAATTTTGAAGGAGACGAGATGACCTTCACCGTCAAAGTGAATCCTGCTCCGACATTGATTATCAACGAATTGCCCGAAAGCATTTGCGAAGGCGAGAGCGTGAATATTGAGTTCAACTTCACTGGTATGGCTCCTTACTTTGTGGACCTTTCCGAAGCCGACGACTTCACCACTGAAGAAGACACCTACACGCTCACCCTGACGCCAACCGAAAGTTCTACCATTGTCGTAACAAGGGTCACGGATGCCAACGGATGCGAAAACTACGTTGTACAACCCATCTACCTCAATGTGGAGCCGCGTGCCGCCCAACCCGAAATCAGCGGCGATGCCGAACTAGATGTACGCCTCACGCCTACAGCCAATTACACCGTCAGCAATGATGTGGAAGTCGGCTTCAGCATCGATCCTGAAGAAGCTGGAACACTGACCCCCGCCAACGATGGCAAGTCGGTGATGGTCACTTGGAGCGACACTTATAAGGGCGAAGCCACCTTGACCGCAGCACCCGTTTCGGAGTGCAACAACGGCAACGGAACAATGACCGTGACCGTGAAGAACTCCACCGATGTGGATGAGTTTGGTGTGAAAGCCAACCTCTACCCCAACCCGACCAACGGCAATGTTACCATCGAGGTTGAAGGTATGCAACGCCTCACCGTGGTCAACGAACTCGGTCAGGTGGTTTATGATGCCGAAATGAACGACAGCACCACTATCCTGAATATGAGTCAATTTGGTGTAGGTGTTTACTTGATTCGCATCTATACGGAGAATGGTATTGGTGCCAAACGTGTTAGTGTAATCAGATGATATTTTTGGATTGGCAGGGGTTTCGCAATATGCGCCAAGGCGCATAAGGCTTCACCGCCTGCCTATTGTCCTCTCACCCCTACGGGGTTCCCAAGTGGAACAAAGTCACGGAGTGACGATGGATATTAGGCAGGGGTGAAATGCAATGAAACCCCTGCCGAAAAACGAAACCACAATTACATTGAACCCCGCAGGGGTGACAGAAAAAAGCGAGGTTGCCATGTCGCAGCCTCGCCAATTACAAGGATATGAAAAAGTGATTTACTTTCGTTGTGGTCAGTCGCCGAGGCGTGTCACACCACCGCGACCCGCTTTGTCGCCTTCCACTACGGGATTGCCGTAGTAGCCGATGTCGCCCGAGCCGATGATGCCGTAGGTGAGCTTGCCGTTGACCCGCGCCTTGATGTCGCCAGAGCCAGCAACATTGGCATCAAGGTTCTCGATGTCGCAGGTCAGGACGATGTCGCCCGAGCCAGCCACGCCAGCCTCGGCTTCACGCACCGTGCCGCTGACAACTTTCAAGTCGCCAGAACCGACAACGTTGCAGTCTAACTTGTCGGAAATCAGTTCATTGCAAACCAAATCGCCCGAGCCAGCCACATTCAATTCGACTTTCTCGGCAGTGACCGTCTTGTGGAAAACGATGTCGCCCGAACCAGCCACGTTGGCTTCAAATTTATCTGCTGTCAACGGGCTGTTGGCGTTGAAAGTGCCGCTGCCCGCAAGATTGATGTCTTTCAAACTCGGTGCCGTCACTTCGATGACAAATTTCGTGGCTCTTAAACTTGTGTTTTTGTCTTCCTTGCGTTTGCCCATCAGCAACTCATTGTCTTTCACTTTGATGTCGAGGTAGTCGAAAAGGTTCTCGTCCACATTGACTGTGCAGGAGTAATTGTCGGCAATCGTGAAGTTGACCGTTGCCGGCAACGAAGTCGAGATTTCGTTGAACGCGGTCACATCGATGTTGCGGGTAATGATGTTGCCGTCGCCTTTGATGGTTTTGTCGCCAAGCGATTCCCCATCCAGATTGATGGTGCAGGCATTGAGCGTCATGCTGATGATGGCTGCTGCGATGATTATGATGTTTCTTTTCATTTTATTAAAAACTTTGTCATTTGAATTTCGATTATTTCTCAACTACGGATTTCACAGATTCCACGAATTTCTTTTCATAATAATCTCCGTTAAATCCGCGTAATCCGTAGTTCATTGATACCAATCTTTGTAGTAATACGGACTTCCGCCGAAAAAGTTACAGTTCATACGATTTTTTTATCTCGTCGAGGCCGATGCCCAAGAGTTTCATCTTCTTGACCACTTCGGGCAGTTCCTTTTCGAGGAACTCCTCGCGCATTTGCTTGAGTACGATGTCTTTGGCATCGGGCGCGATGAAATAGCCAATGCCGCGCTTGTTGTAGATGATGCCCGCAGCGGTCATGGTCTCGTAAGAGCGCATGATGGTGTTGGGGTTCACTCCGAGTTGGATGCCGTAGTCGCGCACCGACAGGATTCGGTCGTCGGCCTTCAGTTCGCCGCGCAGGATTTGCTCATAGAGTTGCGAACAAATCTGCAAGTATATGGGTTTGTGTGCATTGAATTCCATGGCTTAGTATTTTTGCGTCTTGATTTTACGATAGGTGAAGTAGAGCAGCACGCCCGTGATGATGATGCCAAAAATCATGCCTCCGACCATCCAATTGTGGTACAGTTGGAGCTTTTGTTCGATAGGCATATAACCTATTTTTGTAATCCATCTTTCCAAACGTCCGTTCGTGAGGAAAACCTGTCCGAAAATCATGGAAAGCAGATAACCGATGCCGAGATAGCAGGCGATAGTTTTGCCAGCCTTGTGCTTCTTGAAGAGCATGTTGCCCAGCATAAAAATGGCCGCCCATTGGATAATGCCCACATAAAGCGAAGTGCGCATAACGCCGATGGGAAACACTTGCTCGAGGGAAAGTTCAAAATCTCCTACATTCACCACACCTTCAGTGTCATTGGCCATACGGATGATCTCATTCAGCGAATAGAGCCTTATAGGTTTCTCAAAACCACCAAAGGGGAAAACCGACAAGAAAGCGTCAATCAAATAACCACCAAAGAAAACCACTATGGGAGTAACGATGGCGCAATAGACGAACATACTGACGAACTTTTCCAACGAGGAGGCAGGCATCATGGCGAAACCCACGCCCTCACGCGAAAGGTTGGCATTGCCATAAACCTTTGAAGGCACCATCATCATGGCCAAAGCCGTCCATGTGCATAACATTCCGAACCGGACTGGCGGCATGGTTTCTGAACCGAAAAGCAGGTTGAAAATCCAAAAGATGGCATTCAGGCAGCACCAAACGATGAGCGAGGTGCCGTAGTTGCGGATATACATCTTGCCGTCCTTCAGCAAGAGGTTCTTGAAACGATTGAAACTGAATGTGTTATTCATGATTATTTCCTCCTATTAGTTGAAAAGTTGTTTGATGGTTTCCTTGTTTTTCATCACGGTGTTGAACAGCACCTCGATACTTACCTTGCTGTCTAAGCCTTCGGGGTTGCGGGTCACGTTGACATAGCCGCCGGGGATCATCTCGCTGTAGAACGCGGTGTCGTCCTTCTCCATGCCGTAGTCGAAGTAGAGCTTGTCGGTGATTTCGCGGAACGAGGCCTTGAGCAGCACTTCATCATGGTCGAGGATGATGATGGGGTCGATGAGGTTTTCCACATCCTTCACCTGATGGGTGGAGATGATGATGGTGCGGTTGTCGTTGGCGTGTTTGGCGATGACCTGACGGAAGAGGGTCTTCGAGGGAATGTCGAGGCCGTTGGTGGGCTCGTCAAGGAGCAGATAGTCCGTATTGAGGGCCAAGGCGGTGGAAATGAGGCATTTCTTCTGCTGACCGAATGACATTTCGGCGTATTTGCGCGTCGGGTCAACGTCCAACTCCTTGCAGAGTTCGAAGAAAAGTTTCTCGTCGTAGTTGGGATAGAACATGCCCAACTCGCGCACATTATTAATAGGTGTGCCCTCCGGGATGGCGAAATCTTCAGAGATGAAGAAAATCTTTTGGAGGGTTTCGGGCAAGCGGTTGAAAGGTGCGACGCCGTCCACCTCGCAGGTGCCGACGGTCGGCTTTTGCAAACCGCTGATGAGTTTCAGCAGGGAGGTCTTCCCCACTCCGTTTTCGCCAAGCAGCCCGTAGATGTTGCCCTTCTCGAAGCCGAGGCTGATGTTTCTGAAGACTGGCTGACTCTTGTAGCCGAAGTCTAAGTTGTTGATTGTAATCATGTTGAATTGATTATTGTTGAACTGTTTAACTGTTATTTGTCTATGTTTTTTAGTGTATTAGTTGATTAGTACGCTGCAAAAGTACAACATTTTTCATTACTGTCAAGAGAAAAAGTGATTTTTTTTGAAAAATTTTCGATTTTTTTATCACGAAACCTGCAAAATATTCAAAACAGAGGTAATAAAACAGGCAACGGCTCCCAACTGGTCGCCGTTGCACCGCCGCCGTATGGCGGCTGGGAAAAGAGCCGGTTGGCGACTTTCCTTGCAAAAATGGTTTTGTAAGTTTTGATAGTTTTGTGACCAAACACAAAATAAACCTTGACCAAAACTCGAAAAAAATCGGAGTTTTGGTCAAGGTTCTTGAAACAGCCACCCGCAGCGGAATTTTCGTCACCATGATTACTACTTTCGGCTTGGCCAACAGTATGTACAACAGCACCGTGAACATCAAACTCACGATGGACGACCTGTTTCTATAAAAAACCTTGACCAAAACTCAAAAAAAATCGGAGTTTTGGTCAAGGTTCTTTGAATAATGAAGTGAATAATTACTTCTTGATACTCAAAATCACGCCCAAAGCCACGCCGAGGAAGGCCGCAAACAACACTTGAAGCGTAGGCGGCAAAAGGAAAGTGATGGTGTGTGCAGGATACCAAAACAGCGGAATTGTCTTGGCAAAGACGAAGCCGTATTGGATGTCCCAGTTGATTTTCTTCGAAAGCGTTTCCCTGATTTTCAGCGGGCTACTGAAAAAGCCTTTCAGCGTTCCACCCGTCTCAGCGATATGGATGTCCGTAATCTTGTGGAAAGTCATAAAGACCGGCGCAAACAAGGTATTCATCAACACGCTAGTACAAAGTGCCGCAACAAATTTGTGCCAATTGAGGTCGGTGGAATCAATCCATTTGGCCGCGTTCTCCAAATGGAATCCCTTTTCCAAAAGAGCACCTGTTCCCGTCTTGAAGATGGTCATGGCGGAGGCAATGACCACGCCCAACACACCCCAAACCAGCATTTTAGGCAACAAGCCGAAACCTTTCTTGAGATACACGCCCTCGCGGATGCGCAAGGCTAACATCTCGCCAAAAGTGCCGAGAATGGCAAACTTGAAGAAACTCATCAGCAGGCCGTGGTTGGCGGTGGTCGTGTTGAACCAATCCCACGCGCCTGGGATGAAAGCGAAACCGCACGCCACGACGGCAACGACGATAATCGTGATAAAATCAGCTTTTTTCATCTCTCCTCCTGTTTTTCTTGTCTTGTTCCTTGTTCTGCCAATAGCGACCCAACAAGCAAAGCAGACACAAGCCGCAAAGCACCCCGCCGAGCACGAATCCCGTTTGGTCTTCGCCCTTGGCGAGATAGAGATAAATGCCGTAGCCGAAAATGCCCAAATCGACGATGATGCTGAGGATGTAGCCAATGGTGCGGCTGGTCTTGTCGGTTTTCTTCAGCAAAAGGTTGTCAATCAAGAAGGTGACGACGACCAACGCTGCATAGACAAGGTAATAGGTTGCTTTTTCGGTAATCATATTTCTTTTGTTAAAGCAGAGCCTTCGACAAGCTCAGGCATCCCAAAACTTTATAAAAGCCAAGGTCCCTGAGCCTGTCGAAGGGCAGTCACTTACTTTTCAATTCTAATACGTGCATCCACAGCAGTCACGTAACGCGGATTGCCGAGCAACGGGTTCAAGTCCATCTCGGCGATTTCGGGCGCGGCCTGCACTAAGGCACTCACGCGAACCACTTGTTCGGCGTAGAGGTCGAGATTGACACCTGCCTGACCACGCACGCCTTCCAGAATCTTATAACCCTTGAGGTTCTTGAGCTTGTCGAGTACCTCCTCCTTGCTGGTGGGCACAAGCACGCTCTCCACGTCCTTCAGCACTTCGATGAAGATGCCGCCCAAGCCGAAGAAGACCTGATGGCCAAACTTCGGGTCGCGCATGGCACCGACGTAAACCTCCGTGCCGTCGAGCATGGGATACATCTCCACGGCGTAGGTGTCCTTGATGGCCATGAGGCGGTCGAACTCCTTGCTCACCGTGTCGAGGTCTTTCACGCCGAGGGTAACGCCGCCCACATCGCTCTTGTGCAGCGGGCCGACGACTTTCATCACCAACGGCACGTCCTTCGAGCAGCCAACCTCTTTGGCAAAGGCCAAAGCATCCTCTTTCTTGCTCACTTCCACGCTCTTCTTGCGGCTGATACCAGCGGCATCGAGCAGTTCGTTGTAGTCGGCCATTTCAAGATAACCATCCTTGCAGCGGTCAATGGTTTTGCGGATGCGCACAACGTCAATTTCGGGTTGGTCGGCGGCCACTGCGCCTTCCTGAACGTAGGCCGGAATCTCTTTCATGCCAACCAAAGCGGCGGCACGCAAACGCTTGGCACCACTCACGACACGATAGACTCCATCCATAGGGCTGACGGTAATCGGGGTGAGCAAACCCAATTCGCGTATTGACTCGGCCACCTCGTCCACCTCAGCCTTGTCAGGCTCATCGGTGGGAGGCACCATAAGCTTGTCGATAGGCAGATTCTCGATGATGCCCGACTTGGGTTTGGGCGTATTGTAGATCTTGCAGATGGCGTTGCCAAGCACACATTCCTCGGGGAAGTTGATGTTGCCCTTGGCGATGAAATCCTCAATCTCTTCCTTCACGTTGATGATGGAAGGCAACACGGGGAAAATGGGCTTCTTGCAGGTGTGCATCTTCCGGTCGAGCAGGTCATAGACCTCTTTGTTGCTGAACAATCCGGGCGAGCCGAAGATGACGACCGAGAAGTCGATGTCGGTGTAGTCATTCTCCACTGCATCAAGGATATAACCTAACTGTTCGGCGGTGCCAGTGGCGAGGAAGTCGATGGGATTGCCCACCGAGGAGCCGGGGAAGAGCTTCTCCAAAAGGGCTTTGCTGGCAGGGTGTTCCTTGAGCGAAGGCACCTCCATGCCGCCATTGGAAAGCACGTCCGTGAGCATCACGGCGGGACCGCCCGCATGGGTCACCACGGCGCAGCGTTTGCCTTTGATTTCGGGGTGCATAAACACGCCGCAAACGGTGGTCAATTCCTGACGGTTTTGGCAGCGCACAATACCAGCCTTGCGGAACAGGGCATCCACAGCGGCATCGTTGGTAGCCAAAGCACCCGTATGCGAAGAAGCAGCACGCGAACCGGCAGCCGAACCTCCGCTCTTGATGGCCGCAATGTGGCATCCCTTGTTGATGAGGCTGCGGCTATGCCTGAGCAATCTTTGCGAGTCGCCAATCTTTTCCATGTAAAGCATGATGACGCGCGACGACTTTTCGGGGTCGAAGGTCTCGTCCAAATGCTCCAACACGTCCTCGATGCCCAACTGGGCACTGTTGCCTACCGCCCAAACGCTGTTGAACTTCAGTCCATTGCTCATACCGTATTCCTTGATGAACACAGCTGTTGCGCCACTGCCTGTGATGAAATCGACACCTTTGGGGTCGAGCGGCGGGATGGGCGTATCGAAGCAGCCGGCATAGTTCACGTTGAGGAAGCCGGTGCAGTTGGGTCCAATGAGCGAACCGCCGACAGAGTTAATCGTATCAACGATATGTTTCTCGATTTCAGCGCCTTCGTGGCTCTCCTCCGAGAAACCTGCACTGATAATGATGAAGCCTTTGCACCCTTTCTCTTTGGCCAGCACATCAACGGTCTGGGCGCAAAACTTGGCGGCAATGCAAAGAATGGCACATTCCACCTGCGGAAGGTCATCCACCTTGGCATAGCACTTAACGCCCTGAACCTCAGTTTCTTTGGGATTCACGGCATAAATCGGGCCATTGAAAGGGCTCTCCAAAAGGTTCTTCAATGCTTTTCCACCGGGTTTGTGGATGTCGGACGAAGCACCGCACACTACGATGCTTTTCGGGTCGAGTAATTCTCTTGCTATCATATTAATAAGGTATTTAATTTCTTTAGTTGCCGCAAAGATAAGGTTTTTCCTCAAAACCCACAAAAAAAGCATAAATAGAAGCATGAAAAAAGAAAATCCCTACTTTTGCAAGAAAATTATTTGACTGCTTCAAACCATTGACAATGACAACAAAGCAGCGTTTTATTTAAGTTGAAAAACAAACACGAATACAAGATGAATTTAGAAGAAAAGAAATCGTTTAATCGCCAATTCTGGCGTTTCTTGTGGGCCTCCATCCTCATCGGATTGTCGGCCTGCTTGGGAAATGTGGTGGATGCGATGATTGTGGGCAACCTGATCAACGAAGATGCGGTGAGTGCCATCAACCTTGCGCTGCCGTTGCTTCAGTTTATGTTCACCATCAATATGCTGTTGGCCGCTGGTGGAGGTATGCTGGTCGGTATGGAATTAGGCAAAAACGACACACGCCGGGCATCGTATGTCTTCACCATCTCCATTTTGGCCTGTCTGTTGGTGGGTCTTGTGTTGACTGGGTGCGGGGTGCTGATTCCCGATGCCGTGACACGGCTGTTGTGCGACCACGAGCAGCTTTATCAGCCCACTTACGATTACCTGCGGGTGACGCTGATAGGGGCACCGGCCTACTTGCTGATGTGGGGCATTGACACAATGGTCAGCGTCGATGGCAGTCCAAGGTTGGTGTCTGTATCCATCTTGGTGGACAATGTCGTTCACTTGGTGCTCGACGTGGTGTTCATCAAATATTTAGGCTGGGGCATCGAGGGTAGTGCATGGGCCACCGTCATCGGTCATGTCGTGGGCATTGCCCTGATGGGCATCCATTTCCTTTCCAAAGAGAACCATCTGCGACTCGGCTTTGGTCGTCAGAAACCCGTTTTCGGCGCTATCATTTCGCAAGGTGCGCCGTTGGCCATAGCCTCGGTCTGCCTGACGGTGCTGATGTTCTCGGCGAACAAAATCATCCTGTCGTCGTTGGGACGCACGGGTATCTATGCCTTTGCCCTCTGCATGAACCTGCTGCTGATTTACAACCTGTTTTTGGGAGGCGTCTGCCGCACCATCCAGTCATTGGGCTCCATCCAAGTGGGCAAGGGCGACAACGAGGCCTTCAAGCTCGTGCTGCGCAAGTCGTTCAATTTCATCACCGTAGCGATGGTCATCACCTGCATTTTCGTATGGATATGGCCTGAGAGCCTCGTGATGCTCTTTGGTGCCGACGAAAGCGACATGATTACTGAAAGTTGCCATGCCTTGCGCATTTTCGCCGTCTGCCTCATCCCCTTCTGCTATATTTATACCATCATGGTCGTTTATAAACTCTACAACTACCACAAAATGGCACTTTTCATTTCCTTCGCCTTGTCGCTGACGGTCATCCCCGTGCTGTGGCTGATTTCGAAGTATGCCAAAGAGTGGATTTGGTATAGTTACCTGATAGCATACATCATCGAGGCGGTGGCCATATTTGTGCTCCATAAGATGACGCATGTCAAGTTTGAGTTGAAAGTTGAAAGTTTAGAAAATAATTAGATTTAGATATGAAAACATCCGCACCTTTAACCAAAACGCAATACGGTCTCTACGTGGAATGTCTCAACCACCCGGGAGAGCCTTGTTATGACGTACCTTTTTTATATGTCCTTGACGGAAGTTTAGACGAAGAGCGGCTCCGTAAGGCTATCGAGACGGCGGTGGCTGCCCATCCGACGCTGTTTACGCGCATCAAACTGACAGATCAGGGCGAGCCTGTTCAGACGATCGACGACACGGAGACCTTTTCGTTGCAGGTAGAGCATATCGACGACATTGAGGCCGCCAAGAAAACGATGATCCAGCCTTTCAACATCGTGGACGGTCGTCTGTTCTTCATACGCTTGTTGCGCGACAAAGAGCATTTTTATTTTTTCCAGAATGTCCACCATACGATTTTCGATGGAAGCTCGCAGGGCATTATGTTGGCCGACATCGAGAAGGCTTACAACGGTGAGCCGTTGGAGGCGGAACAGCTGACGATGGCCCAACTGGCTGTCGAAGAAGAAAAACAGCGCGAAACGGCTGCTTTTGAGGAGGACAAGAAATGGTATGCTGATAATTTCGATTGCGGCGACTGTTATTCTCCCTTGTTGCCCGACCGCGACGACAAGCAGTTTGTGGATGCCCTCCTGACACGAAAAATGGCCGTGGACATGGATCGGGTGGATGCTTTTTGCAAGGCAAACGGTGTATTCCGAAGTTCCGTTTTCACAGCCGCCTACAGCTATCTGTTGGCAAAATACAATAATGAGCAGCAGGCCTTGTTCAGCACACTCCATAACGGGCGTGCCGACAAGCGTTGCAGCCATACGGTGGGCATGATGGTGAAAACGGTGCCTGTGTATGCCAAGTTCGATGATGAAACCCACGTGCTCGACTTCATCAAAGCTGGAGAGGAGCAGATGAAAGGTTGCCGACAGCATGGGTTATACAGTTATAGCGACGCCCTCAACGACTTGGGGCTGCAACCTGCCACGCTATTTGTCTGGCATGGAAACACTTGGGGTGACAGACCGTTCTGCGGCAAACCTATGGAACTTGTTTTTCTCCGTAACAGCAGCCGCGAGGTGTCGCTCTATATGAAGGTCGTTATCAAGGACGGACGATTCGTCGTGGAAGCGGAGTATAACGGCAACGAGTACAGCGAAGCGCTCATCAACCAGTTCATGGAGAGCTACGAGGCGGTCGTGGAAGGTTTCCTCACAGAGGAATACTTGCGCAATATCAACATTGCCACGAAGAAACAGATCGAATTGCTCGACTCGTTCAATAATACCGACAGACCTTACGATGACACGCAGACGGTAGTGTCGCTGTTCCGCCGTCAGGCCAAGGCCACGCCGGATGCCGAAGCCGTCGTTTTCAAAGACCATCGCTACACCTACGCCGAGGTGGACGACATGAGCGACCGCATAGCAGGTTATCTCATGTCCAAAGGATTGGGCGTGGGCGATGCTGTGTCCATCATCATTCCGCGTTGCGAGTGGATGGCGATTGCCTCGCTCGGTATCCTGAAGGCGGGCTGTGCCTATCAGCCACTTGACCCCAGCTACCCGAAAGAGCGCCTGAACTTCATGGTGAAGGATGCTGATGCCAAACTGCTTATTGCAGACGAGGAACTGCGTGACCTCGTTGACGAATATCAGGGCGATGTACTGCTGACGAAAGAGTTCTCACAACTCCCACCCCTCACAGCGGAAGCCAACTCTCAACTCTCAACTCTCAACTCTCAACTTTCCCCATCCGATCGATTCATCCTGCTCTACACATCCGGTTCCACGGGCGTTCCCAAAGGATGTCAGCTGACGCACGGCAATTTGGTTTGCTATTGCAACTGGTACTGGAAGTATTACGACCTGAAGCCGGAACACAACGTGGCGGAATACGCCAGCTATGGTTTTGACGTGCATCAGGAAGGCATCTATCCGCCGTTGACGGGAGGCGCCACCGTACACATCATTCCGGAGGAACTTCGATTGGACCTCGTGTCGCTCAACGAATATTTGGAGCGCGAACACATCACCCACACCTTTATGACCACACAGGTGGGCTATCAGTTTGCGACGAACATCGAGAACCATTCTTTGATTCACATGTCGGTGGCTGGAGAGAAATTGGCCAGTATCGCTCCGCCCGCAGGCTATCAACTGCACAACGGCTACGGTCCCACGGAGGCCACCATCCTCATCACCATCTATCCCGTCACCAAGAAAGACAAGGATGTGCCCATCGGCAAGCCTTTGGACAACGTGCGGCTCTATGTGGTCGATCAGCAGGGACATCGTCTGCCTGTGGGGGCCATGGGCGAACTGTGGGCAGCGGGACCGCAAGTGGCGCTCGGCTACCTGAACCGACCGGACAAAAACGCAGAAGTGTTCGTCCAGAACCCCTTCACCACCGAGGAGAAATACATTCGCGCCTATCGCACTGGCGACATCGTGCGCTATCTGCCCGACGGCAACATCCAATTTGTGGGCCGCAAGGACGGACAGGTGAAGATTCGCGGTTTCCGCATCGAATTGAAGGAGGTGGAAGCCGTCATTCGAGAGTTCCCAAGCATCAAGGATGCCACAGTGCAAGCTTTCGACGATGAGGGCGGTGGCAAGTTTATCGCCGCCTATATCGTGGCAGATGAGCAGATTGACATCGAAGCACTCAACAACTTCATCCTCGATCAAAAGCCGCCTTACATGGTTCCTGCTGTGACGATGCAGATTGAAAAGATCCCTTTGAACCAGAACCAGAAGGTGAACAAGAAGGCCTTGCCGAAGCCCGTCAAAGAGTTGAGAGTTGAGAGTGTAGAGTTGAGAGATGTGCCGATGAACTTGTTGGAGGAAGAGTTACACAAGATGGTTGCCGACATCATCGGCAACACCGATTTTGGCGTCACTACCGTTTTGGGACATGCCGGCCTGACCTCCATTTCCGCCATCAAGTTAGCCATACAGGTGAACAAACGCTATGGCATCACCCTCAATGCGAAATCGCTCGTCAAAAGCGGAACGCTGCAAAGCATCGAAAACGAAATCTGGAAACAGATGTTTAACGGACAATTGGCTGCTCAAGGGAAAACGGAATCAAACTCTCAACTCTCAACTCTCAACTCTCAACTAAAGAGCGTTCCGCTCTCCTACGCCCAGACCGGCGTCTATTTCGACTGCCTGAAGAATCCCACCTCTACGCTGTACAATATTCCATATTGCATTAAGTTCCAGAAGGATACCGATACTACAGCACTTGCCGAGGCGGTCAAGACATTCGTCAAGGCGCATCCGCAAATGACCGTCCACTTCGGCAATGGCGATGAGGGTATCGTACAAACCGTTGATTTGGAGAAGGTGGTAGAGATTCCCGTGAAACAGATGAGTGAGGAAGAACTGGCGAAGTATAAACAGGACTTCGTGAAGCCTTTCGACCTCGGCACAGGTCCGCTCTATCGTTTTGAGATAGCGACTACCGAAAAGCAGACCTATCTGCTGATGGATGTGCATCATTTGGTGTTCGACGGCGGATCTTCCGACATCTTCCTGCAACAACTGTGCAGCCTTATGAACGGTGAGGCTATCGAAGCCGAAGACCAGAATTACGCCGCATACGTGATGGCTGAAAAGGCCGCCGAGGGTGGGGCGGAATATCAGGCTGCCGCGGACTTCTTCAAAGAACGGATGTCTGTGGTGGAGGCCGCCACGGAGGTTCGTCCCGACCTGTCGAATCCCGTCAAGGGCACGATCAGCAAGGCCATCGCCCCGTTGGATTTCGACACCATCCAATCCCAACTCTCAACTCTCAACTCTCAACTCTCAACGGTCATCACCCCCGCCCATCTGATTCTCTCGGCCATCTATTATTCATTGTCGCGCTTTGCCAATAGCGAGCAGGTCTGTATCACCACCGTCTCAAACGGCCGTTCCAACCTGCAAATCCGCAACACCGTGGGTATGTTTGTCAATACCTTGGCGCTGAGTGCAACCATCGGAAAACAAACGGTGAAAGAGTTTTTGCAGGAGGTGAGCGAAAACTTCGACGAGACGTTGAGCCACGAGAACTATCCGTTTGCGCAGATTGCCGCTGACTACGGCCTGACGGCTGAGATACAGTTTGTTTATCAATTGGGAATGATCAGCCAATATGTCTGTCAGGGAGCTCCGTTGGAATTGGAGAATATGGAACTCCAAGTGCCCAAGTTCCCCATCACTTTCTACGTCTGTGAAGTGCAGGGTCAGCCCAGTGTTTGTGTGGAATACGACAATGGCAAGTATTCCGCCCGCCTGATGCAGAGTCTGGCCGATGCCGTCAAGGTAACGGTAGAGCGGATGATGGCAAAGCCCGATGCCGCTTTAAACAGCATTTGTATAGTTAGCGATGAAGAGGCAGAACGTATCATCAAGTTGGGAACGGGCAAGGATATCGAAGTGGATATCACCAAGACCTTCGCCAATCTCTTCACCGAACAGGCAAAACGCACTCCTGATGCGCCTGCCGTGGTCGATAAGGAGAATCAGCTGACTTACGGCGAAATGGACCGCTACTCGAATGCTTTGGCGCACCAGTTGATCGACTTTGGCGTCCAGCCTAACGACTTCGTTTGCGTCATGCTTGACCGCGTGAAGGAGTTCCCGATTTCAGTGCTCTCCATCCACAAGGCCGGTGCCGCCTATACGCCGCTCGATTTCGAATATCCCAACGAGCGATTGAGTTATATGCTTGAAAACTCGGAGTCGAAGGTGTTGATTACCTCGCACGATGTTTTGGAGGCCAAACAAGCCGAAGGCGACTTCAACACCGCCGCAGCAAAGATCTTCTTCATCGACGATTTCATGGCAGATGTGCCCAATGCAGAGCCTATCGACTTGTCGAATCCTGATGGTTTGGCTTACATGATTTATACTTCTGGCTCGACTGGCAAACCCAAAGGTGCCATGCTGCATCAGGCCGGTTTGCGCAACTTCATTGCCGTGGTCATCGACATGGA
This sequence comes from uncultured Bacteroidia bacterium, assembly GCA_902780055.1. Lineage (GTDB taxonomy): Bacteria > Bacteroidota > Bacteroidia > Bacteroidales > F082 > Limimorpha. The sequence goes on along the minus strand of CACZDU010000004.1, from coordinate 11,956 downwards.
GAAGTTGACGGCGGAAGACCGCGTCAGCGGACACCGTTCCTTCTCGTTCGATGCGCATATCGAGGACATGTATCCCGTGCTGACCTTGGGCGGATCGTTCCACATCATGCCGACGGAAATCCGCAAGGACCTTGGCTCCATTCGTCAGTTCCTAATAGACCATCAAATCACGGGCGGTGGCTACTCGACGGCCATGACCAGCCTGCTGCTCAACACCTTCAACGACCTGCCCATCCGCTTCACCACGGGCGGCGGCGAGAAGATGGACGGCGTGTTCAGCGACCATATCGAAATCATCAATGTCTATGGCCCGACCGAGTGTACCGATGACACCTCTTATTATAGCATCGCCCCCGGCCGTCGCGTGGAGAACATCCCGATTGGCGAAAGTGTGGCCAACAACTGGAACTTCATTGTCGATACTGCGGGCAACCTCGTGCCGCAAGGCGTGGCTGGTGAACTATGTTTTGCTGGCATTCAGGTGGGTCGCGGCTATTGGCGACTGCCCGAGCGCACGGCCAAGTCGTTTGTCGATTGTCCGTTTGTGAAGCAAGACCGCTGGGGTCGTCCTGTCCGGATGTACCACACCGGCGACCTCTGTCGTTGGAACGAGGAGGGCCAGTTGGAGTACATCAGCCGTATCGACACACAAGTGAAACTGCGTGGCTTCCGTATCGAACTGGGTGAAATCGAGAGCAAAGCATTGAACATCAACGGCATTCGTCAAGCTGCCGCCGAGGTGCGCAAGGTGATGGGCAACGAACATTTAGTGCTTTATTACACGTTAGAAAGCAATTCCACCCTCACCGACGAGGACATCCGCAAGACCCTTGCCGCCTCGTCGTTGGCGGAATACATGGTGCCCGATGCCTATATGCAAATGGACACCATGCCAATGACCCCCAACGGCAAGATCAACCGTAAGGTGTTGCCCGTTCCTGAAATGAAACGCGCCACCGAGTACGAGGCACCCAAGGGCGAGAAGGAAGAGTTGTTCTGCAACATCTTCTCCGACATCCTGAAAATCAAGGAGGTGGGTGCTACGGACAACTTCTTCGAGATTGGCGGCACCAGTATCAACGCTATCAAGGTCATCGTTGAGGCCAGCAAACACGGCGTGCAGATTGTCTTCAACGACATCTTCAATCTGAAGACACCGAGGGCATTGGCGGAATATGTGAGCGGCAACGTTAATGCGGATTTGAAATCCGCATCTCAAGAGTCGGGGATTTCAAATCCCCTCCAACAAACTATCGACAATTCCGAATACGCTGCTTTCATTCCCGTTTTGGACAAAAACAACCTCAACGCCTTCCGCAATGGCGAGCGTCAGCCCATTGGCGATGTTTTGCTGACCGGTGCCACAGGTTATCTCGGCATCCACATCCTCAACGAACTGCTGACCCATTATCACGGAAAGATTCTCTGTCCGTTGCGTAGCAAATCGGGAGATGACCCGACACAGCGACTGAAAACGCTCTATTTCTACTATTTCGGCAGGACGGAGGCCTTTGCGCATTTCGACGAGCGCGTCACGACCTTCGCTGCCGAAATCACTGAACCCGATGCGCTTGAACGGGCAGCAGAAAACCCTCAACTTTCAACTCTCAACTCTCAACTGACCGTCATCAACTGCGTCGCCAACGTGAAGCATTTCTCGGCTGGCAACGACATCGAAATGGTCAATATCGAGTCGGTGCGCCACTTGATTGCCTTCTGTCTGCGCACGGGTTCGCGCCTCATCCATATCTCGACGAACAGCATTGCCGGCATCAGCATCGACAATGTCCCCGGACCCGAGGTCAAACTGACGGAGCAAGACCTTTACATCGGACAGAACATCGACGCCAACAAGTACGTCTATTCCAAGTTCAAGGCCGAGGAATTGGTGCTCGACGCCATCGCCCACCACGGTTTGAACGCGAAGATTATGCGTGTGGGCAACCTCTCGGCACGCCAGAAGGACGGTGAGTTCCAGATCAACTTCAACACCAACAACTTCCTCGCGATGTTGCGTGCTTACGTGGTCATCGGAATGGTGCCTTACAAAGCCCTCGACGAGCGTTTCGAGTTCTCGCCCATCGACGAAGTGGCCCATGCCATCATGCTATTGTCGCAAACGCCGAAAGAATGTACGGTGTTCCATCCGAACAACACCCATCGCCAGTTCCTGTCCGACATCCTCAACGGTTTCGCCGAGGCAGGCATCACGTTAAAGCGCGTGGAGACCGAAGAGTTCCAGCAGGCCCTCGACCGCATGATGGAGAACCCCGACCTCGTCACCCTGCTCCGTCCGCTGATGGCTTACGACATGGGGACAGGCCATCAAACACGCTGGATTGAATCGTCCAACGAATACACGACGCAGGTGCTCTATCGACTTGGTTTCCAGTGGCCTCTCACTGCTATAAGTTATGTCCATCGCTTTGTCGATACGATTATTGGTTTCGACTATTTCAATGTGTAGACCATAAACAGCCTGAAGTAACAAGAGCCGTCCAATCGGGCGGCTCTCTTGCTTCTCATGCGACAGGAAGAAGTTGGTAAGTCATTTCCTGAAATAGTCGCTTTCTACGCAATCGCGAAGCAAGCGATAATGCGTGCGGTTGAACAGGCCTTGCCGACAAAGTTCCTCGATTTCGTCCAACGACATCCATTTCACCGACTCGACTTCTTCGGGCTGTAGCCGCAACATCTCAACCTGAACATTGCTTTTCAATAAATACAAAAAGGTGAATTTGTACTCATAGCGCCTGATTTTCACCAATTCCAGTTCGCTCTTGGTGGCCGAAAGCCCAATTTCTTCCTTCATCTCGCGCAGCATTGCCTTTGCAAAGTCGGTTTCGCCACTCTTCACGTGACCAGCGGTGGTGGCATAATAATTCCCTTTGTTAGGAGCCACTTTCTGAATCAAGTATTGGCCTTGATTGTTATAGACATACACCGCCACAATCGGAATCATCAACCCGGGCGGAACACGTTTCCCCCGCTCTATGGTCTGACCCGTCGGTCTCAGTTCTCTGTCATATAAATCAAGGATTTCCATAGTGCGCACAATTCATTAATCGTGGCGCAAAGATACACATTTCCCATGAAAACCAAACAAAAAACCGCAACCCAGTAGAACCGGATTGCGGAAAAAAAATATTAACCAAATCGAAGAGACACCATGAACTCATGTCTCCTCATAACAATCTCGCAGAAAGTTGTGTTCGAGCACTTGCGAAATCTGGATCAATTGAGCCAAATCAATACTCTTTCTATTGAACAATTTGTAGATATTGGACTTCTCGCAACAAATGGCTTTGGCGAGCCAAGCGACCGTCCTTCCTTGACGCGACAACTCTTCATGGATCATGTTGCCTACGTGAACGTCTTTCATTACGAACTTCATAATATGCGTTTTTCAAATTCGGCGCAAAGATAATTTCTCATATAAACATGAAACAAAAAGCCAATAAAAACGAATCAAATTTTATCAAATAATGAATAATTCATATTTTTGATTATCAGATTATTACAATAATAATCAAATAAAATCAAATATACAATCAAAATTTGATTGGATGCCAATGAATTCTTATTAATTCGCTAATTACCAATTCTTTAACAAATCTTGCAAAAACAACTGCAAATTCGACTTGTCGGCAAAAACCTCATGCAGTTTCAGCGAGCGAGTCCAAACGGCCTGATAGGTTTTGCCCGTCAGTGCGGCGGCCTGCACCTCGGTAATGCCCAAAACATACATGCAGCAATACACCACATCGAAGCGTTTCAGGCGTGGATACCTCTCGATGATTTTGACAGAAAACTTGGGAAACACGGCATCCACGGCATTGACAAGTTTGGTCATCTGGCTCTCGGACAACACCAGTTCGGGATAGGAAGCACCTGCCTTCACATTGGCATCCTTCACCATACAAACACGCTTGCAAATCGGCATCTCGAAAAGGGTATCCATTTTTTTGTCGAAGGGCAGTTTTTGGAAGTCGGGACTGGAGATAGCCTTCTCCAACTCAAGTTCTAACGACCTGATTTTCTCTTCCTTACGACTTGAGGCTTTCTTGGTGGAGGAAATCTCATCCTCAAGTAAGGTCTTCAACTTTTCGTGAGCCGCAATGTCCCTCAAATGGCGTCGCTTGCGCTTCGAAATCACAATGCTGTCCACAACGAGAATCACCAACAACACAACTACAGACATCAATACAAAGAAAAACAAATCCTTCTGTTTCAACTCTTTGCAACGCGCCTTGTAATCCTCGAATAGCATAATCATCTGGGTCTTGTCGTCGCTTTTTGCCATTTGAGCCAAATAAATGTCTGACAGCAGTTCGCCATAGTAGGCAGCCTTTAACGAATCACCTAAAATATTGGCAGTCTTTACGATACGACAATACGACTTGATTGTCTGTCGAGGCAGCAAGGGGAAACTCCGCTCATAATTGTAGAGCGCGGAATCATATTGTTGTATCTCATAATAAAAATAGCCAAGCGACAGACGCACCTGCCGCCTCAGCCTATCATCTTCGGCCAACTCCAAGGCATGATGAAGCAAATTGTATGATGCCTTTGGCTCACCCGCGTTGTACAAATCGATGGAACGGTGAATCAAACTGCTGTAATGCTGGTGGAGATCGTTGGTTTTCAGTCGTTCATGGATACTGTCGGACCGCTTGTAATACGCCATCGCACCAAACCTGTCGTCTTGCGCCAACTTAATATCCCCCATCAATTCAAAATTAGCGGCAATGCCTTGTTGATTGTTCTCTTTATCAAAACATTGGATCGATTTTTCCAAACACTCCATAGCCACATCCCAAGCGTCGTAGGTATAGAAAAACCATGCCAATCGGTCATAAATCAAGGCCTTAAGATGCTCATAATCAAGATTGGGTTTTGAAAACGAAATCACTCTGTACTCCTCCGACAATCCGTCCATCATCCACAAGGCGTTCAAGTAATCCGAAAACGCCTCCACGTGTTGATCGGTCTTGTTTTCCTCGACGACTGCCTTGCAATAATAGGCCCGAGCCTTTTGGAAAGACAAAGCCTTGTTTTTCCGCGAATAGTCCACCCCGGGAAGGATGGAATCATAAAACGCGAAAGCCTCCAGCATGGCTTCGTCATTTTGAACCGGAAAGTGGTTCTTGTAACGAATCTCCGTCTTCAACAATTGATATTCAGCATATTGAAACGGTGATTTGCGATGCAAGGCTTCCTCATTCAAGGTGTCGGCAAGGCTGTTGAAAACCCGAAAGGCACTATCGGGATGGACATCAATCAGACCTTGGACCGAAGCAAACTCAGGTCGACGATTGGCCAGCGACTCATATTCGACCGATTTCCTGCAAGAAACCATTACAAGCAAATACGCCGATGCTATGAATGGCCAAAACCTCATGGAAGTAATTGTTATTTTGCGAACATATCCTTGATACCGCCCAACGAGCCGAGCATATTGGAAGCCTCGTAAGGCAAGTAGACGGTCTTATTCTGCTGACCTCCAGCCACTTCCTTCAAGGTTTCGATGTACTTGACCGCCAAGAGGTAATTGACCGGGTCGGCGCCACGGTCGGCAACGGCTTCGGCAATGTTTCGGATGGCCGTGGCTTCGGCTTCGGCTTGCAGCACCTTGGCCTTGGCCTCACCTTCAGCCTTCAGGATGTTGGCTTGCTTCTCGGCCTCAGCCGCATTGATTTCAGCCTGCTTCTCGCCTTCGGAGTTCAAGATTTGGGCTTGCTTCTCACCCTCGGCCTTCAGGATTTCGGCACGACGGTTGCGCTCTGCCTGCATCTGGAGTTCCATGGTGCGGCGGATGCTTTCAGGAGGTGTAATATCCTGTAGTTCAACGCGATTCACTTTCACTCCCCACTTGTTTGTGGCATCGTCAAGCACCGTGCGTAGTTTTGAGTTGATGGTATCGCGCGAGGTCAAGGTTTCGTCAAGTTCCATCTCACCTACCACGTTACGGAGCGTGGTTTGAGTCAATTTTTCGATGGCCACGGGCAGGTTCTGGATTTCGTAGACGGCCTTCATCGGGTCAACGATTTGGAAATAGAGCAAGGCATTGATTTCGGTCATCACGTTATCCTTTGTGATAACACTCTGTTTGTCAAAATCATACACCTGCTCACGCATATCAATGCGAGTGGTTCGGTAGATGCCACCATTCTGACGGCGAGCGATGGTTTCCTTGGCCTGCTCCACGATGGGCAGGATGACATTGATGCCCGCGTTCAAAGTGCGATTATACTTGCCAAGACGCTCGACAATCATGGTTTCCGACTGCGAAACAATCTTGATGCCCCGAAGGATGTAAATCACGACGAGTGCGACTAAAACGATCAGTACGACATTAGTAATGCTCATGGTTCTATTTTTTTAACGGTTACTATTATGCTGTCAAGTTTTACGATTTCGACCGATTGACCTTTCTCGATGACTGAGCCGTCTTCGGAAACCGCTTTCCAGTCGTCGCCATCGATGGCCACGCGGCCTGTATGTTGCGCTGCATCAATGCGTTCAGACACAACACCTCTCCTTCCGACGATGGCTTCGGCATTGGTTTTCACGTCTTTTGACTTTTTCTCAAGAAAACGCATGACGACAGGGCGCAAGAAGATAAAGGTCAGCAACGAGACAACGGCAAAGATGACGATTTGCCATGTGACGCTATCCAAACCCAATCCAGCAGCAAGAGCGGCAAAACCCGCACCGATAGCGAAGCAAATGACCCCAAAACCAGAAGTGGCGATTTCGAGGATGACCAATACGATGGCGGCTATAAGCCAAATTTGATATGTTTGCATAAAAACACGATTTTTATTCGGCAAAAATACTAATTTTCAGAAACTCAATATATTTTTTGTGTTTTTTTGCCTTCGTCAATGCTTCACTTTCTTTCCGCCCATGCGCAAACGGATGGCCGTGACCACCTTTTTCGTGTAGAGCGGGAAGTCGTTTTTCATAATCCAGTCGTAATAAGGTGGCTCCTTGCGGAAGATGTCCTCCACGCGATGGCCCTTGTATTTGCCGAACATGAATACCTCCTTGCCTTCATCGTCGAAGATGATTTGGCCTGAGAGGTCGGCATTTTTGTGGTGGGCTGAAAAATCTGCCAACTGCTTCATGTCGTTCACTGGGCCTTGGGATATTTTTCCCTTTGCATCCTCGTAATCAACGCCTTGGTAACGGTCGAGCATGGCGCGAAGCACATCGTATGTGGCGCGTGTGTCGGCAATGGCACCGTGTGCGCCTTCCAATTCGCCGTGGCAGAAGAAACGATATGCCCCTTTTAGCGTGCGCGGTTCCATCTTCATAAAAATGTTCATCACATCGATGAAGCCACGGTCTTTGAGGTCGAAATCGTAATCGACGCGGAGAAACTCTTCCACCAAAAGAGGAAGGTCGAATTTCAAAATATTGTAGCCCGCAAGGTCGGCGTTGCCGAGAAATTGCGCGATTTCCTTGGCTTTTTCGCGGAATGTGGGCTTGTCGGCCACCATTTCGTTGGTGTAACCATGCACTGAAGTGGATTCCGCCGAGATGGGAATCTCAGGATTGAGGAGCCATTCGCGCTGTTCTTCCTCACCGTTCACATTGATTTTCAGTACACTTATCTCCACAATACGGTCGTGTGAAGTGTTCAAGCCTGTCGTTTCCAAGTCGAAGAAGGCTATCGGTCGTTTAAGATTAAGTTCCATGAAGTTTTCAAATTTGAGCGCAAAAATAATACATAAAACGCAGCGATATTCAATTTTTTCTTACTTTTGCCCCACTTTTCAAACAAAAACGAACATTTAGAAAGTATCAAATTATTGAAAGACATGATGGAAGAAAATGAAATGAATGAAATGAAAGAAAAAGACGAACTGTTCTCAAAGGCAGTGAAAGCAGGCAAGAGGACTTACTTTTTCGATGTGAAAGCAACCAAAAACGATGAGAAGTACATCACCATAACCGAGAGCAAACGCCGTTTCGACGAGGGTCTGCAGCGTTTCTTCTACGAGAAACACAAGATTTTCCTCTACAAGGAAGATTTCGAGAAGGTTTCGAAGGGCTTGAACGACGCCATCAACTTCATCGAGACGGGCGAATATCCTGCCGACTACTACGATCAGCCGGAGCCTCGCCGCTACGACAATAATGTGGAAGGCGAAAGCCACAACGAAATCGACAGCGCCATCGACAAATGGTTTGACAATTTGGACAAGTAATTTTCACCGAACAGAAAACTAACCACAGAGGTCGCCTTGGTGCGGCCTTTTTTGTTGCAAACTTCCGAAAAACACAAACTTATCAACAAATCGCGCCGATGTTGATAACTTTCCGCAAACCACGGCAATAAAACACAGCAAAACTCGTAATTTTGTAGCGCAAATTTTGACTGAAATGGGAAAGACTATAGCGATTGCAAATCAGAAGGGTGGCGTGGGCAAGACCACCACGGCCATCAACTTGGCGGCAAGTTTGGCCGTCCTCGAATATAAAACCCTACTCATCGATGCCGACCCGCAAGCCAACGCGACTTCGGGCGTGGGCATCGACCCTAAAAGCGTGGAAACCAGCATTTACGAGTGCATCATCGACAATGTTGACCCGAAAACCGTCATCACCGAAACGGAAACGCCCAACCTCTATCTGATTCCCGCCCACATCGACTTGGTAGGCGCAGAAATTGAGATGATTAACCTGCCCAACCGCGAACAGATGATGAAACATGCCCTCGCCGATATTAAAAAGGAGTACGACTTCATCATCATCGACTGCTCGCCCTCGTTGGGCCTGGTCACGGTCAATTCGCTCACCGCAGCCGATTCGGTCATCATCCCCGTGCAATGCGAATATTTCGCTCTCGAAGGTCTTGGCAAACTGTTGAATACCATCAAGATAGTACAAACCCGACTCAATCCCGACTTGGACATTGAAGGCATCCTGCTCACCATGTTCGACACCCGTTTGCGCCTGTCGAAACAGGTCGTGGAAGAGGTGAAGATGCACTTCCAAGACTTGGTTTTCAACACCATCATCAACCGCAACACGCGCTTGGGCGAGGCCCCCAGTTTCGGCAAGTCCATCATCATGCACGACGCGGCCAGCGTGGGCGCCATCAACTACCTCAATCTTGCGCGAGAGATATTGGAAAAGAATCACATCACTAAAAACGCATAAACCGCCATGTCCGACAAAAACAGAAGAGCCTTGGGCCGTGGCTTAGACGCCATCCTGCAAAGCCCCGAAACCGACATCACCAGCAAAGACATCAGCGGCGATTTCGTGGCCGGTGCCATCGCCGAAATCGACATCAATCTCATCGAAACCAACCCCTTCCAGCCCAGAACGGAATTCGACGAAACAGCCTTGAAAGAGTTGGCACAATCCATCAAGGAACAAGGTGTGGTCCAGCCTGTTACGGTCAGGAAACTCGGCTACAACAAATACCAACTCATTTCCGGCGAGCGCCGACTGAGGGCCTCCAAAATGGCAGGTTTGGCCAAGATTCCGGTGTTCATCCGCGTGGCCAACGATGAGCAGATGCTTGAATTGGCCCTCATCGAAAACATCCACCGCGAGAACCTGAACGCAATCGAAGTGGCCATCTCCTACCAACGCCTCATCGATGAGTGCAACATGACCCAAGAGGAAGTGAGCGACAAGGTTGGCAAGAGCCGCAGTGCCGTGGCCAATTTCCTGAGACTGTTGAAGTTGCCCGCCGAGGTGCAAATCGCCATCCGCGACGGACATATCACCATGGGACACGCCCGCGCCCTCATCAACATCACCGACAAGGAGCAGCAACTGAAACTCCTTCAGCAGATTATCGAGGGAGAGATGAACGTGCGCCAAACCGAGGAATTGGCCGAGAAAGCCAAGAACCCCGAGGCCAAGGAGCGGAAACAGACCAATTTCATCCCCGAGCATTTCAAGAGCAAAATCAAGACCTTGTCGCAAACCCTGAACACCAAAGTGAAGGTGACGCGAAACGTGAAAGGCCAAGGCAGCGTGGTCATCGACTTCAAGGACGAGGCCGAGTTTGACCGCATCATGGAATTGTTCAACAACAAATAAATGCCATGCCGCGCCGCTTCTTGTTTTTGCTGGGCTTCATCCTGATTTTCGCCTTTCAGAAAACGGAAGCGCAAAATGTGGTGTTCGACACCATCGGCAACACCATCATCACCGCCGACACCATCGTAAAACAAGAGAAACCGGCCAAAACCACCAAGGCGAAAAAGCCGCATAGCCCGGCGAAAGCCACTATCATGTCGGCCTGCCTGCCCGGATTGGGACAGATTTACAACGGCAAATGGTGGAAAGTGCCCATTGTTTATGCCGGTTTGGGCGGACTCGGCTATTTGGTTTACAGCAACTATTCCGAATATCGGGCCTACCTTCACGCCTACGAGTTCAAGACGGGCGACCTGCCCGAAGGCGTGACCCTCACCGAGCATGAAACCGATTTGGCCAACAGGTACGCCGACTCGCAATTGCAAACCTACAAGGAATCTTATCGCCGTGATTTTGAGTTCTTTACCATCCTCACGGTGGCGTGGTACGGGCTGAACATCTTGGATGCCTGCGTGGACGGGCACCTTTATACTTACGACATCAGCGACGACCTCAGCCTCAGCGTCGACCCTTATTTTAGGCCAATGGAAACGCCTATAAAAATGCCGCAATACGCCAAAGTGGGGCTGTCATTTCAACTGAATTTTTAACCATGAAAATCGCCATAATCGGATACGGAAAGATGGGCCACGAGGTGGAAAAAGCCGCCCGCGCCCGAAAGCATGACATCATCGTCACCATCGACAATGCCCAAGAATGGGAAGACCGCCTCGGCCAACTGAAGCAGGCCGACGTAGCCATCGACTTCAGCCAACCCGACCAAGTGGTGGGCAACATCCATAGGTGCTTCGACTTGCACCTCCCCGTTGTGGTAGGCACCACGGCTTGGCAAGACCATTTCGAGGCCATCAAGACGCAATGCTTGAAGGAAAAGCAAAGCCTCTTCCATGCACCCAATTTCAGCATTGGGATGAACATCATGTTCTTGCTTAACAAGCAGTTGGCAAAGTTCGCCGAGCGTTACGACTACCAACTCTCTTTGGCTGAGACCCACCACATCCACAAATTAGACAAACCAAGCGGCACAGCCATAAAATTAGCCAATGACATCCTCTCGGTGAACCACGACTACAACCGTTGGAGCATTGACACCCCCACCGACCACACCTTATATATTAATGTGACCCGCGAAGGCGAAGTGAACGGCAAACACAGCGTGACAGCCAATTCCCACGCCGACCGAATCACCCTCACCCACGAAGCCTTCAACCGACAAGGCTTCGCAATGGGTGCCATTGCCGCCGCCGAGTTCCTTATAGGAAAGACGGGAGTGTTTGGCATGGAAGATTTGATGGGAGCATGATTTTCCGTCTACATGAACTAAAGCAGGCGACGCCAGTCCCTGCATACAATCGAATGAAAACGCAGCAGCCGAACATCTTCCATTCCCACAATGCAGATGCTGATATTCACGGCTACCAAATTGCAAATTCGAAACGGGTTACCCACAAAAATGAATACCGCTTGTCGCGTTGAGCAGTTATACCTCAGTTAGCAGATTTGACATTTTAGGATTATCGATGAAAGTTGGCTGGACGCCAACGGCGTACGACAACCAGACAAAGGCCTTGTGCCCTTTTTGAGGCTGCGAAAGTACGCAAAATCCGGACACGTTCACGGCCATCCGGCGGAAAACTTGCGCGAGTGGAAAAGGAATCAAAAACCCGTGGACCGGGAGGGTAATCCCGTGAGGATTGGCCGCTCCCGGAAAACAAGAAACCCTCCCAGCTCTCTCTGGGAGGGTTTCCGCTGTGGGTGGGCGGCGGGCTGCTTTCCCACGCTCTCGCGCAGTATCATCGCCGCTGCGGGGCTTAACTTCTCTGTTCGG
>CACZDU010000003.1:0-135343 GCA_902780055.1 uncultured Bacteroidia bacterium | reverse complement strand
CGGAATCTGGTCGAACAAAACCTTCATATCCTCGACGGAACAGATGGACACACCTGCTTTACCCACATCGCCCATGACGCGCTCGTGGTCGGCGTCGTAGCCACGGTGGGTGGCCAAGTCGAAGGCCACGGACAGACCCTTCTGACCAGCAGCGATGTTACGGCGGTAGAAGGCGTTGGATTCCTCGGCGGTGGAGAAACCGGCGTACTGACGGATGGTCCAAGGACGCATCACGTACATGGTCGAGTAAGGTCCACGGAGGAAGGGGGCGATGCCAGCGGCGTAGTTGAGGTGTTCCATGCCTTCGAGGTCTTTCTCGGTGTAGGCAGGCTTCACCATGATATGTTCGTGGGTCTCCCAATTTTCGCCATTCGGCAAAATGAGGCCACTATGCTTAGGTATAGCGTTGATATTGATGTCTTTATAATTCGGTTTCATCGTATTACTCCTTTCTTATTTCGTTATACCTAATTGCATTTGGAACTCTTTTAAGGTCTCAAGCACATTGCTCTTGACGTGGATGAAATACTTCAAGCCTGCCTCTTTTAGGATGTCGGCGGTCCCTTCGGGGTTGCCAGCCAACACCACGATGGTTTCGTTCTTCAACTCCTCGTAAACCTTGAGGGCGTTGCCTTCGCCGTATTCCTCATCGGACGAGCAGATGACAACGATTTCAGGTTTCTCCTTGCGGGCGGCGGCTATACCTTCGTCCAAAGTCTTGAAGCCGGGGTTATCCACCACTTGGAAGCCGGCGCAGGCGAAGAAGTTGGAGGCGAAATTGGCACGGGCCTTGCGCATGGCGAGGCTGCCGTAAGTGAACATCCAAGCCACAGGGCGTTTGTGATCTTTGGCATAAACGTCTGTGGCATAGCGCAGTTGTTCAAACTGTTGCGCGGCGCGGAAGGTGACGATGGTCTCGACCTCGGCCTTCTCGTCGCGGCGATTGTCGGCCTCGAACACCCAAGCCTCGGGCGTGAATTTCATCGTTTCGGTGAAGTTCGGGAACTGGTTGGTGCCGAGGATGGTCTCGCGGCGGGTGGCCACGTTGCTGAACTTCTTAGCAGCACTCTCCTTGATGAGGCCTTGAATCATGCCCTTGCGGACGGCTTCAAGATAACCGCCTTCGTCCTGAATCTTGTTGAACAAATCCCAAGCGGCAGTGGCGAGGCTCTCGGTGAGGTTCTCAATGTAGTAGGAACCTGCGGCGGGGTCGGCGACTTTGTCGAAATGCGACTCTTCCTTGAGGATGAGTTGCTGGTTGCGGGCGATACGGTCGGCGAAGTCGGTGGGGATTTCAAACGGCGTGTCAAAAGGCATCACAGTGAACGAATCGACGCCACCGAGGACGGCTGACATCGTGCCAGTCGTTGTGCGCAGCATATTGACGTATGCATCGTAGAGGCTCATACCTAATTCAGCGTTAGTGGCATGGATGTGCATCTTTGCGTTCTCTTCCTTGCCGCCGTAAGCCTTCACGATGTTGGCCCAAAGCAGACGGTAAGCGCGCATCTTGGCCATTTCCATGAAGTAGTTTTGTCCGACGGCCACATTGTAGCGCATCTTTGGAGCAATCTCGTCGATGGTGAGACCTTTCTCTGTGAGTTTGTCTAAGTATTCGGCACCCACGGCGAGGCTGAAAGCCATCTCCTGAACGATGGTGGCTCCGGCATTGGTGAAAACGTGGCTGTTGACACCGATGGTCTGGAAATCAGGCATATCGGCTTTCACCACAATGTAAGCCAGTTCCATATCGGCACCCTCGTTGATGTACCACACGCCGCGACGGATGTAGCGCGTCAGCGGGTCGTAGTTCAACGAACCTTTGATGTCTGGAATCTTCGACAGCATCTCAAGTATTGGCAAATGGTACTTGTTGTTGAAGAAGTTGATTTCCACCGCCTTCTGGTCGATGCCGTTGAGCAGCGTCGAGATGGCGATGGTGTCGTAAACCTTGTCGTACTCCAACTTGAAGCCGATACTGTTGGCACCACGGCTGATGGCATTGAGAGCAATCTTGTTGGCCTCATGCACGTCCTTCACGGTGATGTCCTGACGAATGAGCCATTCGTTGCCCTCGGGCTTGTTGCCACGGACGTATGGGAACTCATTGGGTTGCTGACCCGTCCACGGGATGTCGGCGAGGTTTTCGGCACGGTAGTAAGGCCTCACGTTGAAGCCTTCGGCTGTGCGCCAAACCAATTTCTTGTTGTAATCTGCCCCTTTGAGGTCCTTCTCAATGACGGCTTCCCATTCCTGGGTGCTCACTGGAGGAAATTCCTCAAAGAGTCTCTTTTTTTCTTCCATGTTGTTGTATTTAATTGATATTCTTGTTATTGACAAAATTTATTTTTCCCAAGACTGAAACAATTGCTTCAAGGCTCGGGGGGCGCGTGTCGACCAATAGTCAATATTACGCGAGGAATGTAGATCGGAACCGGCAATATTATAGAAATTTTGTTTCAAAATCCAACGGGCTTTGTCTTTGGCTTCAGAGCCGTATGCCCCAACTACAGAAGAGAGGTTCAATTGGAATCGTATTCCATTGTTTTTCAATTCCTTGTAGCGTTCCTTATTCATGTAAACATAACGCTCGGGGTGAGCCAGCATAGGATAAATTCCTTTCTGCTTGATACGGCGCAAAATGGCATCCATATCCATCGGCGGAGTGAAATAAGAAGTTTCCACCAAGACTTGGTTACCTTCATCGCCCAATTTCAACAAATCACCTTGTTCGAGTCGCTCCTCAAAGAGCGCGTCCATCATATATTCTGCCGCAAGATGCAACTTGATAGGGCCTTTGTAGGCTTCGCAAAGTTCGGAAAAACGCGCTTGCAGTCCTGCCGTCGTATTGGGAATATCCTCCATTACATGAGGCGTACACCACACTTCGGCAACTCCTAATTGCTCGTAACGCTCCAAGACCTTCAAGGATGTTTCCATCTTCTTCACACCATCATCCACACCAGGCAAAATGTGTGAATGATGGTCGGTGAAGTTGGTCAGCAGGGAAGAAATCTTAGGAAATAACATAAGTGCCATTTACTAATTATTCTTCATCATCTTCGTGATAGTATCCGGCACCTTTGTTGTTGCCATAATAGCCGTTATGGTAACCATACTTGCCGCCGTAGCGGTAGCCGTATCTGTAACCATAGCGATAACCATAGCGATAACCATAGCGATAGCCGTAGCGATAGCCGTAGCGTCCGTCGTTGCCTGTGCTGCCATTGAGCACCATACACATATTCTTGAATCTATGCTGTGTATAGATGTTCTCAAGTTCAGGAACCAAACTGCGCTCCATCAAGCCAGCGCGAACCACAAAGATGGTACGGTCAACAAACTTGTTGATAATCTGCGGGTCGGCCACAATGTCTATGGGTGGGCAGTCGATGAGCACGTAGTCGTATTCCTTGCCGAAACGCTCAATCAGTTCGCCAAAGCGGTTGTCTTCGAGCAACTCTGTCGGGTTGGGCGGGATTGTACCCACGGGCAGATAACTCAATGTGGGATACTCGTGACTATGGATGATAAGGCTCTCAATGTCCTCTTCCTGACGGGCAAGGTAGTCGGCAATACCTTTCTTCGGTGAGAAGATATAAGCCGACAAGGAGGCATGGCGTATGTCGCCGTCGACGACCATCACCTTCTTTTCCTTGATGGCCAAAGCGATGGCCGAGTTGATGGCAATGAAGGATTTTCCCGAGCCAGGGTTGAACGAGGTGAACATGAAGATGTTGGACTCTTTGTCCTTGCTCATAAACTCCAAATTAGTGCGGAACACGCGGAATGCCTCGTTGATGACATTGCGGCTGCCTTCCTTCACCACAACACCGCCTGCAAAACCTTCCTTCTTCTCTTGGTCTTTCTGCTCCTTGATTTTCTTCTTGGTTTCCTTCTTCTTTTTCTTTTGGTCGGCCTGACTATAGGCAAGCGGTATCTCGCCCACTAAGGGTACGGTCAGTTTTTCCAAATCCTTGCGACCTCGGATGGTTGTGTTCAATTGTTCTTGCAGGAATAGGATGACCCCCGGGATGGCTAAACCGAGGATAAGGGCAATCAGCCTGACCATAGACTTTCTCGGCTTGGTGGGCATATTGGAACCGTTGGGTTGCTCAATGACCCTAGTGTTGTATGCTGTGAAGGCCTGCGACAATTGGTTTTCCTCACGTTTTTGGAGGAGGAAGAGGTACAATGACTCCTTCACCTTCTGTTGGCGTTCCACCGTAAGCAAATACTTGGCTTGACCCGGGCTGGCCGCAATGTTCTTGTTGATTTTATACTTGGTGCCTCGCAGGCTTGTCAATTGTTCGTTGAGTGACACCAATTGATTCTCAACGCTTGCGATGAGGGCTTGGCGCAAGTCGGCGAGGTTTTTGTCCAAGTCGGCCACCAAAGGATTCTCTTCGCTACTGTTGGCCACGAGGTTGTTGCGGCGAAGCATCATCGAGTTGTAGAAACTAATTTGGCTTTCGATGCTATTGCTGATACCTGTATTGGCAGGCAACAATTGGTTTTTCGCCAACTCGCCAATCAGCATATTCTTAATGTAATTAGTGATGGAAATCTGGTTGTTGATTTCCAGTATACGCTCGGTAGTAGCAGTGTTTTGCGTCAGGTAGATGTTCGACACCGCTTTGACATCGGGAAGCAGGTTCTCGCTCTTGTAGTCAGAAATGTCGCTATCCACATCGCCCAATTCCTGTTCTATCAGGTTCAAGCGCTCATCGATAAACATGGAAGTACTCACCATGATTTGGTTCTTGTCCTTAAGCCAGTTGTCGTTGTAGACGGTAATCAGCATATTGATGAAATCGTCGGCTCTCTTTTGGGAGATGTCCTGAACAACGAGGGACATGATGTCGGCGTTTTTGTCGGCCAAGCCAACACTCAGTCTGGCACCGAAACCGCGTGCAGTGCTTTCGAGACCGAAATGTTGTACATGGATAATGTCATAGTCTGCGCCTTTCTGGTAATAATCGGTCGCTTTCACACAAACGAAGCCAATGGGCGTGCTAATAGTGTCACCCAATTTGGCCGTCACTTTTCCTGAAGCTTTCTCGCCGCCGATGACAAAGTCAGAAAGGGTTATTTTTTTCTCTTCGATGCGAATATCGAGAGCAGCATAAGTGTTTTCGGGAATACCTACCATGTCGACAGTCAAGGGAAGGGTTCTGCCATATAGTAGGATGGGATGTAAACGGCCATCAACGGTATAGTTCATGTTCAAGTTCAGTCGTTGCACAGTTTCCTTGAGGTTGTCGAGTGTCCTGATACCGAGCATTTCGTTATTGATTTTTACTCGTTGGGAGAACAGTCCCATGTCGGAGAAGTCGCTCACTTCATAATAGGACGACATGCCCCTCTCGTCTGATTTCACCAGCACTTTGGCTGAGCGGGTGTAGACCGGTGTGGTCTTATGAAGATAATAGGTTGCAATGGCAAGTGCCAGCACGACGGAGATGACGAACCAATACCACCTTGATAGGCAAAGGTAAAATATGGCTTTCAAATCGATGGTTTGTTCATTCTGTGTTTCGGCTTGTTTCACCGAAATTGCATTGTTTTCTTCCATGATTTTTGAATTATTGACGTGATTGATTCATTAAGCGAATATTTGTTAATTTCCCCATCTTATCATAAGTATAGAAACTGTCGTAGCCATGGATGCGAGGAAAGAAGCGACAGAAATCCAGAAACTAACAGATTCTACCGTGTTGGCATTGACGGTTGACTGGTTGGCGCGTTTCTTGTTAGGCTCAACATAGATGTAATCGTTTTGGTGGATGTAATATGCCGGGGAATTATGCACGGTTTCAAACGAGCGCATGTCAACGTTGTAAGCAATCATGTTACCAGAGGCATCGGGACGAAGCACCAGCACATTGTCGCGCTTACCATCGATATTCAAATCGCCCGCCATCGATAGGGCATCCAAAAGCGTGATATGGTCGCGAGTAATCTTGTATGAACCAGGGGTTCTTACCTCGCCCATTACCGAAAACTGCAAATTGATAAACTCCACGGTTACCACAGGGTCGTTTACCAGATTGCGATCCATCAGTTCCGACTTGATGTATGCGGCTAATTCGTCACGGGTCTTTCCAGCGGCTTGCACCAAACCCAACACAGGAAAGTCGATGGTGCCGTCTGTTTTGATGGTGTAGCCAGAAGTTCCATAATTAGAGCCACTTACATTTTCAGAAGTCGAACCTAAAACACGAGAAGTATATGGCAAATTGAAAAGTGCTGTCAGTTCAGGAACCTTGCTGTTGACGATAATGGAAATCTTATCCTCAGGGCGCAAGCGGATTTCAGGGGTGGGGTGCTCATCGGAACTTGTTGTGATTTGCTTTCCTTGAATGTCTTGGAAATAGGTAATTCGTTTGGATACATCGCATGACGACAACAGAAGCAATAGTGCGAAAACGAATAGTCCGTTCCATTTCAGGGTGAGATTTTTGGTGGTAGGAATGGCTTTTGCAGCCGAGGCAAAGCCATTTGTGTCTTGTTTGTTTTTTTTGTTGATATACATAATATAAACTGCTTTAAATCAATAAGTTATTTTAATCAAATCACTACATTTGCGGTTCAAAGATACGACAAAAATCCCAATTCGCAAGCGTTTTTTTCAAAATGTTGTTGATTTTGTGGTTTATTAACGGATGCAAACAATGATGGTGAGACAAAAAACAAAAAACGAACCCGATTTAAATCGAATCCGTTTTTTGATTATTAAATGCCTGAAAAACAAGTTGTTTCTATACGATTGCCTCTTTAATGCAGTCCACAATGTATTTCACATCCTCGTCTGAAACATACGGCCCGGAGGGCAAGCACATTCCTACTTTGAACAAAGCCTCTGAAACGCCATTGACGTATGCTGGTGCATCCTTATAAACCGGTTGCTTGTGCATAGGCTTCCACAAAGGACGCGCCTCGATGCCTCGCTCGTCAAGATAGACGCGCATGGCTTCTACATTGTCGTTGGGCTGGCAATCCGTGGTGGCAGAATCCGCCACATGGATAACGCCTGCTGCTCCACCCACCGCGCCTTGAACCACGGTTTTGTAAGCGTTCTCTTGTCCCTTGATGCGGATTTCAGGGTCGATGGTGATGGTGTTCAGCCAGAAGTTGCTGTTGTAACGCTCATCGGGGTTGCCGTGAACCTCAATGCTTTTCACATCTTTCAGCAATTCCTTATAGAGTTCAAAGACATGCTTGTGGTGGTTGATGTGGTCGTTGGCGACCGTCATCTGGCCGCGCCCGATTCCAGCACAAATGTTCGACATTCGGTAGTTGAAGCCGATTTTCTCGTGCTGGTAATAGGGATAACTCTCACGGTACTGCGTGGCGTACATCATAATCTCGCGCCAAGCGTTCTCGTCAGGCGTAATCAGCGCGCCGCCGCCCGAGGTGGTGATCATCTTGTTGCCGTTGAACGACAGCACGCCGTACTTGCCGAAAGTGCCCAGCACCTGCCCTTTCCAGCGGCTACCGAAGCCCTCGGCGGCATCCTCGATGACAGGGATGTCGTAGCGGTTGGCAATTTCCATGATGCGGTCGATGTCGTAAGGCATACCGTAAAGAGCCACAGGCACGATGGCCTTCGGCTTCTTACCCGTCTTGGCGATACGGTCTTTGATGGCCTCTTCCATCAATTCTGGGTCGATGTTCCAAGAGTCCTTCTCGGAATCGATGAAGATGGGCTTGGCACCAAGATAGGTAATCGGGTGCGACGAAGCGCAGAACGTGAAACTCTGCACGATGACCTCGTCGCCAGGCTTCACGCCGCAGGCAATCAGGGCCAGATGCACGGCAGCTGTTCCTGATGACAACGCGACCACACGTTTGTCAAGTTGACAGTTGTCAGTTGACAATTGACAGTTGTTCACAAAGTCTTCAAGGTCTTTTTCAAACCCATTCACATTCGGCCCGAGCGGCACCACCCAGTTGGTGTCGAAGGCTTCTTTAATGTACTTCTGTTCAAGTCCTGCTTCACTCATGTGAGCTAGGCAGAGGTAGATTCTGTTTTTTGGCATAAATACTTGTATTTATTTTTTATAAATCTATAAACACGAAAAAGCAAAGAATGTTTCCCCTGTTTGAGGAGTTTATTTTAGCGGCATAAAAGATTGGTTCTCAACATTTGTATTAAATTAATGCTATACTTGTTTTTGAAACTATTTCGCACAACCTCGGCATAAAGCAAAACCTATCACATACCCCAAGGTGTTGTGAATAACATCATCCACCTCAACACAACCTTTTTTGAAACTATACTGCAATAACTCAATAACCACAGAGAGGCTGACGCCTAGTATTATAGTGCTGATCCATTGCCATTTTTCTGGCCACTTTAAGGATTGTATGCCCCATATAATTCCGATAGGAACAAACAATATCACATTCAGTATAATTTCATGCAGTACTGTTTTATCCCCATCCCGCAAGACACTCGCATAACTCCAAAATGGAGGGTAAACCATTGCTTTGGTACCCGTATGTCTGAAAAAAACAGTCATGCCAAGCACAAAAAATACGTACTCAAAAAAGAGTAACCAAGCGATAGAATGCCCTGCTTTCTTACGATTAAATGCCAGAAACACAATGGCCCCAACACAAAACAAGGCCAAAAGGCCTTCATAAACTGGTTTTGGGACAACATTCAGTTGCAAGATGATATACTGCCACAGTTCGTGCACTCAAACACTTGTTTTGATAACCTCAACAATACAACAACACTTTGCACCAAACAGCCCTATACACTGGAAAATAACTCGACGTTTCATCAAACCCCGGATCCGATTTCTTGCGTATCCTCACCAATTCATCGTATTTCTCCTGGTCGAAGATTTGTTTTCCTATTGGCTAAACAATGCCCTGGGCATATTTTTTTACCAAAGGCTAATTCCTTTAGTTTTTCCATAGATTCTTTTGCCAGTCGTTTATTGCCATTTGGAAGGTTGGTTACCACCTTAACTCCTGGAATAAAGGAATCGCCCGTGAAAAGATAGTTATCCACCATAAAGCTGAGGCACGATGGATTATGCCCTGGCGTTGCAATTACCGCCAACTTTATGCCATCAAATAAAACAACTTGGTTCCCATCGTGTATTATATGAACCTCTCCCGAGTATTCGATAGGCATATCCACATAATAAGAAAGATTGGCTTTAGCCGATGCCAACATTCTGGCGCATTCTTCTGACGCGTAAACGACACAAGCCGGATACGCTACTTTCAGTTCGTTTAGGCCAAAAATATGGTCGTGATGACCATGGGTAATGAAGACACCTCGCACATTGGCCTCTCTTGGCAAGAGACTTTGTGCGGCATCAAAGTCACCGATGTCTATTAGATAACAATCATTACTAATGCCGTCGGACAAGATATAGACCAAAGAGTCCATTACCTGCCCGACGGCTGTTTTTACCTCAAGCATTATTCCATGAAGTCAAGGATGTCCTGTACGGTCTTGAATTTGAAAATCTGTTCTCCTGTGAGTTTTTTCCCAAATTCATCATCCATCATGACTATCAAGGACAATTTGGCCATCGAATCGTACTCGTCAATGGTGCTCAGTTCGGTTTCTGGCTTCAAAGTGCCACCATCCAGCTCAAGAACATCCTCAAGCATTGCAATTTTTTCTTCGTTTGTCATTTTTAAAAATATTAAATGTGAATAAATCTAATCATTTATATACAAGCTCCACCATCTATTAAAATGCTAGTACCTGTAATTGTTTTTGTTGCATCACTCAATAAGAACAAAATAGTATTAGCCACTTCGTATGGTTCAGTAATGCCAAGCGGTGCCTCAAAGGAAACCGCACCCACAGCTACGTTGGTTTCTCTTGCCCTTTGAGCCATAGGAGTGTTGACCGCAGCTGCCATCACTGAATTAACACGGATTTTTCTGTCAGCCAACTCAAGTGCCATACACCGAACAAAAGCGTCAACCGCTGCTTTACTTACACAATATTCAGTTTTGGCTTTATATCCTTTGATACTTGAAATAGAAGACATCACAACAACACTACCTCCTTCAGAGAAGTTCTTCTTCTTGCAGGCCTGTCGAACAAGTTCCACAAACGAATAGAAGTTAACATCCATTACTTTACTGAAGCCGTCTTTGGTAAGAACATTCAAAGGTTTTCGGCTACTGATGCCAGCACAATGTATTAAACCGTCTATCAAGCCATTATTATCCACAACATCCCTAACAATATCGGCTATGGTTTCAAGATTTGTTAGGTCTGCAACATAGAGCTTATGGCCTTCTCCTTTCATGAGGGATAAGGTTTCCTTTAAACCCTCTTCCGACAGGTCAATCAAATTAACCTTTGCCCCTTGAATACTGGCACGAATAGCGGTTTCCCGACCTATTCCTGAGCCAGCACCGGTAATGATGATCGTCTTTTGAGACAGATCAAATAATCCTTCCATTATTTATTCTTAAGTGTTTGCACTAACTGCCAAATCGCTTCAACAGAATTGAAGTTTTCGGGGTCAAGTTCCGTGATACGTACTTGTACATCAAACTCATTGTCAAGCTCGGAAATAATGCTTACCACATCAAATGAATCTAGAATGCCGTCATCAATCAACGACTTTTCGTTTTCAAAGTCCACATCGGGACGAATACTTTTCAAGATTTCCAATAATTTTTCCATTGCTCTAATTATTTAATGTTTACAATTCTGCTGGTGAATTAATGAGTCCTTCCTCAAACCAGGAGTCATCCTCTATGACTGGCAGGATGTCAGCAGTATTGATATGGAATGAGGTACAGCCCCACGACAGGCCAATGCCAAACGCTATCAGCAACACGTTCAAATCCTTGTTCTCGTTGTTTTGGCCGTAAGTATCACAAAGGGTTACAATAGGAGATGCTCCAGATGTATTGCCGTATGTAGGTAGCGTTAACGGCATCTTTTCTGCCGGTATCTTCATCTTTTTGCCAATCTGTTTCAGAATATAGAGGTTGGCTTGATGGAAGGCAAAGCAGTCGTAATCATCGACACCTGTACCTGTCTCTTTGAAGAAATCTTTCATAGCCTTGGGAACATCAAACACAGTGAAAGTGAAGACGGAAGTGCCCATCATAAAAGGGTCATATAGTGTACGTTTGATTCCGTCTTTGCACATCACTTCCTCTCGAGGAGGATTCATATTGCGGTATCCACCAGCAGGCGTAATCAAATAGCGATAGCCCCCACCATTGGAACGAACAAGAGAGGTTATTTTTGATTCTTCTTCTGTTTTTTCCAATAGTAACGCTACACCTGCCTCACCGCCTAACATTGCCTTTGATTTATCGTTTTGGTTTACCAGTTTTGAACCGGTGTCACCGGAAACGAGAATCGCTTTCGAAATGTCGGAAGTCATCATCATCGAAGCAACCACTTGTATTCCATAAAGTACAGAGGAGCAACCAAGGTTAATATCGAACACAGCCGTTTCTTCCGACAACCCCATACGTTTATGGATAATGAAGGAAGTGGAAGGCTTTCTATAGTCAGGACTTTGTGTTCCCATCACCAATGCGCCGATTTCCGATTTATCAATGCCCTTCTCATTAAGCAGATATTCAGCCGCCGTAAAACATAAGTCACCCGCTGTTTGGTGAAGGTCGGTACGGCGCGACTCGGTGATACCTGTCATCTGTTTAAATTTCTCCACCTCCTCATCTCCGAACTTTTCTTTGAAATCATCGGGTCTGATGACATTCTTCGGTATGGCACAGGCCATACCCGAAATCTTGATATTGTTAAAATTGAATATTGCCATGTTTACAATTATTACGTTCTATTTTATTTAGTTTATTTAATAGTATATCCCCCATCTACTATAATGTTCTGCCCAGTCACCCAACGACTGGCATCACTGAGCAGATAGATACATACATTTGAAATATCTGTAGTTTTCCCCAAGCCTAAAGGGAACCCCTCATTTCTTTTCTTTCTTTCTTCCTCTCCCATTTCATCCAAAGCTTTTTCCATCATTGGAGTTAGTATAGTTCCTGGTGAGACAGTATTCACCCTTGTTTCACGAGACGACATTTCCAATGCCATTACTCGCGCTGCGCTCATTAACGCACCTTTGCTGGCTGCGTATGCCGAAAGACCCATTCTTGCAATTATACCTGAGATAGAACTAATAAGCACAATGGATCCTCCTTTATTAAATGTCTTTATTCCAAGGTTTTTGACAATTTCAAAAGCACTCAAACAATTCACACGGAAGAGAGATTCATATTCTTTAAATTTTGTCAATTTAGCAGGATTTGTCAACTCTATTCCTGCCGCATGAATAAATCCATCCAATTTACCATTTTCCTCAACAATAGTGGTTATTAGTTCTTTGATTCCTTCAACATTATTAAGGTCAAATGAATAACTTACACCATTCCCATCCATTTCTGCCACTACTTCAAAAAGCCGTTCCTTGTTGCGACCAACTGCAACTACTTTTGCCCCCATTTTTGAGCAATCAATGGCACATTGGCGGCCGATGCCACTTGAAGCACCAGTAACCAGTATGGTCTTTCCTTCTAATGAAAAAGGATTAAACTGCTTGTCCATTATCAACTTCTACTATGTCACTGATTTTACAATCCACAAAAGGCACAATACCCGTTGCCCACGTCATGCCTACGCCAAAAGCACTCAACAACAAATCTTTCTTGCCATCAAGCTTTCCTTTGAGTTCGCTGACTATGGTTAAAGGCACTGACACTGATGATGTGTTGCCAAACTTGGCAATGGTTGACGGAATCTTGGCAGCATCCAACTTCATTTTCTTCATGATGTAAGAATTGATGAAGTTGTTGGCTTGGTGGAAAACTACATAGTCGAAATCGTCAACGGTTTTCTCGGTGAGTGCCAAAGTGCTCTTAATGTCACGAGGTATTTCTCGGATGACGAAGTTGAACACGTCACCACCACGCATATAGCCCTGCTCATCGCTGCGCATGTTGCCAAACTCATCCACCACCTTTTCCACCACGGTCTCGGCAGAGCTCATCTTGCGGTAGCCGCCTGCGGGAATCATGATGAGGTCGGCACGCGAGCCATCACTATTAAGCGAGAATGTACTTTTGCCATATTTTGTGTCACGCTCAATCAAGGCTGCCACACCGCCATCGCCAAACAAGAAAGCCGAACGCCGGTCGCGAGGCGAATAGACTTTGGAACGGGTCTCTCCGTCAAGCAGCAGGGCTTTTTTTAGGTTGCTGCGCTCCATCATGCCATACACCACCGACAATCCGTAAATGAATGCCGAGCATCCAAGATTGATGTCGAAAGCGATAGTCTTGTTGGGCAGGCCCAAACGGTGCTGCAAAGTTACAGATGTGGCAGGCATTCTATAGTCAGGTGTCTGTGAGATGAACACCAATAGCTCAATGTCTTCCTTGTCGATGCTGTTGTCGGCAATCAGCTTCTCTGCCGCTGCCAAACAAAGGTCGGACGAACAGGTGTTCTCGTCGGCAAAGCGGCGTTGTTCGATGCCTGTCTTATCTACAATCTCATCGGCCTCTGCCTTGGAAAACACTTCCGTGTATTCCCTATTCACGATAACGCGTTTAGGCACAGCTGCCGCCATGGCGGTGATGCCGACACCATCATATTGTATATACGCCATAACTTACTCTTTTGTGCAAGCGTCAAAAACTTCTTGGATAGTTTTGAGCTTTTTGAAATCCTCCATCTCAATCTGCACATCAAACTCTTCATCCATAAGAGCAATGACAGAAAGATAAGCCAAAGAACTCCATTCTTCGAGATTTCTGAACTCCGTGTTTGCACTCAGTGCATAAGGGTCTTCCACTTCAACTGCTTCCGCAAATTTTTCGATAAATTCATTGATTGTCATAACACTGCTATTTTTTGTTTTTAATATATGTGTAATCTTTCAAACCATCGGGTTTAGCACCCATTTTAATATGCATCTTGGC
This sequence comes from uncultured Bacteroidia bacterium, assembly GCA_902780055.1. Lineage (GTDB taxonomy): Bacteria > Bacteroidota > Bacteroidia > Bacteroidales > F082 > Limimorpha. The sequence continues at coordinate 121,384 of CACZDU010000003.1, read as the reverse complement.
AACTCCAGTATTGGCATCATTAACCCAAAAGACATGACGTTTAACACCCTTTTCAACCATCTCATTGTACATGTCCAAAAGCAATTCCACAGCATGTTCCCCCTTGTCAACCCAGGCATTGCCATAACCGGTCACTCCAGTAATAGTATGGATGTTCACACCACATACATGACCGTCAGAGTATTTGTCAACCAATACCTGTTGGTTCAAAATCATTTCCTCCAACTCCTCTTTCGAAGGCAAATGACCAGTGTAAGGTGAAAATGTTTCCGTTAGCAATTGATATATCTCTTCCGCGTTTTCAATAGTGGCATGAATATTCAACGTGGTTTTGTGTTTCTTCATTGTTGCAATCTTGGTATTGCAATACCTACTATACGTTGAATAATACTCAAAGCCACTATCTTTCATGACAGCCTGCCAATCATCAATGGGTTTTCTGGAAGGTATGTTGATAACATGCTCTTCTTGAAGAGAACTGAGAATTGTTGTCAACTCAGCAGCATCTGTAGAAAGAACAAACAAACGATAGAAATCCCCTTCTTTTTTTCTGACAACAATGGTGCTATCCACTATTTGATAGTCATAATCAAATCCCGTGGCAAGTCCATAATAATTTGAAAGAAGCGGTTTATGTTCCGCCTTCCAATCATCGATCAATTTCTCTATCGCTTCTTGGCTTTCTTTTACAAATTTATTTTCCATTTTCGTATGCTTTTTTCAATTCAATTCTATCAATCTTGCCATTGAGGTTGTAAGGCATCTGAGCCAAGTGGTTCACCACTTCAGGGAACATATACACTGGGATGCGCTCTTTCACCAGATTAATGATGTCCATAGGCTGTCCGTCGGCAGTAGTGTAATAAAGCACCAACTTGTCCTGCTCTTGGTCGAAAATGCAGGCAGCATTGGTTACACCTTCGATAGCGTTCACGGCCACCTCAATCTCGCCCAACTCGATACGGTTTCCCTTATGCTTTACTTGGAAGTCCTTGCGCGAGACGAACACCAAGTTGCCATCGGCATTTGGTTTCACCAGGTCACCAGTGCGATAAATGATGTCGTTATAGAGCGGATTGAGTGGGTTCTGCACAAACACCTCATCTGTCTTTGCACGATTTCCATAGTAACCTAAGGCCACACCACTGCCCCGTACACATAGTTCACCCACCTCGCCAACTGCCGCTTTTGTGTCATCATCTTTCAATACCAACACTTGCATATTGCGACAAGCCTTGCCAATCGGGATATACTCGTCGTCAGCATATTGTCGAGAGACATCAAAGTAAGTGCAATCCACTGTGATTTCCGTAGGGCCATAGAGATTAACAAAGCGAACGTTGGGTAGTTTTTCCTGCCAGGTACGAAGCTGTTTTGCAGGCATGGCCTCGCCCGCAAAGGTAACAAGGCGCAGATGCTCAGGCAAGGCAATATTCAGGATGTCGCTGTTACCCACCATCACAATGGCAGACGTGGCCCAAAGAATGGCTGTGATATGACGTTCGTTGAGTAGTGGCATCAAATGTTTGGTGAAGGTGAAATACTTCTTTCCTATCACATTGAGTGTGGCACCGCTCTTCAAACAGATACAAATATCCTTGACTGACCCATCAAAATAGAACGGCGTTTGGTTGCCCAATGCGTCCTGATCAGTAAAATCAAACGTTTCCACCAACCAGTCAGCCAAATCAATCATGCCTCGGTGACTGATGACCACTCCTTTAGGTACGCCTGTAGAGCCACTGGTGAAGATGCTGTAAACGGGGTCAAGGTCGATAATCTGCTCACGTATTTTGGCCAACATCTCGTAATCGATAGGGTATTCCTTTACCTCGTTGTAGAGGAAGCGAGACCCTGCAAATTCAATCTGGTCTAGGGTTTTCAGGTCAGCCTCAGTAGTGGCCACTGCCGCTATGGGTTTGCACACGTCGGCAATCAGCCGTACACGCTCGAAAGGCATCTTGCAGTCGATAGGCACATAGAAGTTGCCGCTTTCCACGACACCCATTGCCCCTACGAGCCCCTCAATACGACGGTCAACGAAGACTAACACTGCACGACGGATGGTGCTGCCAGTAGCCTGGGCTATGGCTGTACCTATGCTTTCGGCCTGTTGAAGCCACTGGCTGAAAATGAGGCTTAGCTTGTCGTCAGCCAACGCTATCTTTTCTGGAAGGCGTTTGGCAGTTCGTTCTAAGTATTCAAGAATATTTGTAATCATTTATATAGATATAATGCTTTCAAAAAATTATAGAATTACTACAGCCATATCGTATTCTCCAGTTGGTGATGTCTGCACCATCGGCATACCGCCCTGTTTTGTCCTTAAAACTCATCTGGAACGTCCCATGAAGTTTAAAACCATATTTTTTTAGTTTATCTCCAGTAGTTGAATCTATCGAAATAGTCGTAATATGGGAAGTGCGTCGTGAGAAAGAAGAGATGGCAAGAAGATTCAAATCCGCCTCGGTTAAACCTCCATTATTTGCTGTGCCCCACTCCACTATTGTCCCTCTAATGATATTTTTCCATTTGCCTGCTTCTTCCTCAAAACGTTCTTTTGTCATGAAGAAACCTTGTGGAACGCCGTTTTTATCATATACTGCATAGAAAGATTGTATGTCTTCTGGAAAACCATTCATGTTATAATCAAGATTCCATTGCAACCATTTGGTGTCATGATATTCCATATATTTATGTCCATCATTGGTGGCCATTTTACCCGCCCAATCAGGAATTTTTGTTTCTCTTTTTATTGTATAAGTCTTAAGCAATTTCTTCCTTCTAAGATTATTTGCCAGTTCCTTAACACGCAATATAGCATTACCCAAAACGGATAGCACACCCAGTAAACTGCCTTTAAAGCCTAAATAGTTTTCAAACAACATACGAGTATTGACAAGTTTCATGAATAGAGGAATCTCAAAAAGAACTCTTTTTTGTTTCTTCATCAATTTTACTCTCATTGTTGAATAATAAGCACCAAAAACGACTTTGTCTTCTGCATTAGTGTTTGCTGTTAACAATAATATTCCAGCACCGATTTTCTGGTAATCCTCGCATACCATCAAACAACAACCTGTATGCACCCATACTATTTCATTTCCTATTTTTAAACGTGTTCCAAATCTAATTTCACGCCCAACAACTATGTCGCCATCCAACAACAGTATTGCTGCACAATCTGACTCGTCTTTGATACCAGGACATGCTAAAAATGTTTGACGAATTCTTTCCGTAAAGAACGCGGCAATACCATACCTATCGTCTTTGTATTCTATTGGTTTTTCTTTAAGTTCTCTATATGAGATTTTTTTTAATTTTAAATCTGGCATATTAAACTATTTTGATTTCCAAATAAAAAGTTACCTCGTTTGTTATAAGTGTATTCCTCATTTTGTTATCCATTGAAAAGCTTCGGAAATATGTTGGCTAAATATATACTGGCCTTATAATAGCTTCTTTATTAAATTATGTAAAGATTATAAGACTTTTTCACTTGAAGAATTTAATAATCTTTTAATTGTTTCAAATTATATTGACCTTTCTTTTTGTCCATAGCCAATCTAGCTACTCATCAATCAAGTCGTTGTACAATTCTAATCAATACAATTCTCAATACTCTTGAATCCGTACACACTCGGAATACCACATTTCAATGGCTTGGTGAGGTCGAGGCTATCAAGAATCAAACGGTTGTTGTCGTCAATGATTTTCTCGCCGCGAACCAACTGAGCCCAATGTAAGATTTCGTCAATTGTCGGAGTTTCAATATTCAGTTGCTCTGCCATCCACTTGGCTATGCAGTTGCCGTAATAAATGTCATCCAAGAAGAATCGGTGATTGCGGTCTACCTCCCACAAACCTTCTGCGTTTTGAACAACAGGGGTTCCTATGGAAACAAGCGTCTGAGAGGTGACGAATGATTCCTTTACGTCTGTGTTGTGCGACTGATACGAGAAGCGTTCCAAAGCCAAATAATCGAGCATGTAACGGTAATCCTCCTCGGGATGCATCTTGATGATGGCTTGGCGAATCCTGGTATAATCGTCATCAAGTGATGCCAGAAGGTTGGCCGATACATCATCGTAATCTTTATAGAACCATGGCACATCTTCTTTGTGTTGCCATGTGCGGCCATGCACTTTGTATAGTCCAAGGCAACGAGAGGTATGGATGATTTGGTTGTCAACAGAAAGGGTAAGTGACAAGAAGTTGTCGGCCTGTTCCACTTTGCCCTTGCCAAACCATCTGTAACAAATCTGCTCCAACAATTCTTCATCAATCTGCTTGAAGTACTGTTTGGGATAGCAAGCGGCATAGTTGGCCGCCTTGCAACCGTATGTAACTCCGATTTTACCATATTTTATCAGACGACAAATCCATGGGATAAGACCGAATGCAAAGGTAATGATGTTCTTCAAACCATACTGCTGCTTGATTTCATCCACCATCCAGTTCCAGCCTCCTTGTCCATAAACCGTACCCACAAATACTTCCTTGTCTTTGCTCAAATAGGGTGCGATTTCGTGCAGGCATACTCGATACTTATGCACCGGCATGGTAAACACCACATAGTCAGCATCGGGGAACAACTCTTTCGTATCGTCGGATGCTTTCTTGATGTCACCCGAATAGGTTTCCAGTATTTTACCCGAAGGATCATGCCACTCCAACTGGATGGTTTTTGCCCATTTCTCCGGACGTGAAGTGTAAACATAAACGTCAAAGATTGAGTCCTTCAGGAAAGGAATCAAAGTGTGCGAGCTGCTGCCACCTCCACAAACTACCAATTTCTTTCTAGTCTTATTATCATTGTTCATTTTAAACAAATCTTTAGGATTATATTTCGTGAGTAAGATTGACTCATTTTTCTCATTTACCACATCGAAAACTTTATTAACATAATTCACATCTTCAATTACTTTTTGTGGAGAATCGGCAACAATCTCAACTGTGTAAATAGGTCTATCAACGGTTCTGTCTTTGGTGTAATGGTATCCTATTTCATGATACTGGATGGTTGAAATGCACGATGGGAGAGTTTTAACCTCGTCAACGCCTTTCATTGCTGCAACCGTCTCATCCGTACCTTTCAGCAAGTAGTTGCAATCCAAAGCAAAATGACCTTTATATTTGGCGACATCGGCAGGAATTGTCTGAATATCAGGCTCCATTTTGCCGCTCAACGCATAGCGTACCACCATGGTCAAAGCGTCGTGTCCGAGACAGGCTTTTTCATGATTGTAGAACGAACCACCAAGACGACATCCCATTTCGAAGAAGGTGATTTTCTCGCCATCGGCATAGCCTTGCATAAACAACAACCCATCACGGAAGCCCAACTGTTTGTACATGTTGATAACTTTGTCGTTGATTTTCTCCAAATAGAGGTCAACGGAACTGGAAGGCGACATGCTGATGTTGGCGTAGTTCACGGCACTACCACGATTGGGAGTGACATATCTGTCGAACATCGAAAGCAAACGGAATTCACCATCCACTGCAATGTAATCCATCAAAAAGTCACGACCTGTGATATAATCCTCAATAATAGCATTCTTTGTTCCTGAATAACTGACAGCCTCAGCAAATTGAACATCAAGTTCCTCACGATTGTGGCACACACCAGCTCCTCGTGAGCCACTACTATCAAGAGGTTTCACAAAGACCGGATAGTTAATCCTAGCATAAACCTCATCCGTGATTTTGCCACCCACGAGATAGGTTTGCGGAACAGGTACACCATAGCGGTTGCATTCCTCTTTGAAAGCGATCTTGTTGGTACTCACTTCTATCATTTTAGGTGTCATGTAACATGGCAATCCCAAACGCTTACAAATTTCATAACAAGGTTCCAATAAGATGTCAACAAAACCTGTTGTTACGCCATCCACTTTTTCTTTCTTGCAGAACTCAACCACAGCATCCACATCGGTTGCGCTGATGGTAACGAATTTATCTGCTAAGCCATTAGCTGGCACTTTGTCATTGTAATCTACAACAATAACATATGCTCCCATCTCTTGAGCACGACGAACAATGTCACAAGCGAGAGTGAACCCTCCTAATATCAATAGCTTTTTTCCTTCGAATTCTTTCATAACTATATTGTTTTATTATCCTTTCATGTTTTCAAAAACTTCTTCACTCTCCAGCACTATCGGCTCTACATCCACATCACGGAGGAAGATGTATGGCTTGTCGTAGTGGTGGTACTGGTCGCGCACTATACGGTCGGCATTGCCGTCCTCAAAGATGGTCATGATGTCGCCAATCAGGTCGAAACCAACGCGGGTCATCACACCAGTGTAGGCCATGTGGCGGATGTTGACCTCTGTCACTTTCAGGTTGCCGTTCTTATCTTCCTTCAAGTCGAAGCTCAAAATGCCATGTGCGGGCACGTTCAACTTGTTGCAGAGATACTTAATACAGTCGTCACAGAACTTGTTAATTCTATCTTCGTTGAGGAAGCGAGCGAAGTGGGTGTTGCCCGTAACATGGCTCGGGGCAGTGTTGGCCATCACATATTCGGCACACTCCAAAGCGGCTCCTTTCACATACTCGTTGTTATAATAGAGCATCTGATTGGCCAAGTGACGACCGGTAAGGAACTCGCTGACTGTGAATTCTTCGATGCGGCTGTTGATGAAAAGCCACGACTTGTAGCTGTCCAAATTGTCTAAACGCAGTGACCCTAGCCCACCAGTGCCTTCGGTGGCACGAATCCAGCAGGGAAAACCAATTTCTTTCTCCACTTCCTCAAATTTGGGTTCCTTTTGCGTCACTTTGATGGTCTTCGGAATGAAGTCGGTGCCTTCAAGCAGCGAGGCCATGATGGCTTTGTCGCGCAATGACTCACTTAGCAGCTTGCAACCCATAAAAGTGGTAACAGGATGCTTGCCGTGTTTCTCATAATAGTCGCCCCACACCACAATCTCGGCTTCGGGCTGCACAAAGGCGTAGTCGATATGATTCTCAGCCACTAACTTCTCGATAAAAGGGAAGTAATCCGGATTATCACACCGAGGACAAACAAAATATTCATCCACCAGCTTGCGACCTTTAGTGTACATAAAAAACCCCATGGCTTTTTTGTCGGTGTCGATGCCTATGACGTGGTAGTCAGGGTATTTCTCACGGATGATGGTGGCGATGCTTCGCGGCGTCAGCCCACCGATACCTGTTATTAGAAGAGTTTTCATATATGTTTCGTTTGATTTCTCACGGAAAGAGTAGTTTTTCACACAGAAATCACGGAAATCACAGAAAATTGCGCCTTTGGCGCGGCTATCGCAGTCTTTATTTTGTGTCTTCCAGTTTTTCTAAGTGTCTTTAATTAACTATGCGTTGCATGGATTTGAGGATGTCGTCGGTGTTGAAATTCACAAGAATTCCCACCCTCTTATCCATTAGCCGAAGATATGTGAGAAGTTGTTTTGCAAATACTTTCTTCATCTCCTCGACCGATTTAAGCTCAACTATTACTTTATCTTCTACAATGATGTCAAGTCGCAGCTCGGTTTTCAACACATTACCTTTGTATGTAATGGGTACCTGAACCTGTCGTTCCACTTCCAAACCTCGTTGTTCCAACTCAAAACACAGAGCTTCCTCATAGACAGACTCTAATAAACCAGGGCCAAGGTCTTTATATACATCGTAGATGGCTCCACGAATCTCGTATGTAATCTCGTTGTCTGTCATTATTTCGTTTTCATACAGAAATCACTGAACTCACATATATTTATTTAGTAACAGCGCCTTTATGCGTCAGCCCCTTGCCGAAGGCAAGTCTTTCCGTGCTTTCCGAGCTTTCTGTGTGACATTTAAATACTATTTATCAGTGTGACCATCCGTTCCATATCAGTGAGATCATATCTCTGGTCACATATCAACGAAAGCTCAGTGTCGTATATCTTGTTGGCTTCAAAATCTGCTGGAACCAGCGTGGGCTTAGGCCAATGGATAGGACAATAGATTTGTGCTTCTATCAGCTTCTTTCGGACGGCATTGCGTTGCTCGGTGGTCTCGAAGAAAACAGGTACAAAAAGAGGTACAACGTTTTCAGTTAATTCACCAATAAACTTTACACCTTGAAGGTTCTCGTGCAGATATTTAGCGTTCTCCCTACGTTTGCGACGCATGGCCGACATGTCTTCTGTCTTATATAGGGCATACGACAAATCATCCATCTCATAATTCTGATAATCCTCCGCCAGATGATGCCCAAACTCAGAATATAGGTTCAAGAAGTCTTGCTTGTCGATGCTCGTGTCGCCTTCAATAAAGGCTTTCTTCATTCGCATAGCCTGTTCCTTACATTCCAAATGCGGATACGGCTTCAGCTGGCAATCATTCTTGCCATCTACCACAGCACCACCAATCACACCCATCCATTTACGTATGCTAGCAAAATTATAGTCAGCCAAAGCCAAATAAGGGTCATTTTCCATCAAGAATGAATGTGTCCTGTCATACAGAATAATGCTTCCCTGTTCTTTAAACTTTTTTACTGTCTCAATAGGTAGAGAATTCTCATAACCAAAGTAATTGGTCACATAGAAAATATCTGTGTAATCTGTGCCATCTGTGTGACAAATAATTTCTGTGCTTTCCGTGCTTTCTGTGTGACAAATATCATAAAACTTTATCTGTGTGCCGTGTGCCACGAACGGTGCAAGCATCGAATCGCAGCACCAGGCAGGCATATACACATTTCTTACCCGCCTCGTCCTGACAATATCCTGTATTATCAAATCGATAGCCGTTCTGCCAGAGAGGACATAAATGCCATCCCTATCGCAAGAAAGCGTCTGAGGCTCACTCTCCAGCCAAAACTCGCTACCTATTTCTCTCATTTTTCGAGGTATTGCGGACGTTGGACATCGCGGGTATCGTAAAGGCTCACTACACCACTGTTTTCGACCCCAACGCCTTCTCGCTTGAACACATTCATTACAGTCATAAAGAAAATCTTGATATCCAGCCACATCGTGAGGTGCTGCACATAATACACATCACACTCCAGCTTATGCTGCCAAGTGATGTTTTTGCGGCCATTCACCTGTGCCCAGCCAGAAATTCCAGGTCGCACATCATGGCGGTGGGCTTCTTCGTCGGTATAATAGGGAAGATAAACAGGTGGTAAAGGTCTGGGGCCTATGAAGGCCATGTCTCCTTTGAGAATATTGATCAACTGAGGTAACTCATCAATAGAGGTGCTACGCACAAACTTTCCCGCCTTGGTCAAACGCTGTGCATCGGGTAGCAACTCTCCATTGGCATCCCGCTCATCGGTCATCGACTTGAACTTGATAATACGGAAAGGATTTTCCCCCTTACCGATACGTGTTTGATAGAAAAACGCTCCTGCTCCCTTGTTGGCAAAGTGTAGCCACAGCGTAACAAATATAAAAAGTGGTGACAATAAAATCAACGCCACTAAAGCTCCAAAGAAGCCTATAACACGTTTTAGAAAATGGGTATACATGGTTTATCCTAATAATTCAATTTCACGAGCAGCAAGCACTTTATAGTCAAACTTTTTGGCAACTTCGCGGACACGTTTGCACATGGCTCCATATTCCTCTTTTGGCAACTCGGCTATGTTACAGATCGCATCAGCAAACTCTTGTGGAGTTTCTATATCACGAGCCACACCAAGGTTGTTCATGGTGATGACATCATCATAGGCTATATTGATGTTGCAAACTATAGGTTTTCCCGCAGCCAAATACTGGAACATCTTACCCGAACTGACCCCCATCCAACCAAAATTCTTCTCATAGTTCATAATATTGACCGTGGCTTGAGACACTACCCAAGCACATTCTTCATATGGAATGCGTTTCTCCTTGAATGTCACATTGTCAATATGTTTGTCTTTCACATATTGCTCTAAGTATTCGCGATGTGCCCCGTTGCCATAAATGAAAAATCTGTATTTTGGATTGTTTTTCAACAAAACGGCAGCGTCAATCAAAGTTTGCACATGGTTGGCTTTGTTGATGGAACCCAAATAGACAATCTTATAGGTGTCTTGGGCATTTATGTCATTATCAGGACGAGGATGGTTTGCCTTGTCTTCGTCAAATTTCGCCAAATCAATGCCATTGTTGATATAATGGACATGGTTCATATCAATCTTACCACCAGTTTCCTGTGTCCAGCCCTTCTTTTTCAAATAATCCAATGCCCCTTCAAAAGTAAAAATAATTTCATCGGCATGATAATAATATTGTTTTTCAATGGCGTAGGCCAATTTCAAAGCGGGATTGTTTTCCTTGACAAGCCCGAAAGTCACAAAATCGGCAGGCCACAAATCCCATGCTTCGGCAATGTACTTAGCCTTCAATTTTTTTGCCAAACGGACAATGGGGTAGTCGAAAGGGGGATGGATGTTTTGCAGAATCACATCAGGTTTTTCGAAACACTTACTAATTTGGTAAACATTCTTGGCGAATTTGTGAAGCGACAACATTCGTTTTATGCCATTGCCTACGAAATCGGGAGCATAAACATGCACAAATTTGTAGTTGCCATATTGTTTTTCCAAATATTTTCCATTAGGAATGGTAATGCCTTCACGCTGAGATGAGTTGAAAGTTATCACCTCATAACCTGCTTCCATGAAATATTTGGCCAACTCCAAATAACGAGGATTGGCTGCCTTTTCAGGCGAACCTGTTTGTGAATTGACTATCCAAACCCGTTTTCCCATTACTTAAATCTGTTAATCAGTTCAACTACTTGAGCTACTTCATCAAGCGAGATGCTAGGGCCGATTGGAAGGCTCAATTCATGGTTAGCAATGTATTCTGTTATTGGCAAGCTCATTCCATTCCATTCCTTATAGCACTCCTGTTTGTGCGGAGCAATAGGATAATGGATAACTGTTCCCACGCCATTTTTCTCCAAATAGTCATGCATGGCATCACGTTTACCTTTGCCAACAAGGATTGGGAAGAGATGGTAGGCATTCTGTTCGTCGGGCAAACGGTCTGGCAAGGTAATCAACGGATTGCTGATATAGTCATAGTAGAAATTCGCAACCTGCTTGCGATGGGCGTTGTCCTCCACCAAATACTTCAACTTCACGTCCAACACCGCCGCCTGAATTTCATCCAAACGGCTGTTGCGCCCCGTATATTTGAATACGTACTTTTTAGAAGAACCATAATTGGCCAAAATACGCACCGCTTCTGCCAGTGCATCATCGTTGGTAGTCACCGCACCGCCATCGCCCAACGCACCCAAATTTTTACCTGGATAGAAGCTATGTCCGGCAGCATCCCCGATGCTACCCGTCCGCTGCAAGCGGACCATTTCTGTGTTTTCCGTGTTTTCTGTGTGACCTTTCACTGGAGCATAGCACCCATGCGCCTGCGCATTATCCTCAATCAATTTCAGGTTATACTTCTTGCAAAGATCACCTATCCGTGAGGTATAGGCATTACGGCCATAGAGGTGAACGATGCAGATGGCTTTGGTGCGAGGTGTGATGGCTGCCTCGATAAATTCATCATCTATCTCCAAGGTGTTAAGTTTCGGCTCTACCAAAACAGGTTTCAAGCCATTCTCCGTAATAGCCAGGATGGTAGCGATATAGGTATTAGCTGGAACAACCACCTCATCGCCCGGCTGCATCACACCTAATTCGATATAGGCCCGAAAAATCCAAATCAAAGCATCCAAGCCATTGGCGCAGCCAATGCAATGCTTTGTGCCGATGAAGTTGGCGTAGTTTTCTTCGAAACGTTTGTTCTCCTCGCCCTGGAGATACCAGCCGCTGCTCACCACGCGGGTGACGGCTTTATTGATTTCGTCACCATGAAGAGCGGTGACATCTTTTAATGACAAAAAGGGTATCATAGTTTTTATTTTCTTCCTAAGAATTTATCCAAGAACCACTCATTCGATTTCTGCACACTTTCGTATGTCATCACATCGCGAGGACCACAAAGAATTGCATAGCCAAACTTGTCGCGGTCGCCGTCGTTGATATAATCGCCATAATCAACACCCACTTTCAGACCTTCATGGTTCTCAAACAACACAGTAATACGAGGGTCGAGAAACTCGGTGATGTTGGTCTCAGCAACTGAATGGCTATTGGATGGTATGTCATAGCCGAACCACATGGAGGCATCTGGGCCATTCATGTAGTTGCCGGGTGTGATGGCTTCGCCATGAAGCATCCTCACATAGTCGCCCAAGTAATCGTGACCCGAGGCCTTCCACACAGTGTGGCTGCAAATGAAACCACTGCTGCGGGCACCCATTTCAACAGGAGTAAAACTACCATCTTCTTTCATGATGATTTCCAAATGGCCAAACATGCTTTTTAGGCCAAGTGCTTTGTAACAAGCAATACCAAATTCGGCAATGCGAACCCAAGTGGCATCATCATATTTTCTTGAATTCCAATGATGAATAACTGTAACTCTGTTGTGAAGAGCATACAAGGAATGGTGTTGTATGGAACTGGAATAACAATTGACATTTCCGTATGCATCACCAAGCAAATCAACTGTGAATTCCTCACCTTCAACAAACTCTTCAATAAGACAGCGCCCGTTGAAAGATGTGGCCTTGGCTTTTGATAGAGCTTCTTGCAAAACTTCTTTAGTTTGTCCTTTTTCAAGAATGGTGATGCCACGTGAACTTGCGGCCACATCGGGTTTGCAAATCAGTTTCATCTTTTGAGAAGTTTCAAAGATTTCATCCAAAGAAAACTCATCGTCCATCTTCGAAATGCGATTAAACACGCCCGCTTTCATCCAAGCATCGCGCATTTCTTCCTTAGTGAGCACTGAGTTGAACTTTTCTGGCATGGTTTTGTTGCCACACCAAGCGTTGATGGCATTCACGGTGGGGGCAGCAAGATCGATGCTTGACAGGGCTCCATACACCCTGCCCTTTAGCCCACGGGCTTCCATTTCGGCAATAATCCCCGAAGCATCTTTGATGTCTTTTTGTATGTACATATCCCCTTCAATGCGAGGCTTTTCGCTCCAAGCCACAAGAATCACTTTATAGCCTAATTCACGAAGATGACACACCTGACCCCACAAGAGCGGGTTCTCACCAAGAAGAACAAAGTATCTTTCCATAAAGACTTAATCTTTTGAAACAAACTGTATTTTTAAAAACTTAGTACCCACCCACTTCATGAATTTACGTCCATGTTTTAAATTGGCGCATTTTCTTTTGAGCCAATAAACAAACACATCCCAAGTAGACATAATCCGTCTGTCATGACAATTGATTTCATATCCCCTTTCTTTAAAATACTTCAGTGCCGGTGGATAATATGCTCCCTGAATAATCACTGGTATCTTGCTGATATTCAACGATTGCTTTTGATCCAATAAAAGAAGACCAGATAATCCCTCTTGAGACTTGGCCTCATTGCATCTATCTAGTTCAAATTGCCACGCACTATAATCGCCATCCCCAAGCTTTTCCAACAAATAGTCCCTGTCCCAAATAGCTCCAGCCGTATCAACCCCATAATTCTTGTGTTTTGGTATTATTAAAATATCGTCACAATAATGTTCTAACCCAGGCGTCTTTTGGATATGATCAAAACCATCATCCATATTTAAATAGGACACCTTATGCTTTTCCATAAAGTCTACTAAAAAATTGATTCTTTCATTATCAATTCTTTCAGTAATAAAATAATCATCCAAAAAAGAACAAATATATTTAGCGCTGATACTTTTAACAGCATTACGATATCTTGTACTCCAATTCCCGTCAGAATTCAATGTTTTAACGCCTTCACGATTACACGTCAAACTCTCAGTAACTAAATACCATTGGAAATTGCAATCATTCCAATATCGATCCCTTAAGTTAAAGAACTCTTCCCATACATCTTGATATTTATCACATGTAAGGACTAAAATTGCCATTCTGTTATTTGGTTCCATATAAAGCGTGTTTTTAATTATCTAACAACAGGTTCAAAATATGTGTCTGGTCTATTCAAATCAAACGACTCATTACAATACATCACCGTGACGAGATCCTCGGTGTCGGAGAGATTGATGATGTTATGTGTATAGCCTGGGAGCATGTGAACGACTTCTATCTTGTCGCCACTCACCTCAAATTCGATGACCTCGTCCGTGCCTTCTTTCCTCTCTTGAATGAGTCCGTGACCCTTCACCACGATGAAGAGCTCCCACTTGCTGTGGTGCCAGTGCTGGCCCTTGGTGATGCCCGGCTTACTGATGTTGACGCTCACCTGCCCGCATTTGGCCAGATGCACCATCTCAGTGAACGAGCCCCTGTCGTCCACATTCATCTTCAGCGGATAGGCGACCTTTTCCTTCGGGAGATAACTCAGATAGGTGGAGTATAGCTTTTTCGCAAAGCTGCCCTCGGGAATCTCAGGAATCATTAAGGTCTGGGGCTGCTCGGCGAAACGATAGAGCAGGTCCACAATCTCGCCCAGCTTCACGTGATGCGTGATAGGACAATAGCAATACGGCCCTTTCTCCATAGGGAACACACCCAGACCATCAAAGTCACAGCGGTGTTCCTTGCCTTGCAGGGCGGCTATCATTTCGTCTACCAAGTCGTCGATATAAAGTAATTCCAGCTCCACACTCGGGTCGTTGACGGTGATGGACAAGTCGTTGGCGATGTTGTTGCAGAAGGTAGCGACGGCGCTGTTGTAGTTGGGTCTACACCATTTTCCAAACAAGTTTGGAAACCTATAAACCAACACCTTGGCACCTGTCTCATCCTGATATCTAAGGAACAACTCCTCTCCTGCTTTCTTTGAACGGCCGTATTCGCTGTTGCCAAAGCGGCCTGTCAGGCTCGCCTGTTGCGAGGAAGACAACATCACCGGACAGCGGTTGTTGTATTTCTTCAACGTGTCGAGCAGCGTACTGGCAAAGCCGAAGTTGCCCTGCATGAACTCCTCTTGGTTCTGCGGACGGTTGACGCCAGCCAAGTTGAAGACGAAGTCGCAGTCAGCGCACCAAGCATCGAGCTGCTCAGGGGTGCTGTCGAGGTCGTATTCATAGATGGCATCCACCGTTACGTTATAGTTGCGGGCCTTGCCTTCCTTGATGTTATTAAGTTGGGCGGAGAGGTTCTTGCCTACGAATCCCTTTGCACCTGTAACTAATATTTTCATGATGTCTTATATTTTCCCTAATAAAAGTCTTGCAGAGATCTTCCATTTGCTTAACAGCCAAACCAAAACCCAAGAAATAGCCATAGCAACAATGAATGCTAAAACAATAACAACAATGGCGTTCGAAACAAATGAGATAATACATTTTACAACAAATGGCATTAGTAATATATGAGAGGTGTATATGCCTAACGATATCTTACCCAATTGAAGCATGGGAGCGTTCCACTTTTCGTTATTATCCAAATATTTTGGTGCGACACCAAACAAAACATAGATCGCCACAAAAGCTGTTAAGAACCTATATGCGTATTGCATAAGCGATTGAGGTACTGGTATCGAAGATAAAAAGCTTGGCAGTTTATGCATATTCCAGAACCAAGCCATAGCGAACCATAAAACTGCTAAAACAACTAAAAGTGGAGTTTTATCAGCAACAATATTGTTATACTTGTGTAAATAATACCCCAAAGTATAAAAAAGAAAATAATAGGCAATGAATTGAAATCCTAAAACCCTAATATCAACAAACACCATCAATGCGACTAACAGCAAACATAAAGTACCTATTACCCATTCCTGCTTAATTTTTAGTTTTTCAGAAATCCAGTTCCCAAAAACGAAAAATACAGAAATAAAGAAAAGTACCCACAAGAACCAAAATGAGCCATCAGGATACAGAAATATATTGAACAACGCATCAACAGAATAAGGAGGGTTGACTGCCACTCTAATCAACGCCCAAATAATAAAGGGTATAATCAGTTGCTGAAACCTACGGCTTATTGTTTTTAATTCCGATGTCTTGTTTTCTCCTGCACGGAAACTAACAAAACCGCTTATCGCCATAAAAGCTGGCATGTGAAATGAATATATCAAGTTCCACACATGGTTGTCAAAACAATCTTGTTTTAACACTTCTTGAATAGCATGACCAAAAACAACTAATACTATAAGTATCCCTTTTAACGAATCGGCCCAAAGCAATCTTTTATTCATTGTACCTTAATAATATTAGATTTTGCCAACCCCATTTTGACGCCTTTGTTGATAATAATCATCAACCATGAAACTACAATGTTTAATACTACATACCACAACAATATACTCCATTGATTATTGGACAGAGTATGTATAATCATACATGCAAGCACATTGCCTACATAAAATTCCAAAGAGTGTTCTCCAATAAACTCAATAATCTTTCCAACTCTTGAGGTCAAAATAATAGGCCACTTTATCAACAAAGAAGACACTACCAACATTGTTAAAGGACAAATCATATCCGTTAAAAAACATCCTCTTAATCCGAGTAGAACGCCAATCATAAACAAAGCTAAAAAAACAAAACTACTGATAATGCTGGTGGTTTTATGTTCGGATTGGTCAAAAAAGAACAAAATGCCCAAACAGAATATCGGAATTCTCGCTATTGCAACATCATACCACCACTTCAATTTAGTAAAATAAAGAATGGCACCACAGAAAACCGCAACAACGATTGAACCGTAATTGGATCTATTGAAGTTAAACAACAATGGGAAAAACATATAAAACAGGATTATGGCAGGTATATACCAATCGATGAAAAAACCACCTATGCCATAATAATTCAAGGTTGTCAAATTGCAGAATACATCAAATGCGTTTACCTCCCCCCCTTATATAAAAAAATAAACGTTGCCAAAGTACTAAAGACAACATACATAGGCATTATCCGCCAAAAACGATGAGCAAAAAAAACACATGGTCTGTTTTTTTTCCAAGAAAAGCACAAGGAATAACCACTAAAAAAAACAAACCAGTCAACACCAATAAAGCCTGGAATTAAAAACTTCATGTATGAATGCCATGAGATAGAAACATTATAAAAATGATACAATATGACAAATATCATTGCCAAGCCTAAATAAAAAGGCTTGTTCTTTAGTAATACTTCTATTAATCCTTTTGCACTATTTTTCATCCTTGTAAGCCTTTGATATTATTCTGACCTTATCTCTTTTGCATGAATTCTTGGCTGTAATCCCAAATCCTCTCGTATAAAAGTCAGTTTTAGCAAAAGCTCTTTCATTTCTTCGACTGACAACCTACGAGTATTATGTGAATGGTATTCCTCCATTTTGGTGATTTCCGGATTTCCGCCTTCAATTTTATCATAATTAAGATCTCTGGCGTCGCAAGGTATGCAATAATAATCACCACAGTCAATGGCACGAGCCATTTCTTCTCGAGTCACCAATGTCTCATAGAGTTTTTCTCCGTGACGCGTACCAATTACTTTCACCTCTGTCTCGCCATACTTCGGGTTGATCTGGGCATAGGTTTCTTTCAAAGCCTGGGCCAATACATCGAGAGTGGCAGCTGGGGCTTTCTGCACAAAGAGGTCACCGTTATGTCCATGTTCAAATGCATAAATAACCAGGTCAACAGCGTCATTTAATGTCATCATGAAACGAGTCATATTCGGATCTGTAATTGTGATAGGCTTACCTTCTTCCATTTGGTCCACCCAAAGAGGGATAACCGAACCGCGGGATGCCATCACATTACCATAACGAGTGCAACAAATGGTGGTTTGAGCATTTTTTCCTAGTTGTCTAGCCTTAGCAGTTGCCACTTTTTCCATCATCGCTTTGCTTATTCCCATCGCGTTAATTGGGTATGCAGCCTTATCAGTAGAAAGCACAACTACATTTTTTACCCCATGAGCAATAGCTGACTCAAGAACATTATTCGTGCCAATGATGTTAGTTTCCACAGCCTGCATTGGGAAGAACTCACATGAAGGCACTTGCTTCAATGCTGCAGCGGAAAAAATATAATCGACCCCCCCTCGCATAGCAATGTCTATACTTTGACGGCTTCTCACATCACCAATATAAAATTTCACTTTTACCGCTTGTTCGGGGTATTGAGCTTGCAGGTGATGACGCATATCATCCTGTTTCTTCTCATCTCGGCTGAAAATACGAATCTCTTTAATATCCGAATCAAGGAAACGTTTTAGCACCATATTGCCAAAACTACCTGTACCTCCTGTAATAAGCAGTGTTTTATCTTTAAAAATAGACATAATGTTATGAATTTAATACATTGTTAATATAATACTTTGCGACATTGGAATCAGATAGTTTTTCTGCTGTTTGCCGTGCGTTTCCAGATAACTTGCGTTTTTCATCGGCAGACAAAGTATTGATTTTTCTGATAATACTTGTCAGTTCTTCACTATTGCCTCCTTTACACAAGAAGCCATTAACTCCATCAACTATCACACCATCAATCCCTTGCCCTCTTGAACCTACACAAATGCAACCACGAGCCATTGCCTCCAAATAAACCAGTCCAAATGCCTCAGACTTGCTAATCATAAGGAAACACTCATTTGCATCATAATACTTGATAATTTCATCTCTATCAATCTGACCCACAAATGAAACATTATTTTGTAAATGTTCCTGTTCGATATAGTGTTTAATTTCATCTAAAGCCGTACCACCGCTTCCCACACAGGTTAAATGAAAATCACTTTGAGGGTAAGCTTTATGTAATGCTTTTATTGTTTCGCCCACACATTTGTTATAAGTAAACTGTCCAACATACAAAAATCTTTTAAGTGGTTCGTCAGTGAAAACCTTTTCGCAAGTTAATGGTGTTTCCAAATAGGTGGGTTTGGTGCCTGAATAACAAACGAATGTTTTCTTCAGTTTGCCAAATGCTTCTTCATACCATTCGCCCATGGTTTTATGCCGGAATCCCACAATGTTAAATGAGTCAAGGATTATCTTTGCGTTACTGGCATAGTGTTTTTGCAAACCCGCTGGTCCTTCGTGGAATACTATGCATGATTTTGCATTGGGATGCAACTTCTTTAACTCATAAATCACCTCTGTGGTTGGGTTGAAAAAATGTCCGATAATGGCATCTGGTTCAAAACTTTGTTTTTGGCATATAGCCTCAATGGTATTTACGGTCTTCAAGATGGTTCTTTTCGGATATTTACCATGAGGTATATATTTAAATATAGGCATGCTATATGCCTGCACATTTTCTACCTGATGGGCAATGACATTCATGTTACGATCCATTTCCACATGGTTGCCTATAAATCGATGTGCCAATTTGGGAAACAGTCTAGCTGCATCTGTAAAAATGCGCGGAAACATGGAGCGCAGATTAATTACCATCACATTATATCCTAACTTTACCCATTCGCGAGTATAATAATGACATACTTCTGTCCCAGGTCGTAGAGGGTCAGGGTACATGGTGGTAAGAAAGAGAACGTTGGACATAAACTGGTCTTTAAAGAGTATTATTTTTTTGGTTGGAAGAATGCTCAACATCGCTTTCTTTTGTTATCATAGAAAGACTTTGTTCATAGCTGTTTCTGAGTGACACACCAAAAAGGATGAAATTAAAAACGGTTGCTGTACCCGGGCCAAATGGAAAAGTCGGCTCTGCCAAGGATACAATAAATGGCAATAAAAGCGCAAAGTATCCACAATTCTTAACATCGGTCACTTCAGACCGAAGCCCCCTCTTTATTGCACATATGATTACATAGAGATAAAGAATCAATATCGGCCCCGCAAAAACAATTCCATAAGAATAAAGCTTGTTCAATGGATAATTATGGATTTGGCTCATCTTTTCCCCTACAGCTAAATTCCCCACAAAAATGTGATCATTAATAAACTGGATTGCTTCTTTGTTTCTCCTCATCCTATCCGAATCAATATTTCCATCCTGAACGCCAGCATACATACTGTCATAAAAGAACTGCTTTAAAGAATCGGGGGCTAAAACCACAATTGCCGCCAAAATAAGCAATGTGATGCATATAGCCATAATAAATCCTTTTTTTTGAAATCGTTTGAACAACAAATACACTATGATTAAACCCGTTGAAAGCATGGCTGCCCTTGCTCTGATAAGGGCACAAGCGACTATTGCAGCAAATGCCAAACCTATGAACAATACGTTAAGCCACTTATTTCTTTTTTTTACAATGGCTAACTGGGAAAGTCCTATCGCAGCAGTGCCAATGATGGGACCCAACGCGTTCTTTTGAAAGGCAAAATACTGGTCTTGAATGGCCAAGCCGCTACCATTTACAAAGGATTGGGCGAAACCCACAAACACTGCCAACAAACCAAACAACAAAAACGTCCACCCCCATTGCTCATCAGACAATTTCAATTGCCAACCAACCATGACTGCCAAAACCGTAATAGTTATGGCTCGCAAATCTCCCATCATAGATCGTCCAAAAAAAGCAGTAGTAAAAAGTGCTGCAAAAGCGATTATCATAATGAAAACCAACTGCTTTCGTATGGTATTTGACAGGAAAACCTCTTTTATCCGAAAGCAATAAGCGAACAACACAAAAAAAACCACCATGACATAAGGGCCAAGTAATCCTCCATGTGTTTCAACACCTTCTTCTGCTATGGCCGCAACAGACGGATGAAAGGAGAAAGCAATAAGCGACATCAAAACCAGTAATAGCAAAAATTGAATGTATCTATTAAACCGCGACATTATTATGAATTAATTACGATGATTTGATGGAGAACACCCATGTTTATTGAGTCTTACCATGTTACCAAATAAAAGCTTTTTCTGTTTGTCTTTTAGATGGAGCCTTATGTGGAACAATTTTCTTTAGCGGGACAAAGATGGCTGGTATTCCGTCAACCAAATAGTGTTGGGGTTTATGCGGGGTATTCGTGTAAGCCATAGTCCCCGTCTTAGCCTTGATACGTGTATTAAAAAGCTTCCCGACCCAATAATATGGCCTCGGAAAAAGAGAATCAAAATACACTACACGCACATTATAACCCATTGCGACCCATTCCTTTGTAAATGAGTGACACACTGCGGTACCAGTCTATTCTGGGTCGTTGTTGGGATAGATATTGGTGATTAAGAGGATATTTTTCATTTCTTCCTCTGAAAAACTTGAATGAACTAAAAAACTAATCAATACAATTTTCAATGGTTTTAAACCCATAAACACTTGGAACACCACATTTCAGCGGTTTGATGAGGTCGGGGCTATCCAGAATTAGATGATTATTGTCGTCGATAATTTTCTCGCTACGAACCAATTGTGCCCAATGCAAGATTTCATCTATTGTCGGTGTTTCTATATTTATCTGCTCCGCCATCCACTTTGCTATGCAGTTCCCATAGTAAATATCATCAAGGAAGAAGCGATGGTTGCGGTCAACTTCCCATAAACCTTCTTCATTCTGAACAACAGGCGTGCCGATGGAGACAAGGGTCTGCGAGGTTACAAACGATTCCTTTACATCGGTGTTGTGAGACTGATAGGAGAAACGTTCCAATGCTAGATAATCGAGCATGTAACGGAAATCCTTCTCTGGATGCAACTTAATGATGGCCTGGCGAATCCTGGTATAGTCGTCATCGAGTGATGCCAACAAGTTGGCTGAAACATCATCATAGTCGCGATAGAACCACGGCACATCTTCCTTGGTTTTCCATGTGCGCCCATGCACCTTGTACAAGCCAAGACAACGTGAAGTGTGGATAATCTGGTTATCGACAGAAAGAGTAAGCGACAGGAAATTGTCGGCCTGTTCCACCTTGCCTTTGCCAAACCAACGATAGCAAATCTGCTCCATCAGTTCCTCGTCAATCTGCTTGAAATACTGCTTGGGATAGCATGCAGCATAGTTTGCCGCCTTGCAACCGTATGTGACCCCAATTTCACCATATTTTATCAGACGGCAAATCCAGGGGATAAGTCCGAAGGCAAATGTGACAATATTGTTCAGACCGTACTGTTTTTTGATTTCATCCACCATCCAATTCCAACCTCCCTGACCATACACGGTTCCCACAAACACGTCCTTTTCCTTATTTAGATACGGCGCAATCTCATGCAGAGCCACACGGTATTTGTGAACTGGCATAGTAAAAACCACATAATCGGCATCGGGAAACAATTCCCTTGGGTCATTTGATGCCTTTTTAATATCACTCGAATAGATGCCAAGCACTTTGCCAGAAGGATCATGCCATTCCAACCGGATGGTATTAGACCACTTTTCTGGACGAGAGGTGTAAACATATACATCAAAAATCGAGTCCTTCAGGAAAGGAATCAAAGTGTGTGAACTACTGCCACCACCACAAACTACCAGTTTCTTATTCATGGCTATATTTTTATTAAATTCTTAAAAATGTATAATGTGTTATCGTCTATGATTTGTTTTTTCAACTTTTGAAAGATCAAGATAATTACCTGCTATAGTCGCAACTTCATCAGTGTATTCATCTTCCGGCATATTTCCACTTGGGGTGAAAGTCAATTCCCCGAAGAATATCTGTTCGCCTACAGAATAAAGGTCAACACGCACATAAGGAAAAGTTTTCGAAAATTCTTTTGCTATCACTAACATTCTGTCCAAATTTTTTGGTTTGTCCAACCATTTCCCGTCATCCTTCCGGTCGCTCTTGAGGTACATTAGCCTTTCCCATTCAGGGGAATAAATCATCTCCTTCGGATTCGTCCCATTTTTTTCCCTATCATAGCAAATTCCAATCCATCTTGGTGTTCCATTAAAACAATGTATTTTAAAGTCAATCACATCAGAATAAGAATCCACGGGTAAAAACTGCTCACAAATAATCTTAGGGGGTATGTAATGATAATGCGCCTCATTATACGAAAGGCTATAGTCACGCTTCAGCCAACCATTTAATTTGGCACGAGCATCCGTAATATTAAGTTTTGATTTATCCTCAACTATAATATTACAAGCGCATCCATGGTTGCATTTCAACACAAATCTTTTAGGGAGCTCGTCAAAATTAATATCCTCTGCTTTATCGTAAACACCGTGCAAGGGAAGAAGAATATCGGCATAACCTTTCTTGGCAATCCATTCTCTTACCCTATACTTGTCGGCACAAATAGCCTTTTCTTTTGGCTGCCAATACTTATTCAACCAAAAAAGTTTTTCAGACCATGTTTTAGGATTTCTTAGGTTTAGCCACTTTCTTGTAGCCTTGAAATAGGAAATCCTATTCACAATGACGCCATGTCCCGACTGGATGAGGCGTTTCCGAATATTAGAAGTATCCATACATGTTTTTATTTATATAAATTTGTTGTTTCATAAATAACCTTTTATTCGCTTTAGCAATTACTTTAAAGCTCTTCTTTTTCCGATTTTAATAATCATTCTATTGCTGCATCTTTTATTTTTCGCCGCTTATGATTCCTTTCCATCCACAAATATTTCATAGCAACTCCAAAAAGTATAAAGTTAAATACTGTCGCAGTACCTAGACCAAAGGGGAAGGTGGGCTCAGCAAGGGACACGATGAATGGAATTGATGCAACAAATAGAATAAAATAAGATTTATTAATCCTACGATATAGGATCATCAATACTGAAAAACAAGAATAGCTGTTCTAACTCGAATAATCAAAACCACAGCAAATAAAGCAACAATAGCAATCCAACAGAAAACCGACCATATCAAATTTGAATGCCTTTCAACTGCAATAATTTGTAAAGATTGCAATAGATGTAGCTCGCATTAAACCTAATGCATTCTTGTTATCCGTTAACAGATGATCTTCTAAGACAAAACCTCTAATATTAGTAAAGACTTGGGCAAAACCTATATATAGGGTACTAATAGACTATACCAATAATACAATACGGATTTTGGAGTCTTCCATCTCCAACCTCCACCCAACAGTTAAAGCAGCAAAACATATCAACAGAGATCTTATCTCACCGAACAATTTATGGTCAGAAAACAAACTTATCGTAATTAGTGAGAAAAAATATCCAAATAATAAACAAAAAGTATATACGGTTTGTTTTAGATATTGTTATATCCACCCAATTAAAACAGAGTACAAACAACAGAACAAAAACCAAAACAATACATCTAGATAATATGGAACCTTTTTTCATATAATATGGAACCTTTTTCCATCCCTACAGCTCTACTAATATCGACAATGTATGGGTGCGATAAAAAAGCAACTAATATTGCTAACAAACATAATAAAAAAACAATCCTATGTTTAAGTGCACTTATAATAGACTATCTATTTCAGTTAGAGGAAAGAACAAAATAGCATAGAACAAACTACTATTTAACGAATTACATTAACATGCTTTTTTCTGAATAATCTCGTAGTTAGTAGCGGTAATACGGTCAAAAAATACTTATATGCCTCAGGTTTAAAAACAAATGACCAACCAATATATATCCCGAAAAAGACTAAAACTTTCATTAAACCGTCCAAATACAGATTTAAATGAAGTACATAGCCAAAGCCAAAACTTACTGCAGCGGCAACTAATGAGACTATAGCAACGGGAAACAAATCTAAAAGTTGTCTTTTTGACCTATAACCAACATGTTTTGACACAAGACTAATGTTCACAAAATAAGAAAACCATGAATTAATAATCACTCCTATTAACAATCCTTTCATTCCCCAAACAATAAGACCTATCACAATTGATCCAACACCAACTAAACGCTTTAACAGTGTCCAAATTAGCATAGTTTTACTTTTACCGATGGCAGATATTGCCTGCAAATTCACTGATTGCAAGCAACCCGCCAAACCAGCAAAACATAATATTTGAAAGTATGGCACACTCAGCAACCAACGATCAGAATAAAGCAGAACAAAAACCGGTTTGGCACATAACATCAGCACAAACATTAAAGGAAATGTTATATATGCCAAAGTCACGGTCATCCTTTTAATCATATTTGCCAAAGCATTTTTATCGTCTTGAACTTCTGCATATAGTGGATAGGTAACCTGGGTCATAATACCAGAAACACTTGTAGATGCCAATTGTTCTGTGCTTTCTGCTTTTGAATAATAACCCATTGTTACCGGAGTATAAACTCTACCTATTAGTAAGCCTTGAACTTTCCCTGCAAAATTATTTACCAAGTTCGTCAAAAACATATAAAAACCAAAGCCAAACAACTCTTTAAACGATGACCAAGAAAACACCAAAGAAGGTCTCCATTTTACATAAAACCAAAAAAACAAAGAAATAAAAACAGATCCACTAATGTTCTGAATAACTAAAGTCCACACTCCAAACCCCATATATGCCAATACAATACCAATAGTCATTGTTGTTAATGTACACAGGATATTAACAATAGCTATTGTTTTGAAATTCAGTTTTTTCTGCAATTGATTACGTTGAATGAGATTTAACGCATGCGTAAATAACACAACACCTTGTACTCTCAACACATCACATAAGATAGGGATATTATAAAAACGAGAAATCAACGGAGCAAAACTGAAAAGAATAACATACATTACTACGGCCACTCCCAGATTCCAATAAAAAATAGTAGAATAGTCTGTTTGAGTAGGTCTTTTCTTTTGTATCAAAGCACTTCCAAAACCGCCATCAATAAAAGAATCAGCCAACACCATAAAAATAGAAAGCATTCCAATACAACCATAATCATACGGAGTGAGTAAACGTGCTAGTATGATACCCGTGACAAAAGACATGAACATCGTTGAGTACTTCTGCAACGCTGTCCACATCATACCTGAAGTGGCTTGCTGTTTTAAATTATTCTCAGACATGGCAACAACACTAATAATCCGTTAACTGAAAGATTCCATCACTTAACTATGAGAATCATCAAAAAGAAATTACCCAATCATCAATTATCTAATCCACCAAAAACATCGCACGCTTCCAATGGAATATATGGCCCGTCTTTGCATCCAAAAATCACTGTGTCAGGTTCCAATGGTTCCATTGTATGCCAAACTCCAGCTGGCACATTAAAGCCGAAACTGTCGAAACCAGCTTTAAGAATATGTTCTTCTTCTATCTTTCCATCGTCGGCATAGATGGAGTATTTAACGCTACCACGGATTACAATAGTTGTTTCAGACGTATGGCGATGACGGTGTATCTCCATCTTCGTGCCTGGTTGCAAAGCATTAAACAGCCGCTGCGAAGGAGCATCCAGACCATCGTGCAAATTGTAGTTCTTACGAAGGCGAGGACTGGTGCTGGCTTCGCAAGAGAGTTGATCTAAAAGTGTGGTGGTTAAGAGCATCGGAGTATTTATATATGTTCCTCCACCCCCCTGAAATGCACATTCAGCTCATGCAGATTCTCCAAAAGTGTTCCAAGCGGAGTACCTTCCGTCATCTTGGCAAAAGCATTCACATCCTTGGGGAAGCACTTGCCGCCATAGCCATACTTGCCATCTGGACCAGGGACATAAGTATGCGTGTCGTTGATATAACCCGAAAGGAGTATGCCCGTATGCACTTTGCGCCAGTCGGCTCCCATCTGCTCACAATACTCACGGCAAGCATTGAAGTAGGTGACTTTATAGGCACCGAACACATTATGCATGTATTTAGTCAGTTCGGCTTCCAACGGGGTCATTACGGTGTACTTCTTACCGACAAAGATTTTGGTAAGCAATTCGTGCGCACCGGTGAACACCATTGTCTGCTTCTTGAAATCCTCGATATGAGTGCGCTCGGTAAGGAACTCTGGCATATAGCATACTTGATGACCCGTTTCGCGTGAGAGCATTTCACTGGTGCCCGGAAGAATGGTGGTACGAACAAACACTGGCACATCAGGAAGGTTTGTGATTAACTTTTTCATAAGTTTCAAATCCTGTGTACCATCGTCTTCTGTAGGGACATGTATCTGCAAGAAAGCAATGTCAATATTGCTCAAATCATCATTATAACCCTTTGGCGGGTCACTAATGAAGAGTTTGCATTCAGGGTTGTTGTGTTCCAACCAATCTTTCAAGGCTCCGCCTACGAAGCCACATCCGATAATTCCAACGTTAATCATTTTGTAAATATTTAATTTGTTTTTATTCTATATTGATTGATCCTAATATGTTTGATGATGGTTTTTTCGGGACGCAATTATTTTTTTCTAAACCTCAAAAACTCCTGATAATCACGGATATAATCTTCGGCTTTGTAAATATCCGATGCCAACACCATACAAACCGCTCCAGAAGAGAAATCCTCCAAGTCTCGCCACATGCCAGGTTTCACATACAAACCTTGGTACGGTCTATTAAGGAAAAAAGTGCGCTTACATTTGCCATCGTCCAATGTCACCGTAAAAGAGCCACTCGCCGCTATAATAAGTTGGCTCAGTTCCTTATGGGCATGGGAACCGCGGTTCTCACCACCAGGTACATCGTATAGATAATACACTCGTTTCACATCGAAAGGCAAAGTTATACCATTTTCCACAACAGAGAGGTTGCCTTTTCGGTCACTATGATGTCTATCCAATTCGACCATTGTACAGTCGAAAACATTATATTTCTCCATTGTACTTCATCTTTTTGAATAGGTCGTAATCATAGATGTAATCGCCTTCATCGTAATGCGTGGAAGCGAACTCCAAAGCAAAGGCATTAGTGGAGAAATTCTCCATATCGCGCCATAGACCTTTCGGGACATACAATCCATAGTATGAGCGGTTGAGCGAGAACACTTTACGATCTTTGCCATCGTCAAGCACAACATCGAAACTGCCGCTTATGGCAATGATGAATTCCTCATTGGCACGATAAGCATGGCCACCACGACATTCGCCACCCGGGACATCGTAAAGCCAATATGTCCGCTTGATTTCAAAAGGAATCTGCTTGAAGTTTTCGGCAAACGATAGATTTCCCCTTGCATCCAAGATTTTGGGTAGTTCTATTATCTTTGCATCGTTTATTGTAACCATGTTGCCGTCGATTAAACATGAGCTAAAGTACTGCTATTCACCTGTTCCCTCATCTCATCTATCACTTTCAGCAAATATTGTCCATACTGGTTCTTCAGCATCGGCTTGGCCAACTCTCGCATTTTCTCCTCACTAATCCAGCCGTTGCGATAGGCTATTCCTTCGAGGCAGGCCACTTTCAAGCCCTGGCGTTTTTCTATCACTTCTACAAAAGTGGAGGCTTCACTAAGGCTATCGTGAGTACCGGTGTCAAGCCATGCAAAGCCCCGGCCAAAAACCTGAACTTTTAGTTCACCATCTTTTAGGAACTCTTGGTTAACGGTGGTAATTTCCAGTTCGCCACGGGCGGAAGGTTTGATGGTTTTGGCAATGTTCACTACTTTGTTGGGATAGAAATACAAACCGACAACAGCGTAATTGCTTTTTGGCTCTTTTGGTTTCTCCTCAATACTCAGGCAGTTGCCATTCTTATCAAATTCAGCCACGCCATAACGCTCGGGATCCGAAACCCAATAGCCAAAGACTGTGGCTTTCTTGTTTTCCTCAGCATCTTTCACGGCATTGCGGAGGAGGGTGGTGAAACCAGAACCATAGAAAATGTTGTCACCAAGCACCAGGCAAGCACAATCGTCACCGATAAACTTCTCACCGATGATGAAAGCCTGTGCCAATCCGTCTGGACTCGGTTGCTCGGCATATTCAAAGTGAACACCGTAGTCGGAACCGTCACCCAACAAGCGTTTAAAGCCAGGCAGGTCGTAAGGGGTGCTGATGATCAGGATGTCGCGGATTCCAGCCAACATCAAGGCAGAAATCGGATAATACACCATCGGCTTATCATAAATGGGCAATAACTGTTTGCTGACACCTTTGGTAATGGGGTACAATCTTGTGCCGGAACCGCCGGCGAGTACGATGCCTTTCATTGTTTTTGATTTTAAGTGATATTCTTTCAACCTTGGGAAGGATTGTATAATCTACCTGTATGAAACTCATTTATGTTGACATAGCTGTCATGTTGTTTCGACAGCTTCGCCCAGTCAGTCACATTTTGTGTTGACAAACTAATGGTTTTGTGCAAGTTACAAGACAAAGAAACGCATGAAGCATTATCTTCGTCTGCCAAATTATACAATTTGCAATATTATTAAATAAATCAATACCTTCGCTCAAAAAATCGAAAATTTTTAATTTTTAATTTCCATCATCTTTTTCCACTTGAAATAGCCGAACACGGCGATGATGACATAAAGGCCGTAAAGACTGGCTTTGAAGGGGATGTCCTTGTAGAAATACAGCGCACAAGTGACCACATCGACCACTATCCATACGAACCACTGTTCCAGATACTTACGCGCCAAAGCCCAAATGCCGACAATGCTCAAGGCGGTGGTGAAGGCATCGGCCACGGGAACATTGGAGTTGGTGAACCTTGACAACAGGAAATAAATGGCCGCCCAAATCGCCACGGCAAGACCTATCCACATAAAAGCCAATTTCTTGGGCATGTGGCGGATAGGCAAATCGGCGGCTTTCTGCTTGTGGCGCATCCATGCAATGAAGCCATAGACAGTCATGGCCAAATAGTAAAACTCCATGCCGCAGTCGGCGTAAAGTCCTTTCTGATAGTACAATACGATGCCTAACGACTGCATGACGAAGCCCACAACCCACATCCACACGCTGGCTTTGTACTCCAATAAGATGTAGGCCAAACCGAGGGCTGTCGTGGTAATGTCTAACCAATGGGCGGCAAGGAAATCCATGTTACATGTTGCTCTTCATGGCATCGGCATAGGCCACAAATTCGCTTGCCGTCATCTGCTTCAGGAACAGCAGTCCGTGTGTGGCGCGAATGAGCGGATGCTGGTTTTCGTAAAAATAGTTCTTGCCAAGAACTAACTGTATGTCTTTCAGTTGCTTCACCCAAATCTGCTCCGCCAATTCGCTGAACGGCCCGTCGAAGTCCGGGTTGGGGAACTCGGCCTTGACCTGGGTCAAGTAACTGTCGTTGAAGGCTTTCTCGAACACCGCGATGGCATTGAGCGACACTGGCACATAAACGTTGGCCTCGACAGGATGAAATGTAGACCACACATTGCGGTAGCCGAAAATCTTCAAATCCATGAGGTTGGTTTCCTCGTTCCAAAGCCTGACCGCCTCGGCGATGGATTGCATCACTTTGTAGTGCGTATTGGGTCCCAAACCCTCATAATCAATGGCCACGGTAATGACGGTGGGCTTCAGTTCGCGCAATTGCTTGAGGATAGGCATGACATCACGCTCGCGGTCTGGGGTCCAGATGGTTGGTCCTTCGGCTGGTTCTGGGGTCTTTGTTTCATTATAAAGTCCCAAGCGCAAGTGGTGTACATGGCTCAACGAGGTTCCGCCATAGGCCCAAACGAGTTCTTCTTCAAACTCGCGGACTTCACCCTTCAACTTATTGATTTCTTGACTGTTGGCTTTACCATTGCGAAGGTTTTCTATTTCGGTCTCGAATCTGTTTTCAACCTCGTCCACGCTCTTCAATTGCCACAACTCGACAGCATCACGCAAGATGCGGTGGCAGAAGCCGCGACGCATTTCGGTGGGATTCTTTCTGGCCACATTGTCAAGGTAATGGTGGACATCCTTTTCTTGCTTGAAACGATAGCCTTTCTCGAAAAAGTCGGGATAATTGACCATTTGGATAAGGCCTTGCTTCAAGAAATTCAATGTATCTTCCAAAGCCTTGAGCAGGAACTCGTCGGTCACGGAATGGTAGCCCGAAGTCATAATGGCGAAATGCACTTGGTTCGATGGACTACGCATCTGCCTGTTGATGAAGGGCATGATGCCAAGCATGATGTCGTCGTGGTGCGGCCCGGTATGGTAAATGACCTCGTTTTCGATGGGCTTGATGCCGCGACGAAGTTTGGCTTCCGTGTCGTCAATGACATGCTGCACGGTATTGAGACTCAAGTTGGGAATCTTGGCACAGCGGGGGTCGTTTTGCAAGTCGTCAAGCGTCAGTTTATGGGCATAGCGGTCAAGGATTTTGCAAAGGCCTATGACCGCATGTTCAGTCTTTTCGAAGGTCCACGGACCTTCGTCAAAATAGGAAGGGTTGGTTTTGTTGAACATATAACTCAATCCCGCTTGAAAATATCGCGGGTATAGACTTTATCTTTTACATCATCCAAACAAGAATCGTAGCGGTTGGCGATGATGGCTTGGCTTTGCGCCTTGAACTTTGCCATGTCGTTGACCACGAGGCTGCCGAAGAAAGTCGTGCCGTCCTGCAAAGTCGGCTCGTAAATGATGACCTCGACACCCTTCGCCTTGATGCGCTTCATCACACCTTGGATGCTCGATTGGCGGAAATTGTCGCTGTTCGACTTCATCGTCAGGCGATACACACCGATGACGCAACGATGCTCATTGGCGGCATTGTATTGGCCTTGGTCGTAGTAGTCGTAATAGCCCGCTTTCTTCAACACTTGGTCAGCGATGAAATCTTTGCGGGTGCGATTGCTCTCCACAATAGCCCGAATAAGGTCTTCCGGCACATCTTCGTAGTTGGCCAAAAGTTGTTTGGTATCCTTGGGCAGACAATAGCCGCCGTAACCGAAACTCGGATTGTTGTAATGTGAACCAATTCTTGGGTCGAGGCAAATGCCGTCGATAATGGCTTGCGTGTCAAGGCCTTTCACTTCGGCATAAGTGTCCAACTCATTGAAATAGCTCACACGAAGAGCCAAATAGGTGTTGGCAAAGAGTTTCACAGCCTCGGCTTCCTTCATGCCCATAAAAAGGGTAGGCACATCCTGCTTGATGGCACCTTCCCGAAGCATGGCTGCAAATTGATGGGCTTTTTCCTCGATGTCGGGACGCACTAATGACATGATGGCCTCGTTTTCCTTGTCATAGCCCGCAATGGGTTTAGGATACCCCACTATGATGCGACTCGGATAAAGGTTGTCGTACAAGGCCTTGCTTTCGCGCAAAAATTCTGGTGAGAAAAGCAAGTTGAACTTCTTCACACCTTTGGCGGCATATTTCACATACAAACCACGAGTATAACCCACAGGAATGGTTGATTTGATGACCATCACCGCATCAGGATTGACACTGAGAACCAAGTCGATAACTTCCTCAACATGGCTCGTATCGAAGAAGTTCTTTTGCGGGTCATAGTTGGTTGGTGCAGCAATGACGACAAACTCGGCATTTTTGTATGCTGATGCGCCGTCCAAAGTAGCAGTAAGGTCTAACTCCTTTTCCGTCAAATACTTCTCAATGTATTCATCCTGAATAGGCGATTTCCTTTGGTTGATGAGTTCCACCTTTTCGGGAATCACATCCACGGCTGTGACATGATGGTGTTGCGCCAACAATGTGGCGATGCTCAGGCCTACATAGCCTGTGCCTGCTACTGCAATGTTCATATTTCTGTAATTGTTTTATTTCCATCCAAAGGGATGACCACTCAAAGGCAGTTTAGCCATCGGGTGGTAATCTCCAACAAGGCCGACGGGTTTCGCATTGCGGATTTGATAAACAATATCTATACAACGACGTACTTCCTCTATCCCGAAGCCGCGACCCGCCAAAATCTCCTCATAACTCTTCGTGTGCAGTTCAGTGAAGCCTTGACTGAACTCAAATTCTTCACCGTCAATCATAATGGTACGGAAGGTGCGTTTTTCGCCTTCCACGGCGTTTTCAGGCAATGTATCTGCATTGATACTGAGGAAATAACGCACGCGGGCACGTTTCAATTCCAAATAGCCGGCCACACGGTCGTGAGAGGCCACATGGACGATGTTTTTCTGCACGTCACCGAAAATCCAACTCAGCATGTCGTAGAAATGCACGCCGATATTAGTGGCAATACCGCCACTCTTGTTGATGTCGCCCTTCCACGAGGCATAATACCAGTTGCCACGCGAGGTGATATAGGTCAGGTCGATGTCGTAAATCTTGTCTTTCGGGCCTTCATCCACTTTCTTTTTCAGCGCCACAATCTTGTCGTGCAGGCGGAGTTGCAGAATGTTATAGGCCTTATGTCCTGTGCGTTCCTCCACTTTCTTCAGAGCGTCGATGTTCCACGGATTCAGCACCATAGGCTTTTCGCAAATAACATCGGCACCGAGGCGCAAGCCGTAACGGATGTGCGCATCATGCAAATAATTGGGCGAGCACACCGTAACAAAATCAATGGGTCTTCCTTCGTCTCTCAGACGGGTATTGTGGCGGTCGAAAAGTTCTTGCTCGGTGAAAAAGGCTGACTTAGGGAAATAACTGTCGATGATGCCTACGCTATCGCTTTTGTCGTAGGCCGAAACGAGGTCATTGCCTGTGTCCTTGATGGCTTTCAAGTGCCGGGGAGCAATGTACCCCCCGACACCAATGATTGCAAAATTCTTCATTAATTATAAGTTGTTCTTCTCAATGTCCTTAAAATACTTCACCGTTCCGTAAGTCATCTCGTCGCAGGCCGCGTCGTCGCAAACGATGATGCCTTTCGGGTGCATTTGCAGCACACTGACGGTCCACATTTGGCTGACTGCACCCTCAATGGCGTGTGCCAAAGCGCGAGCCTTGTTGTGGCCGTTGGCCAAAATCATCACTTCGCGGCTGTCCATCACGGTACCCACTCCCACGGTGAGGGCTGTCTTCGGTACCTTATTAATATCGTTGTCGAAAAAGCGTGAGTTGGCGATAATGGTATCGGTGGTGAGGGTTTTCACGCGGGTGCGCGATGTGAGGCTGCTGCCAGGCTCATTGAAGGCGATGTGACCATCGGGACCAATGCCACCCATGAAGAGGTCGATGCCGCCGTAGCTCTTGATTTTGGCTTCGTAGCGGGCACACTCGGCCTCAAGGTCTTCGGCGTTGCCGTTCAGGATGTTGACATTTTCCTTCTTGATGTCGATGTGGCTGAAGAAATTGTTCCACATGAAACTATGGTAACTCTCGGGGTGGTTCTCCGGAATCTTCACATATTCGTCCATGTTGAAAGTGACCACATTCTGGAAGGAAATCTTGCCTTCTTTGTGAAGACGAACCAGTTCTTTATAAGTGCCAATGGGTGTCGATCCCGTAGGCAATCCGAGGATAAATGGTTTTTCAGCAGTTGGCTTGAAGGCATTGATGCGTTCAACGATATGATTGGCTGCCCAACGCGACATGGCGTCGTAGTTTTGTTCGATGATTACTCTCATAGTTGTATGTTGTTTAAGTGTTGATTGTTTTACTGTTGAATTGATTTATTAATGCGTGTTCTTGTATTTTTGGATTAAGGCCACGAATTTCTCCGTTTCCTCACGGATTTGCTTGACGAATTTCACATCCTCAATCTTGCCGATGACGGCGATTTTCTCGTCCTCATTGCGGAAGGTGGCGGTGCGGAACTCGTTTTCGTAGTCTTTCTTGCGACTTTCATAGACTTGGTCGCAGATGAAATGCTGGATGCGGATGGCCTTGTCCAGATTCTCATGCCACATTTCCTTGCTCAGCACATCGGTTTCGTCCTTGTAAAGGAACATTAGCGCGAAGTAGGCATGATGCAATTTCTCGGCCTGATAATTCTTCCAAAGTTCATCGTAACGATGGTGGATTTCGTCCCAAGTGTTGAGTTTGCCGTCGCGGATGTCGGCACGCAGTTGGTCGACATCTTCCTCTGGCATGGTCTGTCCGCCAAGGTTAATCCATTTGCGGAGTCGCTTGCCTCTCATGGAGTTCACGATGGCTTCCATATCCAATTCGGGATGGGCTTCCAAATAGCGCATCAAGGTATTGACGGCATAATAGGTAATCATGTCGCCGTAGGCGTGATAGGCCTCCAATGGCTTGAGGATACGCACTTTACGCTTTCCTTTCTCCATGTGTTCACCAAAAACCTCCAACTTTTTCACCGTTTCGGATTCATTGTCAAGGAGGTTCTTACCACAGTCGCGAAGGTCGTAATACTCGTATTTCTCGGGATTTTCGCCTTTTTTGCGGAGATAGGCCTTGGCCACCCAAACCTCAAGCAACTTGCGGCCTTCGATGATTTCCTCAACTGTATCAGGGGCAAGGGTCTCAAACTCAATGTTTTGAACCTTGCGCAAACGCTTGTCACGACTCTGGTATTTCGAGGTGTTGCGGGCGATGGCGTACATGTTGTACATCCACCAATAAGCCGGCATGATTTCCAACTCGTTCTTGGCCGTGTTGTTGTTCACCAAACAGAACGGCAGCATGATGTTGAGTTCGCTCGGATAATCGGCCTTGGAGAGCAATGTGAACGAAGCAAACTTGGAGGAGTGCTTCACGCTGGAGCAAAGTCCAGGCCAGAAACCGCGCGAGGCCACTATTTCACCATCTGTGGCGCGACTGTTGTGGTTAGAACCTATGGTCGCACCAGCAGCCATGTTGCTTTGACCCATCACGCATGCGGAAATCAGGAAGGAGTTGTTGTGATGCTGCTCGTGTGAGGGGAAAATAAGGTTGTTCAACACCTCGCAGCATGAAATGGTGGAGTTGTCGCCCATCACGGAATGGATGAGGCGCGCACCGTATTTCAGGTTGCAGTTGTCGCCCAGCACGAAGCGCGTGGCTACAACAGAATAGAAAATGCGGCAGCCGTAGCCTGTTACGCCGTTCACCAAAATAACACCTTCTCCGATTTGCGAAGGCTCTTTTTCCGATGAATTGATGGTGACGTTTTTCAGTTTGCTCGCACCTTTAATGTAACAGTACGGTCCGACTTTGGCATCCTTCAGAATCCAACAGTTTTTGATGACGCACGACTCGCCGATGGTGCCGTAGTAGCCACGGTGGAAGTCGACGCTGGCCTGAGTGATTTCGGCAAGACGTTCCTGTAATTTGGTGTCGTCGATGTATTTTGCCCAAAGGTAAGCGTCGGCGGTAGTCATGCCGTCGAAAGGCATGATTTTGCGTGTCCCGATTTCGTTCATCACTTCCAACCACACGCGCACGTCTTCCGGCTCGCCCTCCTTGATGGTGCCGTTGCCGAATTTGGAGTGGTCGGTGGTGGACAGTTCGTGGATATTGAAAAGGATGCTTCTGTCGCCGATGATGTAATTGGCCATGTAATGCACATCGTGGATGGCCACGTCGTCACCAATGTCGCACGAAATGATGCTACTGTCGGTGATACCAATGGGCACGCGCAAGTCGTGGTATTGCAGCACTTTGTTGTTCACCCTTCCGATGCGCACCATGCCGAAGAAGTGGTTGTTGCGCACCATGTTGGTATCAAACTCGTTGGTGACCCAAATGTCATCCCAATTGGTGGCGGAGTTGCTGTTTTTCACCAAGCGTTCAATCTCGTCGGAACGCAGATGCCGCCAACTGTCAAGGGGTTTCCCCACCTGCAAATTGCGGTAGTAGTATTCGTCGTGACCGTCATGCAAATACTTCTCGTCAATGAAGTTTTTGTATATCCGGTCATAGTCTATAATAGTTACTTTATCCATTAATGTAATTTGGTATTTATTTAATTTTCAATAGATTAGTTGTTTACAATAATGTTTCGACTGAGTTCGGGTTATGCCCGTCGTCCCAGTCTGAAATTACGGAAATGGACTAACCACGACACCGTAGCGAATGCCGTTTCTCCTGAAAACCGATGGATAAGTTGCCACGAACATGATGGGTAATAGTTTATGGAATCCAAAGTCTACAGAAACAAGTTTTCAAGCCATGAAACAAAGATTGTTGCTGTTTCCTTTGTAGGATCCAGTATTCTGGCTGTTATTGCCGTTCCCAAAGGCCTGCCTGGTTCATCTTGCCATGCCAAGAACGAATGTATTTTTGCTTTAGCACGATGGACGGATTTGTATTTGTTAATGCCTGAAGTCTCCAAATCATGAAGTACCTTTTCTGCTTTATTCATTAATGGATCGTTGGGTTCCGATAAAGTTGCCAAGAAATCCTCAA
The DNA here is from genome assembly GCA_902780055.1 of uncultured Bacteroidia bacterium. GTDB lineage: Bacteria > Bacteroidota > Bacteroidia > Bacteroidales > F082 > Limimorpha. Next base: position 84,508 of record CACZDU010000003.1, on the reverse strand, counting down.
TCATACCCGGAATCACATTGTTTGGCATAATCCAAACCCCTATTTTTGGAAATTCAGGGTCAGAAGCCTCCAATACTAATCCTTTTGATGGTAGTTTTAGTTTATTTGAGTTGTATTTTCCTGTTTCATTCAATCTTGACTTTACCGCATCCCAACATGCAGAAGCGTTAGTATCTGCATCCAAAACAACACCAATTCTATGATGGTTCTGTGGAGTAGTCAAGCGAATTTTCAACTCTCTCAAAACGCCTTCTTTGCTTTTACAATCAATGATTTCAAACAGGTCTGGTTTTGTTTGGCTCTTCCATAAGGCATCAATAACATGTTTGTCATCGTTGCCTTCAACCAACAATATATTTGCATTTGCTCCAACAGTCATAGCATTATCTTAATTCTATATTGTTTTCCGCTGCATAAAGAATGTCATCATTGTCTTCATAACAAACAGGTACAATACCCGATCTGCGTTGCTCAAGTCGGATTAACATGCCATTGTCTTCGGTGTTGGTTTGGCTAAAAGCACGCAAGCAATCTGTGCTATGGGAAGTCACAAAAACCTGTACATTCAATTCATTTGAAAGCAAAAAGATGATGTCCCAAAGTTGCTTTTGGACGGAATAATGCAGTCCTGTTTCAAACTCATCCAACAAAAGATATCCGTCTTTGGCATTTAATAGGGAAAGGATTATGGTAAGGATGCGATTGATGCCGTCACCCATGGAACTGAGTCTTACCCTCTTGTTGCTTCCTTTTATGGAAACGACAGGTATTCGTTCTCTCATACGACCATCCTCACTGATAAAAGCAATTTTCTCGATGCTGGGATTTATAATATTCAGTGCTCGAATGATATAATCTTCCAAGGCAGACAATGAAATTTTGTCATAAAGAATCGCATTTGCGCTACTATTAAAATCCATGGTATGCACTATTTGATACGATACTTTTTTGGGAGAAGGCAATCCTATCCCCCTTCTTGAATACCGAATGATTCTATTGTCTTGTTCAGTTTTGATGTGCAGACCTTCTGAATAGTCATTTGTGAGAACAACTTCCCCTTGGATATCTTCTTGGTGGAACACTTTTGTTTTTCGGTTGCCCGCCTCCTCATCATTAACGTAGTCAATAAAGACTTGTGATATGCGAATCGATTTTTCTTTTGTTTCACCAATAAGGATATAAAACGATTTTGAATAGTTTTCCTCCCAATCCTTAAACAAAGACAAATAATGCTCTTTTGCTATGGATTCGTCCTCATTTCTCCAACCGCTTCCAACATTTTCACCTCGGTTTTTCAACGTATCACGCAAATTCAACTCATCTCCATCAGACAAATACAAAGACAATGCTTCAAGGAGAGTTGATTTTCCTATGCTGTTTCTTCCCACAATTAGATTTACCCTTCTTAATTTAGACAAGGTTAAATCTCCAATATTCTTGAAATTATGTATACAAAATGAATTAAGCATTGGTTTGATGTTTTTTTGATATGCAAAAATGGTGATTTTTCAATGATGGACGACCACAATATTACAAAAATGTAATTATTTCGAGAATCCTAATCACTTATCGGTTTTTATACATGTCATCGTAATACTTCTGATAGTCGCCAGAGGTCACATTATCCATCCATTCTTGGTTGTCAAGATACCAGCGGACAGTCTTCTCGATGCCCTCCTCGAACTGGAGGCTCGGTTCCCAACCCAATTCCTTTTGGAGTTTCGTGGAGTCGATGGCGTAACGTAGGTCGTGGCCAGCGCGGTCTGTGACGTATGTAATCAAATCCATGTCGGCACCTTCGGGACGACCAAGCAAGCGGTCAACAGTGTTGATCAAAACCTTGATGAGGTCGATGTTCTTCCACTCGTTGAAGCCGCCGATGTTGTAGGTTTCAGCAACCTTGCCTTCGTGGAAAATCAGGTCGATAGCGCGTGCGTGGTCTTCCACATAGAGCCAGTCACGCACATTCTCGCCCTTGCCATAGACGGGCAATGGCTTGCGATGGCGGATGTTATTAATAAACAAAGGTATCAACTTCTCGGGGAATTGGTACGGGCCGTAGTTGTTTGAGCAGTTGGTGACCACCGTCGGAAGGCCATAGGTGTCGTGGAAGGCTCTCACGAAGTGGTCGCTACTCGCTTTGGCCGCACTATAAGGACTATGCGGCTGATATTTCAAATCCTCAGTGAAGAACTTGCTGCCGTAGGCCAAATGGTGTTTGCCACTGCTGGCCTTAGTGCTGAACGGAGGCATGATGCCTTCGGGGTCGGTCAGTTCAAGGGCACCGTAGACTTCGTCGGTGGAGATGTGGTAGAAACGTTTGCCTTCCCATTTCTCAGGTAGGCTTTCCCAATAAAGTTTGGCGGCTTGCAAAAAGCTCAGAGTTCCCATCACATTGGTTTGGGCGAAGGTGAACGGGTCTTTAATCGACCTGTCCACATGGCTCTCAGCGGCAAGGTGGATGATGCCATCGACCTGCTCGTCTTGCATGAGCTTGTAAATCGTTTCGAAGTCACAAATATCGGCCTTGACGAACTTGTAGTTTGGCTTGTTCTCGATGTCTTTCAGGTTGGCCAAGTTGCCGGCGTAGGTCAGCTTGTCAAGATTGATGACTTTGTATTCGGGATACTTGTTCACGAAAAGCCGCACGACATGGCTTCCGATGAAACCCGCGCCGCCGGTGATGATGATTGTTCTTTTGAAGTTCATGGTATGTATGTTTTTATGTTTGTATTAATATCCGTTAGGATTGTTCTTTTGCCAATTCCACGAGTCGCGGCACATTTCTTCGAGGCCGTATTGAGCCTTCCAACCTAGTTCTTTTTTCGCTTTTGCAGGGTCGGAATAACAGGTGGCAATGTCGCCCGCACGGCGTGGCTTGATGCTGTATGGAATCTTGATGCCATTGACTTTCTCGAAAGTCTTCACCACATCCAGCACAGAGTAACCTTGCCCTGTGCCAAGGTTGAATATCGCACAGCCTCTGTTCTTTTCGATGGCCTGCAAAGCCGCCACATGACCTCGGGCCAAATCCACGACATGGATATAATCGCGGACACCAGTGCCATCGTGTGTCGGATAATCATTGCCGAAAACACCAAGTTCAGGACGTTTGCCCACAGCCACCTGCGTGACGTAAGGCATCAGGTTGTTGGGAATGCCATTCGGGTTCTCCCCAATGCGACCGCTCGGATGCGCACCGATTGGATTAAAATAACGCAACAACACAATATTCCATTCGTTGTCAGCCTTTTGCATGTCCATCATGATTTCCTCCAACATGCTCTTGGTTTGGCCGTAAGGATTGGTGCAATGCCCTTTGGGACATTCCTCCGTAATAGGAATGATGGCAGGGTCGCCGTAAACAGTCGCCGACGATGAGAAAATGATGTTCTTGCAGCCATGCTTGCGCATCACATCAAGCAAAGTTAAAGTCCCGCCGATGTTGTTTTCATAGTATTCCCACGGCTTTTTAACGCTTTCGCCCACGGCTTTCAGTCCGGCGAAATGGATGCAAGCATCAAAACGATGGGCTTTCATCACGCGGTTGAGGCCTTCGCGGTCGCGGATGTCGACTTCGTAAAAAGGGATTTCCTTTCCCGTCAGCTCCGCCACGCGCTCTAAAGATTTTTTGTTCGAGTTGCAGAGATTATCGATGACGATGGTCTCATATCCCGCAGCGTTCAGTTCCACCAAAGTATGCGATCCGATGAATCCGGCACCGCCAGTGACTAATATTTTCATATATAAAAATTTAACAATAATATTAATAGATTGATCATTGTCAATTACCTAAGAGTATTTTACAAATCAATTCAACATCATTTTCCGTCAATTCATAATACATTGGCAATCTCACCAAGCAATCCGCATACCTGTCACATTCGGGAAGTTCGCGCCCGTCGTGCTTGTCCTTGTAATACTCACTGCTATGCAAACTCAAATAATGAAAGACAGCCAAAATATCTTTTTCTTTCAACTTCTTTATCAAGGCTGTGCGTTCCTGAAGGCTGTTGCAAACCAAATAGAACATATGAGCGTTATTGGTAGCATAATCTGGGATGTCAGGCAAGTGGAATCGGCCTTCGTCAGCCAATGGTTTCAATAATTCATAATACTTGTTCCACAGCTGTTTGCGCTTGCTTTGAATGTCTTCCATAGCCTCAAGTTGAGCCCAAAGGAAGGCTGCCACCACCTCACTCGGCAAGAACGACGAGCCGATGTCGCACCAGCCGTATTTGTTCACCTCGCCACGGAAAAACTCCGCGCGGTTGGTGCCTTTCTCCCAAATGATTTCGGCGCGACGGATAAAACGTTCGTCGTTAATGCCCAACATACCTCCTTCGCCCGAAATGATGTTCTTCGTCTCGTGGAACGAAAAGGCCGACAGGTGGCCTATTGTCCCCAAAGGTCTGCCCTTGTAGTATGAATCTATGGCTTGCGCCGCGTCTTCCACAACCAAAAGATGGTGCTTTTCTGCGATTTCCATAATGCAATCCATATCGCAAGCCACACCAGCGTAATGCACTGGAACGATGACTTTTGTGCGCGATGTTATCAATGCCTCGATTTGCTCCGCATCAATGTTTGGGTTGCGCTTCATACTGTCGGCAAAGACAATCTTCGCTCCCTGCCGCACAAAAGCCAGCGCCGACGACACGAAAGTGTAGCTCGGCACAATGACTTCGTCACCCGGCTGAATGTCGCAAAGAATGGCAGCCATTTCGAGTGCATCGGTGCAACTTGTGGTGAGCAGGCACTTCTTGAAACCGTATTTCTCCTCAAAGAAACGCTGGCAACGTTTGGTGAACTCGCCATTGCCGCTCAGTTTGCCGTTATACACGGCCTGATACATATAATGGGCTTCCTTGCCTGTGAGATGGGGGAAATTAAAGGGTATAATATAATCCATTTTGAATAATCCATTTAGAATGATAATAAACTACAGGTCAAATATCTTTGAGCGTTTCTTGAAACAACATTATATATCTTTTTCCACATACCAATTGTTCTTTCTACCAATATAAAGAAAAGCCATTATCACAACAAACAAGAAAAGAAATATGAAATATGCTTTAGGGCCCATCCAAGGTCCGTTTGAATACAAACAACGTTGGGCTTCACCTATTTGATATGCACGATCATTGTCGATTGCCAATGCTTGCCCTAATGTTGGAGTGTTCTGTTTGAACCAAAAAGCCGATAAAAAAAGTTGAACAGAACAAGCCAATAATGGTATCCATTTTTTCAACTGAATTTCTGACAACTTTTTTGCAATAGGGAAAGCAACAAAAGGGAAAAAATTCAATACAAAACGCGATTCGGTTTGTAATCCAAAAAGTATAGTCATCATCAATGCAGCAACATATCCGACACTATGCTCTGATGCATATCTTACCACTTCTTTATAACACAATACCAACAGGCAAATAAGCATTCCTTCATTCGCTAAATGAGAAGCACAAAACTTCAAAGGGATCATAAAAGGCTCATAAAAAATTCGATGAATAAAACTTAAATTTTCATTCCCTGAAGCAGAAATCTCTGTATTGGCAATACTACGTATAAAACATTTAATCACAAAATAAAACACAAATGCAACTAACCATTTCCACCAAACCATTTTTTTAAAAACAAACAAGACAAAATCTTTGATATTAAATGAAAATGGTTGCAATAAGAAATAAACAATCAGACAAATGGTTACAATCGTTGCAAACACGACCCAAATTGGCATATCCCAAAAATAATACGGCACCATCCTTTCGTAATTTTCCCAACCGCCTCTTGATAATTCGGCACGAGAAAACATTTTTGCAGGGATCATTATTACTAATATAGAAAGCAATATTTTTACAATTTTTAAAACTTTTGCATATTTTGTGGAAACATTTTTTCCATCCACCAAATTATATCCTTCTTGAGGCAATATAAAAAGCAATAGTGTAATAGGAACAAGCGACTGCCAAACAAAGGCACCAACAAAGGTTATTCCAAGCATTTTCCAATGCTGTTTCGTAAGGAAAAAATAGAATATCCACATACCTATTGTGTAAGCGAAAGGATCTCCTTGATATGGATCATATCCGATTCGAAGCGTTGCGTGTGTAAAAAACAATAAAGCAAAGGCTATAATTTCTGACTTTTTATTCAAAGAAAGATAATTAGAAATCTTGAAAAAAGCCCATACCGCTAAAGCAATGCAAACGAACTCAAAACAAACTAATGTGAAAAACGAATTCTTTATTCCGAATAAGGTATCTACGATATTGATAATAGCGAATGGAAGGCATTTTTGAGTATAATACTCCGAATAACCGCCATTTTTGAATTGCTGCAAAAAGTTTTGCATCATATCACGATACAAAATTCCATCCCAACCGGCACCATCAGCACGTGGAACTCGTTCGAAACAAAACGAAAACACCAACAATAAAAATAAGGTGATGGACAATGACCATCTAATACACTTTTTACTCTGTAAGCATTTCAATAATTCAATCATTTCTTGATTTTTACTTAGTTATCATTTCTTAAAAACATCATCAAATGTAAAATAAATTTGTTTTTCAGGCAATGAACCTATATAAAAAATACCACCACTCCAGCCATTATCACCACAATCGCCCCTGCCTTCCGCCAAGTGATTCTCTCCTTGAAAAACACCCACGAAAGCACAGGTACAAAAAGATAACTCAAAGATTCGATGCCGCCAATCTCCTTCACCTGAACGCCTCGGCTCAGGCAGAAGATGTTGAGCAACAAAGAAACACCCATAATAACATAGCCGCCCATCACCCAGGGGTTAAGGTATTGCCTGACGATGTTAGGATAGGATAACGTAGCTCCTTTTTTCAGCAGCATCTGCGCACCTGCGGCAGCCAATACCGAACAAACACAAAGAAAATAGTATAACATACCCGTTTTCATTATGCCTTTGCGAACAAGGCTATCCCTATGATGATGATTGCCGCACCAATGATGTTGTTCGACGTGATTTGCTCGCCAAGCAACGCCCAAGCGATGAGCAATCCAAAAATCAGCCCTGTCCCTTTGAACATATATGCGGTGGAAAGCTCAATGCGTTTCAGCACCTGCTGCCACAACAGAGCATAAACACCCATCACTCCTACCGCGCCCGCAATCCACAGCAGATAAGGCCACGACAGCATTTCCTGCCTCGAAGCCATCTTAGTGAAGATGGACGTACAAGCGTAGATGAGGTTCACACCGACGAGTGCAGCATAGACTCGAAAAGTTCTAAACATTTCCAGAGCGTTATTCCAAGACTTACCGCTTACATTCCCCAAACCATAATCTTCCTACCTTCGTATTCCCGCTCCTCGTGCCAGATTTTCTCCTCCCAAGGCTTGCCAGGTGTGCGGTCGAAGATGATGAAATGGCCTTCGTCTATCGCGCCAGCTTTATCCATATATTCCCACGTCTGACGCAAGCCGTCGTTGATGGTCTTTTCAATGCTGTTGCGTTTGATTTTCAGCTCCAATACGATGCGCTGTATCGGACCGCCGTAATGGTCGGTCAGGGGTTTGCGGATGAGCAGGTCGGTGCGGCCTCGGCCCAAACCGTATTCGCGGTCGATGTAGCCGCCGCCGTTCACCACCCGTTGCAAGAAAGCCTGCAACAGCAACTGCGGGCCGCTCTCCTTATAGTCGAACTTCTCAATCCAAGCATCTGCGTTCTGGCGGAAAAACTGCTGGAAGTCAAGCAACAGTTTCTCCATATTGATACTGTTGTCATCGTTGATGTACCATGCCGACTGCTGAACAAGGCTCTCTTGCGTAGTCCATGTCAGTTCTCTTGGGATGATTTCCCTATAAATCCCGTTGGCGACACGGATGGGTTTGCCTTTCTCGCGCTTGATGAGTCCCATGTCAATCACGTATTGCATGTCGTCCTGCGGAAACAGGGCATCGTCAACCTCCGTGTCGTTGGCCAATATCGGGCCAATCACGCGGCGCACACGCTCCTCGCGCAGCTTGTCAATCAGTATGTCGATGTGGGTTTCCCTGCGGTAGATGATGTTCTCTTGGGCCTTGTATATCATCTCTGGGATAATCCTGATGCTGCGGTCGCGGTTCTCCTTCATCTTCATCGTCACCTCGTAGCCCAAGGCGTTCACTAACCAGGGTTGGCCTTCCGTTGCTTCCCAAATCATTGGGAAGCAGGCCTCGTCGAATTCCTGACCCGTCGCCTTGGTGTGTTCCAAATACAACTCACGGATTTCCTCTTTAGAGAAATTGCCCAAGCGCAGCGATTCTGCCTTGATGTTGAACGCCGAACCTCCGGCAACAATGTCCTGATTGGAAAGCACGATACGATAATCGCGCACATCGCGGACACCACACAAAACAATTGATTGAGGAAACTGCTGAGGGCGAGAGGCATAGCCCGAGCGGATCTGGCGCAGCACGCTCACCAAACTGTCGCCCACCAAAGCGTCAATCTCGTCTATGAACAACACGATAGGCTTTTGCACATCTTCCGACAATAGTGTAAGAAAACTCGATAGCCGGTTCGATGCCGGAACCTGATCGTTTTCCAAAGCCAAAGCGGAATAACGTTTGGTATTCATCACCGAATCGAAAGCTCCGGCAATGACAGAGCAGACCCCACTCACCACACCTTCCACATCATTACGCAGTGCCTGTCCCCCTTCCACATTGGCATACACGGCAACAAACTCGTCACGCGCGTTCAAATAATCGCGCAGAGCCAGCAAGCAGGAGGTCTTACCCGTTTGCCTTGGAGCGTGCAACACGAAGTATTTCTGCTGCCGAACAAGCAGCAAAAGCTCCTCCAAGTCGAAACGCTTCAGCGGGTCGATATTGTAGTGCAATTCAGGCTTTATCGGGCCTGCCGTGTTGAAAAACCGTTCCATAAAATACGTTTATATGTCTTTCAAAAATACAAGTTTTGTAAGAAAATGATAATAAACATTGATTCATCCCCAAAAACAAATCATTTTGAAGCCATCTTAGTGAAGATGCTCGTGCAGGCATAGACAAGGTTCACGCCGATGAGGGCGAGGTAGGTCTTGAAAGATTTAGTCATCAGCTTGTTACAACAAATTGCCTAAATTACCCATAAAAAACTGCTCCAGCGACATGGACTGGCCTCCTACGACCAAAGAATACTGAGGATGGTACATATTGCGGAATGTGCTCAAACCCGTGTTGCTCTGCCGCCGCCCGCTTTTCACCTCGATGGCAACCAAATGCTCGCCTTGAGCAATGACGAAATCCACCTCCTCGTCATTCTCGCGCCAATAATAAAGCTGGTATTCCAGTTCGTCAGCTTTGTCGAGCAGAAAACAGCCCACCGACGATTCCACCCAACGTCCCCAAAGGGTGGGATGGGTGAACGCTTTTTCGTAGGTCATGCCGTCCGTCATCACAGTGAGCAAGGCATTGTTGAACACTTGCAACTTCGGGATGGAACGGTACTTTCGAGACTTATCGACTGCATATTTCTGCAAGCCGATGAGCAATTTGCTCTCGCCCAGAACTTCCAAATAATTAACCAAGGTTGTGGCATTGCCGGCATCCTGCAATTGGCCAAGCATCTTGTTATATGACAGCAACTCGGCCGAATAAGCGCAACCGAGACGGAAAAGCTGGTGCATCAAAGCGGGCTTGTAGATATAAGTGGTTTGAAGCACGTCCTTCTCAATGGCTGGTGCCACAATCGACTCGCGCATGTAGCGGCGCCAGCGGTTTTCATTGGGCAGATAAGCCGCACTGCCAGGATAACCGCCAAAATACACGTATTGGTTGATGTCCCAACCAAAGGCATCGTGCATCTCTTGAAACGACCAATGCCCCATGGGAAGCAACTCGAAACGCCCTGCGAGCGATTCTGTCAATCCCTTCTTCAGCAGCAGTCGCGAAGAGCCAAGCAGAACCACCTTCAGATTCACGTCATTGAAAGTGTCGGCATCCCATTCCCTCTTCACCTGCTCGCTCCAGTTGTCAATCTTATGAATTTCATCAAAAACGAGAACAAACTCAGGTGCATTGTTGAAATCCATCTGCGCCCTGGCCTCGGCCCAACAATTGCCAATCCATGTGGCGTTCTGTGGGTCAATGCCATCGGCATTGAAGAACATGGAAGGGAAAGAGATCTCCTTAAGCACCTGCTTCACCATTGTGGTCTTTCCCACCTGACGAGGCCCTGCAACGACCTGAATCGTCTTTCGTGGCTCGTTGATATAAGAAATCAAATCATCATTTTGTAGCCTTCTAATCATAACTCATTTATTTCGAGGCTGCAAAGGTATAAAAAATCTGCGATTCTTAGCAGAAAAATCTTCAAAAGTTCTCATAAAAATCTGCGATTCTTTATCAGAAAATCTGCGATTCTTGTTGAAAAAATCTTCAAATCTCCCGTTTTATCATACAAACGCTGATGCTTTGATTCAAAATCTCATAAACTCCTTTTTCCTGTGCTACAAAGTCCATGTCCAACAATCGGACACAATTTTGTCATAAAACGAATTATCATAAAATGACAAAATAATGATTCTATCCAAAAAACAAATCATTTTGAAGCCATCTTGGTGAAGATGCTCTTGCAGGCATAAATGAGGTTCACACCAATAAAAGCGAGGTGGATTGCAAAGGACTTGCCATAATTATCTAAACAATTTGTCCAATTTGATATTGAAAAACTATCAGACAATTACTATTTCATTCCAACACCCCTGAAAAGAAGTCGGATTCTCTTCCCCATAAATCTCTAAAGGGCTCTATTTCCATCTCTTTTTTCATATCTAACAAATATGTAAGATAATCAAAGTGCGGTTCGTATCCCAACTCGTTTAACGTTTTGGTGATGTCCATAATATAACTTGCCGTATCAGGTTTATCGGGGCATTCAATTATCAAAGAACGATGGGAAGCTGCTGAAAATACATCTATTATTCCTTCTATCTGTTTTTTCATTGTAGTTCCAATTCCCGTACCAACATTATACATACCACCATCCACCACTGCCGATAACGATTTTACAATTATCTGGACACAATCCTTTACATACACGATGTCTCTCTGTAAGTTTGGATTACCCCACAATTCTATTGGGAGTCCCTTCTTTGCTCTTTCAATTAACAAGCGATATGACTGCCATCGTTTTTTACCATCAAAAAAATAAAAAGGATTGGGGTGATAGACATATATGTTCGGAAATCTGAGTACGAACCTCTTCAACCCATATTTCACAAAATAATGCTCAATCAAATTAACCGCTGCATTTTTGCAGATGGAATAAACGCTATGGTCATCATTCAATGGGAAATGCTGTTCGACATCAGCAGGAATCAATGCATTGTTTCCATAAAGATATGAAACATCTGCAACAGACTGAGCAAACACAATCCGGTCGGCAGACACAAACACACAATAGTCAAGCACATTCAACGTACCAGTCATAACGGAGTCAATGTAGGTTTGCGGATTATAACCCTGCATTCTTGCGGGAATGGCTCCAGCCAAATGAATTACCGCATACACATTCTCTTGCGGCAACACCTTGAAAGCCTTATTATCCGTAATATCCATACTAATATACTGCATTCCGTGCTCCTTAAAAAAGCCATTGTCATTTTTTCTTCTTCCCACGGCAATCACTTCATAACCTGACTGTTGTAAAGCAATGGCGGCGTAAGCTCCTACAGTACCTGTCGCGCCAAAAAGAATAACTCTTTGTTTCAAAACACTATTCATTTTTCAGATTCATTCTCATTTATGTTAACAACTTCATCCACTATAAACAATGGACGTTCTTTTACTTGGTTGAATATCTTTCCGATGTATAAACCCAACACTCCTAGGACCATCATCAGTAGGCCTCCCATAAACCAAATGGAAAACACCGTTGTAGTGAAACCCTGAAGATTGTTGATTCCGACAAAATAAGCCACAACATTATACAACGCCAACATAAATGCCAAAAACGAGAACACGAAGCCAATTCCCGTGATAATCCTTAATGGCTTGTTACTATTAGAAATGGTAACATCAAACATCAGTTTCATCAACTTGCTAAACGAATAAGACGATTTGCCTTCGTAACGTTCCCTATGTTCAACATCTATGGTACACTTATCGAATCCCACATACGAAAGCAAAGTGCCAAACGAACGCGACGTTTCTTTCATTCCATTAAATGCATTTATGACTTTCCTGTTATAAATCCCCAAATTACTAATCGTGCTATCCGTTTTCATACCACTAAACCAGTCAAATACAATATGAAACACTTTAGAGGAAAGACGTTTGAAGAATCCATCCTTGCGATTGATTCTCCGGGATTGCACGATGTCGTATCCCTCAAGTGCCTTAGTATACAGCCTTGGTATTTCCTCAGGTGGGTCTTGTAAATCACAATCCATCAGAATAATCCATTCACCATGGGCATATCTCATTCCAGCAGTAATGGCATAATGTTGTCCGAAATTACGTGAGAGGTTAATACCCTTAACCTTTTCGTCCTTGGCGCATTCCTCCTTTATAGTAAGCCAAGAATTGTCGGGTGATCCATCGCACACTAACACAATCTCATAGTCTTCTGAAATGCTTTTTATACTATCCGTAATGCGACGAACCAATTCAGGCACAATCTTCTCAGCTTTATACACGGGAGATACTACTGAAAACAAAGGTCTTTTCATAAGTCCAGTTTTTTGCTTCCCTGATAAATCAAATACCCACTTCTATCCGCGCTGCATTTCACGGGTCGCAAAGCCTCGTCAGTTATCTCAGCACGAACTATTTGGGGCAATTTCGCTTCTTTTATAATAGTTTGCAAATGTTTTGTTTCTTCACACAAAAAATAAACGCCAGCGAAATGACACTCACCAAACACGGGGTTTTCAAAGTTTCCCAAAGCCACATCAATTACACCTTTCAAGTAATCATAACCCGTTGACAGCTGCACCAAATCGCTTCCAATGAAATCACCGCCCATACGGGCACCAATTTCCATCACATAAATTTTCCCATCTTTCGTAATCTTGTATTCGGAATGAGAGGCTCCATTGGTCACGCCCAAGGCATCCAAGGCTTTTTTCGTCAAATCATAAATCCGGGCGTATTGTTCCTTTGTGAAATCGGCTGGCTGATGATGCTCCAATTCAACAAAATGCGGCGCATCGGTTGTCACCTTATCCGTAATCTGCAAAGGAAAATGTTTACCTTGATAGGAGATAAATTCCACACTGATTTCACGTCCTTCAATATATTCCTCAACAATGGCCTCGTGTTTGAAAGAGCAATTCAAAGCCACTTCAACGGCGGAGTGTAAATCTTCAAGCCGTCCAACTTTTGTAATACCCAAACTACCAGAACGGTCTGTCGGCTTAACAATTACAGGAAATCGCAACGCCTTTGAATCCAACAGTCCGCAAGCAGTAATCTTTTGATAAGCAGGGCAGGGTATTCCTGCGGATGAAAACGCCTGCCGCATCAAATACTTGTTGTTGGCTCGCAAAGCCACTTCGTATGTGTTGCCAACCAGCCTCATCTTTTCTGCAACATACGTCACCGTTGGTGCTGCCACATCTGAGGCAATTGTGCAAATGCCATCAATTTGCTTTTCTCGGCAAACCTCAAGAATTTGTTCCTTTTCCACTATCGAAATCGGAAAGAACTCGTCGGCTTCATCTTTGCATACTGCGCCTTCAGCCCAAGCGAAACAAATGGTATGCAATCCCATTTCCTTTGCTTTTTTTACCAACGGCAGTTGGAGATAAGAGGCTCCTATTATGGCTAGTTTTTGCATTTCTTTATCAATTCAATCTCTTGCAAATCAAATTCATACAATTCAAAAATCAACTCATCAATTTTTGCTTGAGCTTCCAAATCGCCCTTCAAGGCCTCATCCACCAAAGCACTTAATTTCTGGTCAGTTTCTTCATCGATTTTCGGGAACGGCAAGGCAGAAAGGTTGCCTCTCAGAATCTTCAAGTCGCCGAAACGCTTGACATACAAGAAGTTGAACAGCGATGAATTGAGGAAGGCCAACACCGTTTTGATGCTCATGCCGTCCACTTCGGGGATGAGGATGTTGGCACTGTTGAGGAAGAGGCTTTGTGTGTCGTCGTAGGTGAAACAAAGTCGACTTGAGACGAACTTATAAACCAACTTCTCCTTGGCACGATAGAACTCGTCTTTTGCACACTGCTGAAAATCAGCGCGATTGAATTTAATGTAACGGCTCGCCGGTTTCAAGCTGTATTTGCCGATGTCCTTGCCTGTAAAAATGGGTTCCAAGTCTTTCTTTGGCTTGTCTTTCAGCACCTTGGCATTGTTGCCGGTGATGATGCCCAAAGCCCAGCGGCTATGGGAGAGGTCATCATGGCGCATCCGCTCAGCTATGCTGATGATGGCCTCGTCGCGGTCGTTGAGTATCGGAATGGCGCAAAAGTCGTCCTCGCGCTGCACAAATTCTTTCCTTGACACCTCATTGTTCGCGCCATAAACCAAGTAATTCTGGCTGTCAAACACGGGTTTCTTGCTGACTTTCAGGCTAATGAAGTCCGTAAAAACCCCTTTGAAACGCTCGCGATAGCATTTCAGGCTTTCCATGCGAGTTTCGCGTGTGATGAAGCGGCGCAGGTCGGCGTGAACCTTGATTTTCAGCACGGAAGTAGGCAGCAAAAAGTGCATTATTCCATTGTTTTTCAGGAATTTATACGATTCTGTGAAAAACAACGAAGCCTTTTCCTTCGATTGGATGACTTCTGAAGTGTGCTGTTTGCCTTTCTCGGTGCCCCAAGGCGGATTGGTGAGGATGTAATCGAACCTCAAATCACCCAAGGCCGATTCGGCGTGAAGCAAAAAGTCCATCAGATAAATCTGAGGATAAGCACTTGATTCATTGTATTTTACAATCAAATTAGCCTTGGCTATCATCACGGCCAAAGGGTCATTGTCAATGCCATAAAGTTGCTCCATTTGGGCATGGTCCGCTTTCAGCAAAAAAATGCCACTACCGCAGCAGGGGTCAAGGAAGCGTTCACCTTGCCTCACCCGAATATCGGAAAGCATGTCACTGACAATCACGGGCTTGGTGTAGTAAAGTCCTTTCAAAATGCGCGAGCCCTCAGCCGTCAGCGATTGATAGACAAAGCCAATCCAATCGTCCTGACGGTTTTTCAGAATTTGTCGCGGAACGGCAATGTCAAGTTTCTGATACTGTGCGTGTTCTTCAAAAAAACGGCTCTTGTTGGCCTCATTGACCCGATTGTGTTCCAAATACAAGGCGCAGAGGCTGAAAATCAAGTCGTTAATGGGATAATTCGACTCTTTTAAGTCTTCCACAAAACGAGGCAAACTGGCTGCCATCACATAGCCTTCGGGCGTGATGATTTTCTGCGAGCGGCTCTTGTTGGCACGCCGCGTCAGGCGGTCGTTGCCGTCAAGCCGCAACTTGTCCCAATTGCGTTGGGTAGCATCCGAAATGAAAAAGTTAGGTTCCGTCATTATACGGCTTCGCCTTCTAAGTCCCATTAATTTGATTTAAGGAACTGTTTGTCAATTATTTACAAAAACTGCCCAATAAGGCATGATAAAATTTTTGCAAAAGTAGGGAATTTTTTGCTTTGTAATTGTTTTTAATAATAAAAACTATCATAAACCGACATTTTTCCTAATTTTGCCCGCACAAAAACGGACGACTATGATACTTTGTTTGGAAACGGCCACGCCAGTTTGCTCGGTCGCGCTCAACGATGGTTGCTGCACGATAGCCTTGCGCGAAACGGAAGGGCAAAACGCTCATTCAGAGAAGATTACAAACTTCATTCATGAAGTGATGGAAGTGGCCAAAATTGATTATCGACAATTGGATGCAGTTGCGGTCAGCAAGGGGCCGGGGTCTTACACGGGATTGCGCATCGGCGTGAGCACGGCCAAGGGCATTTGCTATGCCGCCGACTTGCCGCTGATGGCTGTGGACACTTTGGAGGCAATGGCCTACGGGATGAAGATGAAACTTGGAAGCCAAATCGCTGAAAATGATTTGCTTATCCCTATGATTGACGCGCGAAGAATGGAAGTGTATGCCGCCATTTTCGATGCCAACTTGAACAAAATCAACGACACGGCGGCCTTGGTCATCGACGGAAACTCGTTTGAGGATTTACGAAAAGAACATCACCTTTGGCTTTTCGGTGATGGTGCGCCAAAATTAAGCAAACTCTTTGAAAACCAACCTAATATCAGCATCATCGACGGTTTCAAGCCTTCTGCCGCCTTTATGCGTCCTTTGGCGGAAAAGGCTTTGAAAGCCCAAGAATTTGTCGATGTGGCTTATTTTGAACCGTTTTATTTGAAGGATTTTATCGCGGGAAAACCGCATGTGAAAGGGTTATAAAGATGAAACACAATGCTTTACTCGTCCTTCTCCTCTTGTCGGGAATCTGCATTTTTGCCCAAAACAAAAGCGTTTCGGAATCGCCTCACCTTTTTGAGCACGACTATCCCGTCATTGCAACGGAAAACCCAATCATCCGCGCCTTGATGGATTCGGTTTCCATCGACAGTATCGAAGCCACGATTTCTCACCTTTGCTCGTACCAAAACCGCCGTTGCGACAGTCGCCATATTTATGATGTACAAGATTGGCTTGCAGCGCGTTACAATAGCCTTGATGGCCTCGACACGGTGATACTTCACGACTTCAAAGTCGAAAAAGAGGGCTTCCCTGAAGAAACTGCCGACAACATTCTCGCCATTCAATGGGGCCTAACAAAACCCGAAGAATACGTGATTTGCGGTGCGCATTACGACTCGTGGAACGGCGATACTGCCAACCCAGATACCGTCCGCGCCCCCGGTGCCGACGACAATGCCACAGGTGTTGCAGGTATCTGGGAGACAGCGCGTTTGCTCAGTCGATACAAGTTCCATCGTACCATCATTTATTGTAATTGGTGTGCCGAGGAAATCGGACTCATCGGAAGCGAGGCTTACGCCAAGGAATGTGCCGAAAAACGCATGGACATTGTTGGCTATTTCAATATGGACATGAACGGCTACCTGAAGGAAGGTACTGATATTCACATGCATGTGGTCTATGTGAATCAGGATTCGCTCTTGGCCAACATGTTTTTCGATGTGTGCCACATCTATTTCCCCGACATGCCAGTGCGTCAAAATTGGATGCCCCACGGCGACAGCGATTTTTCCTCGTTCAACCGCAGTGGCTATCCCGCACTTCATCCTTTCGAGGATGTACATGCCAGTTCGCCTTACATTCACACGCGACAGGATGTTTTAGGCGTGAGTGTCAACAACTTGGAGCAGTCAAAACGCTTTGCCGAAATCAATTTGGCGGCGGTGGCGCATTTGGCTGGGCTCACCGATGTTTCGGTGACCGAAAGTGAAGCCTGTGCGGTGGCTATCTATCCTAATCCAGCAAGAGAATCTGTCAGCATTGTGGCCGAGGACGGCTTGCAGCAAGTCACCGTTTACAACCTTTTGGGGCAGCAAATGGAAACGAAAAACCTGAATGGCATAAACAGATGTGTCATCAACACAAATGATTATCCTTCAGGGATTTATTTGGTTCATCTCGCCACGGAAAACGATGTCGCGATGAAGCGGTTGGTGGTTGAATAAAGAATTGGTTTTCAACCCAAAGCCTTCACGCCCGCATCGATGCGTTTGAGGGTTTCTTCCTTGCCCAAAAGTTCAAGGATTTCGCCGATGTGGGGGCCTTTTCCGGCACCCACCACCATTAGGCGGAGGCCGTTCATTACCAAGCCCATATTGAGTTCATTGCCTGTAATCCAGTTGTTTAGGGTTTCGTCGATGTTGGCCAAACAGAATGGCTCGATGTCGTTGATGACCTCTTTCACCTTGAGCATGGTTTCAGCCGAATTTTCCTTCCAACGCTTTTTGACGGTCACGGGGTCATACTCTGTCGGTGCCTCGAAGAAGAAGAAACTTTGATCCCAGATTTCCTTCACGAAATTGACCCTATCTTTCACCAAACCAGCCACTTTCACAGCGAAATCCAACGAGGTTTCAATGCCTTTTTCGGCCTTCAGCCACGCTTGATAATCCTTGCCGACTTCCTCATTCGACTTGCGCATCAACCATTCGTGGTTGAACCATTTCGTTTTCTCCACGTTGAACTTCGCCCCGCTCTTGCTGCAACGCTCAAGCGAGAAGGCCTGAATGAGTTCGTCCATCGTGAAGATTTCCTGCTCCGTTCCGGGATTCCAACCGAGAAGTGCCAACATATTGATGAACGCCTCGGGGTAGTAGCCCGACTGCTTGTAGCCCATAGCCGTGTCGCCGGTTTTCGGGTCTTGCCAGAACATTGGGAAAACGGGGAAACCGAGGCGGTCGCCGTCGCGCTTGCTCAACTTACCATTTCCGTCGGGCTTGAGCAGCAAAGGCAGGTGTGCGAATTGCGGGGCTTCCCAGCCAAAAGCCTCGTAAAGCATCACGTGCAAGGGCATCGAAGGCAGCCATTCCTCGCCTCGGATGACGTGGCTGATCTTCATCAAATGGTCGTCGACGATGTTGGCCAAGTGGTAGGTCGGCATTCCGTCGCTCTTGAACAAAACCTTGTCGTCCAAGGTGTTGGTTTGCACACGCACCTCGCCGCGAATCAGGTCGTGCATAACGATTTCGCGGTCTTCGGGAATCATAAAACGCACCGTGTAAGGCGTGCCGTCGGCAATGAGCCTATCGACCTCTTCCTTGCTCATTGTCAAACTATTGCGCAGGTTTTTGCGTGTCTGGCTGTTGTAGATGAAAGTCTGCTTGTTGGCTTCGGCCTCCTTGCGGTATTTGTCCAACTCCTCGGCGGTGTCGAAGGCGATGTAGGCGCAGCCTTTGGCCAAGAGTTCGTCGCTGTATTGCTTGTAGAGGTGCTTGCGGTTGCTCTGCTTGTAGGGGCCATATTCGCCGCCCACATAGTCGCTTTCGTCGAACTTGATGCCGCACCAGTCCAAGGACTGTACGATGTATTCCTCGGCACCTGGCACGAAGCGCGTCTGGTCGGTGTCCTCGATGCGGAGAATCATCTTGCCGCCGTTCTTCTTGGCAAACAGATAGTTATATAACGCCGTTCTCACGCCCCCGATGTGCAGCGGCCCCGTCGGGCTGGGGGCAAATCTTACTCTTACTTCGTTCATTGTGATGATGATTATGTTTTGCTGAACCCAAGAACTCACCTTGGCGATGCGAACAAAAACTTCGCTATCAGATGAGTAAATCGGTTTGGTTTTGCGGGTGCAAAAATAGGAAAAACAACTCACATGACAAAATCTTCTACATTCTCTTGATTAATCACCCTAAAATCCGTGTTTGGGTAGGCTTTATTGAATGTTTCAGGCATTTTCGCCTTCGCTTTTGGGTTCCACTTTATCTCGCAAGCAAAGATTTTGCCATCAGATTCTTCCAAATAGTCAATTTCCTGCTGTTGTTTGGTGCGCCAGAAGTAAGCGTTTGCCCATATCTCATTGTATGCCAAGTGTTTCATTCGCTCGGAAACGACAAAGTTTTCCCATAATTGCCCGATGTCTTGTCGCATCTCGGGAAGCGTGAAATCTGCAATCAGCGCATTGCGGATGCCGTTGTCATAAAAGAATATCTTCCTGCTGGTTTTCAGTTCGTTACGAAGATTTCTGGCAAATGAGGGCAATCGGAAAATGACAAAGCATTGTTCCAAAAGCATAATGTACTTTTCCACCGTTTTCGCGTCCAATGAGCAAGTGTTTCCCAACTCATTGAACGACACCTGCGAGCCGACCTGATAGGCCAAAGCCCTAAGCAAGGTGAGCAGTTTGTCGGGATGTTTGATGTTTTCCCACGCGAGAATGTCCTTGTAAAGGTAGGCATCGGTCAATTGTTTCAGCACTTGCTTCTCATTTCCGTTGCTTGTCACCACTTCGGGATAATAGCCATAGATGAGGCGTTGGGGCAAGAGCCTCTTTTCCTTGATAAGTCCGTGATGCTGAACCATTTCAGAAAAAGATAGCGGAAACATCTGATACTGCCATTTCCGTCCCGTCAGCGGCTCATTGACCTCGTTGGCCAGTTCAAAAGCCGAACTGCCCGTGGCAATCAGTTGGATGTCTTTCATTTGGTCGGTAATCAGTTTCAGCCGCAGCCCAATGTCCCTGATACGTTGTGCCTCGTCGATGACAACGATTTTGTTGTTGCCAAACTGCGCTTTCAGCCTGTCCGCCGAGGTGTTCTCAAACATTTTCTGGACATCCAATTCATCGCCATTCAGCCAAAGGCAATCCGCCTGCCCATCCACCAAATCTTGTAAGAGTGTTGTTTTCCCCACTTGCCTTGCTCCCAACAGTATCAGTGCCTTGCCCGAAAACAGTTTGTCCTTGAATACTTCTTCAAGCCTTCTTTTGATCATAACTCATTTCTTTTTGCACCGCAAAGATACAACTTTTTTGGAATGTAATCCTTAAAAGTTGTAACTTTTTTGGAATATAATCCAATGTTTTTATTAAACAACTCACCCTGATCACCACCTACGGCCTTACCCAAGGCGGCTATTCCGACGACATCCAAAACCAAGTGACGATGGAGGATTTGTTCAGAAATGCGATGGAATAAAAACGCCGTAAATAATTGCAATACAATTGCTTGTTTTAATGCCTTGGAAATTTGACTCTGAGGAAAACCGCTTGGAAGTGGAAGATTTCCTCAAGGTTGAAGAATGCCAAGAGAATCCAAATCGTGGCATAATTTGGTCGTAAACAATTCCGCCCCAGTTTTGTTTAGGTGTGTTGCATTATAGAAATATGCAGTATCGTATGAAAGATAATAATAAGTGTAGTCCAAAACAGGTATCTGATACTTGTCCGAATAAGATTGAAAAGTCTCGTAACATTCAGAAAGATTTTCCACTTTATGTGTTAATCCAATGTAAACTGGGGCGTAAACAAAGACAACTTTTACACCTTGTTCTTTCAATTGGCTTAAAAACTCATAGAAAGCTTTTTCTGTTTTTCCATTTTTACTAAAATGAAAAGATTCTATTTCTAAATACTTTGTGCCATCCCATTCCCTATCCTTTCCTTCATACCCTTTATATAAGGTTTTATCATCTCTGCTTTCTAAAAACGTTGAATATACGCCCTGTTTATAATACCGAAACATTGGCAAATACAATTCACCTAACGAAAATTGCTCTATTCTTTTCATCTCATTTTTAGTGAATTGATTCAGAAAATAAGGAAAAAACTGCTCCCTTTCGTATCCTATGGTCCATCCCAAAGTTGAACAATAATCCACATTCATCAAAACCACCCTTGGAATATGGCTTTGATAATGAGAATATGTATTATACCTAAGCATCTGCCTATTAAAAGCACTGCCGTCTATTCCAAGATTGTAAGAATTAGTGTTCAACATAGAATCCAAAATATGTGTGTCATACTGAACCCACGCCCTTGAACTCCCTAAAACCAACAAATCAGCATCTACAGAACCATAGATAATGTCGTTCCAAACATCATATTTTCTTGCCTTGGAATGGGTTAGATAACTGGAAAAGGCATAATCGAAAGGAGTCGAAATCACCAACAATAGAACTAATACAATCAATATGGTTTGCAAAAATCGTTTCATCAGAATTGGAAATAAATAAACTGTGAAGGTGCCGATGCTTTATAAATCAAAATGAACTCAATTATCAACACAACAATAACACAGCGTACTAACAACAGTTTGATATTAGATAAAAACTCCAACCCATGCTCCTTCCCCCGCTGCAACCATTCCACCGCCAGCATAATGACAATGAACAAATTTGTTGGCCATAACGAAGGTCTTTTGAAGAATCGGTAACTTGCCAATAAGGTATCACTTTGCATCATCCCGCAAAAATACTCCCAAGCCATCCCAATACTTTCCGCCCTAAATATTATCCACCCAAACACCGCCAAGAAAAACGTCAAAAGCATTTGACCAGCCTCTTTCAATGTCGGCAAAAGCCGCCCCTCTGCCACTTGGTTTGTGTACTTGCGGTTCTTGCCTGTCAATATCAGGGGCAAAAACAAAACGGCGTGATACGCACCCCAAGCAATGAATGTCCAATTCGCGCCGTGCCAAAAACCACTCAAAAGGAAAATGATGAAAGTGTTCCTTATGACTTTTGCCTTGCTCACTCGGCTGCCGCCCAACGGAATATACACATAATCCCTAAACCAAGTCGTCAAAGAAATATGCCACCTGCGCCAAAACTCAGCAATGTCCCTGCTGAAATACGGCACATTGAAGTTCCGCATCAGCTTAATGCCGAACAACTTGGCCGTTCCTATGGCTATGTCGGAATAGCCCGAGAAGTCGCCGTAGATTTGGAAAGTGAAAAATATCGCGGCAAGAAGCAAGGTGCTTCCACTTTGGTATGTGTAGGTCTTGAACACTTCATCCACAAACACCGCGCAATTGTCAGCCACCACTATCTTCTTGAACAAACCCCAAAGGATTTGGCGCATACCGTCAACGGCGGTGTCATAATCGAATTCCCTTTTCTTCAGGAATTGCGGCAGAAGGTTCGTCGCTCGCTCAATAGGGCCAGCCACCAACTGCGGGAAGAACGAGATGAACGCGAAAAAGGCGACGATATCTTTAGTCGGTTCAATCTTGCCTCGGTAAACATCGATTGAATAACTCAAGGCTTGGAAAGTGTAGAACGAGATTCCTACGGGAAGTATAACCTTTAGCAACAGCCCATCCGTGGAAATATGGATCAGTTGCGCAAACTCGGTAACGAAAAAGTCATAATACTTGAAAATGGCCAATATCAGCAAATTCAAGACGATGTTGGCCGTGGTTATCAGTTTCTTCCGTCTTTGTAACTTGTTGATTTCTAACGATTTACCCCCCCCCCGTTAAATTCGAGTCAATTCGTTGGTTCTCAACCCTTTGCATCAACATTCCGCTACCCCACGAGCAAAACGAGGTAAACGCGATGAGCAGCAGAAAACGCCAATCCCACCAGCCGTAAAACACATAACTCGCCACGACCACGAATGCGTTCTGCAAACGCAATTGCCACTTCGACTTGCTGATGAAGCGGTCGAAGATGAACCAATAGAGCAAAAACACTATCGGTAGGAACAGGGCGAATTGTATGGAGTTGAAGAGCATAAACGGCTTGGTTTTGTGGGTGCAAAAATACAAAAAATCTACCAATTAAAACGAAAAAAGCCCACCGAAATCAGCAGGCTTTGTCTTGAGGTACCTGGCGGATTCGAACCGCCGTCCCCGGTTTTGCAGACCGATCCCTAACCACTCGGGCAAGGTACCCTTTTAACTACGTTGAATCTAACGATTAGCGGCTGCAAAAATACAACTTTTTGGCGAACCGCAACACTTTTCAAGAAAATTTTTTAAACCAAACCTCGCGCCGACAGTTTCAACCAGTTCCAAACGAAAAGGGCAACGAATAGCAAACAACAATATAAATAAAAGATTTTCAATTCTTTATGTCGTAAACGGGTCATGGCATAAGCCGA
Source organism: uncultured Bacteroidia bacterium (assembly GCA_902780055.1). Taxonomy (GTDB): domain Bacteria; phylum Bacteroidota; class Bacteroidia; order Bacteroidales; family F082; genus Limimorpha. The sequence continues at coordinate 60,987 of CACZDU010000003.1, read as the reverse complement.
CATGAGAATGATTAAGGGGATGGCTGGCTCGTGGTAACGCTCGGAATTGGCGGCAAACGAAAACGCAACGATAATCAAATATGACAATTCGTATGCTCCAATCAGGCTGAAATCGCGCCATTTTTTCTGTCGGAAGGCGATGGCGATGGACAGCATGGCAAAGAAGGCAAGGAAGTTGTTCACATAGGTGCTGCCATGAATCATTTTGTTGTGTTCGGGCGATGTTTCCACCATTGGCGCAAGCGGCAAAACAAAAGCCCCGGGAGCCATTATCCAGTTTTGGGCCAGTTCGCCATGCTTCAGCCCTTGGGCTTCGTATTTTTCTGAATGGTACTTTAAATCAGAGAATTTCAATCGATAGATGAATTTCATTTCGTGACCAATAGGGGAGAGGAGGAAGGCAAAAAACAAGACCACCGTGGCTGCAAGAATGATGATTTTGCCTTTTCGCCCCATCAAGTCCTTGTCGGACACCGACGCGAATACTATGAAAGCAAAAATCAGGCACATGCCGATGATGGTGCGGAAGCCAAAAGTCAAGGCGGTGAAGAGGATAGGGGCGAAAATGTTCCAAAAGGTGTATTTTTTGCTTCGGATGAGGTTATCCATGCGCTCGAGGGCAAGGATGGAGAGGAAAATCATCTCCGTTTCCTTGGTGTGGAGGCCGCAACTTTGAATCAGGATGGGCATGAACACGCACATCACGGCGGCTAATCGGCCTACTCGCTCGCTGAAGGTTCGTTTGCCCAATTTGTAAACCACGATGCAGAGATACGCGCTCATCAAAGCCTTGAAAATCCTTGGTGTCAATAGGTTGCGGCCAAAAATGGTGTAAATCAAAGTCAGCCAAAGCGTGTAGACTTGGTCGGAATAGCCCATCGTGTAGGCGTTCAGATACTTGAAGATGTATGAAATGTAGCCATACCGCACGCATCTCGACAGATACAAGCCCGTTTGGTGGTACCAAAGACTGTCGCCGGCGTTGTATTCAAAGGCCTTGCCCGTTTGGTAATAGTAGTAGTAGCACATCAGGAAGGCATATAGCCCTCGGATGACAAAGGCCAACAAAAAGACTTTCCATTTGAAGCGTTTCGTGTCGTCGTTTTTCCATCGGGGATAGAAAACGACAACCAAAACAAAGAAAAACAACACTTCGCCGATGCCCCACAGCATCCATTTCAGTTGCAAGGCATGACTCCTGAATACCAGACTAATGGTGACGAGGGCCAACAAATAAAGACCTATGCCAATGAGGCTGATATGTCGGAGCAGCTTGCTTCCCATCTAAAACTGGAATACGCCACCGCCGCTGTCGCGTTTTTGGGTGGCCTTGCGCAGGAGTTCTGACTTTTCCTCTGGTTGGAAGGTGCTTATCTTGCGCATGTCGGCGCGTTCCCACCAGTGAGGGACAAACTCGTGGATGAAACGGAAAAGCGAGTCGGTGGCGGTCAGCACATTGACATCGTATTTCTCGGTGGTATCGAACACGGTTTCAAACTCGCAATGGAGGATGCGCAGCGAGGGGTTGTATTCGTAGGTGAACGGGTAATAGACGGCTCCCGTCCTTTTCCTTCTCCGTTGTATGCCCTTGCCGTTTTCGAGGAAATACATCAGTTGGCCACGTGTGGTGTCGTAAGGGTTGTATGTGCTGTCTTTGTATGTGTCTTCGATGATTTGGTCGTAGTAGTCGGTGTTCCAATGCGTCAGTCTACTCAATCCGAAAACGCAGTTGGTCAAACTCTGGATTTCGAGGATGTTTTGCGAGAGGAACATGGAACGCCTGACATGACCGTGCCTCGAATCGACTGTGAAAGTTGCGCTTCTGAAGGTTTCGCCATCGTAGGGTTTCACGCTCACGATCAGGATGCTGTCGCTTGCCCTGCCCGACATGGGCGAAATTTCGTACCAATCGGCATCATTGCTGCGGGTGATGTTCCATTTGCAGTTTGCACGGACGATGATGGTGTCGGAAGAGGCTTGCTCGGGAAACCAGATTTCTTGTTTTGAAACCCAGATATGCTCTTCTTCACACGACACGAGGCTTGTCAAAGCTATGGCGACTAAAGCCAATAGGATAATGGTCTTTTTCATTTTGGATTTTGTGTTGTCAGAATTGGAATATGCCTCCTTGGCCTTTGCGCTTGGTGGCGGCGCGACGCAAGAAGGCCCTTTCGTTGGGCTGAATGGTGCCTATCTTGCGCATGTCGGCACGTTCCCACCAGTGTGCCCTGTATTCGTGCATGAAACGATAGAGTGAATCGCTGGCAGTCAGCACATTGGCATCGTATTTCTCTTCCTCGTCGTTGATGGTTTCAAATTCGACATGCAAGATTTGTGTGATGGGGTTGTAGTCGTAGACAAAAGCGTAATACACCGCCGTGTCGTTGTGGTGGTCGCGTTGCACCCCCGTGCCGTCGGCGAGGAAATACATGAGATAGCCCGTCGAGGTGTCGTAAGGGTCGTAGATTTTGTGCTTGTAGGAGTCTTCGATGATTTGTTCAAAATAGTCGGTGTTCCAATGCTCCAGTTCCATCACGCCGAACACTTTGTTTATCATGCCGTCGAAATCGAGTTTGTTTTGCGAAACGAAAATGGTTCGTCGGACGTGTCCTCCGGGCGAGGAGATGACAAATGTCGAGCCTCTGTAGTCAGCATCCTCCAAGGCAGTCACGGTCACAAGGAGGGAGCCGTTTTTCGTTCCCTCAAGGGGCGTGATGGTGTACCAGCTGGCGGTGTCGTTGCGAATCACGGTCCAATCGCAATTGGAGGTGATGTCGAGGGTATCCGTTTGGGCATCAAGGCCAAACCAGAGGTTTTGCGTCGACACTCTGATTATATCTTCCTCTCGGCAACTCGTGAATGTGGCTGCCACGACCATCAAGGCCAATGTCAAAAGTTTGGTTGTCTGTTTCATATTCATATTGCTTGTGATTTAGGGCGCAAAAGTACACATTTTTTATTTTCCGAGCCGTTTTTGCTTAGTTTTCTTGGGTGTGTCGGCCAGCATCTCAAAGTCCATCTTGTGCTTGAAGAGGTCGACGGCTTTCACGCGGATGCGCACCTCGTCGCCGAGTTGGATGACGCGCCCCGTTTCCTGCCCGATGACACGGAAGTTGTCGTCGTCGAGGTAATAATAGTCGCCGGGAAGGTCTTCATAGCGCACCAAGCCTTCACATTTGTTGTCCTTCAGTTCGACGAAAAGCCCCCATTTGCTCACGCCCGAAACCAAGCCCTCAAACACACTCCCGATTTTATCTTGCAGATATTCAGCCTGCTTGTATTTGATGGACTGGCGTTCCATGTCTTCGGCCTGCTTTTCCATTTCGCTGGAATGGACGCACATGTCCTCGTAGTGTTTCTTGTCAGCCGAGCCTTGACCCTCAATGAGATACCTTTCAATCAGGCGATGCACCATCAGGTCGGGATAGCGTCGGATGGGGGAGGTGAAGTGGGTGTAGTAGTCGAATGAGAGGCCGTAGTGCCCGATGTTGTCGGTGCTGTAGATGGCCTTGGCCATGGTGCGGAGCGCCACGGTTTGGATGAGGTTTTTCTCGCCCTTGCCTTCCACGTCTTCAAAAAGCTTGTTGTACGACCTTACCAAGGTGCTGCGGTTGCTGAGGTCCATCGAGTAGCCGAGGCGCGAAATCAACAGCATGAACTTGTTGAGTTTCTCGGGGTTAGGCTCGTCGTGGATGCGGTAGACGAAAGTGTTGTTGTGCCATTTGCTGTCGGGCTTGCCGAAGGTTTCGGCAACGGTGCGGTTGGCCAACAGCATGAAGTCCTCAATCAATTCGTGGCTTTCGTTTTGCACGCGGACGTAGGTATCGATGGGTTTCTTGTTCTCGTCCAAGATGAACTTCACCTCCTCAGAATGGAAGTTGATGCTGCCCAAGGCCATGCGTTGCTCGCGCAATTTGGTGGCCAAGTTGTGGAAAGTCAGGATTTCGTCCTTGTAGTCGCCTTCGCCGCCCTCAATCATGGTTTGCACCTCCTCGTATGTGTATCTGCGGCACGACTTGATGATGGTCTTGCCAATCCAGCGGTCGTAAATCTTGGCTTCGTCGTCCATCTCGAAGACCACGCTGAAGGTCAGTTTTTCCTCGTCGGGACGGAGCGAACAAACGTTGTTGCAGAGTTTTTCGGGCAGCATTGGAATAGTGCGGTCGACCAGATAAACCGAAGTGCCACGATCCAAGGCTTCTTTGTCGATGGCCGAGCCGGGACGGACATAGTGCGACACGTCGGCGATATGCACGCCCACCTCCCAATGGCCGTTGGGCAGTTTCTGCAAACTGATGGCATCGTCGAAGTCCTTGGCATCGGCGGGGTCGATGGTGACGGTGAACACCGTGCGGAAGTCGCGGCGTTTTTTTATCTCGTCCCTGCTGATTTTGGAGGGAATCTTACTTGCCTCTTTTTCAACCTCTTCGGGAAATTCTATCGGGTACTCATGGGCGGCCAAGATGCTTTCCATTTCCACATCGTTCTCGCCGGGCTTGCCCAGCACACGTGTGATTTCGCCGAAAGGATTGCCCGAGCCATCGGGCCAATCCACAAGGCGGGCGATGACCTTTTGGCCGTCTTTCGCGCCGTGCAGGTCGCCTCGCGGAATGAAAATATCAACTGGCATCCAATCCACATCGGGGCGGACATAAACATAGCCATGCGAAATGCTCAACACGCCTACGAAGTCGGTGTGGCGGCGTTCAAGCACCTCCACGATTTCGCCTTCGGGCTTAGAATTATTCCTTTTCGGGAACATGGCCACACGTACGCGGTCGCCATGCAGTGCCTTGTAAGTGTTGTTGGCGGCGATGAAAATGTCCTCGCCGTCTTTGTCGTCGCGAATAATGTAGGCCTTGCCCGTCGATTTCATTTCCACCGTGCCTTCCACATATTTCGTCTTAGGCCCAAACTGCGCCATGCCTTCCGCGCTCATCACATAACTGAAAGGCCGTTCCTCGCGCAGCAAGCCTTTGTCATTCAGGTCGATAAGCAAGTTGTAGACCACATCCTTGCCCGCTTGGTCCTTGATGCCCATGATTTTGCAGACCTGTTTGTAGTTCTTTGGGCGGAACGGTTGGTCGGCGAAAATGCCCAAAATCACACTCGTAAAAGTGCTCAGTTTATTCTCAATTTTCTTCTTTTTCGGCATAATGATTCAATTTGTTGGGCGCAAAGATAGGAAAAACTGCTGAATAAGAAAAAAACCGGCAGAATTGTTTCCAAAACACTTGCATTTGTTTCCAAATCATTATTTTTGCAGTCGGATTCCATATTTTATAGAACGCTATGACCAAATATCCTATCGGTTTGCAGAATTTCCAAGGCCTCCGCGAAGACGGCTATGTTTATGTGGACAAGACGGCCTTTGTGTACCAACTGGCGCAAAGCGGGAAATACTATTTCCTGAGCCGCCCGCTCCGCTTCGGGAAAAGTCTGTTTCTTTCCACCCTCGAAGCCTACTACTTAGGCAAAAAAGAACTTTTCAAAGGGCTGGCATTGGAGCAAAAATTCGATGGATTCCAATTGGGAATTCCAAATGCTGAAGTCAAACGATGTCTATTATCAGTCGCAAACTCTACAAAATCGGCGTAAACTTCTCCAGCACTACGCGGCGGATTGAGGAATGGAAGATGATTCCTTAGCCCAATCCAAAACAAAGAGGATAGGGAAATTTCTGATGTTGCGGAAATGAAATGTTGTTATCTTTGCAGCCAAATTTCTCCAAAAATGAAAAGATTTGTTTTTCTTAAAGTATTGTTTATCATTGCGTTATCAGTTTCTGCCGTTTTGTGTTTCGCCCAACCTCCGGGCGGCAGGCCTCCGGGTGGGGGAGGAGGTCGTCATCCGGGTGGCCGTCCTCCATACGGCGGTGACCGCCAGTGGGGACAAACCGAAGGCAACATGCCAGCGGTGAAGCCGAAGAAGAAAGTCCGCGAAGGCGACACCTTTACTGTGGTGGGCGTGTTGCGCGATGCCAAGACGGGCGAGTTTATGCCATACGTCAATTTGGCCGTGCTCGATTCCGTCGACAACGAATTTGTGAAAGGCGGCATCAGCAATATGGAAGGCGTTTTCGAGATTAACGGCGTGCCGCAAGGGGCTTTCGTGTTGCGCGTTTCGGCCATCGGCTATGAGAATTATCTGCATCCTTTCCATGTGACCAACAACACCAATTTGGGCACGTTGCGCATCAATCCGGGCGTGACGGCCTTGGGCGAAGTGACGGTGGCAGCCGAGCGACCGCTGTATGCAATGGAAGGCGAAAAGTTGGTTTACAACGTCAGCGAAGACCCGTCCATCCAGACGGGAACCACCGAGGATGCCTTACAGAACGCGCCCGGCGTGGAGGTGGATGTTGAGGGCAACATCACCTTGCGTGGTGTTTCGAGCGTGGAGATTTGGGTGAACGACAAGCCCTCGAAACTCACCGAGGAAAACTTGAAGACCTACCTCCAAACCTTGCCCGCCAATGCCATTGCCCGCATCGAGACCATCACCAACCCTTCGGCAAAGTATGCTACCGAGGCCGAGGCGGTCATCAATATCGTTACTTCGGCGCACATCAAAAGCAACCAGTTTGTTAGCTTTGGCGTGAACGGCTCCAACCAGCCTTTTGTCTCGCCTTGGGTGAGTTACATGTGGAAGAAAGACAGGGTGAGCATCAATCTTTTTGCTTCAGGGCGTTACAGCAATCGTGAGAACAAGACTGACAGTTGGTCGCAACAGCGTCGCGATGCCGCCACCGAAGGCGAATATGAGGTCACTTGGGCGGATACGGTGTCGCAACAAGACAACAACCGCTCCTACAGCGGCAACCTGTTCATGAACATTGACTACGAGATTGACTCCACCAGCGACATTTCGGTGGATGCGGGCGGCTATTACAATGCCAACCTGAACAACATGATGCGCACTGAGCGGCAGACTTACTATTACCTTGACTCCATGCCTGTCGATACGATGCTTTTTGCCGACCAAACCAAAGACAACAGCGACACGAGGTCGATTTTTGGCAATTTGGGAGCGGATTACACGAAAAAATTTGACAATGAAGGACATAACCTGCGTATCGGACTGAACACAAGGCTCACCCAAAATAGCGGCGAGGAGTGGTATAACCGCTTTTACGAAGTGTACACCGACCTTGACGAGCACCGATACATGCTTTCGCGCACCTATAATTTCAACGGAAGCCTCGATGCGCGCTACAACAGGCCTTACAGCAAAGACGGCGAACTCAGTTACGGCCTTCGCGCCGACCATGCGCAAATGGATTTCACTTACGATCGTTTCTACGATACCATAGGCCTATTGGTGGATTCGCTGCGCACCTACCGCATGATAGGGGCGAAGAGTTCGCTCAACGCCGATGTCAACTGGACGCACCGCTGGGGTGGTTTCACCTTGAGCACGGGTTTGGGCGTGGAAGGCGAGCGCAACATGTACGACTTCATCAGCGACATGCCCTTTGCCGACGACAGCGTTTTCTATCATCTGAATTTCCGTCCTTCCATCCACTTGACCTATCGCACCGAAGACATGCACAACCTGAAGCTCAACTACTCGATGCGCATGTCGGGGCCGGGCAGGAACCAAGTCACACGGTTCCGCACCTACGGCGAGAACAGTTACTCGACGGGCAATCCCAACGGTTTGAAGGACAGTTTCACTCACAACATGGAGGCCGGCTGGCAGAAGTTTTTCGAGCGTTTCGGCAACATCGGCATTGAGGCCTACGGTCGCTGGAGCACCAATGATGTAAGTAGGTTGACGGATGCTGAATATGATAATTACCTCGATAGAATCGTCAGTTACTCAGTGCCTTACAACATGGGTTCATCGTGGCGTTACGGTACTTCGCTCAACATGACCTACCGTCCTTCGGGCTTCTTCAATGTGCGGCTCTATGCCAACCTTTACAATTACGGCTACCGCATGGAATATGAGCGCAATGGCGTGCCTCAAATCGACGAAAGGGAAAAGTGGTCGTGGAGTGTGCGTGTCAATGCTTGGGCTAAACTCTTTGACCGTCTGCAAGTTACGGCTTCGGCCAACTATAACTCGCCGACCATCAGCCTCATGAGCGAGCGAAAGGCGCGTTATTTCCTCAACATGGGCCTCCGCAGCGACTTTTTCAATCGCCGCTTGTCGGTGTTCGTCAATGTGCAGGACATCTTCAACTGGGGCGCGACGATTGGCTCAGGCTCCACCAACACCAACCCGTACTACCTCAGCGACAGCACCCGCAAAATGCTGAACAGCCGCTACATATCGGCAGGTTTCACCCTCCGTTTCGGAAAGATGGAACTCGAAAAGAAAGCCAAAGAAGGCGACGGCGAAGCGGGAGATAGTTTGGAATAAAAACGTTTTTGGAATCATGAACAACAAAAAAGTGATACTGATTACTGGTGCCAGCAGTGGCATTGGTTATGATGCGGCGCAAACCTTAGCCCAGCAGGGTCATCGCGTGTATGCTGCCGCCCGCAGGGTGGAACGGATGGAATCTTTGAAGACAGTGGGCGTGCAGGTCATCAGCATGGATGTCACCGATGAGGCATCGATGCAAAAAGGGGTGGAAAGTGTCATTCAGGCTGAGGGCAAGATTGATGTTTTGATCAACAATGCAGGCTATGGCTATTTTGGTGCCATCGAGAATGTCCCGATGGAAGAGGCACGCAAGCAATTGGAAGTGAATGTGTTTGGCTTGGCGCGACTCACCCAATTGGTTTTGCCCTATATGCGCAAGCAACGGAGCGGACGCATCATCAACACTTCCTCGATTGCGGGCAAAATGGTGTTCTACATGGGCGGTTGGTACAATGTTACCAAATATTCAGTGGAGGCACTCAGCGATGCCCTGCGCATGGAGATGAAGCCTTTTGGAATTGATGTAGTGATGATTGAGCCGGGCGCCATCAAGACGGACTGGGGCGTGATTGCTGCAAGACACCTGATGGAATCGTCGGTTGGGACAGCATACGAGCAAATTGGCACACAATGGGCCAAAAACATGGATTGGTTTTACAAGACCAATTGGTTGTCGTCGCCAAAAGTGGTTACAAAAGCCATCTGTCGGGCCGTCAACAGCCGCCGACCAAAAGCACGTTACTGCCGAGGCCGCATCTCGATTACGGGAAGGGTTTTCCATGCCCTATTGCCCGCCCGCTGGTGGGACGCAATCATGCGCTTGGGAGGGAGGATTAGAGTAAAGTGAGTTGGATAGGGTTGTTGGCTACTTCTTCTTGCCTGACAAGGTTTATCGGATAATTAACGCGAGCAGATTCAAAATCAATACTTTGTTGTGATGCTGTGATGTCGCAATGCTTGGAAATGTATTTTGCCGCGTCTTGATATTCTTTGTTTGTCAATCCATACAACTGAGTGCTTAAACTTCGGAGTGCAGGGGCCAAATTGATACGCATAAGAATGTCCTTGTTTATGGTTCTTTTCGCATCATAGAAGCATACGGAATCAATAAAATCCTGAATCATGGGGCTATTAAGAATATCCATTGTCAATCTGGCAACCCCATAATCATTAAATCCCAGCATGTAACAAGTATCATCGCAAACAGCAGTTTTCCCTTCAATTTCCGATAATAGAGCAAATCGGGTATGTTTGTAAAGACCAGAAACAACCACTTTAAATTTTGCAAAAGTGTAGTCTCCGACTCCAAACATGCAAAAACGAGGCTTGCCTTTATATATGCTGCTTTTTCGGTTATCAAGATATTCGCTGTGTTCTGTCAGGTATTTATATGCTTTTGGATATTTTTTTTGGATTTCATGGGTATCTTCATTGGTGCTATGTTGGGTGACAAAGACATATTTGCGTGTGCTGGAAATGACGTCTCCTTTGATGTCGGAACTTTTGACAAGTGGATAAATCAAATCATCTTCAATGTCTGCAATCTCGCCGAGGGCATTCACATAATGCCCATTGATTTTGGAAAATTCCATCACTTTTGAGCAATCGTGCTTCAAGCCTGAACGCCAAACGAAAGGAGAAACTCCATCTATATCTTTTGTCTTGATATACCTTTCTATATTGGAAACAAACTTTTCACCGACCCATCCATATCTATAAAGTGTTGATTTTGTGTAATAATCATACACCAAACATCCTTTTTCGCGTCCGCCAAACAGTTTCATGAACAACAAAGCAGCGGAAACAGAAACGCCAAATTCTTTTTGTGCGTCAATGTTAAACTGCTTGATTTCCGACAGTGTGTTTTTACCGTTTTTTTGTTCATAAATAAGGTTCTTGATAACGGAATTTTTTAGCAGAAAGGCAAAATAAGCGTTTTCTGTTGAGAGTTTTTCAATCAATTGAATACAGATAGATTCTGCAATGTCAAAATTTCCTTTTCCAGTAATGGCATCAAGGCCTTTTATGTTTTTGAAGTTTGTTTTTTGGGGAAGGTTGTTGCTGCCAAATTCGCTTAGTTTGCTATTGGTCACCCAAGGCGGATTTCCAAGTGCCAATACGGTTCTGCCTCTGATATTGTCAGTGATTTTCTTGAAATCAAAGCCAAAGATGCTTTCGTGAAAAAGATGGATATTTACTTGTTCGATGGTTTTGCCAAACTTTTGGAGTTTTTCTTTTAGTATTTCCAAATATGGCTGGTGGATTTCAATCCCATAAACATCTTCGATGGAATCGAATGTAAGCAATGCAGCTATGATGAAATTTCCTTGTCCACAAGTAGGCTCAATGATGACTTGCGGGGAAATGCCTTGATCCCTAAGATGCTCACAAATGGATATGGCAAGCGATAGGTTGGTTTGCCAATCGCCGTATTCTTCCTTTTTGTTGACAATTAAATCATTCATTGCCGGATGATGAATCAAATTTGACAATGGGAGATATGCCTTCTATTGTTTCGGAAAGATTCACGATGCGACTATAATGCAATCTCCATTGTAGCGCATTTGAAATGGTGAGATAACCAATAGCAGGTGGATTCTTCAAAATGTCCTTGGCCATATTCATCAAAGTCACTTCATCTGCCGGGATTTTGATGTCATTCAGAAATGCAAACACATCTTCAGCGTTTCCATTGTTCTTGATGATTCTGTTCAAGCCAATAGTTGTTTGGTAATCTGCCGTCCTGTGTTTGTCAATGTAGGTGCATGAAACAAACTTGAGCATACCTTTTTTCAACTTGTCGTCATCAAACTTTTCGTATACAAAGACAATTAGGTTGTAACCAAGTCCATAGATCTTTTGTAAACTGTTGTCAAAAGGACAACTGGATTGAGGTTTATTGATGGAGGTTACCTTAATATCGGTTTCAACTGAAGGCAAATCAAGTCCATTGGCAGAACTGCCAACTTTCATTTCAAAGTGTTGCGACAAATAGTCTTGGAACAAATGTTCGACGATGGTTCCAATTTTCTTTCCATCAGTAATGCCATACAATTCTTCCCTGTAATGTCCACTTTCTTGGCTGCAAAATGCTTTGGCACTAATGACAAGTTCCTTGGTGTTTAATTGCTTCATTTTATTGCAAGTTTTCGGCCACAAAGTTACACAATTTTCTGAAAAGCGGTGCGATCCCGAAAAACGTTGCTTTGCGTTTCTTTACCTTTCCCGTTTCTCGCAGATTGCATTGTAAAGTTCCGGCAGCCGCCGTGAGATGGCTACCGGGCGGCCATTCTCGATGAAGCAATGGGTGCTTTGGGCGGTGCAAACCGTCTTTTGGCCAACGCGCATTGTGTAGGTGAAATCGAACTTCATTTCGCTGACCTTGCTGATAGCGACCTCAATATCAATAATATCCTTGAAGGTCGTGGGGCTTTTGTAGCTGCATTGGATGGCAACCACGGGCGAGAAAACGCCCTCGGCCTCAATCTTGTCGAAGCCATAGCCAAGTTGGTCGAGGTAGGCCACGCGGGCCTCCTCCATGAAACGAACATAGTTGGAATGGTGCGTCACGCCCATCCGGTCACATTCGTAATATTTCACTTCGTGTTGGAAGGTAAACATATTCAAGATTTTGTGTGATTTTTGGCGCAAAGGTAGGGAAATTTTGATGATTATTTCTGAAAAAGGCATTTGAAGTTTGCGAGATTTATGTATTTTTGCCACTCATTTTCAAGGTCGCGGCATGTGGCTTTGGTTTTTTTATAATACAATGAAATTCAGATTGTTATTGATAGTATTATCTGGTGTTTTTTGCCTCACGGTACACAATTGTTGTGTGTCGTCGGGAACTGGCAATCTGTCTAAGGAATTGAAAAGCATGGAGAAAGAAATCCCCTTGCCTTATAACGACGATTTGTCGGAGATTTTGAAAAGCCGCGCCTCGAAACCTGTTTCACCGAAATTCCTGCAATACGAGCCGTTTCTCGACTCCGTCCTGCTTCAGCGCAATATGCCCTTGGAACTGAAATACCTGCCCCTTTCGCTGAGCGGGATGAGGAACGACTACCGTAATGGCGACCGCTGCGGCCTTTGGGCCATGCCTTCATTGGTGGGGAAGCGCTACGGCCTCAACATCAACGACAGCATCGACGAGCGCATGGAAACGACCGCCTCCACAGAGGCCGCGTTGGAGTATCTCTCCGACCTGCACAATAAATACAAGGACTGGTGGTATGCCATCTTGGCCTATTCCAACAGCCCCACCTCACTCAATCAGGCATTGGTGCGCAACGGTGAAAAGACTTCGCTTTGGGACTTCTACAAGCAAAACCTGATGCCTGATACCCAAGTGATTGCCGACCTCATCGCGTATGTTTATCTGGCCAACGAAGACAGCCTGACATTTGCGGAAACCGCCGATTTGCCTGCCGGAGCGATGACTTTGGCCGAGCCTGAAAAGACCGAGCTTGCGGCATCTCAAGAACATAACGACTCTTCAGTACAGAAATATAAAATCAAGAAAGGTGACACGCTGACGAAAATCGCGGCACTGTATCATGTGACAATCGCCGAACTGATGGAGTGGAACAATTTGGAAAACGACAAAATCTTTGAAGGAGAATTTTTGATAATCAAGAAATGAAACCCAGACGAACTTTATTCTTTATTTTGGCAGTGATGATTCTTTTGGGGACTGCCTGGTATTTTTTCCCCGCCGAAGGGCTGGCCATTGGCGGAATGAATTTGCATTTTCCGTCCTATGCCGAGGACACTTCCCTTAAGACTGAGGATGTAGATGTGGACGCGGTGTTGTCCAAGGTGAACAAGAGTTTTGAAATGTCATGCTCCGACAACCTTTTGGACAGTATGCGTTTTTTCCGCGATTATCTGAAGGAAAATCCCAACCGCATCTATTTGCCTAACGACGACTATACTTTCTTCGACACGCTTTTCGCGCAACTTGAGCAGGCTGGCCCGCAAGGCAAGACCTACCGCATCATGTATTACGGCGACTCACAAATCGAGATGGATCGAATGTCGTCGGTGCTGAGGCAGAAGTTGCAAGAGTTTTTTGGCGGATCGGGCCCCAATATGATTCCGGCCATACAGCCCGTGCCTACCATCTCGGTGGTGCAACGCGCTTCCGACCTTGTGCGCTACACCGTTTATGGCGATGCCACCACGCGACGCGCCCCGCACAACCGCTACGGCGTGATGTCGCAGTTCAGTCAGGTGACGGGCAACGGCTCCATATCGTTTACGAAAACAAACCATTCAGGGGCTTTCGACAAGGCCAAGGAGATTTCGACCGTGTCGTTGCTGCTGGGCAGGAATAGCAAAGGCTTCACGGCCACCTTGAAATGCGACACCCTTCAGCCTCAGCCCAAGGTGCTTGCTGCCAGCGACAGCGTCACCCTCATCACATGGGAACTGCCTGCCAACGTGAAGCGCGGCTCAATCGACATGAAGGGCAATGCCGAAATCTACGCCGTTCTTTTGGATGGCGAGCCGGGCGTGGCCATCGACAATGTTGCCTTGCGCGGCTGCACGGGCACCATCTTCACCCGCATCAACGAGGAAACCCTCAGACAATCGTTTGAATTGTTGGGCACCCGATTGATTATCATGCAATTCGGAGGCAACCGTATGCCGGGCATTTCCTCGTCGAAGAGCATTAATAAGAGCATTAATTCCTATATGGTTGAATTGGAGAAGCAAATCAGTTATATGAAGCGTGTCGCGCCGAAGGCCACTTTGCTGTTTATCGGCCCTGCCGACATGGGCAAGAGCTACAACGGCAAGATGGGCACTTGGAAAGGCCTCCCCGAGTTGAACGACTCGCTTCGCGTGATGGCTTTGCGCAACGAGGTCGCCTATTGGGACATGTTCCATGTGATGGGTGGCGAAGGCTCGATGGCGCAATGGGTGAAGCACAGACCGGCCCTCGCGGGTCCCGACTATGTGCATTTCACCTTGGCCGGCGCACAAGAAATCGGCTCCGACCTCGCCAAGTCGTTCACCACTTATTATGATTTCTACAAACTCCGCCAGCGCGTGCCGAGCGAGAAGGTTATCGAATTTGTGAACCTCGACCCCGAGGAAGACTCCATTCGCACTTCACGACGCATCAAGTTGCCCTTCTACAATCCACCGTTCAGTTTGAGTAATTGATGAAAAAGTGGTTGGTTTACATAGGATTGTTGTTTTTTTCCGAAACGATTTTGGCTCAGGGACTTCCTTGGACGAAACCGCTTCCCGACTATCCTTTTGCCCATTTTGAGCGCAACCAGCTGCTTTATCCCGGCGACAGCCTCGACATGGAACGCTTTTTCCAGAAGATGGACTCCGTGGTCTTTCTTGGCGAAGGCAATGTGAACATCATGCACATCGGAGGTTCGCATGTGCAGGCGGGCATGTTTACCCAGCAGTTTCGTGACAATTTGCTGAATATCAGCACCGACTTGATGGGAGGACAAAATTTCGTGTTCCCTTTTTCGGCGGGAGGCACCAACAATCCATCGCATTTCATCGTGCGTTCGACTGGCGATTGGACCTACTGCCGCAACGCCGTCCATCGCGAAACCGACAAGCGTTTGGGGCTGGCCGGAGCCGCCATTACCACTACTGACCCGTTGGCAACGGTGAGCATTGTCACGAGGGAAAAGCACCCCACCGACCTCACGCCCGATTTCGATTTCAACAAAGTGACCCTCATCGGTTTCTCGGATACCGAAAATGTGGTGCCTGTGGTGAGTTACGACAGCACCATCATACGAGGCAGCTTCAACGAATGGCAATCGACCTATACTTTTGAACTTCCCGACTTCACCGACTCCATCTGCATCCTTTTTGATTCCGTTCCGGGCGAGTTCACCCTGACGGGCGTGTTGCTGGAAAACAACATGTCGGGCATCAGCGTGCATGGCGTGGGCGTGAACGGGGCCAGTGTGGCATCCTACCTCCGTTGCGACGACTTTGAGCGCGACCTCAACCTCATCAAACCCGACCTCATCATTTTCGGCATCGGCATCAACGACGCGGCGGAGAAAGATTTCGAGAAAGAGGCTTTCAAGAGCAATTACGACGAACTGATTCAAGTCATCAGGCGCGTCAATCCCGATTGTGCTTTGCTTTTCATGACCAACAACGACAGTTATATACGTGTGAGTTCGAGCCGGACGAAATATGTGGTCAATCACAACGGTGTGATTGCGGAGGAGGCTTTTATGGAGATGGGCGAGGAATACAACGCTGCCGTTTGGGACCAGTTCGACATTATGGGCGGCCTGAAGTCGATGGCGGAATGGGAGAAGGTTGGATTGGCCAAGAAAGATAAGGTGCATTTCACCAACGATGGCTACAAACTGCTTGGTGATTTGCTTTACAATGCTTTGATTACCAGATATATAGAACATATTCAACTCAATGCGAAACGCCTCTGACATGACTTGGAATCCCGAAATAGCCTTGGATTTCTTGACGAATGTCTTTTCATTCGACAAGTCGCATCCTTTGCTGTTCACCCAGTTTTATTTTTGGGTGTTCTTTGCCGTGGTGTTCGCGTTCTTTTGCTTGTTCAGGAAGAGGTGTCTGCTGCGCAACACTTTCCTCTTTTTCGTCAGCCTGTTCTTTTATTACAAGACCAGCGGACTCTTCATATTAATCCTGATTTTCATCACTTTATACAATTTCTTTGCGGGCAAGTGGCTGCACACGCGACGACGAGAAGGAAGCCGCAATTTCGTGTTAGGGCTTAGTGTGGTCGTCAATTTGTCACTCTTGTTCTATTTCAAGTATGCCTATTTCCTCACCGATGTCGTCAATAGCCTCACGGGATACGATTTCCGCGTCTTCGATGTGTTTTCGTGGGTGGGCAACCGCATCACGGGCGATAACCGCTTCAGTGTCGACAACATCCTCTTGCCAGTAGGCATTTCGTTCTACATCTTCCAGGCCATCAGTTATGTCATGGATGTGTATCGCAAGCGCATCGAGCCAGTGAGAAATATCTTCGATTTCGGTTTCTATGTCAGTTTCTTCCCACAGCTGGTGGCGGGTCCCATTGTGAGGGCCAACGAGTTCATCCCTCAATTGCACAAGAAATATTTCCTCAGCCGCAAGCAGTTTGGCATTGCCGTGTTCTGGATTATGAACGGCTTGGTGAAGAAAATCGTGTTGAGCGACTATATCGCGGTCAATTTCATCGACCGTGTGTTCGACAATCCGCTGTTGTATACTGGTTTTGAGAATCTTATGGCATTGTTCGGCTATTCGTTGCAGGTCTACGCCGACTTTTCCGGCTACACCGACATCGCCATTGGCGTGGCCATGCTGATGGGGTTCTATCTGCCGAAAAACTTCAATTCGCCCTACAAGGCCAAAAACCCGGGCGAGTTTTGGAAACGCTGGCACATTTCGCTGTCGCGCTGGCTGCAGGACTATCTTTACATTCCGCTCGGCGGCAACCGCAACGGCACTTTCGGCTCGTTCTGCATCATTCTTATGATTGCTGCCATTGCCTCGTTCCTTTCTCGCAGCCTATGGGTTGGTTTGGGCGTGGGCGTTGTTGTTCTGATACTCTGCCTTTTGGCGATTTTCAAGCCCAAGTCGAGGAAGACCATCACCACCGAAATCAACCGCATGGACACGATGCTTTTGGGCGGCCTTTGGCACGGTGCCTCATGGAATTTCATGATTTGGGGTGGCTTGAACGGCTTGGGAATGTTGTTCTACCGCTTTTGGAAGGACTGGAGCGTTTATGGTCGCACCTTGTTTATATTAATCGTCACCATCGCACTGCGCTTGTGTACCATTTATTTGCCTCGACCAGTGTTCAATGTGCTTTTCGTTTGGTGTCTCATTGTGCTGACTGGCAATGTGATACGAATGGTTTACAACCTGATGGGCGGCAAGAAGGCTTGGCAATGGTTGCAAGATGCTTGGGCCGTTTTCCAAACCTTCACCTTCATCACCTTCACGCGATTGTTTTTCCGCAGCGGCTCCAACCTCGACCCTGCCGTGGCCAACGAAACGGCTTGGAATACCGCCAAGAACATGGTCAATCAAATGGGAGGCTTTTGGCACATCGACAGGATTCCGCAAATCATGTACCACTATCGCAATGTGTTTATTCTCATTGCAATAGGTTTGATTATCCACTGGTTGCCGGAGAACTTCAAGCGTCGTTACCGCATTTGGTTTGCCAAGATGCCCATACTGCTGATGATTGTGGTTTGCGCCCTCATCGTGTTCGTTATCTATCAGTTCATCACTGCCGATTTGCAGCCATTCATTTATTTCCAGTTTTAGAAAACATCGTTTTAGGTCGGCGGTAACCCCTTTTTTAAACCACTTACCGCCGAGTATTTTTTCAGAATACATGGCGGTAACTCGAAAAATTGTTATTTTTGCGGCGTGGATTTAACGAGAAAACGCCATGAAAATCATAGGAAGGGAAAAGGAGCAGAAACTGCTGAAGGAATGTTGCCGCTCAGGGAAACCTGAACTTGTGGCAGTTTACGGTCGCCGCCGCGTGGGAAAGACCTATCTTGTGAAACAGTTTTTCCAAGAGCAGTTTGACTTCTATACCACAGGCATTTACAATGGCTCATTGAAAGAACAAATGGCCTTTTTCAACAAGCAACTCAATCGGTTTTCAAACAGTTTCTATCCCGTGCCCAAAAACTGGATGGAAGCCTTCGACCAATTGCAGCACTATCTTTCCCGTGTGGAAAAGGAAAACATCATCGTTTTCATTGATGAAATGCCGTGGCTCGATGTGCCGCGCTCCAAGTTCCTCAAAGCCTTTGAGTTGTTTTGGAACAGTTGGGCATCGAGTCAAGCTAATTTGAAATTGGTTGTGTGCGGTTCGGCCACTACATGGATGACCGACAAACTGTTGGGGGGGAAAGGTGGCTTGCACAACCGTGTGACACGCCGCATCTGGTTGGCTCCATTTACGCTTTCGGAAACAAAGCAATTGCTTGAATACCAAAGTATAAGATGGAACGATAGGCAGGTTTTGGACTGCTATATGGTGTTTGGCGGCATACCTTATTATATCAGTATGTTGCAAAAAAGTCTGAGCCAAACCCAGAATGTGGACGAATTGCTTTTCTCGCAAACGGCACCATTGAGGTCGGAATACGATTTCATGTTTGGCTCTTTGTTCAACGATGCACCCGTTTACAAGCGGATTGTCGAATTATTGAGCCAAAAAGCCAAAGGCATGACCCGAAAGGAGATTCTCGATTTGCTTGGTTTGACGGATAACGGCAACCTGACCGAAATGTTGAAAAATCTTTGCAATTGCGACATCGTGCGCTGCTATTCCGCTTTTGGCAAGAAACAACGCGACATGCTTTACCAACTGACCGACCTTTTCACCTTGTTTTACCTGCGTTTCGTAAAGGATTACAATGGCCGCGACGAACATCATTGGAGCAATATGATGGAATCTGCCAGTGTGACGGCTTGGAAAGGCTATGCTTTTGAACAGGTTGGTTTCTTGCACCTTAATCAGATAAAGAAAGCATTGGGTATCAACGGGATACAGAGCGATGTTTGCTCGTGGACTTACCGCGATGAGCTGGGTAAGGTTAGGGCACAAATCGATATGCTCATTGACCGCAACGACCAAACCATCAACCTTTGCGAAATGAAGTATTCGGCAACGGCATACTCCATCAAGAAAGATTATGACCAATGGCTGCTTGACCGTCGCGAACTGTTTCGCGAACAAACCCGAACAAAAAAGGCACTCCATCTCACCATGATAACGACTTTAGGCCTGAAGGACAACCCTTATTCAGGCGACATCAACAGCGAAGTGACTTTGGTGGATTTGATGCAGTTATGAACGATAATACTCGGCGGTAACCCCTTTTTTAAACCACTTACCGCCGAGTATTTTTTCAGAATACATGGCGGTAACTCGAAAAACAATCAATGCGTCAAAATTTCAAGCCCCGTTTCCGTCATTAAAAATGTATGCTCCCATTGCGCGGAGGGCAACTCGTCTTCGGTGATGACGGTCCAACCGTCGGCACTGTCGACGAAGACCTTCCATGTGCCGGTATTAATCATCGGCTCGATGGTGAATACCATGCCGGGAACAAGCAACATGCCCGTGCCTTTCTTGCCATAGTGCAGCACTTCCGGGTCGTCGTGGAATTTGAGGCCCACGCCGTGGCCGCAGAGGTCGCGCACCACACTGAAACCGTTCTTGTGGGCGTGTTGCTGGATGGCGTTCCCAATGTCGCCGACGAAGCCGAAAGGCTTGGCGGCCTCCATGCCTACATACAGACATTCCTTGGCCACGTCCACCAATTTCTGCTTGCGGTTCGAGGTCTTTCCGATGATGTACATGCGCGAGGCGTCGGAATAATAGCCGTCCAAAATGGAGGTGACATCCACATTGATAATGTCGCCTTCCTTCAGGATTTCCTTCGCCGACGGAATACCGTGGCACACCACTTCATTAATGGAAGTGCAAACGCTTTTCGGGAAGCCTTCATAGCCCAAGGTGGCGGGTATGGCACCATGCTCGATGGTATAATTATGAACCAACTCGTTGATTTCCAATGTGCTCATTCCTGCGTGGATTCTCTCCCCCACAAGGTCGAGGATGCCCGTGGTGATGACACCGCTCCGCCTGATGCCTTCGATTTCTTCAGGGGTGCGGATGAGGCTGCGCTTGGGCACCATTGCGCCTTTGGCCTCCAACGCCATCACCTTTTTGTCCAATGCTGTCGGTTCCTGTCCGGCCGGCACACGCCATTTCTTACGCCTGTTAAACATGTTGCTTGAATTTTGGGCTGCAAAAGTACGGAGATTTTGGGAAAGTATGAATCTCTGGTTCAAATATCAAGTGGAAAAATATCGGAAACGCCAAATCCAAGTGGCAAACCTTTCTTTTTGGGGAAATTTCGCTGGTTTCTGACGGGGGTGTGTGAGTTCATAGGAACGGCGTAAAATACACAGGCAGGCAACTTGTTGCTCCGTCTTTCTGATAGTCTTTCGTGTAAAGCAAAATCCGTTTGTCTATGCGTGAGGTAAACTTCTCACAGAAAGCGTCAAGTGATTTGTGCGTCTTGTAGCTTGACGACTTAACTTCGATAGGCACAAGTTTGTTGCCGCGAGAAAGCAGGAAATCAACCTCGTAGTTGTGCTTCTCGTCTTTCGGAAAAGTGTAATAAAACAATTGGTTTCCAGCACTTGCCAGCATCTGGGCGACAAGATTTTCATACACATAGCCTAAGTTGGCTTTCAGTTTGTCGCCCAACAATTGCTGGTAGATTACATTCTCCGTAAAAACCTTGTCCCAAAAACAAAGCGTCACAAAAAGGCCTGTGTCGGCAAGAAAAATCTTGAAGCGTCCTAAGTCCTTGTTGAGCGACATGCCCACATTCGGGTCGGTGCAATGATAGGAAAACAAGGTGGAATACTTTTTCAATACCATAAGTATCTGAAAATCACCTGTAAAAATAATGAATAATCCGCTGACCCGCAAATTAATTTCATCAATTTATCCGCTGACCCCGAAATTTTGTTAGCAGAAATATCCGCTGACCCCGAAATTTGCAGCAATTTATACCAAAAACCAGCGAAATCCAATTTTAGCAACTCCATTCCTCACCCAACCAGTCCTTCATCCCTTCGTGGAATGCTGTCGTGTAATACCGAAAGAAGTTGAAATTCATGGCCAAGGAAATGCTGAGCAGCAGTTCGCCATCCAGCGAAGGCTTGCGGAAAATCTTGTAAACAAGGTTGCGGTTTTTCCTAACCTTTTATAAGTAAATCCAAAACGTCAAGGCACAAACAATTGATCCATCGTCACTTCGCTATTAACAATGCTTGAATGTTTGCCGTCGGCAACGCCGAAAGTGGTTACAAAAGTGTTTACCAAGGTTTTGGTACTTCTGGTTTTCTCGCGGAACAGCCCCATACGGTCTCTCAGTTTCAATTCATAGTCGGAATTGATGCGGAAAGGCTCCTTGCTGAATTTCATTTCACAAAGATGTATGATTCTGTCGGCCCTCTCGATAATCAAGTCTATCTGTGAGCCATGTTCACTCTCTTTCTTTTCAGCCTTGTCAAACCATGCCGACACTTCTGTTGCCACACCAGCTATGCCTAATGCTTCCCGAATCTGACGCGTATGCATGAGACACAAAAGTTCAAAAGTCAGCCCTTGCCATACTTCCACGCTTCGTGAATCTAGGTGGTGGCTCCACCATTGCTCATCATACGAGTCCTTATTCGGCTCTATATATTTGTAAAAGAACAAGGTGTAGAAATCCGTAAGTCTATAGATGCGGTCTTGGCTTTTCTTCCCATAGTAACGGAAACGCATCACAAAATCGCAACGTTCCAAATTGTCAAGAATCTTTGTCAACCGATTGCCGTCTATTCCAGACTTTTTAGCCAAATCGCTAAAAGTCATTCCATTGCGATGTTCGGCCAAAAGTCTCGCAATGGCAACATATTTGTCGGCATGAGCGAACAGCGCGTTATACAATTCGTCAAACTCAAGGCGAAGCTCACCATTACGGGCAAAGCAAAGCCGGTCAACATTCTGAGCGAGGCTCTGTTTGGGGTCGATTAGACTTAAATAGAAAGGAATGCCTCCAAAAAACATGTAGCACAGCAATGTCTGGAATCTGTCCCACGGGCAATTCCTGCTTTTGAGATACTGCTCTGTTTCATATAGCGTGAAAGGCTTCAGGTAAACATGGCTCGTGATTCGGGCATGAAGCCCACCTTGGTTCTCAACAAGTTTGTCAACCATCCACGACGTGGCCGAACCGCTGGCAATGAACAATATATCGCGACGGCGAGCAGCCCAGCCGTTCCAGAAATTCTCAAAAGCCTGCACGAAACTTGACTTTGGCGTGTCAATCCACGGCATCTCATCGATGAACACAACCTTTTTCCTGTCAGAAGGCAAACCGGCAAGATGTTCCTCAAGCATGTCAAAGGCATCAAACCAGTCGTTGACCTCATCGCTCCTGACGCGCTCGTTTTTGGCTTTGGCCAAAGCCTTGGTGAAATTGCGCAGTTGTTTGCGTCCTGAGAGATTGTGTCCGCCGACATAGGTGAAATCAAACTTCTCGCCAAAGAACTCATCCACAAGAAAAGTCTTGCCCACGCGCCTTCTGCCATAAACGATGACCAATTCCGAACGGTCGGATTCCAAGCATCTTTGCAACTCTGCCATCTCCTTTTCACGCCCGATTATCTTTCGCTGTTCCATTATTCATATTCTTAGCAGGCACAAAAATACAAAAATTGCAAATAAACATACTTTTTCTTGAAAAAAAACAGAGAAAAAGTATAATTATCTGCATTTTTAGTTGTTCTCCCATACACCCCGCAACAGATAACGATTTTATTTATCACCCTATCCGCGCTTTCATCCCTTCGATAAACTCCGCCGTATAGTATTGGAAGAAATTGAAATTCATGGCCAAGGAAATGCTGAGCAGCAGTTCGCCATCCAGCGAAGGCTTGCGGAACACCTTGTAAAGATGGTTGCGCGAGCAGCCAATCTCACGCGCCAACCAGCTTGCGCTGCGCTGGTCGGCCTTCAATTGCTCACGGATGAGATGCCCGATGTGGATGTTGCTTTGAAGGTTTTCCATCTGCTCACGTAATCGAATAGTGCAAAAGTAGCCCTTAACAGACTTTCATTTTTCATCCATTTCATCCATTTGCATTTTCTTTCGATTCCTAACATGAAAATGCTTATTTTTGCCCAAAATAAGCGAAACTATGTTATCCCTTCCCATCATAGCGATGATCAAGAAGAAATCTGGGCTTGACTTTAACAATCCCAAAGACTTCGAGGTGCTTTCAGAATCTTTTCCTTCCAGCGACCGTTTAGGTGTCAATACTCTGAAACGGCTGATGGGCTATGCCAAATCCCCTATCGCGCCACGTAAAGCCACGCTTGATGCCATAGCGCATTATCTTGGCTCGTCTTCGTGGGAGACACTCACTGGTGTCCAACCCGTTGAGAGCGACTGGATGGAAAAGGCTTTCTTCGCCGATGAGATTCATGAAGGCACAACGGTAGAGGCATCATGGTTACCCAACCGTCATATCGCTTTGCTGTGTATCGGCGAAAACAAATTCCGCGTGACAGAGAGTTTGAACGGCAAATTGCTTGTCAACGACGAATTGACCATCTTTAGTTTTCGTTTGGAGTATCCTTTGCAGGTGTACCAAGTTGTCCGCAATGGCGAGATTGTGCGCGATGCCGCCGGTAACGAGTTGGGTTATGTGGCAGGCCGACAGAACGGATTGACCGAATTATTCATCAAGGAGGCAGCCTAATGAGCGATTCCGATTTCATCAATCCTGCTCAACACAACCAAGATGAAGTGTTGTTTGACAGCGGTGGCACCTGCGACTGCTACCGTCTCGTTAAGGATAACCGTGTGTATTGCGTCAAGCGTCCAAAAAAAGACATGCGCTCTTCGAAGGCATACATGAACTTGTTCCGAAAGGAGTTTGAACTCGGCATTGAGTTGGAGCACCCCAATATTGTGCGTTACTTTGCCTACGATGAGGACGAACAAGGCCCATTCATCCGCATGGACTACATCGACGGTGACAGTCTTGAGGCTTTTTTGGCCCAGCATCCTGACTTTTTCAAAGATAAGGGACATAGGAAACAGTTTTGTGATGAGTTGATTTCAGCTTTGGGCTATCTCCACGACAAGAAGATGCTGCACCTCGACCTCAAACCCAGCAATATCCTCATTACCAACAAAGGCCATCATGTGAAGCTTATTGATTTGGGGTTCGGTTGGAGCGAGAGTTACCTGCATGATTTAGGCTTTACTCGTGATTATTGTGCGCCAGAACAACAGGTCGCCAAAACCGAATTGTTCGGCCCTGCCACCGACATTTATGCTTTGGGCAAAATTTTTCAACATTATGGATTGGCCAAGGATTCCGTAACGCAACATTGTCTGAAGGAAGATCCAAGAGCGCGTTACCAAAGCATTGACGCCTTGCGAAAAGCCATGCAACGAAGCGAAACAATAAGAATTACCTCAAGAGTAGGTTTGGGGTTGATTGCGGCAATGCTGATTGGGATGATTGTTTGGTTAGTAGTTTTCAAGGAAAAGCCACTACCGCCGCGTACTCCTGCGCCTGAAGGAGCCATCAACGGGTTGTTTACCATCAACAATGCTGGCGATCAGGTGTATTTCTCGAAAGGTAACTTGCAGTACAAGGCTTACACCAACACATGGCGCTTTGCCGATAACCAATACGACTATATCGGAGGCGACAATGCAAACCTTAGCCGAAAGACCAACAACCGAGGTTGGTTTGACCTATTTGGCTGGAGCTCCAACGGGCGCCCACACGGTTCCATCAATTATCAAGCATGGAGTTACGAGGCAGATGACTCCGAAGCGGAGGTCAGTCTCTACAACGCATACGGAATCGACACTTGCGACCTCGGCGACCACAACGGGCAGGCCGACTGGGGTTACAACGCCATCAGTA
Organism: uncultured Bacteroidia bacterium; assembly: GCA_902780055.1. GTDB lineage: Bacteria > Bacteroidota > Bacteroidia > Bacteroidales > F082 > Limimorpha. The sequence continues at coordinate 36,093 of CACZDU010000003.1, read as the reverse complement.
ACGGTGGCAACCAAGAGGGCTTATGGCGCACCTTGACCATGGAAGAGTGGTTGTATCTCTTGGACACGCGTCCTACAGCCCAAGGCATACGCTTTGTGAAGGCCAACGCTGAGGGTGTCAACGGTTTGTTGCTTCTTCCTGACGATTGGGACAGCACTGTATATCACTTGAATGCCATCAATGATGGTGATGCCAGTTATCAGAGCAATACCATCCCACAACCTTTCTTCGCGGAGAAAGTAGAGGCATGCGGCGCCGTTTTCCTTCCAGCAGCAGGCATTCGCGATGTGGGTACTGTCGGCCTCTCAGGCAAATATGGCTTCTATTGGTCGTCCATCCATTACGAAACCCTGTTTGCCAAAGGCATTTATTTCAGCAATTCCTGGTTCAATGAGGAGTTCTTCTCTGAAAAATGCTATGGCCGTAGTGTGAGGTTGGTGAGGGATAAGGAATGATTCAGAAACCAGCGAAATCTGTCTTTTTTTTCGACATTTCGCTGGTTTGTGATGGGAAACTGGTGCCAAATCATACCACCCACAATGGTTCCTGCTGTCTGGCTTGTGGATAAGAAACCTTTAGGTATAAAAACAAAACGACCTGCAATTTTTTTCCATTCTGCAATCACTTCAACGAATTTTTCTCTACCTTTGACCCCGAATTTCAAAACAAAGAACAAAGGAAAGACAGTATAGCAATAACATAGATATTACAAATTGAGCTTTTGCTCTTGTTCCTTCGTCGTGAATCTGGAAAATTTTTCGTACAGGGATAAGCAGGCAAGGGTTCATGCTGTTTAGCGTGAATCTTGGTCGCTTATGGTACGAAAGGCATTCCAGAGCCTACGATGACATAAGAAAATGGGTTTCACGCTTTTACGTTGCCCAATGGAAAAAAAGCCGAAGCCCAAGTAAAAACGCAAGGCAATGGAAACCGAAGAAAGCAACATCCACATTGGGCATCTTATCCGTGAGCAACTGCGCAAAGACCAGCGCAGCGCAAACTGGTTAGCGCGTGAAATCCATTGCACCCGCAACCATGTCTATAAAATCTTCAACAAGTCTTCCCTTGACAGCAACCTGATTCTGAAAATCTCCAAGGCAATGCACTTCAATTTTTTTCGGTATTATTCGGCAGAAGTGGCGGCGGAGATAAAGGAGCGGATGGGGGAAGAATGATGGGTACAACAGTTTGGCTATTCCCCGTTACCATCACTACCGTCATAACTGCCTATATTATACAGCATCGCAAGTTTGAGGATGCTATATAACGTTCCACCCATTGCCAACCAGAATAGCCAAGGATAAATTGAATTATCGGTATCTATCAAAAAACCTTCACATAAAACAAATAGCACAATTGATACCACCAATATAATTAGAGTTCTGTTTCTAGACTTACGCCAATGTGCTATCGCCTCTTGCTCTTCTAATTCTTGCTGTATTCTCAACTGCTCTTGTTCCTGTTCCTTCATTTTGATTTTTTGTTTTTCTGTATTTAACGCTTTTTCCCTTGTTTCAAGGAACGAAGAACAATAGTCGATGTAACTTGTCACATCCACAAAATAATGGAAAGCCCTCTTCATCACGCCTTGTATTCCTTCGATTTGGCAACTCCCATGCCCATTCCGTAAAGTAATATTACCACCATTAACAAGGTATTCGCCGTTGGAATCATAATAGATACAAACATTTTTGGCTTCGGCAATGCGCTTGATATCCTTAGGCTGAAGGTCAAATAACATTTTAGCAAAGAATGGACTACCATTCATCCTGTATCTATTAATGCCGATAATTTCTTCCAACGAATAGGTACATTCCTCTGCAAAAGTTTTGTAGCTTGACTTAAATATATGCTCTTGACATGCCTCCACCTCCAATCTTTCCCCATCGAAGTCAAATACAATTTTTTCCTGCAATTCTGGATGTGCACCATAACATTTAATAGAAATAATGAACCCGATTTTGGCCTCACCATTAGGTGTTTTTCCCTCATAATGGCGAGCAGGAACGATGTCCATAACCATGTCTGATCGGTCAAAGCCAATGTCGGCATATATTATGCCTCTTTTCAAACATTCATAAGTGGTGTTTTTCAGGCCATTGTACTTTATCTCAATTGAATTATCCATAGTTTACTTGATTTGTTTGTCATTTTCGTTCTTTCAAATACCCGTATGCGCATTGGCTGCATTTGAAGCCGCCGCTACTGTATCGCCCCCTGTGATAGGGCTGACAGAAAGGACAAACGCGATAGCCGCATTTGTCGCAAACGTACCATTTGCTTGTATTGGGAAATTCTTTCCCGCAGCATTGACAAGGTATCCAGACCATAATCATTTATAGTTTAAATTTGTTCAAGTCAAATTTTTGTTCGAGGCGAAAGTCTTGTGTCTTAAATAGTTGCAACGATGGATGCCCGTCTTACCTTTGCCGTTATTAGTAATTAACTAATCTGTCGAACCATTCTTTAAATTGCTCAAATCTTTCATCACCGATGTTTTCTCCGTTCTTTTGCTGCTTGTATAAGTCAAGAACTTTTGCGATTCCGTCTAAAGCATGTTCTGCTAACAATTCTTTTTGTTCCATTTTTATTGTTGAATTAAGTTGTTTAATTGAAGAGGGCGGAGAAGCCCACCCTCGTTTAGTTACATAAACTGAATCAAGCAGGTCTGATTGATAAAATGACAATCTGCTTGTTGCGTGGTACGGTACATTGAGTGTAAAGCTTTTCCTTAGCCTCACCTTCCGAACCATACTGTAGTCCCATGACCCTTTTGCTGTAAGTGTTGTCGACTTTAAAACTTACTTCGTACTGCATAATATTTAATGATTAGTTAAACTTTGGTGTACTTTTGGAAGACACCGTTTATCCCTATTTGTCTATAATTGCCTGCAAACATACAAAAAAAATCAATACAAACAAATTAATTATTTGATTATCAATACTTTAATTATCCAAAATGGATACAGAAATTGTATCCAAAATGGATGATTTGGTTTGCAAATGGATGAAGTGGATGGGGAAAATGGCTGAAAAAACGGCGGGAAACTACAACAACGGCGTCATATACAGTGGCAAGTAGGTAATATTGCCTTCCTCCTTGTAATCGGCTGAATGTAAGACGTATGGCGTTGAGAGATAAGGACCGTACTTGTTGATGCACTTCGCCAGCGAGGAAAGGCTGTAGCCTGCTCCCGACTTCACCTCGATGGGAGAGATGTTGTGCCGTGAGGTGATTTGCGGCTTCCTGACCAAGAAATCAATTTCCATTCTTTCCTCGGCATCATCACGAGAAGCATTGCTGTAGAAATATAGTTTGTGTCCCGCCGCTGCCAACATCTGCGCCACAATGTTTTCCACCAGCATACCTTTATTAATCTCTAATTTATCCAACAAGAGTTTTTGGTATAAGTTATTGTCCATCAACTCGTTTTCGTCAAAAGCATGTGAAACCAACAGTCCGGTGTCGGCAAAATAACACTTTACTCGCATATTGTCTAATTTCAGGCCCAAACCCACATTGGGCTCGGTGGCGGCAAAGCAAAGGTTTACCACACGAGCCTCGTCAAGCCAAACGAAACTTGACTCGTAGCTGCGAAACTTGGCGTTCTTTTCCAAATCCGCCAAGCGGAACTTCTTTTCATGGCGCTGAAGTTCAGCAGGGATGGTGTCGAAAATGCTTTTCACTTTCTTTTCAAGGCGGTCAGCATGTTTTTCGATGTCCTGACGATAGAGGTCGAGGATCATGCGTTTTTCCCTGTCGACCTTGCGGAAATCGCGATGTTCGACAAAGTTCTTCACCACTTGAGGCATTCCGCCAATCAGCAAGTATTTGCGGAAATAATCCATTGCCTTGGCATGGATAGGGCCAAGTGGCCTTTTCTTCTCAAAGCAGTTTTTGATGAAAGGCATCATCATCTCGTCACCCAATGCCCAAAGAAATTCCTCGAAATCCATCGGATACATCTTGATGCGCCGTTCTTCAGAGGGAATCAGTATGTCCTTGACATTCTTGTTGATGGAAACCAACGAGCCTGTCTCTATGTAATCATATCGCCCGTCAGCCACCAAATGCTTGATGGCCGCCCGCGCCTGCGGATACTCTTGAACCTCATCGAACACAATCAAGGAGTTGCGCTCATGCAAGGTCACATGAAAGTGCAATTGGAGTTGAAGAAACAACTCGTCGCGGTCATGCAGATAGTTGTCGAAGATGTGGAGCAGCGGCTGCGACATGTCGCTGAAATCCACAAAAATGGCCGATTTATACTCTTTGGCAAACTCACGGGCGATATAACTCTTTCCAACACGTCGTGCGCCGTCAAGCAGAATGGCCACACGGCCTTGGTCTTCCGCCTTCCATTTCAATAACTTATCGTAAATTTTTCGTCTCATAACGGCTGCAAAGATATGACTTTTGCACCTTTTCAAGCAATTTTTTCTGTACTTTTTGCACCTTTTCAAGGAGTTTTCCTGTCGCATTTTGCACCTTTTCAAGATACTTTGTTGCGGTTTTATCATGTTTTTAGCCTGTCAATTCAAGAATTACCACGAGAGAAACTGTATCCAAAAATGGATAATTTGGGCTGGAAATGGATGACGTGGCTGCAAACTCATTTCGCAATCACTATCCCCAACTCCTTATTAATTTGTTTGCGGATGTCGTCGAGGTCTTTCTTGCGCTTGAGCAAAATGAGTTGGTCGTCCATGTCCTCGGTGTTTTTCAGTTCCTCTTCAACGGCCTTGCGACGGTCTTCGATGATGAGATCCTTGTAGCGGTAAATCGAGGATAACACGGTGGCTCTCAGGTTGTTTTCCTCACTCTTGACGAAGATGCTGAATTTGTCCCATTGGTCGAGTTTGTAGGGCGACGAAAGCAAGTCGGCGGCCAATTGGGCGATGGTTTCGTCTTCGTTGGAGGTGAAATATTGGCCTTGGGGGATAGGACCTTCATCAATGGCACGGTCGAAAATGTCGAAGATTTTCTTGTTGTCGGCGTTGGTGAAAACGAAACCGTCGTTTTTCAGGTCATCAACAATGAATTGTGCCACAGAAACTTGCTCGTAAATCCTTTGCCCGTCCTCGTCGATGCGCTCATCCGTAATCGTGGTGGAGCCATACATCAGCAGCAATTTTACCAACTCGCGCTCTTGGTAATAGCCAGCAGGTAGTTGGTCCTCGACAGTTTCTTCCTGCTTTGGCATTGTTGTGGTTTCCGTTTCGGTTACCACATTTTCTTCCACGCCCAACGACTTCTTGAACTTCGCCCGCAGAATCTTGTTCAATTCGTTGGTCAAGGTCTGCTCGGGCATGTCCAAGAGGCGACTGCACTCCTTGACGTATGTAATTCGGAAAATGCTGTCGGGGATGACAGAAATGGTTTCCACAATGTCACGAATCACCTGCCCACGTTTGATGGGGTCGTTTTGCGCGTCTTTCAGCAAAAGTTCCGTCTTGAATCGGACAAAATCCTTGGCGTTGTCTTTCAGGTAGTTGCTGACATTTTCCACCGAAAACTCCTTGCCGAAAGTGTCGGGGTCATGCTCGGGAGGCAAAACAACCACGCGCACATTCATGCCTTCAGAGAGAATCATGTCGGTGCCGCGCAAGGCCGCATGAATGCCCGCCGCGTCGCCGTCGTAGAGCATGGTGATGTTTTTCGTGTAGCGTTTCACGAGGCGGATTTGCTCCATCGTGAGCGAAGTGCCGCTACTGGCCACCACGTTTTCAATGCCAATTTGGTGCATCCGCAAAACGTCGAAATAGCCTTCCACGAGGATACACTCGTCCTGACGGGCAATGGCGTTTTTGGCGAAATAGATGCCGTAAAGCGTCTGTTTTTTGTCATAAATCTCCGACTCAGGCGAGTTCTGGTATTTCGGGCTTTTCTTGTCGTTGGTGAGGATGCGCCCGCCGAAGCCGATGACGCGCCCAGTGAGGCTGTGGATGGGGAACATCACGCGACCGTGATAGCGGTCGTAAAGACCTTTCTGGCCTTTAATGGATAGCCCAATCTGCTCCAAAAGCTCGTCACTGTAGCCGTTTTGCTTGGCGTGTTTCGTGAAGGCGTCCCATTCGGCAGGACTGTAGCCGAGGTGGAATTTTTGGATGATAGGGTCGAAATAGCCGCGCTCGCGGAAATATTGCAGTCCGATGGTCTTGCCTTCGTCCGTATTCCACAGTGTATCAACGAAATACTTGTCAGCAAACTCATTGATATTGAACATCTTCTCGCTGATGCTCTGCTGCATGATTTCCTCAGCGGTCTGCTCCTTTTCCTCGATTTTGATGTTGTATTTTTTGGCCAAGTAACGCAAGGCTTCAGGATAGGAGAAATGCTCATGTTCCATGAGGAACTTGGCCGAATCGCCGGCTTTGCCGCAGCCGAAGCACTTGAAGATGTTTCGCGCGGGATTGACGCTGAACGACGGCGTTTTCTCGTTGTGGAACGGGCAATTGCCCCACATGTTTGACCCTCGCTTCTTCAGCGTGACGAACTCTCCCACAACCTCCTCGATATGAGCGGCTTGCAGGATTTGTTCAACCGTTTCCCGTGGTATGGCCATAGTCGTGAAATAATCGGCAAAAATAGAAAATTATGGTTAAAGAACATTCAAGCGGTTGGCATCTTGCTTCATGAAAATCGCCAGCATCATCGTGAAAGCCAACATGCTTGATCCACCGTAACTTAGGAAAGGAAGTGGAATCCCGATGACAGGCATCAGGCCTATGGTCATGCCGATATTGATGGTGATGTGTACGAAGAAAATGCCCGCAATCGCATAGCCATACACTCGACTGAAAGTGGAGCGTTGTCGCTCGGCCAAAATGATGATGCGCAACAGCAAAGCCACATAAAGCAATACCACCGCCGAGGTGCCCAAGAAACCTGCTTCTTCTCCTATCGTGCAGAAAATGAAGTCGGTATGCTGCTCGGGAACGAAGTCGTATTTGGTCTGTGTGCCTTCCAAGAAACCCTTTCCCGCAAAGCCGCCAGAGCCGATGGCAATCTTCGACTGGTGTACATTGTAGCCCACATCCTTGGTGTCGTTGAGTTTGCCTAACATGACGAGGATGCGGTTGCGCTGGTGCGTTTGCAGTACCTTGTTGAAGGCATAGTCGACGGAGAACACGAAAGCGAAAGAAAAGGCAAAGACCGCCACCATTGTGATGATGTCTTTCTTCTTGTTAATCAGGTAGAAAGTTAGGGTGAGGACAAACAGGCCACCCAAGATGACATACATGATTTTTTGCGACCAAAGCAAGGTGAAAATGAACAGGATGATGGCCACCACACCCGCAGTCATGGCCACGCCCGTGCCGGGGAAGCCCTCACGGTAAAGGACAAAGATGAAGGAAACAAAAACGATGGCCGAACCCGTGTCGTTTTGCATCAGCACCAAGGCCATCGGGACAAGGATTAATGCTGCTGTAACTATTTGGTCCTTGCGTTTTTGCAGGTCTACATCCAATCGGTCAAGATAACCCGCTACCGCCAAAGCCGTGGCCATTTTCGCAAATTCCGACGGCTGGAACTTGATGCCGCCGCCAAGGTCAATCCACGCAGTGGCGCCTTTGGTGGCTTTGCCGTAGACCAACACCATGAAAAGCGAGGCCAACACTGCAATATAAATCCATAGCGAAAAAGCGTTGAAAAACTTCGCGTCGATGAGGAGGATGATGAAACCTATGAGCAAGGCTGCGCCAATCCAAATCAACTGTTTTCCATACACTTGCGACATGTCGAAGATGCTGGGATGCGCCTCGTTGTAGCGGGCGGAAAAGATGCTGAACCAACCTATCAAGACCAAGGCCAGATAGATGAGCAAGGTCACCCAATCGATTCTTCCTATGATGCTGTTTCTTTCGTTCATCTTTCGTTCTTGTATGAGATTCTGCCTTCCATTATGCGTTTTTCCAACTCTTCGCGCACCGTGTAGCCTCGGATGTATTTCTCAATCATCAAACTGGCGATGGGCGCCGCCCATGTGGCACCATAACCTCCATTTTCGATGATGACGGCGAGGGCGATTTTCGGGTCGTTGGCGGGCGCGAAGGCGATAAAGTTGGAGTGGTAGTTTCCATGCGGGTTTTGGGCTGTGCCGGTCTTGCCGCATTGGGGGATGTCGCTCAATTCGAAGCGTCGTGCCGTGCCCGCAGGGCCGCTGAACACGGTGCGCAGTCCAGCCTTCATCACCTTGAAATAACTCTTGTCGATGCCCGGATCGATGCGGGTGGTCATCACTTCGGGGATGGCCGTTGTGTCGCCAAAACATTTGATGAGGTGGGGCGGATAATAGTAGCCCTCGTTGGCAATCATGGCCGCGATGTTGGCCAATTGCAGCGGCGTGACCAAAACCTCACCTTGACCGATACCTAACGAGCGGATTGTCACTGAGTTCCATTGACCTTTATACATTCGGTCGTAGTATTCCAAAGAAGGGATGTTGCCCGAGCGCTCGTAAGGAATATCAGTGTTGAACTTGTGCCCGAGCCCCATTTTGTAGGTCATGTTCTTCCAATATTGGTAGCCGTTCTTGATGTTGCCGAATTTCGGGTTGTTGATGGTGGCTTTGAAAGACTCATAGAAATAAGGGTTGCACGAGTTCATGATGGCGTTGGCGAAGTCGGGGCTGGAACCGTGGGAGTGGGTGCATTTGATGGGGAGGGAAGCGACACCGCTGCAATGGAACACTGTTTTAGGGGTGATGGTGCCGCTTTGCATGGCAATAAGTCCGACCACCGTCTTGAAGGTGGACCCGGGCGGATAGGTGCCGCTGATGGCCCTGTTAATCAAGGGCTTCATCGGGTCTTTTTGCAGTTCCAGATAGTGTTTGCCTCGCTCGCGACCCACGAGGAGGTTGGGGTCATAGGTAGGGCTGGTGACGAAGGCTAAGATTTGTCCCGTTGAGGGTTCGACGGCCACGATGGAGCCAATTTTTCCCTCCATCAGTCGCTCGCCGTAGGCTTGCAGTTCGGCGTCCATGCCGAGGTAGATGTCCTTTCCGGCGATGGGTTCCTTGTCGAGTTCGCCATCCATGAAGCTGCCCATCACGCGGTTGTGGACATCCACCATCATCACTTTCAGGCCTTTCACGCCGCGCAGTTCCTTTTCGTAAAACTTTTCGATGCCCGACTTCCCGATGTAGTCGCCTTGCTTATAGTAGCCTTCTTGGTCCTTGTCGAGTTCGCTTTGACTGATTTCGCCAATGTCGCCCAAAGTGTGTGCGGCAATGGCTTGCGGATAGTGGCGCACTGTGCGGGTCTGGAAATAGAACCCTGGATAGCGGTAAAGCACCTCGGCGATGTGGGTGTAGTTTTCTTTCGAGATTTGGGTCATGAAAGGCGAGGGCTTCATGTAGGATTCGTTTTTCGCCTTCTTCATCCGCTCGATGAACGAGTTTTTGTCGATGTCGAGCAGGATGCAGAACCCAATCGTGTCGAAGGGATAATAGGGGTCGAGCGTGTCCTTGATGATGGTTTGTTTGGGAATCACCATAAGGTCATAGACCGCCTCGTTGAACACTAAAAGTTCGCCGTTGCGGTCGAAAACCTTGCCTCGGGCGGGATATTGGGTCACGAAACGCAAGGCATTGTTGTCGGCCAACTGTTTGTAGTGTTTGTCGATGACTTGGAGCGAAAACAATTTGATGATGAAAACCACCCCCACGGCAATGAAGATGCCCATAATGAGTAATTTCCTCGATGACAGATTGTTGCTTTTCGTTTTCATGGCTTTTTCGTGGGTTACAAAAGTAAATGTTTTTTCTTGATTGGGCATGATTCGGGCAAGTTTTTTTTCTGCAAGCCTGCCTTTTCGGCGAAAAATCGATGAAGAAAGAGCCAACTGACCTTTTTTTCGTATATTTGCGCGTTTTTTCACTCTTTAATATGAAGAAATCTGTATTGTTGGTTTGGGCTTGCCTTTTCTTCCTTTGCGGATGCAAGCAACAAGGAAAGGAGGCGGCATTGCTGCAAAGGAGTTTCTACAACGAAAGTTGGGAACGCTTTGATTATGTGCGTGATGAGATGGAAATCAAGGAGGCTGTCACCTATGACTTGAGTTTGAGGATTAGTTTCACCGAGGAGTATTCTTACGATTATTTCTCGATGGTGTTTGCCGTGCTCGACAGTGAGGGGAACCCTTATCGCGCCCGGGCCTACAAGTTCAACCTGAAAGACGATGAAGGCCGCTGGAACTCTGAAATGAAAGATGGCTGCTACACTTTTGAGTTGCCTATCAACAAGCAATTGCAAATCACCGATGCGGGAAAATACCAGTTCAAGATCGAACAACGGATGCCGATAACCCCACTTGTCGGCGTCAAGGAATTGACACTCTTAAACAATGATAAATAAACAGTCATGAAATACACGAATAGAATAATGAAAACGGGGATGGTCGCCTTGCTGCTGGCCTTGGTCTTTGCCTCATGCGTGCCCCAAGAGAAGATGCTCTATCTGAAAGAAGCCCAGATGGTGGCCGAAAACCAATCCATTAATTATATCAATGAACGCACCATCGATTACAAGTTGCAGCCCGGCGACAATCTCTATATTCGCTTCATCAACACCATCGATGAGCGGAGCGCATCTGCCTTGGCAGGCGACTTTTCTGGTAGGTCAAGCAGCACGGATGCAAGCATTTATCTCCAATCCTACACTTTGGATGAAGAAGGTTGCATCGAACTGCCTCTGACGGGAAAAATTGAACTCAAAAACCTGACCGTAGACGAGGCCAAGGCAAGATTGCAGACGGAAGTCGACAAGTTCGTCAACCAAACCACCATCATCTTGAAGTTGTCGAATTTCAACCTGACGGTGTTGGGCGAAGTGACCCGCCCGGGCATGTATAAGGTCTACCAGTCGCAAATCAACCTCTTTGAAGCGATGGCGTTGGCTGGCAACATGACCAATTTTGCAAAGAAAAGCGATGTGAAGATTATTAGGCAAACCGACAATGGCTCCGAAATCCTTACTGTCGACATGGGTCAGGCCGACATTCTTTCGTCACCTTATTATTATCTGAAACCCAATGACATCATTTATGTTGAGCCGCTCAAAATCAAGCAATGGGGCTTCACCACCTTCCCCTATTCCACGGTGTTCTCCATCCTTTCCCTTGCGGCTACTTTGTATGTGGCTTTCAGGAGATTCAATGATTAATCACAATTCAAAAAAACAGGAACAATGGCAAACGAAAGAGCATCAAGGAAACAAGTGGTCAAAGAAGAACCAGTCATCGATGTGAGGCAGATGATATTCAACTTCTTGAATCATTGGTATTTGTTCGTCATATTTGCAGTAGTGGCCTTGGCCATCGGTTTCGTTATCAACCGCTATTCGACCAAGATATATCAAACCTCGGGTACGGTCATCATCAAGGACGACCGTTCCGGTTTTGACCCGACATCCATCATGACCAGTTCGTCGTATGGTACCTCCCAAAACTTGGATAACGAAATCGCCATCCTGACCTCGTATACCTTGAGTGAGCGTGTCGTCAAGAAGATGGGTATCGAAGTGACCTATATGGAGAAAGGTCGTATCACCAACAGAGAGTTGTACAAAAGTGCTCCCTTCCTCGTCGAGTTTGAGCATAGTGTGCCGCAGGCTGTGGGACTGACCTACGAAATCTCCTTCCTCGAAAACGGCCACATCTGGCTTCACGCCGTGGGCGAAGGCCTCAACATGTACGATTATATCCTTTGCCAGATGACAGAAAACAATCCTTTCGCCAAAATCGATATTAGTGGCGAATATCAGGAAGGCGATTGGATTGACAACGGCTACAACCGCATCCGCATCACCAAAACGGAACTGTTTAGACCAGAGTTTGATGTGAACAGAAAGTTGTACTTCTGGCTCAATAGTTATTCGTCGCTCGTTAGGCAATCGAGTTCCTTTAGCGTTAGTCCCCTTACCAAGCAGGCCTCAGTCGTTTCGGTGAGCATGAAGGGCAGCAACAGATTGAAGATTGTGGAGTTCGTCAATTTGCTGATGAACGAATATGTCAGCCGTGGCTTGGAAAAGAAGAATGTGGTTTCTGAAAACACCATCCTTTTCATTGACAATGAATTGCTTGGCATCAAGGATTCTCTGAAACAGGCCGAAACCGAACTGAAAGACTTCCGTCAGCAGAACGACCTTATGAACCTTGATCTTCAGGCCAATCAGGTGTACACCAACATCCAAGCCTTGGAGAAGGAAAGGGCCGAAATGACGGTCAATGTAAAGATTTACAAACAGTTGCAGGAGTATATCAGAGTGCAAATCAATGACCCTGAAAACCTTGCTGCACCTAGTACGATGGGCATCAACGACCCCTTGCTCAACCAATTGGCCCGCGACCTTGTCTCATTGTCGCAATTGAAGGCTACCCAATTGCTTACGCAAACCGAGCAGCACCCACAGATTGTGAAACTCAACGAGCAGATTATCACCACCAAGCGTGCTTTGCTGGAGAATGTCAACAACCTCGTCAGCAATGCCCAGATGAGTCTTAGGGAAATTGAGCGCCGCATTTCGGTATTGGAAGAGCAGTCGCGCAAACTGCCCAGCAAACAGCAGCAACTCATCAACTATCAGCGCAACTTCAGTTTCACCGACGAAACCTACAAATACCTGATGCGCCGTCGTGCCGAGGCACAAATCCTTAAGGCATCAAACACGCCCGACAACGAGATTCTCGACGAAGCTCGTCTTGACAAGACGAGGATGATTTCGCCCCGCACTTCGATGAACTACCTCGCCGCCTTGATTATCGGCCTACTGATCCCGGCGTTGTTCCTTTTCCTGAAAGACTTTTTCAATGTGTCCATCGTCGACCGTAAGGATGTGGAGAAACTGACCAAGTTCCCCATCATCGGGCAGGTGGCTCAAGCCGCCGACAAAGACCCGCTTTTGGTAGTCAACAACCCCAAGTCGCCCGTGTCGGAGTCGTTCCGCTCCATTCGTACCAACATCGAGTTCATCACGCAGAGCAAACTGCCTTGCACAGTGCTGGTTACGGGCGATGTGCAGAGCATCGGAAAAACCTTCAACAGCATTAATATCGCTTCCATTTATGCCCTTTATGGCAAAAAGACTATATTGCTCGGCTTCGACTTGCGCAAACCCAAGCTGTTCCAAGAGTTCAGCATCAACAACAATGTCGGTTTGAGCAGTTTCTTGAGCAACCAAGAAGACCTCGACAACATCATCCAGCCTTCGGGCAAGATTCCGACCCTTGACATCATCACAAGCGGGCCCATCCCGCCCAATCCCGCCGAATTGATTGCCTCAGAGAAGTGCGACGAGTTGTTTGCGGAGCTGAAGAAACGCTACGACTATATCGTCATCGACACGCCGCCCATCGCCTTGGTCACGGATGCCTTGTTGCTCATGCGCTACACCGATGCCAACTTGTTCATCGTCCGTCAGGGCGTGACTAACAAGAACGCTTTCGGAAGCATCGTCAAAGACCTTGAAGACCGTAATATGCAGTTCTACATTGTCGTCAACGGACTCCATATCGAGAAAGGCTATGGCTATGGCAGCAAGAAATACGGCTATGGTTATGGCTACGGTTATGGCTACGGCAGCGACTATTACGGCGAAGGCGAAAATGGCAACAAGAAAAAGCACCGTCGGCATAAGAATGAAAAGAATGACTAAATCATCGGAACATGGGCTACTCAGTTGAAAGATATTGGCATGCCGTATACGTCAGGTCGCGGGCCGAGAAAAAGGTGCTTATGCAACTTGAGGATATGGGCGTGCAGGCTTATCTGCCGCTGATTACCCAAATGAAGCAGTGGAGCGACCGGCGCATGAAGGTGCAGGAGCCTTTGTTCAGGTCGTATGTGTTCGTGTTTTCCAACGAAAAGGAGTATATCCCCATCCTGAATGTGTATGGTGTGGTCAAGTTTGTCACCTTCGAGCGTAAGGCCGTCATTGTTCCTAAAAACCAGATTCTTGCCATCAAGAAGTTTGTGGAGGATTATGAGCACGGCGAAGAGTTCAAGATGCTGAACAACGAGGATTTGAAGGAAGGCCAACTCGTGCGCATTATCACCGGCCCGATGAAAGGTCTCACAGGACGGCTCGACACCATCCAAAACAAGCGTCATTTGATTGTCTTCATTGATGTGGTCGGCCAATATATCCCAGTACATATCTCACGGGCCAAGGTGGAGCCTGTTTACGAAAGTGAAATGAAGAAAATTGAAGAATAACCCAAAAAGAATAAGTCATGGATTCAGAGGAAAGAAATAACCGCACAGGAAGGGTGTTGCTCTATGTCCTTCTCGCGGCTTTGGTGCTGGCACTGGTGTTTGTCATCATGCTGGGAAAGAAAAACGCTTCCATCAAGAATGACTTGAAGGCATTGGAAGCCGAAAAGGAAATGCAACGCATTGATTTTCAGTATGAAGTTGATAGTTTGATAAAGGTTCACAATCAACTGAAAGAAAGTTATGGCGAGCTGAGCCTTGAATTGGCCGAAAAAGACAGCATCATCCAAGCAGATGCCGTTGAAATCAAGAAACTTCTTGATTCACAGTGGGATTACTACAGAATCAAGAAGAAAGTGGCCTCGCTGCAAGCCATCTCCCAGAAATATGTGCGGCAAATGGATTCGCTGTATACCGTCAACCGCGAATTGGTGGCCGAAAACGAGCGCATCCGCGAAGAATATCAAGCCGAGCGTCGCCAAAACACCAACTTGACCCGCCAGAAGGAGGAACTTACCAATATGGTGAACCAAGCAGCCATCTTGAAACTCTATAACTACACGGCTCAGGCCGTCCGTTTCAAGGGTGGGAGCAAGGAGGCCTCGACCGACAGGGCCAACCGCGCCGAGCGCATCAAAATCGACTTCACCTTGGCTGCCAACGACTTGGTTCAGCCGGGTACAAAGTTGTTCTACATCCGCATTGCCGACCCCACTCGAGCCATCATCAGCAAGGGCTCGGGCGACGAATACGCTTTCCAGTCGAATGGCGAAACGCTGCAATTCACTGAAAAAGTGAGGGTTAATTATGAGGGCAAGGAAACGGGTGTGCGTGCCTATTATGTTAAGCCAGAGGGTGTGGAAATGCGTCCGGGCACTTATTTCATCGATGTGTACGAACAAGGCGGAAAACTCATCGGTCAGACCTCATTGGAATTGAGATAAGGTTTTTTTACTTTTTTGGTATTTTTTGGAGCCAGCCTTCGGGTTGGCTTTTTTCATTCCAGCACCGACTTCAGCACCTCATGTGAATGGAAGTCCTTCATTACTGGGGCATGAAGCCGCATGAAGACTATGAGGCCGTCAAGCAGTTCGCGGCGTTGGTTTGCGCAGAGCGGCAGGCGGCAGGCCTCGTCGATGCCCAAATTAAGGAATCGGGCGAGCAATGCGGCAGCTTCTGCATCGAAATAGTAGGGATGGAGCGGGTAATCGTGGGCAAACGAGCCTTCCATCATGTCGAAACAGAAGTTGGCTTCATGGTTGGTTTTGGGGTAAAAGCCCAAATGTCGGGTCATTTCCAAGGTGAAAAACAGGGGGAAATTGGCATAATCGCGTTCCACCAAATCAAGCCATTGCAAGGACCGGACAACGAAATCAAACAAGGCCGTGTTTTGTTCCTGTTCCGTGATGGTTTTCACAAGCAACTCACTGACATACATCAAAATGGCACTTTTGTTCATCACGAAAGGGATGCTTTGGTAAACGGTGGCAAGTTGCACATCCTTCAGGTAGCCCAAAGTGCTTTTGTTGGGTTTTCCCGCTTCCACATAATGGATGAGGTTGAGATTCTGGAACAAGGCCGCACGAAGTTTGGAGGTGCGGTTGAACACACCTTTCACCAAGTAGGATTTCAAGCCGAAATTGCGAGTGAATACCTTCACAATCAGGCTTGTATCGCCATATCTCACGGATTGCAGGACGATGCCTTCTGTCTTGTCGTCCATCAATTCTGAATGAGAATCTTGGTGGCGAATTTGTTGGAGCCATTCTTGGTGCTGACGAAGATGAAATACACACCAGCCCCAACCTTCTCGCCGTTGATGTTGGTGCAGTCCCAAATGGCTTGCCCGCCTTCCGAAACCAATTGGGTGACGAAAGCACCATCGACTGTGGTAATCCTGACCAACGAATTGGCAGCCAAACCTTTGATGCCTACAAACCCAGAGAATCCGCGTCTGACGGGATTGGGATAGACCATCACCTCACTGAGGCTTGGGTCGGGGGTGGACGACTCGCCACGATAGGAAATGATGCCACTGCTCGTGCCGAAAAACACCTCGCCGCTCTTGTCGATGGCCATAGTGGTGACGGCATTGTCGAGCAAGGGACTGTTGCTGATGTTGAAGTTGTGGATTTGCTTGGGCTTGCTCTCAAACGACATCAAATAGACGCCCGATTCGAGGCCAAACCAAATCTGGTTGGCTCCATCGACGGCCATGGAAAGCACATTGGAGCCATCGAAAAGGTAATCGTACTGCGAGGTTCCGTCGTTGCGTGGCACTTCCTTCTGCACAGCATCGAAATTGGTGGAGCCATTGAAGATTTTGCGGCTGTCGTTGAATAGGCAAGGCCCTTTGTCGGTGCCGACCCATACAACGCCGTTATGGTCGACGGCCAAGCAATTGACCGCGCCAGTCAGGTGACCGTTGCCAACGGCAGTGTTGAGCGTGACTGCCTGGTCGTCGGAAGCGGCATCGAAAGTGCCGTTGTCGTTGAAAACGATGAGTTCGCCGCCGCGCTTGATGATCCATTTGTAGTCGTTCTTGTCGATGATGAGAGGCCCAATGTCGGCACCGCTAAGGCTGCCGCCAAGGTTGAAGGCGTGCCACGTGCCGTTGCGCTCCATCATTGAAAGGAGATGGCTGGCCCCTGTGTTGGCTACCCATAGGTTGCCTCTGCTGTCGAAGGCCAATCCGCTGATATTGATGAGATTGGCATCGCTAACCCAATGCGTGAGGGTGCTGTTGTCGGCGTTGAAAATCTCAACCAAGTCGTTGTCCTTGAATTTCAGCAGGCCGTCGCCCCAAGTCCCAACATAGGTTACGGACGGGTCTAAGGGGTCGGTGGCGGTGCAAACGAAGTCGGAAATCGTTCCAAGGTCGGTCACGGTGCTTGAATTGAGGATGGTCCAAAGGCCGTCGAAGCGTGCCACGCCTTCCTTCATGTAGCGTTTGCCCCAGTTGGAGGCATGTCCACCCGTGGCCACCCACACTTGGTCGTCAAAGGCTTGCAGCTCAAATGCGTTTTTCGAGGCGGGGCCGTTGGGAAGCACATCCATATTGTTCCAGCCGTCCGAAGTCCTGATGAGGCCTCGTCTTGAGTCGCCAATCCAAAAGTTGCCGCTGTTGTCAATGGCGGTCGAGAGTGGCTCAATGCCTCCGCCGGGCGAATAAATGTTGTGGGTCTGGTTCATGTTGCGGTCGTAGACGGCCACATTGTAGCGGTTGGTGATGAGGAATTGGTCGTCGTAGGCACGCAGTTCCCATTTCTGGTCGATGTCCTCTTTGTTGAAATAATCCCAGCGTGAGCCATCGTTGACGAAAAGCGTGTCGGCTTGGAAACCACCATCGAAGTTAAGGTAGAGTTTGCCGTTGAAGACCTCCATCTCGGTATAGGCCAAATGCGGATGAATCAGCGAGTTATCGAAGTGCCACGCGGCGTAGTTGGCGAGGTTTTGTGCATCTTGCGAGGCAAAATAAACGCCATCATCGGAGCATGCATAGATTTTACCGTTGAAGATGGCCACATCGGTAACATTCACCGCATCGCCTTGGTTGCCAATGTAATAGGTGTCCTTTACTTCTTCTTTCTTTAGGTCAAAAACGACGATGCCGAAACCGCAAGCCACATAAGCCAAGTCACCATCGAAGAAGACATGGTTGATGCTTTTGTTGCCCACGATGTTCTTGTTGTTTTTGATGTCGCTCATGTTCTTGATGTTGCCGTCGCGGTCGATGAGGTCGACATTGGCGTTGGTATAGGCCACAAACAATTTGCGCTGGCTTTGGTTGTAGCCGATAGTGCTGATGCCGATGTCCGACAAGCCATTGATTTTGTTGAGGATATTGATGGAGTTGTCCTCCGTGTCGTAGTAGAACAACTCATACTCCGTGGCGGCGAAAATCTTGTTGCCAACAGGCTCAACGCCAATCACTTTCTGATAGGGAAGGTGTGTGCGCCAGTTGCCGATGGAAACGCCATCTTGGGCGAAAGCGGTCGTCGAAAAGATTGATGCTATGATGAGAGCAAAAAGGTTGAGTTTCTTCATAATGAAATAATTTGGGCGGTAAAAATACGAAATTATGGAATGATAACGGAAATTTGTAGGTTTTATTGTGTGCATGAAAAACAAAACATAAAAAGCAAACAATTGAAAATCAACTATTTGCTTTCTCTTGTAGCCCCACTAGGACTCGAACCTAGATTTAAAGTTTAGGAAACTTCCGTTCTATCCCTTGAACTATGAGGCCATCGGATGAAAAATCCGCCTGCAAAGGTACGGTTTTTTTCTGAAACGCCAACCTTTTCGCGAAAATCATTTCAAATCGAGGACGATGGGGCAGTGGTCGGAGTGCATCACTTGCGGCAGAATGTCCACTTGGGCGATGCGGTCGGCGAGGTTGTCAGTCACAACATGGTAGTCGATGCGCCAGCCGAGGTTTTTGGCGCGGGCACCGGCACGGAAACTCCACCAACTGTATCGGTTAGGCTCCTTCACCAAATGACGGAAACTGTCGATGTAGCCGTCGCTGAGGAAGTCGGTCATCCATTGCCGCTCCTCGGGCAGGAATCCCGACGAAGTGTCGTGCTTTCGCGGGTTGTTGATGTCGATGTCCTCGTGGCAGATGTTGTAGTCACCCGAAAGCACCAACTGCGGTCTTTCCTTTCTTAATTCGTTGACATACTGGCGGAAAAAGTCCAACCACACCATCTTGAAGGCTTGGCGCTCGTCGCCCGTGGTGCCCGAGGGATGATAGACGCTCACCACCGAAAGGTCGCCGAAATCAGCACGAAGGAAGCGACCTTCGTTGTCATACAAAGGCTCGTTCATGCCGTAGACTACGTTATCAGGCTCTTGTTTGGTGATGAGCCCCACGCCGCTGTAGCCTTTCTTTTGGGCGGGCAGCCAATAATGGTGATAGCCCATCATCTCAAAGTCCATCAGGGGGATTTGGTCGGGTGTGGCCTTCAGTTCCTGAAAGCAAAGCACGTCGGGTTGGTATTCCTGAATCCATTGCAGCAGGCCTTTGTTGATGGCTGCTCGGATGCCGTTCACGTTGTAACTGACGATTTTCATCGGGTTGAATTGTTGATTGTTTATTCGTTTATTGTTGGGTCGGGGTCTTCGGCAGGCTCAGACACCCTTGACTCTATCGCAAAAGCAAAGGTCCCTGAGCTTGTCGAAGGGCCGACAGATAATTTAGACTGCGAAATTAAGGAAAAAGTCATTTCTTTTTCCTTCGCGCGTTACTTTTTCCTATTTTAGCCGCCGCAAAACGACTAAAACCGTGCTGAAAGACAAAATCAACGGGTGGATTGACCAATTCAACGAATGGCGGGCGACACACATGACCGACCGTCGTTTCATGCTGATACTCAGCATCCCGACGGGTTTTTGCGCTGGTGCCGCCGCAGTCATCATCAAGAAATTGGCGCATGGCATCCGCGACTTGGTCATCAATGCGCAGTTCAACTACGCGCATTTCCTCTATTTCATTTGTCCCGCCATCGGTATCCTGCTGACCATCCTGTTTTGCAAGTACATCCTGAAAAAAGAGGTGGGCCATGGCATTCCGGGCATCCTTTACGCCATCTCGAAAAACAAGGGCAAGGTGAGCCGCAGCAGCACTTGGTCGAGCATCGTCACCAGCGCCTTGACGGTAGGTTTTGGCGGTTCGGTTGGATTGGAAGGCCCTTCCGTTTCGACGGGTGGCAGCATTGGCTCCAACATCGCGCAGTTGCTGAAATTGGATTACAAGCACACCATCCAACTCATCGGAATGGGTGGCGCGGCGGCATTGGCGGCTATTTTCCAAGCACCTATTACAGGTATCGTTTTCGCCCTTGAGGTGTTTATGATTGACCTGTCGCTCAATGCGTTAGTGCCTATCATTTGCTCCTCGTTTGTCGCCATTCTGACGGCTTATTTCTTCCTTGGCCAGACGGTGGAATACCCTGCCGTCATCGCTGAGGGTTTCATCCCGTCCAATGCCATATATTATGTGCTGTTGGGCGTTTTCGCGGGTTTGGTTTCGGCTTATTTCCTGAAGGTGACTTTCAGCGTGGAGAAGCAATTCAAGAAAATCACTTCGCCGTGGAAACGACTGCTTGTCGGTGGAACTTTGCTTGGTATCCTAATTTTCTTGTTTCCAGCACTTTACGGTGAAGGATACGAGGCCATCAACTCGGCTTTGCGCGGCGACTACAGCCCTGTGTTCAACAATCCTTGGTTTGCGCATTTCAAGGAATATGATTTGGTGGTCATCATCCTGTTTGCGGGCATGATTTTGCTGAAAGCCTTTGCCACGGCCTTCACTTTCGGGGCTGGCGGCGTGGGCGGCACTTTCGCTCCCGCCTTGTTCATCGGGGCGTTCACGGGATTGTTTTTTGCCACTTTGGTCAACTATTTGGGCCTTGGCGATTTAGACCCGGCGAAGTTTGCCCTTGTCGGGATGAGCGGCCTCGTGGCGGGTATGCTCCATGCCCCGCTTACGGGACTTTTCCTCATCGCTGAAATCACCAACGGCTATGCGCTCATCGTGCCGCTGATGATTGTCTCGGCCTTGGCCTACGCCATCAATCGGCTGTTTTTCAGCCATTCGATTTACACCAATGCCGTGGCGGAGAAAGGCGTTGAGGTGACCCACAACAAGGACAAGAGCATCCTCAATATGATGGCTATCAATCAGTTGATTGAAACCAATTTCTCTCCCATCCATCCCGACTGCCTCTTCCGCGATTTGCTGCCTTTGGTTTCTTCCTCGAAACGCAACATTTTCCCCGTGGTCGACAAGGAGGGTTTCTTCTGCGGCCATGTGCTGTTCGACGATGTGCGCAGCATCCTTTTCGACACGCAATATTACGACCAATCCATACAGAATTTTGCTGTCCTTCCCGACTATGTCATCCACCCCGAGGAGCCGATGGAGGAGATTGTGCATAAGTTCCAGAAGTCGGGAAAATACAACATTCCTGTCATTCAGGGCGGGAAATATTTGGGCTATATTTCGCGTGCCAATGTGTTTTCGGCCTACCGCAGTATGATGAGCGAGATTTCGGAGGATTAAGCCTCTTTATCAGCACCTGAAGAATCTAAACTATTTCTGTGACTTTAGCCATTTGTAAGGGGTTGTTCCTGTCACGGCCTTGAAATTGCGATAGAAAGTGACTTCCGATGAGAACCCCGACTGTGTGGCGATTTCCTCTATGTTAGCCGCTGGGTTTTCCAAGAGTAGCCGTTGCGCGTGGCCGACCCGATAACGGTTGACGAACTCAGAGAATGAGATACCCATTCCAACATTGATGGCGTTGTAGAGATAATTGCGGTTGGTGCCCAAAAGGGCAGCTAAGTCCGAAATCTTCAAGTTGGGCTGAAGATATACTTGCTCTTCTTCCATTTTATTAACAATCAAATCTTTCAGATTGTTTGGATAGTGATCCACCTCGTGCTTTTCGTCGGTAATGGTGTCCATCTCCATCAGGCTCAATGCTGAATGTTCCTGACAGAAACACACATAGGCCAAGGCATAGAGTGCCAAGGAGAACAAGGTGGATGGTATTGCTAACATAAAGTCGGAATTGAAGAAACGATAGCGTCCGAGCAGGTTGGCCACAAACGACATCAACGAGGTAAGGGCAAAAAGCACAAGTAGTCGCTTCACTGGCGACAGGTCCAACTTTTGGGTATTCGAGAAATAGGACTCGATTCGCCGTTTGTGCGTTTCCAAACGCTTGAGACCCAATCCAAGGACTGCCACGATTTGAGCCGCAAATAGTATATTTGAGGCGGTATGCAACGCCCTCTGTACCTGCATCATGGTTGTAAACGACATTTCCGTTTGGTGGTAAAGATAAGCCATGACGAAGTCCATCCTTTCCGACTCCGACATGAGAAGGTAAGCCACACCTATCGTCAACGACACAAGCAAGGCTGGCAAAAGTATGGCGAAGTCTTTCAGTGTGAGGGGTTTCACGTCGGTGAGCGTCCTGATGTAAATATAGAACAGCGGATATACTGACAAAGAAGCCATTTTATATAAGGTATCAGAGAAGGACAGAACCGAAAAACAACTGTTGAAATAAAGGCTGTGACAGAAATAGAGCATCGTAGCGACCAACATGAAAACGGTAAATACGACTTTTGGTGTGTTTTTCCTGTCGAATTGGAGCAGGAACAGCACCGACCAAAACCCACATACAAACATGGGCATTGTAGAGAACACGGAATTGAACATTTCGCTCTGTTTTAGATTGCAAAGATAGCAAAAATAGTTTTGTGCGACCACTATGGCCGTCAAATGGCTGCTTTTGTCAAATTCACAGCGAAAAGTGTCGGATTTCGTGGCATCAAAACTGTCATTTCTGCAAATACGACACTTTTTTCTGCATAAATGCAAAGACCGAAGCGTGTTGAAAGGAATACCTTTGCAACTAAATGCAAACAACGCATCTTGACAAATTGAAACCACATTAATTAAAAATTTCATCATTTAAAAAATCAAACATTATGACAAAACACAAATTAACGGCTTTCGGCGCTTTAATTGTTAGCGCAATTCTTCTTGTCGGTTGTTTCAAGACTGACAATCAAAAAGAAGACCTGCTAAAGGCAGGAGTCAAGGATTTCCTCGAGATTGAAGAAGGCATTTATCATGGCTTCGACTTCCCCGAGCCTGACAACAACAAGCAAATCTCCAACGTGAGCATGAACGGCAACCTCGTTGCTGGAGGCACGGCATTCGTCACACTCACCGTTCCGAGCGACATGGCCCGTGTGATTGTTGGCATCAAGGAGCAATTCGGCTACTGCGAGGCTTCTCCAGTACGCAACAACGATGGCACTTGTTCTGTTGTCCTCATCGTTAAGCAGGACATTTCGCTCGAAGAGTTCACGCTGCAATTCGCCTATGTTGACATGTCAGGTGAAGTCAGTCAGATCTACGATGTTGATGTCTCCTTGATTCAAGTTGGGACTGGTAAGTTGCAAGTCAGCGTCTCGTTTGACAATGCCAAGGACATTGACCTTCACCTGATTGAGCCTAATGGCGAGCACATCTATTATGGTCATAGTTCGAGCAGCAACGGTGGTCAGCTTGACCTCGACTCCAATGCGGGTTGCGGCATCGACAACATCAACAACGAGAACATCTATTACGAAGATGATGCCACTGTTGAGGCTGGTACGTACAAGGCATACGTCGTGATGTACAGCAATTGCGACGAGTCGGTTGCCACAAACTATGTTCTGACTGTGCGTTACAATGGTCGTGTGTTGAACACGGTTACTGGCACATTCCCTGTAGGTGCACCCAGTACAGGAAGCAGTCTGAGCAATCTTGAACCCACCTGCACCTTTGAAATCGGTGGCAAGGGTATGCAAGGCACGGGCAAGACCTATTTGCCTAAGGTGCTTTCGCCCGAAAAGATGTAAACCCTTAATTCAAACCTAAACATGGAAGGTCGCATCGCAAACGCGGTGTGACCTTCTTCATTTTCAGCCCAATTATTCATATCCTTTTATTCTTGAAAAACTCCGTCAGCAATGCCAAGCAATCATCACGCAGGATGCCCGTTTCGGTTTTCGTCTTGGAATGTAGCATCTTGCCGAAACGAGAAAAACCATTCTTGGGGTCGTCGGCGGCCCAAACGATTTTCCCGATGTGGGCATGACACAAGGCGCCGGCGCACATGGGGCAAGGTTCCAAAGTGACATAGAGCGTACATTCATCCAAATATTTCGCGCCCAAGGCGTTGGCGGCAGCGGTAATCGCTAACATTTCGGCGTGGGCGGTCACGTCGTTGAGGGTTTCTGTTTGGTTGTGGGCACGGGCGATGATTTTGTTGTTGCACACCACAACGGCACCAATCGGAATTTCGTCGGCTTCGAGAGCTTTTTCAGCCTCTTGATAGGCCTGTTTCATATAATATTCGTCGGAGAAAACGGAGAGCGTCATATTGTTCTTTTTTTGTCACAAAACATCCAAAACCGACAAAACCTTATTTGAAATGTGCAAAAAATGCACATTGCTTTCTTGGTCAAGTTCTCCTTCCGCAAACACATTATTAATGTGTCTTGTTACGACGGTTCTGTCCTTTTGAAACAATTCCGCCATCTGCGCCTGAGTAAGCCAAACGGTTTCTTCCTCCAAACGCACTTCAAGTTGCACGTTATCATTAGGCTGGTATAATATGATTTCGCCGGTTTGCTGCATGTCAATTACATTTTGATTTCAAACCCATCCCAATCCGGTCCCAAAGGGAATTTCTGCCGGAAACGTTCCAGCTTTTCACCATCCAAAGTGCAATGCAGCACAGCTTCTTGGTAAGGATCGGCTTTGGAAATGACCTCGCCGCGTGAATTAATCACCTGAGATTCACCACTATAATGCAAATCGTTGGCATCCTCGCCTACGCGGTTTACGCCAATCCAATAGGCTTGGTTCTCGATGGCGCGGGCCACAAGGAGCGTGTTCCAAACCACCATTCGCGAATCGGGGAAGTTGGCCAAATAGAAAGCCAAGTCATACTCGTATTGTCCGTTTTGGTAGCGGTTTCTCGCCCACACGGGGAAACGGATGTCGTAGCACACCATCGGGCGGATGCGCCAGCCTTTCAGTTCCACAATCAATTGACGATTACCGCGTTCCACCAACTTGTCCTCGCCGCCCATCGTGAAAGTGTGCCGCTTGAAATAGAGTTCATAACTCCCATCGGGGCGCATCCAAACGAGGCTGTTGTAATAATGCCCGTCCTTTTCCAACGGGAAAGTGGCAGCGATGACAGCGTTTTTCGCTTTGGCTTGATACTGAAGCCATTGCATCGTCGGGCCGTCTTCGGTTTCGGCGAAGAATTTCGGGTCGACGGGGAAAGCCGTGGTGAAGGTTTCGGGTAGGAGAATTAAGTCGGTTTCAGGACGAACTTGTTCTAATAATTGGCTGAAATGCTGCAAATTGGCCGTTTTATCCTCCCATTTGAGGTCGGCTTGGATGTAGGCGATGTTGAGGTTTTGCATGATTCGATGAATAATTCGACGCAAAAATAGAGAAATAATCTTACTTTTGCCGAAAAATAGGTCATTATGAGTTTCACTTACAATTATCCGCGTCCGTGCGTTACAACGGATTGTTTGATTTTCAAGAAGATAGAATGTGTTTGGCATTTGCTCCTCATCGAGCGGGGCAAAGAGCCTTTCAAGGGTTGTTGGGCTTTGCCAGGCGGTTTTTTGGAGATGGAAGAGGACTTGGACACCTGCGCGGCGCGTGAACTGCAAGAAGAAACGGGTCTGACGGGCATCGAATTGCACCAATTGTACGCTTTCGGTGCCATCAACCGCGACCCGCGCCACCGCACCGTCAGCGTGGCCTATTGGGGTGTTGACGACACCCAGCAAAAGGCCGTTGGCGGCGACGATGCAGCCAAGGCGCAATGGTTTGCCCTCAACCGTCTGCCCGATTTGGCCTTCGACCATGCACAAATCATCGCGAGAGCCTTATCAAATACCGAAGTGAAAGCGGAATTATCGTAAAAATTGCACTCTCACAGTGCAAAAAATTGAGAAAATTGCACTCACACAGTGCAATTTTAGTAATTTTGCGGTGTCAAATTAATGCAAAATGGAAAAGTTGTATGAGTTTATGCAGAAGCAACTTGACACGACAACGAGCGAGTTTGTCCGTTACAAGTATGCTGACATTCAATGGAATAACCGCATGTTAGGCTTGGTCGGACCAAGAGGCGTGGGCAAAACGACGCTGTTTTTTCAGCACATCAAAAAGTGCCATTCACTTCACGACACGTTGTATGTGACGGCGGATCACCTTTATTTTTCAACCAACAGCCTGTATGAAATGGCGGAAAGTTTCAATAAAAACGGCGGAAAGTTTTTGTTTATCGATGAGGTACACAAATATGCCAATTGGTCGCAGGAACTGAAGCTGATGTACGATTCGTTTCCCGACTTGCATGTTTATTTCACGGGTTCGTCCATCCTCGACATCGAGAAAGGCGAGGCCGACCTGAGTCGGCGGGCACCGAAATACATGATGCAAGGTTTGTCGTTCCGTGAGTTTTTGGCCATTCGGCACCACATTGAAACGCCCGTTTTAAGCATGGAGCAAATCTTGAACCATGAAGCGAAAATTCCGGGTGCAAGTCATCCTTTGGTGTATTTCAAGCAGTATTTGAAAGAAGGCTATTACCCTTTCAGTCAAGACCTTGACTTTGAAACAGAGTTGAGTCAGGTGATTACAAGAACGATTGAAGTCGACATTCCGCAGTTTGCGGGCATGAACATCGGTACGGCAAGGAAACTGAAAAAACTGATGGCGATTATTGCCGGATTGGTGCCTTACAAGCCCAACATGTCAAGTTTGGGAAGCCAGATTCAGGCCAGCAGAAACAATGTGGAGGATTACCTTGTTTATATGGAAAAAGCGGGCTTGTTGGCCCAATTGCGCGACGGGACAGGTGGTTTGGGCGAGCTCGGAAAAGTGGAGAAAGTGTATTTGGACAACACGAATCTGATGTACAATTTAGGTGAAGGCCAGGAAGATGCGGGAACGCTACGGGAAACTTTTTTCCTCAACCAAATGCGTGTGAATCATAAAGTTGTGTCGTCGCCCATTTCCGATTTTGAGGTTCAGGGTAAGACTTTTGAGGTGGGCGGAAAGAGCAAAGGAAAGAAACAGATTACCGATGCAAGGGAAGGCTATGTAGTGAAGGACGACATCGAATATGGCTACGGCAATGTGATTCCCATTTGGGCTTTCGGGCTGAATTATTGATGCTTGTAGGACTGCCACATCGTGGCAGCCGTTTTTTTCAGACGGCTGCCGTGGTACGACAGCCCTACAAGTTCCGTGTTATTTCACCACAAACTTCAAAGTTTGCCCGCCCACGCTAATAAAATACATCCCCGCAGGTAGTTTTTCAATATTAATCTGCTGGTTCTCAGCGGTGATTGTGCCTTGCAGCAAGGTTTGACCCATCAGGTTGGCGATGCGGTATTTCTGTTCCGCTGGTAGAGCCGTGGCGCGCCGCGTCTCTACAAACAAAACATTGTTTGCTGGATTGGGATAGACCGTGAAGGTATCTGAGCCTGCCGAAGGGCTGTCCTCTACGCCGTTGTGCAGTTGTTCATACACCTCGTCGCAGTCCTTGTCGCCGAGTTTGAAGACCAATTCTCCATCCACCCAATAACACCTCATGCCTTCCACGCGGTAGTTTTTGCCTCGGTTCATTAGTCGCTCAGGGAAGAAACTCGTCATGTGGCCGATGCCACACACGATGTCGCCGCTGAAGAGGCCGTCTGCGTCGCTTACCCGCAGCAAGGTGTACGGGTTTCCTTCGTGTTCGATATTTTCCACGGTGTCAACATGCATGGACAGTCTTTCCGTACCCACCAAGACTTCCCATTCGTCGCCTATCTCAGCTGCATAATTATACAATGTGGTGAACTGTTGCAGTTGTTTGTTCCACCAATACACCTTCCCGTTTTCCTCATAGATGTATTCGTGCGTCACTTCTGTGACAGTATCGCGGTCGTAGTGCGTGTTGCTGCGCACGATGATTTTCGGGCGTTTGCCGTTGATGGTGGTGTCAGACGTGTATTCCAAGTGTTGGTAGGTAGTGCTCCCATCATCGTTTTGGATTTCGTAGTACCACTCAAAACCATTCCAGCCGACAACTTGGTCACAATCCAAATAACCGTTGTGGTACATGATGGTGTCGTTTTCCAGATAGCATCTAATGCCATTGATATAAGTCGTGTCTTGGGAATCTGGTTGCATGGCAAATGGGAATATGCCGTGTTCATAACCTATTCCCTTGATGATTCTGCCGTCGAAACTCATTCCGGGGCTTATGTTGCGAACCCATTGGATTTGGTAGGAGCGGTGATTGTAGATGAAGTTTTGGATGGCAATCACCAAAATGTCATAATCGACGGTGTTGATAGAAACAGTCCACGAATCGCCAACCCTTGCATTATAGTCATATAAGGTCGTAAAAGATTGTTTTACGGGGTTGTACCAATATACAACATCGTCCTTTTCATACACTAATTGTAACGTGTCGGAATGTAACGGGTTGCTGATGACTGAAACTTCCGTCGCTTCACCGTTCACGATTATTGTGTCTTTGCCCAACACCTCCATGCGATGATAGTCGTTTAGGATGGATTGCGTTGAGAGCTTGTTGAAATACCATTCGGCGCCTTCAGATGCGAAGCTTCCTGGCAGCTCAAATAATTTGGTGATATTGGCCCAATGCGGCGCGTTGTGGTATCTTTCCCAACAACCTTTTGGGACATAAAAGTTGGCATTGTAGTATGCAAAGGAGTTCTCGTTGATGGCAGGTGGGTTTTGTCCCTTGAAGGTGACCGTAGACACACCGGGGATATATATCCAACATTCGAGAGACTGCACTTGCTCGCCTATCACAAGACGCTTGATGCTACTGTCTTGGAAAGCGTTTGAGTGGATGTAGGCACAATTCCTCGCATTGAAATTGACTTGCTGCAATTGGGTATTGAAATAGAAAGCGTTTCCTCCGATGCTGTCCACATTTTCTGGGATGGTCACTTCTTTGATGGTAAAACACTCCGAAAAGGCGGCAGCTCCCATAATCCGTAATGATTGTGGAAGAACGAGGTGGCGTGGGAAATCTTTTTCGGCAAAAGCCGCGAAGCCAATTTTTTCCATTGTACTGGGCAAATGGCCAATATAAAAACGAGTGCCAGCGCAAGCTTCCTCATCTGCTTCAATGAGTCCTTCGGAAAGGAACAAGGTATCCGTGTTAGCATTAAACCATTCTAAGCAGCGTTTTCCAAGACGTGTTACAGAAGAGGGGATGCTTAGGTTGCCTCTGATTCCATCGCATCGATAGAATGCATTATCGCCTACGGCGACCACTGTGTAGTCTTGCCCGTTGTGGCTTACGGTGGAGGGCAGAATCAATTGACCCGTAGGTTGTTGATAGCCTTCCCAGCCATTTTGATAGTCTACGACTTGCCCCGGGCAGGTGAATTCCACAGTGTGGGCTACGGAATCAAGGATGTTGTAATACAGCATCTGCCCCGACTCGTTAGCAACCGAAAAGTCGAAATAGCTCTCTTGGGCTGTGCCAATTAGGGAAAGGCACATAATGACTGATAGTAAAATGAGTTTTTTCATGACCATAAAGTTTTAATTGTTAATCCATTTTCCTGACGTTTTCATGGTTCCGTCTGACCAGACTTGCCAAATGTATAGACCCGAGGGCGCGTCATCCATCACAACGGGAGTGATACCATTGTTGATGCGTTGCGACTTAACCCACCTTCCGTGCATGTCAAAAATGTGGATGGAGGCGTTGTCGAGATCGCACGACACTTTCATGACGCCGTTCCCTGGATTAGGGAATGTAGTGCAGTGGATTGTGGGTATTTCGGTCACTGCGAAATAGGGATTTGGCGTGGATACATACCCAGCGACTTCGGCTCTGAATCTGTTTTGGAGCGTTCCCAATTCCTTGTTGATATGGTCGAAACCAACATTCAGAAACAGTTGCTCGGAATGTGAGAACAAGCCTTTCACCCAAGTGGAATCGGAATAGGTTTGTGCCAAGGCTGCAATGCAAAGGTTGTTTTCATCATAAGCATAAAAGGCTCTGTTTGTTTCAGTTAAAGCTCCGTTTATCAAATCCTTATATAAAATGAGGATGCAGTTTCCATAATCGTCGTAGGTGCGTTGCTCTTGGGTTCGAGTGTTTAGCGTGTCTGCAGCCCAGCGAGTGAAATCCTTCTCAACGAGAAGACCGTTCTCGTAACGGAATTCCGTGTAGGTCGAGTCGACCCAAGCTGACAACGCCTTAGACCAAGCCATCTCAGTTTTCGATATGAGTTCGTCATTGTTGTATTCATAGTTGATAAGGTATTGATTCACAAACTGATTCAACGAATCAACGGTTTCATGCAGTTGGTTCATCAGTTCGTTGTTGTCGGAATAGATGTAGGTGTCGCGTTCCATAGGCAGGTCGTTGGCCGCAATCTTGGTTTCTGTTTTCGTTTTCCCATCGCTCGAGTAAACATGGTCTATGTGGTAGGACAAAATCAACACGCCTTCCCACAAGTCAAAATAGTAATAGTACATTTTAGTCGGCGTGTTGTCCGTATATTCATAGACACGTTTGCTCACGGGGCGGTGATTAAACAATCTCCCCCATTCTTCCACATACAGTTCGGTGAGATTGGATTGTTGGTCGTAGGTGTAATAATAGTAATTGCCACCCCAACTGGATCCTTGTATAAAACTGTAAGACTTGTATGAAAGGTTTCCGACGGAATCGTACTCGTAGCTTGTCTCCTGGATTTGAGGATAAGGATAGTTGATGGAGTGGTTCAACTGGGAGATGTGGCCGCAAGAGTCGTATTGGAGTGTCATGTGGTCGTAAAAGGCATTTTCCTGTCCGTCGCCACCCAACCAATGAAGGTTGATGGAGGAAGGTTGCCAAATGATTTCTTGAGCGATGCTGCTCATCACCCAAGCCATTAAAACTATGATTGTGAATAACTTTTTCATGGTATATATTTTTATGATTTATATTTCATTGATTATCTCTTCAAAACTCCGCTCATCCTCCAAGCCGTTCATCTTCTCCTGCTTGATGCGCGACTTGCGGCGGGCGTAGCTGTTGGTTTGCAGGTTCATCAGTATGGAAATGACTTGGTTGCTGAAGCCTTGCTTGGTGAGGCAGCAGATTTGCAAGTCGCTTTTGGTGAGGGTGGGGTACTTGTCCATCAGCCTTTTGGTGAAGTCGCTGTAAACCTTGTCGATGAGCGTCACGAAGTCGTCCCATTCTGTTTCTTTCAGGTCGAAGTCGAGGGTGGAGGCTGTGATTTGCTCGGTGAGGGCAAGGGCGGTCACATACACCTTGTTTTTCTTCAACGCCGTTTCCAATTGGTTCTTCATTTCCTCGGCTTTCAGTTTGGCGTTCAGCGTTTTCTGTCGCAAAAGCAATAGCACAACGGCCAAGGCCACGACCAAGCCGCTAAGGATGAGGTAGAGGTAAAGGCTCCGCAGTTTTTGCTCGGCTTCGAGGTTGTTTTTCTGCATTTGCAAGTCGTATTCCGCCTTGATACGCTGCACCTGTTCGCTGCGATGCTCGTGGTCGGCCTGCATCATGTTTTCGTTGAAAAGTTCGTGACATTCAAGGGCTTGCGCATAATCGCCTTGCATTTGATGCAAGTAACAAAGGGCTTGGTAGGCCGACATGCGCACGCCAGCCATCTCGTTTCGGGTGGCTTCGGTGAGGTGGACGATGGCGAGGCTGTCTTGCTCCAAATAATAGTAGGCCAAGCCCAAAGTCAGTGGACCATCGCCAGATGCACCGTCGGCCAAGGCTTGACTGACGCGCTCAATCACTTGCATAAAATCTTCCGTCACCAACAACACATCGCGGCTCGATTCCAAAAGGATTTCGTTTTGCATTGTTTTGTTGTTCAAGGCTTTGGCAAAGTTGAGGGCTTCATCGTAATGTTGTTCTGCCGCGTCGATGTCGCCCAATGAGGCCGCCGCCCTACCGCAGTTGCGCAGGGCGTTCATCAACAGTGTGGAGTCGCCGAGTTCGCGGGCTATTTTTGCTGCATCTTCGTGCAGCGGCAGGGCTTCCTCAAAAAGTTCGTGCTTCCAGTAGCAGAAGCCGAGGTTGTCCTCGATTTGGCCTTTCAACCGTTTCGTTTCGGGTTTGTCGGGCTTGCATTGCTCAAGGGCAAGCAGGGCTTGGCTGAACGACTCGGCGGCGGCTTCGCTCTGTTTGGCGGCGCGTTGTTCGAGGCCTTGCTGATAGTGCGTTTCAGCCTCCTTGAGGTAGCGCGCCTCGTGGTGGCAGGCTGATAGACCTGCCATCACAAAGAACGCAATTATTATACATCGAGTTTTCATTTCACCACAAATTTCACTGTTTCACCATCTATGCTGATGAAATACATTCCCGCAGGCAATTTTTCAATATTAATCTGCTGGTTTTCAGCGGTGATTGTGCCTTGCAGCAAGGTTTGTCCCATGAGGTTGGTGATGCGGTATTCCTGTTCCGCTGGTAGAGACGTGGCGCGCCGCGTCTCTACAAACAAAACATTGTTTGCCGGATTGGGATAGACCGTAAAGGCCACTGAGCCTTCGGTTCCTGAGCCTGTCGAAGGAGCTGAATGGCCATTTTCCTCAATGCCATGCAATTCGCCATAAATTGCATCGCAATCGCCGTCGCCGTTGTGGTAGAGCAGTGCGTCTTCTACCCAATAGCAACGTAAGCCTTCCACGCGGTAGCCTTTGCCTTGGTTCATCAGTTTTTCGGGGAAGAAATTGGTCATGTGGCCGAAACCTACCACGATGTCACCGCCAAACACATCTCCTATATCGCTAATATGCAATCGTTTACGGGTATCGCCATCATATTCGAAAACATCCACTTCGTCAACATGAATCGTAATACTTTCCGTTCCCACCTTGATTTCCCATTCGTCGCCAACTTCGGCGGCATAATCGTAGAGAATCGTAAACTCTTCAAGGTCTTTGTTCCACCAATACACTTTGCCGCCTTCTTCGTAGATATATTCGTGAGTTACTTCCATAGTTGTGTCGCGGTCGTAATGTGTGTTGCTGCGCACGATGATTTTTGGGCGGTTCCCGCCTTCAAACACCGTGTCGGCAACATATTCAAGGTGCTGGTAGGTGATGCTGCCATCGTCGTTTTGGATTTCGTAGTACCATTCCGATTGACTCGGGAACACCTCTTCTTTTTCTTTCGTCATATAATGCAGGGTGATTTCAAATTGTTTGATTCCAAAACCATGATAACTATAAATTGCCTTTTCCCATTCATCCAAGCCTGGTTCAAAGAAGATGGGTTGCTGGCCTGTATAATGATGCCATACCCATTCGTCACCGCTTTTCTGAAAGAACGACACAATGAGTTTTTGCTCTTCGTCGTTGAAGTCATAAACGGTTTTTCTGGTGATATTCCAATCTTGGTTTTCAGGCGACCATATTCCAGTTTTGTATTCGACAACTCGGTTCTTGTCATCATAAACAAAACGGACAATTTTCGTGTTGACCCATTCTTCTTCGGTGAAGGTTTGGGTGATGATGCTTTCTGTCTTATTGTTTGAGGCGTATGAATAAGTATCCAATACTTTGGAAGTGATGTCACCTGCTTCGTCGTATGTATCGACTTGTGAAGATAATATTTGCAGCCGTTCATTATAATGGCTCGTTGTCTGCATTTTTAGTAACTCGTTTGGGTATAAGTGAAATAAGTCGTAATATGAATCTATCTTGGTCCTGTAGTTATCTGCATATTCAAAAAGGTTTTGTTCAATTATTCGTCCATCAATATTAATCCTGTCTTTTTTAATGATGTGCCAATTCTCATCATAGTAATAATCGTATGCAAACACTCTGGCCATACCCTCAGCAAATTTCTCACTATGCATTATCCTATTGTTATCGTATGTGTAGAAAAACCACTCAGGCTCTTCTATGTCAGGGTAGTAGAAACGAGTTGTTTGGATGCCGTTGGGCAAAGTGGGGTTTTCGACAAAAACATAGTCGCTTACAATAACCCCTGGAAGATCATACTTTATCAGTTGCCCGAATGTGTCATAGATGAAGTTGGAGGGACGTTCATGGGAAACTTGACTGGTAGTATCAAAAATGCGTCCGATGACATGGTCGGGGAAGGCAATGGAGTCATAGACAATAGGGGCATTGTCGAAACAGGCAACGAGAGTCGTGTTTTGATCTAAAGCAAAGGTGTATTCCGGTGAAAAGGAGACCATTTCAATACCCTTTTTCCAATAACTGAATTCATGCCCTGGATTCGGGATGGCTCGTACCGTAGCGGTGTAATGGTCACAATCTTCTGGAAGAGAGACTATCTCGGTAGTCCCAAGTCCTGAAATATTGCAACACACATTCAGCTCAGGAACTCCAACAAACATACCTATTAAATTGGTAAACTGCTTCCATTGAGGATTTGACTGGAATTGGTTGAGAGAAAGACAATTGACATAAACAGGGATGTAACTATGGACACCTCTAAATATATTTTCGTTAAAAAGACCTCCAAAACCATAGAAAAAGGCATAACTGGGCGGTGTTGGTGTATTGCAATGGATGTTTTGCAAGTTCCAGCAACTTGCGAAAGCTCCTGATCCAATGGTGGAAACCGAAGCTCCAATGGTGAGGGACAAGAGATTAGTACAAGCATTAAAAGCCCATCCGTCAATTGATGTCACGGAATTAGGAATTTCCAA
This sequence comes from uncultured Bacteroidia bacterium, assembly GCA_902780055.1. Taxonomy (GTDB): domain Bacteria; phylum Bacteroidota; class Bacteroidia; order Bacteroidales; family F082; genus Limimorpha. Next base: position 1,594 of record CACZDU010000003.1, on the reverse strand, counting down.
TGAAGTAAGTCCTGCGCCTGCAAATGCTTGTTCCTGAAGGGAAATGATAGTATTTGGAATTTCCACGGCAGTAAGGTCAAAGCATTGATAAAACGCACGATTTCCAACAGACACCACAACATAAGAGATACCTTCATTCACAACTGTTGCGGGGATGCTGAGATTGCCCGCAGGTGTATTATAGCCAAGCCAACAACCACCATTTGCATTATTCGGATAGGTTATTTCCACTTCATGGTCGTTGAGAATGTTGTAATACAAGGTCTGTCCTGTTTCGCACACGGCAGAAAAATCATAGGCAGAGGCGCTCATTGCCATTGCCATTAGAAGTAGTGTAGCAAATAACTTTTTCATGGTTGTAGATGTTTTTTGATTGTTGTCAATACTTTTTTTAATCTGTTCATGAACTTTCGTCTACATCGTTCTGATGTTTGCAATGCAAAAGTATAGCATTTCTCCAAAAGAAAAACAATTTGTCAAGCCCTTTTGGGGCCTTGTCTATCAATTCGCAAAGGTATGAAAAATTAAACAGTTGAATTTCAATTTGTTGCAAAAACGAAATCCAACCGTTGTCTATGTGGTTGTCTATGTTGTTACAGTTGATTCTTCAGCCAAAACCCGAAGAAACGGTCGTCAACACGATAGGAACCTTTCTCTGTCGTCACCAAATCCTTGTCCATCAGTTGGCGAATGGCCGATTGCACCGAACTTGCCGAGGTCAGGCCGTATTTCTTGATGAACGCCACCGACTGCGTTTGTTTGGCCTTGCCTTCGGCGGCAATGGCTTTCAGTGTCGAGCGCTGCCTTTCGCTCAACACATTTTTTGTCTGTCATGTAAAATGCCAAATATAGCACCGCCTGCATATACCAAGTGTGGCCTTCCAAGGTATCATACAGATTGTCAATATATTCTGGGGCGCACACTTTTCCAAAATTGGCGAACATTCGCACGGCAAATTCGACATATTTTTCTTTTATGATAGGGGCGAGGCTCATCATGTTCGAACTGTTGTAGAATGGTTTGGATGCCGAAGCAAACATGTTTTGGATGATATGACGCTGACTGCCCGCAAAGATGAAAGTGGCATTGTTGCAGTGTTGGATGTAGGTGCGCAATAGCGCTTCCACGTCTCCAAATATTGGAAAATCTCTTCCAACGACTTTTGTGAATCCTTGATGTCGCCGAGGCCGAAAGAACCGTTCATCATCCCAGCCTCGTCAAAACCGATGGTGAATTGGATGGATTTCACCACCTTGACAAACATTTCCATCAATTGCTTGTCCTTGGTTTTCAAACTTCTGCAAATACGGTTGCCCAACAGGAACACGAAATCGTTGAGGTTCATGGTGGAGTAGATGTCGAGGAAAAACGTGTGGTAATCGTTTTTGATGACCTCTTGGTTGAAGCAATGCTCGATGAGTCCTGTCTTTCCCATGCGGCGCGGCGAGATGAGCACCGTATGGCTGTGTCCCTGTATGTTTTGAACCAACTGTCGTGTTTCGTTTTCGCGGTCGCAAAAGTATTCGGGCGAAACATAACCCGATGTGATGAAAGGATTGTAAATCATGGCGTTCAAATTTTCGGCAAAGATAA
>CACZDU010000002.1:0-156970 GCA_902780055.1 uncultured Bacteroidia bacterium | reverse complement strand
GAAGAAGAGAAGCACAATCATACTGGTAATAATGGCCTTGTTGCTGGGCGTGGCAAGAATCGACCAAGCCAAAGCCCAAGTCGGAATCTTCATCATGGATGATGAGGAGTATGCCAACATTCGAGGTGGAAGCAACGAGCCTCCCGATGGTTTCATCATCCCCGACTTTCCCAACCATGACGAGACATGGGACGTTAGTCCTGTTGGCAATGGCCTGTGGCTGTTGGGCTGCCTCGGCGGGGCTTATCTGCTGGGGAAGCGGCGCAAGCATGAGGACGAAGAATAAGTTCTAATAAAGGAAAAGGTCAGGATGAATCACTCAATCCTGACCTTTTTTGTGTTGGGTTTGCTTTGTGGTTATTCCACCACAACCAAATAATAGTTCTTCTTGCCTTTCTGCACAAGGATGTATTTTCCATCAATCAGGTCGTCGAGGCTCATCACCTTATCCAAAGTGACCTTTTCCTTGTTGACGCTCACGCCGTTGGCTTGGGTCATCTTGCGGGCCTCGTTCTTCGAGGGGAAAATCTGCGTGTTGACAGCCATGAAGTCAACGATGGGGAGGCCGGCTTCGAGGTCAGTGCGCGAAACGTGCTCTTGCGGAACGCCGTCGAAAACATCAAGGAAAGTCTCTTCGTCTAATTTCTCCAAAGCATCCTTGGTGGCTTTGCCAAAGAGGATGTTGGACGCTTCGATGGCGGCATCCAAGGCTTCCTGCGAGTGTACCAACACGGTGACTTCTTGCGCCAAACGCTTTTGCAGCACACGCATTCCTGGGTCTTTCTTGTGTTCCTCGATGAGGGCATCGATGACATCTTTTTCCAATGAGGTGAAAATCTTGATGTAACGCTCCGCGTCCTCGTCGCTCACATTGAGCCAGAACTGGTAGAACTTGTAGGGCGTGGTGCGTTTCGGGTCGAGCCAGATGTTGCCGCTCTCGGTCTTGCCGAACTTCTTGCCGTCGGCCTTGGTGATGAGCGGACAGGTGAGGGCGAATGCCTCGTTCTCGAAGCCTAACGTTCTGCGAATCAATTCCGTGCCCGTGGTGATGTTGCCCCATTGGTCGTTGCCGCCGAGTTGCAGCTTGCAGTTCTTGTGCTGGTAGAGCCAGAGGAAGTCGTAGCCTTGCAGCAGCTGGTAGGTGAATTCGGTGAAGCTCAGGCCGTCGCGGGCGGTGCCGTTGAGGCGTTGCTGCACGCTGTCCTTGGCCATCATGTAGTTCACGGTGATGTGCTTGCCCACCTCGCGGGCGAAGTCGAGGAAGGTGAAGTCCTTCATCCAGTCGTAGTTGTTCACCATTTCGGCGGCATTCGGCTCCTTTGATTCAAAATCGAGGAACTTGGCCACTTGCTTTTTGATGCACTCTTGGTTGTGGCGCAAGGTTTCTTCGTTGAGCAAGTTACGCTCTTGGCTCTTGCCCGAAGGGTCGCCAATCATGCCTGTTGCGCCGCCCACGAGGATGATGGGCTTGTGGCCGCAGCGTTGCAGGTGGCGGAGCATCATTATGCCGCATAAGTGACCGATATGCAGTGAGTCGGCGGTCGGGTCGGTGCCGAGGTAGGCCGTCACCATTTCTTTCTGGAGGAGTTCTTCCGTTCCTGGCATCATCTGTGCCAACATTCCGCGCCAGCGGAGTTCTTCAACAAAATTCTTCATTGTCTGCTATGGTTATTGAGCTTGTCGAAATAATATTTTGGGTGCAAATTTACGAAGATTTTGGGCTTTTTTTGGAATAGACCGAAAAAACATTGCGCTTTTTCAGAATTTATGTAATTTTGCAGTTGTATTGAAAATTTGCATAAAGTAACATATAAATATGATTTATAGAGATTTAAAGGATGCAATATTGGAAAATTTCAAGTATTTTCCAGTCATTACTTTGACAGGACCAAGGCAGTCGGGCAAAACTACCCTTATTCGAGAGGTGTTTAAGGATTTGTCCTATTATTCGATGGAAAACATTGACAACCAAGATTTTGCGTCCAATGATCCTATTGGTTTCCTGAATCAAGACCATCAAGGGATGATATTGGATGAGGTGCAGAATACGCCACATCTGATGTCGTATATTCAGGGAATCGTTGACGAGCATCCCGAAAGGAGATTTATTCTTTCGGGTAGTGCCCAATTCAGTTTGATGAACAGCATAACCCAGTCTTTGGCGGGTAGGAGTGCGGTTTTGGAACTTCTGCCCCTTTCGCTCAACGAAATAAAGGATTCATTGCCAAATCAGAGTGCCGATAGCCTCATTTTCAACGGCTTCTATCCCGCTATCCATGCCGGAAAAAATGTGTCAAAATTGTTTTACCCAGCCTACACGAAGACCTATTTGGAAAGGGATGTAAGGCAATTGCTGCAAATCAAGGACATGAGAGCCTTTCAAGTTTTTTTGAGGCTTTGCGCAGGCCGCATAGGTAGTTTGTTCAATAGTTCGGAATTATCGAATGAGGTTGGTGTGGCCGTCAACACCGTCAAATCGTGGTTGTCGTTGTTGCAGGCATCATACATCGTGACCCTATTGCCACCTTATTTTGAAAACTCGAGAAAACGCCTGACCAAAACACCAAAACTCTATTTCTACGATACGGGATTGGCAGCCTATTTGTTAAGCATCGAAAACGAACAGCAACTCAATCATGACAAAATGAGAGGGCATCTGTTTGAGAATATGGTAGTTATAGAGTTTGTGAAAAATGCTTACAACAACGGGAAAAGTGGCAATTTAACGTTTTACCGAGACAGCAACGGCAATGAAATCGACCTGCTTGTGGCCAAAGGCGGAAGTTACACCGCAATTGAAATCAAGTCGGCACAAACCTACAATAGCGAGTTTGAGAAAGGGCTGAAATCTGCGTCACCCGAATTGGAATCCAAGATTGCGGAAAAAGCGATCATCTATGCTGGTGACTATGAAAACACAGCAGCCAAAATAAAACTGTTGAATTTCAAGAATATGCAAAACTTGATGTAATGCAACAAAAATAAACCACTTATTTTTTCCATACCTCACAAATTTTTCGCAACTTTGCAGCCAAAACGATTAAACAATTCAACAGTCAACAATTCAACAAATATGAAAAGAGACGAGAAAATCTTTGATCTGATTCGCCAAGAGAAAGAGCGTCAGATGCACGGAATCGAACTCATCGCTTCGGAAAACTTTGTCAGTGAGCAAGTTCTGGAGGCTATGGGTTCTGTCATGACCAACAAATACGCCGAGGGTTATCCCGGCAAACGTTACTACGGCGGCTGCCAAATCGTCGACCAGAGCGAGCAAATCGCCATCGACCGCGCCTGCCAATTGTTCAATGCCACTTTTGCCAACGTGCAGCCCCACTCGGGCGCTCAGGCCAACATGGCTGTGATGCAAGCCCTGCTTGAACCCGGCGACACCTTCATGGGGCTCGACCTCTCACACGGCGGTCACCTTTCACACGGCAGCCCGGTCAACGCTTCGGGTATGCTCTACAAGCCCGTCGCCTACCACGTCGCCAAGGAAACCGGCCGTGTCGACTACGACGAGATGGAGAAGATTGCCCTTGAGTGCAAGCCCAAACTCATCATCGCCGGTGCTTCGGCCTACAGCCGCGACTGGGACTACAAGCGTATGCGCGCCATCGCCGACCAAGTGGGCGCCGTCCTCATGGCCGACGTCAGCCACCCTGCCGGCCTCATCGCCAAGGGCCTCTTGAACGACCCGTTGGAGTATTGCCACATCATCACCACCACGACCCACAAGACCCTGCGTGGACCTCGCGGCGGCATGATCCTCATCCGTCACGACTTCGAAGACCCGCGTGGCCGCAAGACCCCGAAGGGCGAAGTGAAGATGATGTCAGCTTTGATTAACAGCGCCGTGTTCCCGGGCATCCAAGGTGGTCCGCTTGAGCACGTCATCGCTTCCAAGGCCGTTGCTTTCGGCGAAGCCCTCAGCGACGAGTACATGGAGTACATCAAGCAGGTGCGCACCAACGCAAGCGTGATGGCCAAGGCCTTTGTTGACAAGGGCTATCAAGTCATCAGCGGCGGTACCGACAACCACTCGATGCTCATCGACCTGCGCGGCAAGTTCCCGGAAATCACCGGTAAGATGGTCGAAAACACCCTCGTTCTTGCCGACATCACCGTCAACAAGAACATGGTGCCCTTCGACAGCCGCTCGCCATTCTTGACCTCTGGTCTGCGCGTTGGCACACCGGCCATCACCACCCGTGGCCTGAAGGAAGACAAGATGCCGCTCATCGTCGAAATGATTGACGATGTCATTGCCGACATCAACCCCGAAACCAAGACCGCTTCGGAGGCCAAGATTGCCGCCGTCCGCGCCGAGGTGAACAAGATGATGAAGGACTACCCGCTGTTTGCTTGGTAAATCCGATTGACACCTTAATTATTAATGGTCGCTCCATCGCGGGGCGACCATTTTTTTGCGCCAAAATCAGAAAAATTGTTCTTGCTGTTTGAAAAACTCGTACTTTTGCATCCCGTATTTTTAATTCTAAGCACCATGAAAAACGCTTTGACAGGCTCAGCGTCCGCTGTAGCAAAATACGGATTCGACAACGAAAAATACCTTAAAATCCAGTCGGAACACATCAAGGATCGCATCGCGAAATTCGGCGACAAACTCTATCTCGAATTTGGCGGAAAACTCTTCGACGACTTTCATGCCAGCCGAGTGCTGCCCGGTTTCCAACCCGACAGCAAACTGAGAATGTTGTCGCAACTGATTGATGTTGCGGAAATTATCATCGTCATCAGTGCGGTCGACATTGAGAAAAACAAGGTTCGCGGCGACTTGGGCATCACTTACGATGTGGATGTGTTGCGCCTCCGCGATGAGTTTATGAGCCGTGGTTTCATGGTGAATTCGGTTGTGGTCACGCACTACAACGGTCAAGCCAGCACCGATGCTTACCGCCAACGCCTTGAGCGCATGGGCATTAAGGTGTATTACCACCGCATCATTGAGGGCTATCCGAACAACGTCGCCCTCATTGACTCGGAGGAAGGCTTTGGCCGCAACGACTATGTGGAAACCACACGCCCCTTGGTGGTCGTCACGGCTCCAGGGCCTGGAAGCGGCAAGATGGCCGTCTGCCTGAGCCAGTTGTACCACGAAAACAAGCGTGGCATCAAGGCTGGATATGCCAAGTTTGAGACTTTCCCTGTATGGAACCTGCCGCTGAAGCACCCCGTCAACGTGGCCTACGAAGCCGCCACCGCCGACCTTAGCGACGTGAACATGATTGACCCGTTCCATCTTGAGGCTTACGGCGATACCGCTGTCAACTACAACCGCGACATTGAGATTTTCCCCGTGCTGAACGCCATTTTCGAGAGCATTTACGGCGAAAATCCCTACAAGTCGCCGACCGACATGGGTGTCAATATGGTGGGCTATTGCCTCAGCGACGACGAAGCCTGCTGCGAGGCCTCTAAACAGGAAATCATCCGCCGTTACTATACCGCACTTTGCGATTTGGCCAAGGGCAAAGGCTCTGAAAACGAGGTGAATAAGATTGCTTTGTTGATGAAGCAGGCCAAAATCACCACCGCCGACCGCAAGACCACCATCGCTGCGAAAGAACGCAAGGAAAAGGAAGGTGTGGCCTCGTCTGCCATTGAGTTGGGCGACGGCACCATCATAACCGCTCACACCAGTGCCCTGCTTGGTCCCAGCGCGGCTTTGTTGCTCAATGCAACCAAGTATCTCGCGGGCATCGACCATGATGTGAAACTCATCCCGCAGGCCATGATAGAGCCGATTCAGAAGACCAAAGTGAGTTTTCTGCACGGCAACAACCCACGTTTGCACACAGATGAGGTTTTGGTCGCCATTTCGATGCTCAGCCTATGGGACGAAAACTGCAAGAAAGCCTTGGAAAGCCTTCCGCAACTGAATGGTTGTCAGGTGCATAGCACAGTGATGCTCAGCGAAGTGGACCAGAAAATCTTCAAGAAACTCGGCATTGGCCTCACTTGCGACCCTGTTGCCAAGAAATGATTTTTCTCACGCTGTAGTTTTTCTCACGCAGAAAACGCAGAATTTTATGAAGCGCAAAGCGATGCCAAGTTTATGTCCGGCAGGTTCTGCGATTTCTGCGGATTCTGCGTGAAACAAGAACTGTTTTCGCGTGAAACTATTTCAGTAAGCCCGTATTGCTCTAACAAAGAACTCCCTGTTTTTCAGCGAGTCGGTGATGACGATTTGTCCGTCCTGAAGGCGCACGGTAGCCGCACAGCGTGTGCCCGTTTCCGTACTCGACCAATAAGTTTTGTCCTCCAAAGTCGGGTAGCCCAACGAGTCAAGCGTGGCGTTCACCAAGGCTTGGTTTTGCAAAAGTTTGCTCAATTCGCTGCTGGAAGGCACATACCATTGGTTGCTGCTTACATGGTGATAATTGTAATACACTAAGTGCCAAGTGTTTCGCTTGTGGCTCCATTGGATGGCTGGATAATGGCGCAGGTCGTAGTTCGACATGAGGATGTTCGTGTTGCGCCAGCCGTCGTAGGGGTTGGTGGCTCCTGTCAGGCTATTGATGTAATTGGGTTCGCACCAAGGCAAATTGGTTTCTTCAAGGCTGACCATCAGTCCGTTATGCGCACCGTATGTAAGGAAAACGATGCCCTCTAAGGTGTCGTTGCGGAAATAGTCGCCGATGTTGTAAACAGGGTCATGGTGCGAGGGTAGGGGAGTGTTGCCGCCTGGGGAAGGAGTTTCGGTTTTTATGCACGAGGCCAAGGCAAACAAAAGAATTGCTATGACGAAATAGGAGTTTTTCATTGGTGGAATTTTCGGCAAAAATAAGAAAAAGACAGAAAATCTGAAGAAAACCTGTTTTATCGATTATGAACGATAAAAATGGAGTGATTTTATCGATTATATACGATAAAACAAAACCCGCAAGAGGTTTTCCTGCGGGTTTGTCGTGTTCTTTTGAGGTGTTTGGACTATTACCTTTTGAATTCCATTGATGTGGAGATTACATTTGAAGAAGAAGGAACTTCTGCGGATGCTTCCAATAATAACTTTCTGTTAGTCAGTTCTTTTATGGTGTAAATGACTGTTTGGCTTTCATCCGCATGGTTTAATCCAGTGATAGTTACTTGATTGTCTTTCACTACATAAGTTGCTGGATTGGAAGAAGCATTGGCGTTAGGGTCTGAATTTTCTGCTGACTCACCGGTTAGAGTTCCGTCAGCACCGAAAATCCAAAACGCTCCGACCATGCCAGGTATGGTTCCAGTTTCGCCGTCCATGGTCACGGTTGCGGTTACACATTCCCATTTGCCGATGATGAGTTGTTCATTGGTCTTGTTGCATGAAGTTAAAGTAGTCAACGATAACAAAAAGAGCAGCATTGCAAATACTTTTGTTGTCTTTTTCATTTTTAATCCCTAAATTCGTGACGGGCGCAACTTTTAATTCTCCTTCCCAATGCCTCAAAGGACAATTGTCTACAAAAGAAGCGTGGCACTGATATACCACATTCATGGATTTGGAGGTCGTGAGAATTACCTAATAATAACAGAATGTAATAATTAGCCCACGCAAAATGCGCGAACATATTACACTCTCTTGTTATTATAATATATATTTTGGAAGTTTCTCACGTTTCCAAATCCAAGACGAGCATAACGCTTCTTGTTTCTTTATGTCAGCGGCACAAAGACCGCCAAAGAACCGATGCAAAAATACGCCTTTTTTGGAAAAGCAAGAAGAATTGACGAAAAAAATGTATTTTTGCCCCAATTAAAACCTTTGTAAAATGAAAAGACTGTACTTTTTTGCTTTACTAAGCCTCGTGCTTTGCGTTTCATGCACGAAAAAAGAAACCGACCCCGAAATCGTTGCCATGCGCGGATTGGTGAACCGCGTGGTGCCTGAGTATTCACAAGGCATTGTCCTTGAACGGCTTGCTGACACCGTCGACCGCTTTGAAATTGAAACACAGGGCAAGAACCTCGTCATTCGTGGCAACAACGCCAACAGCATGGCCGTGGGCCTGAACCATTACCTGAAATATTATTGCAAGGCGCAATATTCATGGTTCATTGAAGAGCCTTTGCAGATTCCCGCCGCGATGCCCAAGGTGACAGAAAAAGTCAGCCTGAGTGCCCGTGTGCCTGATCGTTTCTTCCTGAATTACTGCACTTTCGGCTACACTTTGCCTTGGTGGAATTGGTCACAATGGGAGCACTTCATCGACTGGATGGCACTCAACGGGATCAATTTGCCTTTGGCCATCACGGGACAAGAATCCGTTTGGTACGAGGTGTGGAGCGATTTCGGCCTCACCGACGAAGAAATCCGCAGTTATTTCACAGGGCCGGCGCACCTGCCGTGGCATCGAATGCAGAACATCGACCGCTGGGGCGGGCCGTTGCCGATGTCGTGGCTCGAAAACCAAAAGGAACTGCAAAAGAAAATCGTGGCTCGTGAGCGCGAACTGAATATGAAACCTGTTTTGCCGGGCTTTGCTGGTCACGTTCCGCCCTGCATCACAAGGATTTATCCTGATGCGCCTTTGGCCTCGTTGGGCGACTGGGCAGGCTTCGACAGCACCTGTTGGTGCAAGTTCCTCGACCCGCTTGACCCGCTTTACACTGAGATTCAGAAAAAGTTCATCGCCAAGCAGACCGAATTTTACGGCACTGACCACATCTACGGCATCGACATTTTCAACGAACTCATCCCGCCGAGCTGGGAGCCTGAGTACCTCGCTCGCGTGAGCCGTCAAGTGTATGAATCCCTCGAAGCCGCCGACCCCGATGCGAAATGGCTGGAGATGGCATGGCTGTTCTGGAATGAGCGTCAATATTGGGAAGTCGACAACCGCATTGAGGCTTACATCACCTCCATGCCGAAAGACAGGCACATCATGCTCGATTACTATTGCGAAAGACAACCTGTGTGGGAACGCACCAATGCTTATTACGGCGTGCCTTACATTTGGTGCTATCTTGGCAATTTTGGCGGCAACTCTATGTTGGCTGGAAACCTTGACACTGTGAACGTTAGGGTTGAACGCGCTTTCGAAAAAGGTGGCGACAACTTCGTAGGTATCGGTTCCACGCTTGAAGGATTCGACTGCAATCCCTTCATGTATGAATACGTCTTCGAGAAGGCTTGGGACAACCCGCTCACCAAGGACGTGGACGCTTGGGTGGAATGCCTCGCCAACCAACGCGCTGGAAAGAAAGACCCCGATATGCGCACTGCTTGGAAATTGCTCGCCGACAGCGTATATAATAAGGTGTCGTCGCCGGGCCAGACCGTGCGCATCAATCAAAGGCCGACGATGGGCGACATTAACGAATACCGCCAATATTATGTCGCGCCGACTTATCTGTACAATAACATCATGCTTTTGGATGTGTTAGATAAGTTATTGGTCGCCGACTGCAACACCCGCACGCGCCATTTTGATGTGGTGAACATCACGAGGCAACTATTGGGCAACTATTTCAGCGACCTTTACGCCGATTATGTAAAAGCCTATCGCGAAGGCGATTACGAGAAACTTCATCAAATCGAACAAACGATGACCAACATCCTCGACGACACGGACAAGATTTTGGCCACAGAAAGTGCATTCTTGGTCGGTCGCTGGATTCGCGATGCAAGAGCCATCGGCACGACGGAGGAGGACAAGGACTATTTCGAGAGCAACGCCCGCAACATCATCACCACTTGGGGAGAGGAGGATGCATTACTGAATGAATACGCCAGCCGTGCTTGGACGGGCCTCACCGCTTCCTATTACGCCTACCGCTGGAAGGAATTCTTCAAGGATGTGGATGCCGCCATCGAAGCGGGTCGGCCCTTTGATGAAAGAGCCTACCATGAGCGCATCTGCAAATACGAAGGCCAATGGTGGCGCGAGCGACTTGGCACTTTCAGTGCTGAGCCTCAAGGTGATGGAGTGGCTTTGGCGAAAGGTATTGCCGAGAAATATCGTGCTGAATTGGAGGCGAGATATAGGAAATAAAGGAGTCCCGAAGGGACGACAGCGATATAGGCAGGTGGTGTAAACCCCTGCCCGAAGGGACGACAAATCAATAAGCAGGCGACGTTAGTCCCTGCACTAACACACACAGTTATGAACATCACAGAACAAGATAAAGAATACATGCGCGAGGCCATCCGCCTGGCCGACGAGAGCGTGCAGAACGGTGGCGGTCCCTTCGGAGCCGTCATTGTGAAAGATGGAGAAATCGTTGCAGGCAGTTCCAACAGCGTCACTCGCGACAACGACCCTACCGCCCATGCCGAGGTGAACACCATCCGTCAGGCTTGCCGCATATTAGGCACTTTCGACCTTTCGGATTGTGTCATCTACACCTCTTGCGAGCCTTGCCCGATGTGCCTCGGTGCCATCTATTGGGCGCATATCAAGCGCATTTACTATGGCAACACGAAAAAGGATGCCGCCGCCATCGACTTCGCCGACGACTTCATTTACAAGGAGTTGGAGCAGCATCAGGAATCGCGCTCCGTGCCTGCCATTCCTTTGCTCCGCGATGAAGCCATTCGCACCTTCCGCGCTTGGGAGGAGAAGCAAGATAAGGTCGAGTATTGAATCAGTCCCGCAGGGACGACAGAAATTAGGCAGGCGGTGTAAACCCCTGCCAACAAGCAAAAAATCCATATTAATCATATTATTTTGAACCATTTGTTCAAAAAATCGTAATTTTGCCGCCGCAAATCAAAGCCGCACCATCGCTGAGATGAAGACAATGCGTTGACATCAAGGCCGTTGCGGGAATCATAATCATCTGATCCGGAGGACATTCAAATGGAAAGGAGAATAGGCTCAGTCCTTATTTATGTTGGAAACCGCGAAGCCGCGCCACAAGTCAACGCGGTGCTATCCCGTCACGCGGGCATCATCATCTGCCGTCAAGGCTTTCCCCGTGGTAATTACAGCATCATTTCCGTCATTTTCGAAGGCACCACCGATGAAATTGGTTCCCTCACGGGCCAGTTGGGTCGCATCGAAGGCATCGAGGTGAAGTCGGCTTTGCTTAAAACTGCTCATTAAATTCTAAAAATCATAAAGTTATGCAATTTCATCCCGAAAAATGTCGCATCCCCGACGAGCCTAACCGCCCGTTCATCTCCTCGGAAGAGATTTGGGACTACATCAACAACACGAAAAGCACGCCTGAGCGTGTACGCGAAATCATCCAGAAGTCGTTGGACAAGAACCGCCTGACGATGGAAGAGACTGCCGTCCTCGTCAACACCACCGACCCTGCATTGGTGGAGGAAATCAAGGAAGGCGCGCGCGAACTGAAACGCCGCATCTACGGCAACCGCATCGTGCTGTTCGCCCCGTTGTATGTGGGCAACTACTGTGTGAACAACTGCGTTTATTGCGGTTTCCGTTCTTCGAACAAGGAACAAATTCGCACCACTTTGACCGATGAGGAACTCATCCGCAACGTGGAGGCATTGGAAGACGACGGCCAAAAGCGCCTCATCCTCGTCTATGGCGAGTCGCCGAAATACTCGCCCGAGTATATCGCTCACACCGTGAAAGTTACCTACGCCACCAAGAAAGGCAAGGGCAGCATTCGCCGCGTCAACATTAATGCCGCGCCTTTGGATGTGGAAGGTTTCCGCATCGTGAAAGAGGCGGGCATCGGCACCTATCAGATTTTCCAAGAGACCTATTGCCCTGAAATCTACAACGAATATCACCCCGCCAACACCAAGAAAGGCGACTACAACTATCGCCTCACCGCCATGGACCGCGCCCAGCAGGCCGGCATCGACGACAACGGTTTGGGTATTCTTTTCGGCCTTTATGATTGGCGTTACGAGGTGCTGGCTATGATTCGCCACACCAACCACTTGGAGGCTTGCTTCAACGTGGGTCCGCACACGATTTCGTTCCCGCGCATCAAGGACGCATCGGGCCTGAACATCGACAAGAAGTATTTCGTTGATGATGATACCTTTGAAAAGATCATCGCCATCTTCCGTTTGGCCGTGCCTTACACGGGCATGATTCTCACCGCCCGCGAGGACGCCGCTTTCCGTGCCAAGGCCATCGAATACGGCATTTCGCAAATCGACGGCGGCACCAACCTACAGATTGGCGACTACAAATACCACCACGAGGAAGAGGAGAAGAACAGCGACAAGCAGGAAGACCAAAACCTGCATCGCGAGCAGTTCAAGATTGGCGACGACCGCTCCTTGGGCGACATCATCGACAAGCTCCTCGACCACGACTTCATCCCGAGCTTCTGCACGGCCTGCTACCGTTTGGGTCGCACGGGCGAGCACTTCATGGAGTTTAGTGTTCCTGGCTTCATCAAACGCTATTGCACGCCCAATGCCATCCTCACCTTGAGCGAGTATTTGGTGGACTACGCCACGCCCGAAGTCGCGGCCAAGGGCTGGAAGTGCATCGAGAACAACTTCAAGAACGTCGATCCGAAGTTCTTGGACGAGCTGAAGAGCCGTATTGAACGCATCAAGGCAGGGGAGAGGGACCTTTATTTCTAAGGTTAAGGTCCCTGAGCTTGTCGAAGGGCCGACTCCAATTAAGATTATTAGATAGTGAAAAGCCTCTGCTGAAAAGTGGAGGCTTTATTTGAATCAGCTCAAAAAATGTCAAGAATCGGCTCAAATCTGCGCTGATTTGAAGGGTTTTTCTTATTTTTGTGAGCCGATTTGGAAATGATTATGGACAACAACGACCTCTTAACCTATATTCAAGCACATCCCGGACAATCCTCGGGCCAGATTGCCGATGCCTTGGCCGACAAAGCCAGTCTCGCCACCGTGAAACGTGGCATCAATGAGTTGGCGGCGCAGTATTTTGTTTATTCAGAAGGCAAGGCACGGGCGACCAAATATTACGCCTCATCATTATTCGCTCCAGTGGATGTGGACGATTATTTCAGCAAGGAAGTGGATGAGCGGCAAATTCAAACGGGTTACAATTTCGACCTGATTCCCAAGGTGCTGAGTAAAGTGAGCCTGTTCACGGAAGCCGAACTGCTGGAACTGAATGTCTTACAACACCAGTTTTTGGAGAACTTCGCTGTACTCACCGATGAGGAAAGGCGGAAGGAGATGGAACGTTTGGGCATTGATCTCAGTTGGAAGTCGTCGCAAATTGAGGGCAACACCTATTCGCTGTTAGAGACTGAACGCTTGCTGAAGGAGAAAAAGACAGCCTCGGGAAAGACCAAGGAAGAGGCCATCATGCTACTCAACCACAAGGACGCACTTGATTTCATCGTGGCTCATCCCGATTATTTAGAGCAACTTACCATTGCCCATATCGAGGACATCCATAGCCTGCTTGTCAAAGAATTGGGCGTTGACCGAAACATCAGGTCGCGGCGTGTAGGCATCACGGGAACAAATTACAGACCTATCGACAACGAGTTCCAAATCCGTGAGGCACTTCAGCAAACCTGCGACTTGGTGAACAGTCGCGACAACGTGTTTGAAAAGGCACTCTTTGTGTTGGTCTTGCTTTCGTATATCCAAGCGTTCAACGATGGCAACAAACGGGTGGCTCGCATCACAAGCAATGCCATACTCATCGCCAATGGCTACTGCCCCATCTCGTTCCGGACAGTTGATAGTATCGAATACAAAAAAGCCATGTTGCTGTTCTACGAGCAAAACAACATTTCGGCGTTCAAGAAGATTTTTATCGAGCAATTTCGGTTTGCTGTTGAGACGTATTTCTGATTTGACCAATATAGGAGAATCAGTATGAAAAAAGCCTCAGCACGCTGAGGCTTTTTTCATTAAAGGTTATCCTTAAAATACTGCGTAATTTTGGTAATCAGATGCGCCCTGTCCATGCCGTAGACATTGTGGTCGTGGCCGGGATAGACGAAATAGTCGAGTTGCTTGCCGTTGTGGATGCAATTCTCGACGAAGACGAGGCTGTGCTGCCACATTACTACGGGGTCGGTGGTGCAATGGATCATCAGGAGTTTGCCTTCGAGTTTGTCGGTCTTGTTTTCGAGGCTGGTCAGCTCGTAGCCTTCGGGATTTTCTTCGGGCGTGTCCATATAGCGCTCGCCGTACATGATTTCGTAATACTTCCAATCCAACACGGGACCGCCTGCCACACTCACCTTGAACGTTTCGGGATGATTGATTTTCAGCGAAGTTGACATGAATCCGCCATAGCTCCAGCCATCGCTGCCAATGCGGTTGGCATCGACGTAAGGCAAGGTCTTTAGCCAATTAATGCCCGTCATTTGGTCGCGTATTTCGAGTTGTCCGCATTGGCGGTGGATGCACTGCTCAAAGGCCTCGCCACGGTCGGCGGAGCCACGATTATCAAGGGTGAAAACGAGGAAGCCTTCTTGGGCCAAGTAATTGAGGTAAATGCCTGCGCCAGCCGTCCAAGTGTCGGTAATGAGTTGGGCGTGAGGGCCGCCATAGACATAGACGATGACGGGATATTTCTTCGAAGCGTCGAAGTTGTAGGGCTTGATGAGTCGTGTGTAGAGGGTTTGTCCGTCGTCGGCCTTCAGCGTGCCAAGTACGGTCTGGCCGATGCAATAGTCCTTCAGCGGGTTTTCGGCCTCGTGCAAGCGTCTGACAAACTTGCCGTTTTTGTCTTGCAAATCAACATTGTAGGGTACATCGGTGCTGTTGTAGAAGTCGAGGAAATACTTGCCGTCGGCGGAGG
The DNA here is from genome assembly GCA_902780055.1 of uncultured Bacteroidia bacterium. Classification (GTDB taxonomy): domain Bacteria; phylum Bacteroidota; class Bacteroidia; order Bacteroidales; family F082; genus Limimorpha. The sequence goes on along the minus strand of CACZDU010000002.1, from coordinate 142,286 downwards.
GAACCACATCGTGAGTGCCGTGTTCCTTGGTGATTTGGGTCACCTTGCCGCTCTTGAGTTCCATCATGTAGCAGTGGCGTTCCAACGGACTGACTTCGGTGCTGCGGTAGTAGATGTATTTGCCGTTGGGCGAGAAGCCGTTGAAGTCGGTGATGACGAAATTGCCCTTGGTGAGTTGTTGCACCAAACCCTTGCTGATGGTATATAAATAAAGGTGGTAGTAGCCGTCGCGTTGGGCTTTCCAAATGAACTGGTCGGGGTTGTTGGGCAGGAAATAGGCGGGACCTTGCGGCTCCACATATTGCTCGTCACGGTCTTCGAAGATGGTCTGGATGAAGTTGCCCGTAATGGCATCGTATTCATTGAATTTCAAGTGGTTCTGCCCACGATTCAACACGCCGATATAGATGCGCTTGTTGTCGGGGTTCCAAGTGATGGCGGTGAGGTATTGGTCAACGGGTTCGCCCGTTTTGACCACGATTTCCTTGCCCGTAGCGATGTCGTAGACATGCAGTGTCACCTGATGGCTCGTCATGCCAGCCATGGGGTATTTGATGGGCTTGGCAGTGGCGATGCGCTCTTTGATGTCGACCAAGGGATAGTCGGTCACCATGCGCTCGTCCATGCTGTAGTAGGCGAGGAGCTTGCCGTCAGGCGACCAGAAAATGCCGCCGTCGATGGCGAACTCGTTGCGGTGAACGCTCTGACCGGCGATAACACCTTCAGGATTTTTGGTGATTTGGATTTGCTTGTCGCCTTTGGCCACATAAAGGTTGTTGCCGATGGTGTAGGCCACATTCATGGTAGGCTTGCAAATGGTTTGGTTCTCAGCATCTTGTGGGATAGAGGTCATGGCATTGATGGTCTTTTTCTTGATGTCCATTTTGTTCAAGCAGATGCCATTGTCGCCCAAACCGTAGAAATAGGCTTGGTAGTCGTTGAGCCAAGTCAGTTGGGGGATGCGCGTCAGGTCGTTGACGCTCTCGCCTTTTGTGAAGGCGTTCAGCTCGTCCAAGGTCAGGAAGGTGGTTTCCTTTTTCGAGGTCGGGTTCATCGTGACGATTTCCTTGTCTTTCACCTGCATAAGGATGTCGGTGTTGCCCACCCATTTCAGTTGGTTGGGGCGTTGGGCGTAAACGCTGCGGTTGTTGTAGGAAGCGTCCTCGGGGGTGAACAACTTCTTTTCTTGCGCCGAGGCTGGCAAAGCGAAAGTCGCGAGGACGGCCAGCGATAAGAGGGTCAGGATTTTCTTCATTTTCGTTCAAATTGATATTTTACTTCGTTGATTTTTCGATTTGGCGACAAAAATAGGGATAATTTCAATACCTTTGCCCAAAATTTGACATCCTATGAAAAAGCGCAAAGTCCCGCATACTTTTGTCATCGTTTTCTTTATCATCGTCGTCGCGGCGGTGCTCACTTGGATTATCCCGCCGGGGAAATATGTGCAGGAGCAAGTCGGTGGCGAAACGGTAATGAAATTCTATTACGCGAATCAACTGCCGGAAAGCGGCCCTTCGACAGGCTCAGGGACCGCAGAATTTCACCCCGAGCCGCAAACTTGGCAGGTGTTTTCGGCGTTTTACAAAGGCTTTGTCAAGCAGGCCAACATCATCGTGTTCATATTAATAATAGGTGGCGCGTTTTGGATTATGAACAAGAGCCGCGCCATTGATATGGGCATTTTGTCATTTCTTAGGTTCACCAAACGTTTGGAGCGCAGTAAATTAATGCGGAAAGTCGGAGTGAACAACATCGTCATCATTTTGGTGATGCTGCTGTTCAGTCTTTTCGGAAGCGTGTTCGGAATGAGCGAGGAAACCATTGCTTTCACGCTGATAATCATTCCGTTGGCCGTTTCGATGGGATATGACAGCATTGTGGGCCTCTGTATGGTGTATGTGGCAGCGCACATCGGTTTTTCGGGTGCTATGCTCAACCCGTTCACCATCGGCATAGCGCAGGGCATTGCCGACATTCCGCTGTTCACGGGCATTGGTTACCGCGCCGTCTGCTGGGTCATCTTGACCGTGGTGGGCATTGTGTTTGTGCTGCTCTATGCCCGTAAAGTCAAGAAAAACCCGCAGTCGTCCATTATGTACGAAGACGATGCCTATTGGCGCAAGATGGCCGAGGTGCCCGAAGAGGAAATGGAACGCCACACGCCGCGCAAGTCTTGGTTCGTGTTCGCCTTCCTGACCGCGGTATTAATGACATTCTCAATTCTTTATCCGCAAACCACCCTCAAAATCGGCAACAGCGAGACCACTTTGCCTTTGCTGCCCATCGGGACGGCTGTGTTCGTGCTTTTGAGCCTCGTCACCTTGCGGAAAACGGTGCATTATTTCGTTCTCACGTTGCTCTTCGCGACGGTTTATTTCTTGGTGATTGGCGTGTTGGGCTACGAGTGGTACATCATGGAAATCGCGTCGCTGTTTTTGGTTTTGGGCATTGCCAGCGGATTGGCTGTTGATAAAACTGCCAGTGACATCGCGAAACTCTTCCTCGAAGGTATGGGCGACATCCTTTCAGCGGCGGTCATCGTGGGTTTGGCGGGCGGCATCGTTATCATTTTGCAGGATGGCGGCATCATCGACACGATTCTTTACGGCCTTTCCCGCTCGATGAGCGACATGGGCAAAATCGCCTCGGCGGAAATCATGTACGGCATCCAAACCTTGATTAACATCGTGATTCCCAGTGGTTCGGCCAAGGCTGCCATCACTATGCCCATTATGGCACCCTTCAGCGACCTGATTGGCATTTCGCGCCAAGCCACGGTGGTGGCCTTCCAGTTTGGCGACGGCTTCACCAACATGATTACACCCACCAGCGGCGTTTTGATGGCCGCCCTCGGCGTGGCCCGCATCCCGTGGGACAAATGGGTGCGTTTCATCTGGAAATTCATTCTCGTCTTAGTCATCCTCGGCGGCATCTTGCTGATTCCCACGGTGACGATGGAGTTGGCAGGGTTTTGAAAGTTTGGAGTGGTAGATTAATCGGTTAATCTGTTCAAAAATTCGGCGGCGGTCATAAAGGGCAAGTCGCAGAATTCGGCATAATCTTTCCCGTTGTTTGTAATAATGACATCGCAGCCATTGGCTTTGGCGCATTGGTATTGCAACATATCCTCGAAATCGTTTACAGGATTGGCAATGGCAATGTTGACATCGTCGGGCATCAGCGGCAACATAGGTACTGTTTCTGCCAACAGTGACAGTAATTGATAGCGCCGCTCTTTGGACTCTTTACGCAAAACATAAGCAATGTTGGCATAAGATAATGTGCAGGCACAAATTGAGTATTGGCCTTTGAATGCACCCTCCAAAATGTTTGCGGCATTGCCGAAACCTTCACGATTTTGAACGAGGTCGAGCAGAATGTTCGTGTCAAGAAATACGTGCTTCATCTCAGGTGCTTTTCTATAATGTAAAATGTCCGTTCGTCCATATCTTCAGCTGACAAATGCAGTTTTGTAGCTTCTTCGCGCTGTTTGTCGGTCAGGCGATTCCACGCTTCTTGACGGTTCCATTGAGGAGCTGCTGCAATGTGTATGCGCAACCATTTTAGTTTTGGCGATATGGGAATCGCTTTGTATGTTTTTTTCGCAGTGTCTTCCTTTGCCTCGTCGGAAACCTTCTCCACAGGCTCGGAGAGTTTTCCCACTAACCATTCGCGCTCGCTTTGCGAGAGCATCAACCCTTGCAGGTAGGTCCAAAGATTGTTCAGAGCAAATGTCGTCATAACCCAAAAAAATTGTTTCCGACCGCAAAAGTAACAATATTCTCCCGACGGCAACGGTTTTCCGGCAGATTTTTGGAAGATTTGCTTATTTTCCCTCCACCCAAAAGAAATTATTCCTATTTTTGCAACGCCGTTCCGGGAGAAATCGGAGCGGCCAGAGAAAGCGCATTCTTCGCTTTGTTCCTTGGCAATGAATCTGGACAATTCAATGAAAATCAAGGGAGATTGAGAAGCAAGTGCTTTCGCTGTTTAGTTATGGTATTTGATTTACCTGACTGACTTGAACAGCGGAGCATTGCATCTATCCGAATTTTGATTTTCATGGGAGTCCAGACCCAATTGCCTGAAATAAGGATAAGTTTGGGAGGCTCCGCTCTGTAGTCGTTTTCAAAATTGCCCAATTGAGCCAATGAGCAAAAACGGTTTCAAATTATGCGAAACAACAAGACAAAGAAGAAACTTAAAATGTTGGCAATGGTGATGACATTGTCCATTCCTGTGGCATCAACAGCCCAAGGCGGATTGTTCCAACGTGGCGATGAACCTGCGGGGCCTCGAAACAGCTTTGCGACATCCTTGACCAACCAAGGTTTTGGCAATCCCTTTGACGGAAGCATTGTCACCAATCAGACTTTCGGCAATCCGACCGATGGCGTGAACGTCACCAACCAGACTTTCGGCGCACCGCTTGGGAGCGGATTATTCACCCTGCTTTTGGCAAGTGCTGGCTATGCCACAATAAAATCGAATAAAAGAAACAACAAAAGTAAAAAGGAGAACATAAAATGAAGAAAATCAGCATGATTCTGATGGCTTTTGCATTGGTCATGACGATGTCGCAATGCAAGAAAAACGAAGGACAACCGACTTCCAACGATGAGGTTGTGACCATCACCCTTGACGTGAAACAAAACAACGGCTCAAAAGTGGTGGTGAATCCCAATACGGGCACGGTCGACTTTGAAACAGGCGACAAGATTTATGTGGGCAGTGGTAGCAAGTATGTCGGCTTCTTGACTCACAACGGCACCAATTTCGTTGGCAACATCACCAACCCGACTGAAAACCAACCTTTGCAATTTTATTTCCTCGGCAATGTGACTCCACAAGAAACCCTTTCCGCAGGCACAACGGAAGAATGTTCTGTCATCATCAGCGACCAAACGGAGCACTTGCCTGTGATTTCGTGTGCTGCATCCAATGAAAATTATGTTTCAGGCGTAACAGCCTATTCAGCCCATTTGCTGAACAAATGCGCTTTGGTGAAGTTCTATGTGACCACGCCTTCCAATGCCGCCATTTGCATTACAGGGATGAAAAACAAAGTGACACTGGATTTCACGCAAAATACGATGACACCCAGCATGGATGGCGAAGGCGTGATTATGCTGCCTGCTGGAAGTGGAGAGAATGTTGAGAAATGGGCAATTTTGCTACCGCAAGAGGCTTTGGAGGAAGGTGGTGAAGAATCTGCGTATTTAGAAGATGGAACCTATTTTGGAATACGTCCCGAAATTCCTGCCATCACAGAAAATGGCTATTTAGCAGAAGGGATTACAATGACAATTAATAATGCTGGTCTTCCTATTGGTGCGATAAATGGTTTGTTTTCTGTTAGTAATACTAAGCAAGTTTATTTTTCTCAAGGAAATTTGCAATATCAGGCTTCTAACGGAATATGGCGGTTTGCGATTAATCAGTACGATTATGTTGGATATGATAATCAATACATTAGTTCTAACTATGATGGCTGGATTGATTTGTTTGGTTATGGGACAAGTGGGAATTTGGTAGGTGAATATACAGGTTTTATAGTTTATTATCCTTGGCTCACTTCAACTTCATATTCTTCTTATTGGCGTAATAACATATCAAATACAAATTTTGATTGGGGTCTGTATAATCCCATAAGCAATGGAGGTAATGAAGATCGTCTTTGGCGGACACTTTCAAAAACCGAATGGGAGTATTTGTTCGTTATTCGACCTAATGCATCTGAAAAGTATTCAAAAGCAACAGTGAATGACATACATGGAATTGTTATACTTCCTGACGATTATTCATTTCCCGAAGGATTAGTATTTATCCCACAATCTGACAATTGGGATAATAATCAGTATTCAGTATCTGAATGGCAATTAATGGAGGCTTTTGGTGCTGTCTTTTTGCCAGCAGCAGGTGTAAGAACAGGAACTAATATTGCTGGCGATTATAGTTGTTATTGGTCTTCTAGTATACTATATGAGAATTCGAATAGTGCATACGCACTTGTTTGGACAGACCCAACAGCCACATGTTATGTGTATAAAGGATGTTCTGTTCGACTGGTTCAGTATTACAATCCTTAAAATAGGCTTTGTCAAACAAAATCATTAATTTGCCTGTTCTAATGTGCCATCGTTAGTGCTTTGCCAAAAAACGGCTGCTCTGATGTTATTTACATCAATCATGGTTGTTATTATGTATGAAATCAATCGAGCATAATCAATTATATCGAAATAGACTGTTGGAATTGCAAAACCAACTTGAACAGGCTCGTTGTATGATACCCAATCATATGCCTTCGCTTGGTTTTATGGCAGAAGCCATTTTGCGCAACTTCCTTAAGTCAGTTTTGCCACAAAAAGTAACAGTTGGCCAAGGCTTTGTAGAATATGGTGGAGAATTGTCGTACCAATGTGATATTATACTATACGATTCGATAAACTATGCCCCATTATATTCTTATGGCGAGATTGTCATTGTGCCACACGATTCTGTGTTTGCTGTGATTGAGGTGAAAACGACCATAGATGCCAAGCGTTTTGGTGAAACTTTATATGCGTTTAAAAGGCTTGAACAGATAAGGGTCAGAAACAAATTTCTATTCCTTTACGATGGCTGTAAAATAAAAACATTGCGAAAGTATTTCTTTGGCAAGTACACTCCCGTTTATGGGCATAGCTATGATTATGATGATTTTTACAGCCTACCAGATGCAATTGTTTCTTTGAACAATGATTACTTTTTGGCAAAAGCATCTGTTGAAACAATAGATAGCCGTGATAAGATGGGCTACATGGCTTTCACGACTTATGACAACAGCAACAAATCTATTGCTTGTTTGCAGGAATTTGTGCTTAGACTTATGGAGATTGTCGCTCCAACAATGTTAAACGACACTATTCCACCACTATACAACATAACAAACGATGATAGCCTAGATGCATTCAAAACAATGAAAGTAAATGATGGTTTTGGCCTTGTTGGTTGGTAGAACTTGTTCTTTCGAATTTGCAAATTTGAGGGAGAATACCAGCATTTGCAATTCGAGAATGAATTATGCGGCTGCCGTGGTACGATAGCCCCGTCCTTCCGAATTTGCAATTCGGAAGGCCTGAATATCAGCGTTTTCAATGCGCGAATGAATAATACGGCTGCCGTGGTACGATAACCCTACAGCCCAGGCGCGATGGTGTAGGGCTGTCACACCGTGGCAGCCGTATGTTCGGTCATATCTATTGCCATTCTGAAAGACACGGATTCACCCGTTTCCGCCTCGTGTTTTCCGTCAGCGGGGACGCTGACGTCGACAATGGAGCGCCTTTTGCCTTCATCAGCAATGGTAGCATCATCGTTTCGGATGCCAATGCCGGTGCCACGCTGCAAATCGTGGATATGACGGGGCATATCATTGTTAGTGCGGATGTTGCACGCAATATTTCCACCAATGGAATGGCCCAAGGCGTGTACGTTTTGCGGCTCATCAAAGGCGATGAAGTGAAGACGCAGCGGATTGTCATCGAATAATATCCATCTTGAACTTGCAATTGAAAGACGGCGCCGGAAGATTTCGGCGCCGTTTTTTTGATGGTCGGGGTGACGATGGTAATGCTGAATCTTAAATTTCCTCCATTGGAAAAATAAGCGGATAAAAACCGCTTATTTGGAAAAGTAGTTTTAAATATTTGTATATCAAATAAATATAATGGAAAAATAAAAATAGAATTGGGTTTTTATTCATCTATTTTTATTAAATTTACTGAATTTGGCAAAATAAGCGAAATAATTAGTCTTATTTTTCCAAAAAGATGTATCTTTGCGGCGTAAAACAAAAATGAAAAGCGATGGTAATAGATGAACTTGTTGAAAAACAGATGATTACCCGAATGAGGCTTGACAACCCTTGGTGGTCGAGTGGGGTTATTCGCGAAGATTTCAAGGCATTGATGCCGAGGGCTTATCTTGACAGTTTCCATTCGATGGTGAGCAATATGGGTGTCAAAAGGGCTTTTATCCTGATGGGACCGCGCCGTGTCGGGAAGACGGTGATGATTTATCATTCCATACAACGCTTTATTAATGAGGGTGTTTCGCCACAAAACCTCGTTTATCTTTCTGTGGAAACGCCTATTTACAATGGAATTTCCCTCGAACAACTGATGAACATTGCGTTCAAGGCCGTTGGGAAGGCGTTTTCGTCCGAAGAGCGGTATTATGTCTTTTTCGACGAGGTGCAATACCTGAAAGATTGGGAAATTCACCTCAAATCGTTGGTCGATGCGTTTCCCAACGTGCGTTTTGTGGCCTCGGGCAGTGCGGCGGCGGCATTGAAGAAAAAGAGCATAGAGAGCGGTGCCGGACGCTTCACCGATTTCCATCTGCCCCCGCTGTTGTTCTACGAATACCTTCAACTGCACCATCAGGAGCATCTGGTTAAGGAAAGCGATGTCAATTGGAACGGACAGCCTACTCCTGTCATTGAATCGACTGACATTCAGCGACTCAACGAATTGTTTGTCGACTACATCAACTACGGAGGCTATCCCGAAGTGGCCTTCAACACGGAAATCCAAGCCGACCCAGGGCAATACATCCGTCACGACATCATTGACAAGGTGCTGATGCGCGACTTGCCCATTCTGTACGGCATTACCGACGTGCAGGAACTGAATTCTATGTTCACGATGATTGCCTATCTGTCGGGCAACCAGTTCTCGTTTGAGAGCCTCGCGCAAAACACGGGCGTGAAGAAGGACACGTTGCGCAAATACCTTGAGTATCTTGAGGCGGCGTTCCTCATCAAGACCATACACCGCACCGACAACACCGCCAAACGTTACCAGCGCGAGCGGAATTTCAAGATTTACCTGACCAATCCTTCGTTGCGTTGCGCCCTTTTTCAGCCAATCACTACAGCCGATGCAGAGATTGGCGAGATGGTGGAGACTGCCGTCATCGCGCAGTGGGTGCCTCGTCTGAGCGACGATGTCAGTTACGCCAACTGGCGCATCGGGAAGAAGGAAATGGGGGAGGTGGACATTGTGGGCATCAATGCGGCGCGACAAAAACCCGATTGGGTCGTTGAAGTCAAGTGGAGCGACCGCTATTTTGAGAACCCCAACGAACTATCCTCGTTGAAAACCTATATGGAAACCAACCACTTGACGCAGGCTTTGGTAACCACGATGACCCGAAGCGGTTTGGTTGGCCAAAGTTGGGGCAATCTGCAGTTTATGCCAGCGGCTTGCTATGCCTATCTTGTCGGACGGAACACGCTGAAACGGGTTAAAAGCAGGGTGGGGTTCTAATCATTAACACAATGGTAACTATGAAGAAATATTCGCTAATATTTGTTCTTTCTTTCTTCTTATTCGCTTGTAATGAGCAAGTTGAGAAAGAACAATGGAACTTGGTTATGACCCAACCCGCTCAAATCTGGGAAGAATGTTTCCCCTTGGGCAACGGACATCTCGGTATGATGCCGGATGGCGGCATTGAAAAGGAAACCATTGTGCTGAACGACATCACTTTATGGAGCGGCGCACCGAGCGACGACAGCAATCCCAAGGCTTTGCAATCATTGCCCGAAATCCAAAGGCTGTTGAAAGAAGGCAAGAACGACGAAGCCCAAAACCTGATGTACGAGACTTTTGTCTGTGGTGGTGCGGGTTCGGGCCACGGACAAGGTGCGAAAGTGCCGTTTGGCTGCTACCAGACTTTGGGTCAAATGGCCATCGAGTTCTACTATCCTGATTCGGGTTCTGTAACCAATTATAAGCGAACACTTTGTCTCAACGATGCCATCCACAAGGTTTCTTTTGAAAAAGGCGGCCAACATTATGAGCGCGAGGTTTTCATTTCCCGTGTGGATGATGTGGCAGTGATAAAAGTCAAGGTTTCTGAGCCTATCGAATCTAAGATCCCTGAGCTTGTCGAAGGGCCGACCCAAAACAATGACGGCATTTCGACAAGCTCAACGACCTGCGCTCCGTTCACAATAAGCCTTTCCCGTCCCGAAAAAGCCGAAGTCTTCACCGATGCGGACGGTATCGTTATGCGCGGCCAATTGGACAGCCATGTCGATGGGGTGGAGGGAATGAAATATTACGCTAAAGCACAGTCGGTTACAGATAATAATAAAACTATCATCTTTTTCTGTGCCGCCACCGATTTTATGTGCGACAATCCCGAAATCTATGTCAATGAACACCTGCAAAAGGCCATTGAAAAAGGCTTTGATGCGGTGAAAAACGACCATTTGAAAGCTCACCACGAACTATTTGACCGCGTGGAGTTGCAGATTGGAGAACCAAAAGAAAACCAAGACCTTACTCTGGAAGACCATTGGAAAGACTTCCTCGTGAACGACGACCCTTGGCTGCCCGTGTGTTATTTCCATTTCGGACGTTATTTGCTCATCAGTTCCACCCGCGAGAACCTTTTGCCATCCAACCTGCAAGGGCTTTGGGCCAACACCATCCAGACCCCTTGGAACGGCGACTACCACCTTAATATTAATGTGGAGATGAACCATTGGCCTTGCGAGGTCTGCAACCTTTCGGAACTGCATTTGCCCTTAATCCGTTTCGCCGAAGGGTTGATGCCTTCGGGGAGCAAAACCGCCCGCGACTTTTACGGAGCACGAGGCTGGACGGCGCATGTGGTCTGCAATCCGTGGGGCTTCACCGCGCCGGGCGAGCATCCCTCATGGGGCGCGACCAACACGGGCGGGGCTTGGTTGGCCTTGCACGCTTGGCAGCATTACGAGTTTACTCAAGATATTGATTTTCTGCGAGAAGCCTATCCATTAATGAAAGAAGCCGCTCTCTTCTTCCTAGATGCTATGATAGAGGAACCCGAACACGGCTGGCTTGTCACCGCCCCGACCACTTCGCCCGAAAATGCCTTTTGGCTCAACGACAGCACCGCCGTCAGTGTGTGTATGGGCAGCACGATGGATGTGCAGATTGTCAGTGAGTTGTATGATGCTGTTTGTCAGTCGGCGGAGATTTTGGGTATTGATGCGGCTTTTGCTGACAGCCTGCAAGCAGCGAAATCCCATTTTCCGCCGATGCAGGTCAGCGAGGAGGGGTATTTGCAGGAATGGTTGAAGGATTACAAGGAAGTGGAGCCGCAGCACAGGCATGTGTCGCATCTGTTTGGGCTGTATCCCGGCACGATGCTCACCCAATCGAAAACGCCGGAATTAATGGATGCTTGCCGTGAGACCTTGCGCCGCCGAGGCGACGAAGGCACAGGCTGGTCGAGGGCGTGGAAGATCTGTTTTTGGGCACGCCTCGGCGACGGCGACCATGCCTATCGTCTTTTGAGGAATCTACTCGAACCTGCCATTTGGCTCAATGGAAGCCATAATGCAGGCACCTATCCCAATCTCTTCTGCGCCCATCCGCCGTTCCAAATCGACGGCAACTTTGGCGGCACGGCTGGCATTGCCGAGATGCTGTTGCAAAGCCATGACGGAGAAATAGAGTTGCTTCCCGCCTTGCCTTCGGTGTGGAAGGACGGCCATTTTAAAGGGCTTTGTGCCCGTGGTGGCAAGGTGGTGGAATGTGATTGGAAAGATGGAAAAGTCAGGCATTATAAAGTGACTTCGCGGGGAGTTAAAAACTGAGGACATAACCTTAGGGGCTATGTCCTCGTATGTGGGTCAGAAAGGTCCAACTTGAATATTGCTGCGAAAGCAATTTGTTCGCGTCCTCTGACGACAATCTGACACTGCAAAATTACAAACATTTTCCCATCCCGCAAGCGTTTTGGCGAAAAAAAAGAATTTCCCCCGAAGAAACACTTCATTTGCGCATCAGACGGATGAACCAATCTTCATCGGGGCTGAACCCCCAGAAGGTTTTGCCGTCGCCGCCTAAATCCCATGGGTCTGTTACCTCAATGGGTTTGTTCGGCAGTCGGTCATATTGGCCTTTGCCTATCATCATCCGTTCGCGGCGGCGAAACTTGCGGTTGCAGAATTGTTTTCCGCGCTTTTGTGACTTGCAGCAGCAACAGGTGCTGGCAGGTGACTTTTTTTTGCTTCTACTCATAATGTCTCGAATGTTGCGGGTGGCTACTATGCCTTTTCGTGCCACCCGGTTAAACATTACGAGACTGTAGTTTTTAGTGTTTGTGCCATAGTTCCCTTTCTTTTTCTCGCCGCAAAATTACCAATATTCTCCAAATGGAAACGGTATTTTGGCAGATTTGTGAAAGATTTGCTTCTTTTCCCTTCACCCAAAAGAAATTTTCCCTATTTTTGCCCCTGCCATTCCGGGAGAAATCGGAACGGTCAGAGAAAGCACATTCTTCGCTTTGTTCCTCGACTGTGAACTTGCACACTCACAAATGAAAGGAAGGTTGTTGAAGGGTAGTTGCTTTCACTGTTATGTTGGCGTATTCTTTACTCAACATAATCAGTGGAGCAGTCCCGTTATTCATTATTTTTCTTTTCAGGGAGTGCAAGCCCAACAGTCGGAAATAAGGATAAGTTTGGGAGGCTCCGCTCTGTAGTCGTTTCTAAAATTGCCCGATTGAGCCAAAGGGCAAAAACGGTTTCAAATCATGCGAAACAACAAGACAAAAAAGAAAATGAAAATGTTGGCAATGGTGATGGCATTGTCCATTCCGATGGCAGCAACGGCCCAAGGTGGTTTGTTCCAACGCGGCGATGAACCTGCGGGACCACGAAGCAGCGGCGCGGCAGCCTTGACCAACCAAGGCTTTGGCAATCCCTTGGACGGAAGCATTGTCACCAACCAGACTTTCGGCAATCCGACCGATGGCGTGAACGTCACCAACCAGACCTTTGGCGCACCGCTTGGGAGCGGATTATTCACCCTGCTTTTGGCCAGTGTTGGCTATGCAGCAATAAACAAACAAAAGAAACAACAAAAGTAAAAAGGAGAACATAAAATGAAGAAAATCAGCATGATTCTGATGGCTTTTGCATTGACTATGACAATATCACAATGCAAGAAAAACGAAGGACAAACAACCTCCAACGACGAAGTTGTGACCATCACCCTTGATGTAAAACAAAACAACGGCTCGAAAGTGGTGGTGAATCCCAATACGGGCACGGTCGACTTTGAAACTGGCGACAAGATTTATGTAGGCAGTGGCGGTAAGTATGTCGGATTCCTGACCCACAACGGTACCAACTTCAGCGGCAACATCACCAACCCGACCGAAAACCAACCTTTGCAATTCTATTTCCTTGGCAATGTTACCCCACAAGAAGCCCTTTTCACAGGCACAACGGAAGAATGTTCGGTCATCATCAGCGACCAAACGGAGCACTTGCCTGTGATTTCGTGTGCTGCCTCAAACGAAAACTATGTTTCAGGCGTAACGGCCTATTCCGCCCATTTGCTAAACAAGTGCGCTTTGGTGAAGTTCATTGTAACGACTCCGTCAAATTCCCCCATCTGTATTACAGGGATGAAGAACAAGGTCATGGTGGATTTCTCACAGAACACGGTGACATCCAGTATGGATGGAGAAGGAATCATCAAGTTGCCCGCTGGTGCAGGAGAAAATGTTGAGAAGTGGGCGATACTGCTACCGCAGGAGGCGTTGGAGGAAGGAGAGGAAGGGTCGGCATATTCGGAAGATGGAGTGTTTTTAGGTACACGTCCTACTGTTTGTGAGATTGTTGAGAATGGATATTTGGCAGATGGAACAAATGTGTATGTCAATTCAAGAATATTTCCTGAAGGAGCTATTAATGGTTTATTCACCATCAATGAAAATGGTGATAAAGTATATTTTTCAAAAGGTAACTTACAATATATTGGCGATGCCGATATACCTTATTGGAAGTTTGCAGACAACCAATGGGAGTGTCTGGGAACAACAACCGGGCAAAACGATAGTGATGAGAATAAAAACCGTGATTTATTTGGTTGGGGTACGAGTGGGTATAATCATGGGGCTGCATGTTATCAACCGTGGTCAACTAGTAAGCAAAACAGCGATTATTATGTTTATGGTTCTGAGTTATATAATTTGTTTGATCAGACAGGTCTGGCTGATTGGGGGTATAATGTAATCGTTAACGGTGGCAATATGGAGAATTTGTGGCGCACATTAGATAAAGATGAATGGGCTTATGTTTTCAATAGTCGTAATACAATATATGGTATACGTTTTGCGAAAGCAAAAGTTAATGGTAGAAACGGGATAATTGTTTTACCAGATGATTGGAGTGGTTTGAACTACGTGTTGAATAATGCAAATTTACTCTCAGGTTCGTATGAGGATAATACTATTACGGCTTTGGTCTGGAATAACATATTTGAGAATAATGGAGCTGCTTTCCTTCCATGTGGAGGTTGGCGTTACGGAACAAATGTCAATAGCGTTGGTTCTGTTGGAGATTATTGGACCTCAACAAGAGAAGAAACTCATGTTTATGAACTTGAATTTACTAATGGTTTAATTCCACATACCCAACTTAGATATTACGGGTTTTCTGTGCGTTTGGTGCAGGATTATTGATTATGAACAGCGTAACAAAAACACTAATAATATGTTTTCAAAAGGGAATAATATGTTTCAACAAAAGGTAAAAGCCGAGTCAGAAGCAATAAAAAAACTACTCGGTTTTGTTCCTGAAGAATTAGAGAAATTACGAGAAGAAATGGAATCTTACGCGGATTCTCAAATAGAAGAATACGAGGATTGGGACGAGGATTTGCAAAAGTATGTCACAAAGATGTGGCGGCCAACTGTGGACACAACTATTATTGATGAGATGTTAGATGTGTTTTATACTTCTATAGTTGGAAGAATCTATTCTATGGCAGAAGAAGGGCTTAAGGCTTTGTCGGGCATAACAGGTAAACCAAAGACGCCTGCAGGTCTTCCTGCAATGAGTGATTTGGATTTGTATTATCAAGAAATTGTAAACAAGAAATCACTACCATTGCCATCAATAGAGATATTATGGCCAGATAAAAGCAATTTTCATCGGTTGAGAATAGAAATAACGCATAACGGGAGATGCCATTTGTCTGAATCAGAGATAAAAACACTGATACCAAATATAGAGAATGTTCTGAAAATGTTGTTATCCATTGAAGAACAGATAAGAACTACAAAGCTATAATAACACCCCGAATTTGCAAATTCGGAAGGTCAGAATATCAGCATTTGCAATGCGCGAATGAATCATGCGGCTGCTGTGGTACGACAGCCCTACAGCCCAGGCGGGATGGTGTAGGGCTGTCGCAAGGTTGCTGAGCCTGTCGAAGCACCGTGGCAGCCGCTTCGTTTATGGTTGCTATGTCCCATTTGTTCCGACAATAACACTCAAAAGTGTCCATATCTCAACAAAATTTCGAGTTATGGACACTTTTTGTGATTTATAAGTGTCCGTATCTGTGTTTTTTGTATTTTTGTCGGCGTAATTAATCGGACAATATGAACAGGATTATTGCAAGAACAAGCGAAATTGATACGCTGGAACGGAAGTTCAACTCTGGGAAGTCGGAGTTTGTCATTGTCTATGGCCGTCGCCGTATAGGAAAGACTTTTCTGGTGAACAATGTCTTCGCCGACAGACTCACCTTTGCTTACGTCGGGGCGAGAAAACAGAAACCGAAAAAACAACTTCAACGGTTTGCCGAACAACTGAAAGCCTATAGCGGCTCTCCATTTGCCCCGGTTTTGGCCAATTGGGATGAGGCTTTCCAAGCCCTTCGGACATTGATAGAAAGCAAGCCGAAAGAAACCAGAAAGGTTGTCTTCTTCGATGAGATGCCTTGGATTGATACCCCACGGAGTTCTTTTGTGGAAGCACTTGAATATTTTTGGAATGCTTGGGCGGCGCAACGCAACGACATCCTTTTCATTGCTTGTGGGTCGGCCACCTCGTGGATGGTGAATAAATTGGTCAAAAACAAGGGTGGGTTGCATAATCGAATCACGGAACAAATCTATCTGCGGCCTTTCCGATTGGGCGAATGTGAGGAATACTTGCACGCAAACGGATGTGTTTGGGACAGATACACCATCCTTCAGTGCTATATGGCCTTGGGCGGCGTACCTTATTATATGAGCTTGTTGAACCCAGAGCAAAGCCTCGCGCAGAATATAGACCGTTTGTTTTTCGTCAAAAATGCCCCTATGCGCGAAGAGTTCGATGAGCTTTTCAACGCTTTGTATAGCCATGCCGACAAATACATCGCAGTAATGAACGCCTTGTCGGAAAGCAAGAAGGGGTTGCTTAGGGCTGAGATTATCGAAAAAACAGGGCAATCGGGAGGCAGGCTCACCAAAGTGCTTGAGAATCTGGAACGCTGCGATTTCATCGAAACTTACTCGCAATACAAGTCATCCGTCCGAAACTCGGTCTATCGCATCTGCGACCCATACACATTGTTTTATTTCAAGTTCTTGGACGGGAAAAATACCAAAGACGAACATTGGTGGACAAACAACATACATTCCCATTCGGTGGAGTCGTGGCAGGGATTCAGCTTTGAGACCATCTGCATGACACATCTTGAACAGATCAAGCAAAGGTTGGGCATCAGTGGAATATCAACCACGACAGGCACATGGAGAGCACAGGGTGATGAAACCGAAAAGGGAACACAAATCGATTTGGTGATTGACCGTTCAGATAGGGTTATTAATCTATGTGAAATGAAATTCTCGGAGGCACCATATACCATCACCAAGGATTATGAGGAAAAGTTGCGCAATCGTTTGGCCATCTTCAAGGCGAAGACCAAGACCCGAAAAAGCCTTGCTACAACTATGGTGACCACCTACGGCGTTTTGCGCGGTATTCATTCCGGCATTGTGCAAAACGAGGTTGTCATGGACGATTTGTTCCGATAATAACACTCAAAAGTGTCCATATCTCAACAAAATTTCGAGTTATGGACACTTTTGCGACTTTCCTTGGTTTCCGAATAATCCCCTCAGCAAACGGCAAAGACAACCCTTTTCGTGTCACTTTGTCACCCCAACTGACAAAACCCTGCCATTTTCCACTTTGGCACGAAATGTGACTAATGCCCGCCGTCGTCTTTTTGACACGCTTTGCGTCACTGCGAGGTACGAAGCAGTCCAGACGAGCGGCATCAACTTTAGATTGCTTCGTCGTTCCTCCTTGCAAATGACGCGAATCGACAACAGTTAAACGATTAAACAATAAACAATTAAACATCAAATAAAATGGCAAAATTAGCAATCAAACCTTTGGCTGACCGCGTGGTCATTGAGCCAGCAGAAGCCGAACAGAAAACCGCAAGCGGTATCATCATCCCCGACACCGCAAAAGAGAAACCCCAACAAGGCATCGTCGTGGCCGTTGGTCCCGGCACGAAAGACAACCAAATGACCCTGAAAGAGGGCGACAAAGTCATCTACGGCAAATACGCCGGCACCGAGTTCCACCTTGACGGCAAAGATTACATGATCATGCGCGAAAGCGATGTAATCGCAATCATCTAATTTCACAAAACCTACAAAACAAGCAAAACTTGTTTTTCTTGGTTGAGCGGCACGGCAACCGCCTTGCCGCTGGAAGCCGCCGGTTGGCAGGCTTCCCCAACCTGAAAAAGGTATTGACGGGTTTTGCAAGTTTTGTGACAAAAACAACAATTAAACAATTCAACAGTCAACAATTAAACAACAAATATCATGGCAAAAGACATTCTTTTCAATATCGAATCGCGCGACGGCCTGAAGAAAGGCGTCGACGCATTGTCAAACGCAGTGAAGGTGACTCTCGGCCCCAAAGGTCGTAACGTGGTCATCGAAAAGTCGTATGGCGCTCCCCAAATCACCAAGGACGGTGTGACGGTCGCCAAGGAAATCGAACTCAACGACCCCGTTGAGAATATGGGTGCCCAGTTGGTGAAGGAAGTCGCTTCCAAGACCAACGACCTCGCCGGTGATGGTACCACCACCGCCACCGTTTTGGCCCAGAGCATCGTGGCCACGGGTCTGAAAAACGTCACCGCCGGTGCCAACCCGCTCGACTTGAAGCGCGGTATCGACAAGGCTGTTGCCGCTGTGGTCGCTTCGCTGAAGAAGATGTCGGTGAAGGTCGATGGCGACAACGAGAAGATCAAGCAAGTGGCTACCATTTCTGCCAACAACGACAGCGAAATCGGCGGCCTCATCGCCGAGGCTATGGGCAAGGTGAAGCAAGAAGGTGTCATCACCGTTGAGGACGCCAAGGGTATCAACACCTACGTCGATGTCGTCGAAGGTATGCAGTTCGACCGTGGCTACATTTCGCCTTACTTCGTCACCAACACCGAGAAGATGGAAGCCGTCTACGAGAATCCTTACATCCTCATTTACGACAAGAAGATCTCTGTGATGAAGGACTTGCTGCCTGTGCTCGAAAAGACTTTGCAAACGGGTCGTGCCCTCATCATCATCGCTGAGGACATCGACGGTGAAGCTCTGGCTACTTTGGTCGTCAACCGTCTGCGTGGCTCGCTGAAAGTCGCTGCCGTCAAGGCTCCTGGCTTTGGTGACCGTCGTAAAGAGATGCTGGAAGACATCGCTATCCTGACAGGTGGCACTGTCATCAGCGAAGAGAAGGGCTACAAACTTGAAGATGCCACCCTGCAAATGTTGGGTCAGGCCGACAAGGTCAGCATCAACAAGGACAACACCACCATCGTGAATGGTCATGGTGCCAAGAAGGACATCGAAGGCCGCACCAACCAAATCAAGGCCCAAATCAAGACCACCACGAGCGACTACGACCGCGAGAAACTGCAAGAGCGCTTGGCCAAGTTGGCCGGTGGCGTGGCAGTCATCTATGTGGGTGCCGCCTCTGAGGTTGAGATGAAGGAGAAGAAAGACCGCGTTGAAGACGCTTTGAACGCCACCCGCGCTGCCATCGAAGAGGGTATCATCCCTGGCGGCGGTGTCGGCTTCATCCGTGCCATCAAGGCCATCGAGAAGATGAAGGGCGAAAACGAGGACGAGACCACGGGTATCGCCATCATCAAGCGTGCCTTGGAAGAGCCGCTGCGCCAGATTGTTGAAAACGCCGGCTTGGAAGGCTCGGTCGTTGTGAACAAGGTGATGGAAGGCAAGAACGACTTCGGCTTCAACGCCCGCACCGAGGTGTATGAGAACCTGCTCACCACGGGTGTCATCGACCCCGTGAAGGTGTCAAGAGTCGCCTTGGAGAACGCTGCCTCCATCGCTGGTATGCTGCTGACCACCGAGTGCGTCATCAGCAACCACAAGGAGCCTACGCCTCCCACACCTCCGATGCCGATGGGCGGCGGAATGGACGGGATGATGTAATTCTGAATGCGGAATTATGAATGCGGAATGGCTTCGCTCGTATGACACGCTTCGCGTCATTGCGAGGAACGAAGCAATCCAAACAAATCGCAACATAGAATTATCGAAAACGAGCAAAAGACCTGCCTCGAAAGGGGTGGGTCTTTTGCGTTATGGACCTTCCTTTCTCTTGAAACCAAGAAAAAAATATGGACAAGCCCCAAAACCGATTTTTCATAAACATTTGAATTTCAATATATTGAAAATTTCAAAAACGAAAAAGATAGGGACAAAACCATTTTAGGACTTGACAGATGTTTTTTTGGAGGTTTTTTTGAATAATTTTGCGGGCACAACACAGAAAAACACTTTGAAATGAAAGCAACAAAATTATACACCTTGCTTGTGCTCTTGCTGATGGCGGGAGGGGTGACGATGCAGGCGCAAACCTTCAGTTCCGTCTGCGAGACGGGACAGTCTTTGCGTTACACGGTCACAAGCCAAAACCCACCCGAAGTTGAACTTGTGCAATGCGAAGATCGTTTTGGAGGAGTCACTATTCCTGACTCAGTGATTTTTAATGGCACGAACTACGCTGTTGTCTCCATAGGAATGTCGGCATTTGCGTTAGAAGGTACTCTTTTCAACGGACCTTTGTCCATTCCCAACACGGTTAGAAACATTGGGATAGACGCTTTTTCGGATTGCCGTTTCACTGGTCCGTTGGTGATTCCCAATTCCGTTGAAACAATTGGCTTCAGGGCGTTCATGAATTGTGACAGGTTCACCAGCTTGACCTTATCGGAGTCTTTGACCGTCATTGAAGCTTTGACCTTTTTGCAATGCTATGGCTTCAGGGGCGACCTGAAAATCCCTGAATCTGTTAGATATGTTACGCCAGAGGCATTTGAGAATTGCAGATTTGACGGCACATTATACCTTTCGCCACAAATGGTATATATCGATGGAGGTTTTGAGAATTGTTACATGTTTAAGGCCGTCGATATCCCTGAAGGCGTAAGCAATATACTTCATTCTGCCTTCGACTTCCTGCAATATGCCACAGAACTGACGCTTCCTTCAACGATTACGTTTATTGGGGACGACGCTTTCTGCCGTTTGTTCTTCCTTGAGCAAATGACGGTGAAGGCCATTGACCCTCCCTATCTTGAGGAAGGAGCTTTTCTCAACACTAACCGCGATATTCCCGTCTATATCCCCATGGGAACGATTGAAGCCTATCGAAGTGCGCCGTATTGGTCGGAGTTCACCAATTTCATTGAGGTTGACTTTGATGGAGTTGACGAACAAGAAGACAATGTAGAGATGGAAGTCTATCCGAACCCTACACGCAATTTGGTTCAAGTTGTGTTGCCCAACGAGGCCGAGGCCACGGAAATGGAACTCATCAACATGAGCGGCCAGGTAGTGGTCACAAAGACCTTCAGCGGCAAGGGCGGTTGGATGGATATGGGCGACTTGCCCAAAGGGATGTACATGCTAAGGATCCGCAATGCGGAAGTGTGCCTCACACGGAAAGTGCTGAGGGAATGAGTCGTCGCTTCGCGTCATTGCGAACGCAGTGAAGCAATCCAAGGAACAAGTTTTCTAAAAATCAATACTCTGGACTGCTTCGTTCCTCGCAGTGACGACAAGCGCAGAAAACTAGTAAATAACAAATCATTAAAACAGAATAAACTATGAAGAAACTATCATTTATCCTTGCCGCATTGCTGATATGCGGAGCGATGCAAGCACAAATCGCGTTCGACTTTGAAGACGGCACCCTTCAGGGCTGGACCACTATTGATGCAGATGGAGACGGCCACAACTGGCAACAGCAGTCTGCCAACGGAATGAGCCACAACAACTCTGACGGGATGGTGCTGTCATATTCCAAGGAGCCTGTCACTGGCGACTCCCTAGCACCAAACAACTTCCTAGTATCTCCACGATTGACATTGGCCCCTGGCAGTTATATCAGTCTCTGGGCATATCCTTTGGACGAGTCCCGTCCCGCCGAACATTGGGCTATATGCGTCTCTACCACGGCAAATGACGACCCTATGGCTTTTACCACATTGCAAGAATGGACACTTACTGGCAATCCCTTTCATCCTGGCGAATGGACGGCATACTATGTTGATTTAGACCAATATGCTGGTCAGGATGTCTATATCGCCATTCGTCATTTCTTTTGGGAGGGTTTTGAAACAACTCAATCCGCCATTTGTATTGACGATATTTATATTGAAGGTTCGTATGATGGGATCGAAGAAGAAGCTGAAAGCATTGGCGTTTATCCCAATCCGGCAAGGGACAGGGTTGTTGTTGGAGGCATGGAGGCTGTTGAGGTAAAGGTTTACAATACTTCAGGGCAGATGGTGAAATGTGTGAGGGAGACGAACGAGATTGATGTTGAGGGATTGGTGGAAGGGGTTTATTTGGTGAGGATTGCGGATGCAGAAGGAAAAGTTTACACGAACAAAATCACAAAACGATGAAAAACATTAGACTTATTGCCATGGTTGGGCTTGGCCTTATAGCGAGCAACCTTTTTGCACAAGTTCCCAACAGATGGGAAGACCCGATGAAGGTGAATGCCACTGTTATCAGCAATCAAATGGTTAGGATCCAGTGGGAAAGCCAATTCGTCAATCATTTTGAAACGGGTGATTTCAGCCTTTTCGACTGGAACAATGCCGTTTCCGATTATCCTTGGGAGATTACCGACAGCCAGTCCTTTGACGGTTCCTTCTCCATGCGGGCGTTGAATGCCAGCATAGACAATTCGACTTCGGCTTATGATTTCCAATTAGGAAATCTGCTGTATTCCATTGTTAGCTCAGATCCTCCACAAGTAAGTCTTGATGGGCATATAGACGGTACGGCAGCGACAGGAGTACTAATTATTCCTGAAACAGTGGATTATGAAGAGGTTACATATACAGTGACTCAAATTGGGTACATGGCTTTTGCAGGTTGCTCTGGTTTAACTGGACATTTAACCATTCCCTCGACAGTGGAAACCATCAATGTTGGTGCTTTTCAAAATTGTAGCGGCTTTACCGGAGACCTTGTCATTCCCAATTCCGTGACCTTGTTGCTAGGCAGAGCTTTTTGGAACTGCACTGGGTTTGATGGGTACCTCACGCTTTCGAACTCCATATCGAAAATCTACGGCTGTACGTTTTGTGGATGCACTGGGTTGAGTGGCACGTTAGTAATTCCTGATTCCGTTACGGAAATAGCTGCCGAAGCTTTTACGTCATGTGGTTTTACAGGAACACTTGTAATTCCCAATTCTGTGACCAAAATGAGCGTGGATCTAGAATATACTTTTGAAGGTTATGGTTCATTCCAAGACTGCACGGGATTTACCGACCTTAAGCTTCCAAATACAATCTCCATAATCGGCGACTACTGTTTCGCACAATGTACAGGTCTTTCGGGGGAACTTTTGATACCGGAAGGCGTGACGGAATTATGGAACCACGCGTTTTGGTCATGCGATAATCTGACTTCTGTCAAGTTCCCCAATAGTTTGACTGTGATAGGTTATGCAGCGTTCGAATATTGTGAGAGCCTTACTGGCACACTTGATATACCATTGTCCGTTACAAAAATCTATGGTCAGGCTTTTTCATATTGCCAAAACATCAGTGCCATCAACCTTCATTCGGGCATTCAGCTCAGTGGAATCTATATTTTTGATCATTGTACGAGCCTTACCGAAATTAAGATCCCTGAAGGGTGGGATAGAACAAGTCAAGGCACCTTTAGTAATTGTTCAAGTCTTACCAAGGTCTCTCTTCCTGAAAGTATGAAAGCAATTGAATCCGATTGCTTTAAGGGATGTATCAACTTGTCCGAAATCAATCTTCCTCAAGGCATCACTTCCATTGGAATAAAGGCTTTTTCCCATTGTGTTAGCCTTTCTGGAGAATTAATCATCCCTGATTCAGTTGAGCGGATTGAGGCGTTTGCGTTAGATTCGTGTACTGGTATTACAAGGATTGTTTTGGGACAATCTGTCAACTTTGTGGCTGAACCTGCATTTAGGAATACTCGTTTGGAATCAATGGTCATCAGAGCCATAACACCTCCCGAGTTGAAATACATCACGAATCAAAGTAATCTGTCATTAGACCTTCCGATTTTTGTCCCCTGTAGCACTTTGGAAGCCTATCAGAACGCCGAAGGATGGAGTGAGTTTACCAATTTGCAAGAGAGTTTAAACGTAGTTTTATCGGTGGTTTCGGACGATGAAACTGCGGGAACGGTCAGGGTTTTAAAAGAGGCTACTTGTGAGGATAAAATGGTGCAAGTGGAGGCTATGCCCAATGAAGGCTGTTCGTTCTTGTATTGGGAAGTCAACGGCAATCAGGTTTCAACGGAGAATCCATATAGTTTTGAGCTGGAAGAAGACACTGAACTTGTTGCGCATTTTTCGGGAACAGGGCTGGAGGAATTGGGCCAATGCGTCTCCGTTTATCCCAATCCTACCAGTGGGGTTGTGCGAATCGAGGGCGTTGAGGCTGATGAGGTTTGGGTTTATAATGCTTTAGGGCAGGTGGTGAAGAGGGTGCGGAACTCTAATGAAATTAGTGTGGAAGGTTTGGCGGAAGGGGTTTATTTGCTGCGGATTGCGGACGCGGATGGAAAAAGCCATACGGCGCGATTAGTGGTGAAAGAATAGGGATTTCTTTTCCTTTGTTTTTTAATTACTTACAACTTCCATTTTCCTTTTTTGTGGCATTTTGTTTTCCTTTTTTGCGGTAAATTGAATCAGATAAAAATCAGAATATCATAACAATCTGATTATCAATAAAAACAAATGCAGTTTTGGCGCAATCTCGTATTTTTAGTCAGATTGCGCCAAAAATTTATGCAGTTTTCTGGCGCAATCTCGGTTTTTGCCCTAACTCTTTTTTCCACCTATCCCGCAATTTTTTCTACTTTTGCAAGTTATTAATACCTTATAAAACTGCAAAATGACGGAAACAAAAGATAAAAAACCGAGGAAATTCAGCCTTCGGAACGTTTCGTTGAAGAAACTCAACCATAAGTACGATTTTCTCATGTCGCACGATGAGAGCGGTCGGCCCATGCTCAATTTCAGGTTGAACCTCCTCAACTTGATTTTGGTCATCATCGGTTTGGCGCTGCTGCTCATCATCATCACCACATTTATCATCGCTTTTACGCCTTTGCGCGAGTACATCCCGGGCTACACCGACACCAACCTCAACCGCGAGGTCTATCTGCTCAATTTGCGTGCCGACTCGCTCAGCCGCGAAATGCACAAAAAAGACATCTATTTCGAAAACCTCCAGAAAATCGTTGAAGGTTACGACTTTGCCGCCGACAGTGCCTTGGCCTCGATTAATATCTATGAGCCGCTGCCCAAGGGCGTTACCGACACGATTACGCTGAAGAAGTCGGTGCAAGACAGTCTGCTAAGGGCAGAATACGAAGCCCAAAACCAATACAACCTCTTCGGCGACGACTATCTGCCGCCCACCAAGCCGAGTATGCTGGTGAAGAATTTCTACGTTCCGCTCACAGGGACGGTCATCAGTACGTTCAATGCCGACATGGGGCATTACGGTGTCGACATTGCCTCCGAAGGCGACCAAATCATTAATGCCACCCTTGATGGCACGGTGGTGTTCGCCACATGGAGCATCAACAATGGCTATTGCATTGGGATTCAGCATGAAGACAGTTATTTCTCGGTCTACAAGCACAATGCAACTCTGCTGAAAAAGGAAGGCGAATACGTGAAGGCGGGCGAGGCTATCGCCATTTTGGGCGAGTCGGGCGAGACTTCGCAGGCCGAACACCTTCATTTCGAACTGTGGCGCAACGGCATCGCACTCAATCCCGCAGAATATATGACCATTAATAATCCCATCGATAACTAAAAATCACTATCTTTGCACGCTTTTTCATTCAAAAAAACTGGAATATGACTGTATTAATAAAGGTATTGCAATTCTTTCTTTCGCTTTCCATCCTGATTTTCATCCACGAATTGGGCCATTTCCTTGCTGCCAAGGCTTTCAAGACCCGCGTCGAGAAGTTCTACCTCTTCTTCGATTGGGGCTTCTCGCTTTTCCGCTGCAAGAAGGTGAACGGCAAGTGGCGTTTCAAGTTTTTCTCGCCGAATGTGCCTGAGAAGTACACGACCATCGAGTATCGTGACGCCGCCGGAAAGAAACAGAAAAACTACGAACCCATCGACCTGAACACCCTGCCCGAGGACGACTGGCGCCGCAGCGACAGCACGGAATACGGCATTGGGTGGTTCCCTCTCGGTGGCTACAACAAGATTGCCGGCATGATTGACGAGTCGATGGACAAGTCGGCGATGCAGCAGCCCCCGCAGCCGTGGGAGTTCCGCTCGAAGCCCGCTTGGCAACGCTTCATTATCATGGTGGCGGGCGTGTTTATGAATGTGGTGCTGGCTTTCGTCATTTACATCGGCCTGCTGGCCAACGAGGGCGAGCAATATCTGCCCACCGCCGAGGTCAACAAATACGGCATCAGCGTCGACAGTTTGGCATACGAGTTCGGCCTTCGCGACGGCGACAAGATTTTGGCCGTCGATGGTCAATATATCGAGAAGTTCACCGACATTCCCATGCAAATCATCCTCGAAAAGGCCAAGACCATCGAGGTGGAACGCAATGGAAGGGACACTACGATAGTGCTGCCCGAAGATGCCTTGACGAAACTCCTCGGCAAGCAAGACGCCAACTTCATCACCTACCGCTTCCCCTTCGTCGTCGAAAAGGTGATGGAAAACTCAGCAGCCGAGGCGGGCGGATTGCAGGCAGGCGATGTCATCATCGGCATTAATGACATTGAAACTCCGTATTATCAAGACTTTGTGAAAAACGTCAAGCAGTTCAGGAACCAAGACATTCAGGTGGTGGTGCTGCGCAAGACTGACACTTTGGCATTGGCCATGCACCTTCCCGACGAGGGCGTGATCGGAGCCTACACAAGAACCTATCTGCCTGATTATTTTGAGATTGAAACCAAGGAGTACACCTTCATCCAAGCCATTCCGGCAGGTTTCACCAAGACCTTCGACGGGCTTTCGGACTATTGGAAGCAGGTCAAACTCATCTTCAACCCGAAGACGAAGGCATACGAGAGCGTGGGCGGCTTCATCTCCATTGGCAGCATCTTCCCCGAACAATGGATTTGGAGCATCTTCTGGCGCATGACGGCCTTCCTCAGCATCGCCCTCGCCGTGATGAACATCCTGCCCATCCCAGCCTTGGACGGTGGCCACATCCTCTTCCTGCTCGTCGAAATCATCACGCGGCGCAAGCCCTCCGACAAGTTCATGGAAGTGGCCGAAACGGTGGGCCTAATTATAGTTTTGGGCTTGGTCATTCTCGCCAACGGCAACGACATCATCAGACTCTTCAGATAAAAAATTGAAAATTAATTTGTCCATATTCATACTAATTCCGTAAATTCGCGGTTTCAATTCTATCAATAATGTTGCGTTTGAAGAAGAGAATCACATATAAAGTCCTCATTATCGCCGTGTTGCTGGCGACATCGGTTGGCCTCAAGGCGCAGCAGGTGCCCATCTTCACCAATCATGCGAATTCGTATGCCTACGCCAATCCGGGCTTTGCCGGCATGAGCGAAGGCATTAATCTGCTCGGACTATATCGTATGCAATGGGCTGGTTTCGTCGATAATGACGGCAATGCTGTGGCTCCCGAAACCTTCCTCCTGACGGGCGACATGCCGATTCGTGTTCTGCATGGCGGCGTGGGATTATCCGTCATGCGCGACAAAATCGGTTTTGAGAACAATGTCAATATCGGCTTGGGCTATTCCTTTCATCTTGATTTGGGCGGTTCCGTCTTGGGTATCGGACTTGCTGGCACATTGCTCAACCGCACCGTCGATTTCTCGAAACTGAATCCAAACAACCCCAGCGACCCGATTTTGCAGGGCTTGGGCGAGGAAAGTGCCATGCTGTTCGACTTCAATGTGGGCGCGTTCTGGCAAATTCCCGATTCGTTTTATTTGGGCTTCTCGGTGGTCAATGTGCTGGAAAGCATGAGTCAGGCGTTGAGCGACAATGCTGAGAGCAGCGCGAGTTTCATCACCGACCGCACTTTCTATCTGCTGGCGGGCTACCCCTTCCAGTTCGATGACATGCCTTACTTCACTTTCGTCCCGTCGGTCAGTGTGATGAGCAACATTGCTTCAACGCAGTTAAACGCCAGTGTACGCGTGGTTTACAACAATTTGTTCTCGTTGGGTGTCAATTACCGTCCGCAAGAGTCTGTCGGCCTCATGGCAGGCTTGACCATCAAGGACATCACCGTGCTTTACTCTTATGATATTAATACGATGGTGGGTCTTGGCGTGCCGGGATCGCACGAGATAGGGTTGAGTTATTGCTTCAAACTGGACCTCGACCGCACGCCGAGGGACTACAGAAGCGTCAGATATTTGTAAGAAATGGGTTGAAAAATGTGTCGGTTTGAACCGCTCAAATGGCGGTTTCGGAATAAAAAAGTGGAAAAAATGTGGAAATTTTGAGGGATTGAATATAATATTTTCTAATTTTGGCGGTTCTTAATGGGTATAGCCATCTGCAATGGCCGCCTAATTTCAATAGGAAAAAAAAGAAGTAAAAATAGTAATTATCTCATTGTCAAGAAGATGAAAAAACTACTGTTCGTGTTTTCCGTTGCGCTGCTGCTCACAGCCTGCGGCAATTCAAATCAAGGCGAGTTGGTTGGAGTGAGAAGATCCAACAAGACTTTCAACCAACCTGACCCTTACGGGATGGTGTTCGTCCCGCAAGGCAACTTTACTATGGGTGTGGGCAGTGAGGACATCACTGGTTCCTACCTCAACGAGCCAAAGACGGTTTCCGTTTCCGCGTTCTTCATGGATGAAACCGAAATCACCAACAACGAGTACCGCCAATTCGTGTATTGGGTCAGAGACTCCATCGCAAGAAGAATACTTGCCGAAAACTTCCCGGACAGGTATGCCATTACCGAGAGCAAGTCAGGCGAGGCCTACGACCCCGTCCACCTGAACTGGAAGGAGAAAATCGAATGGAACGGCAAAGACGCCGAGGTGCGCGAAGCACTCGAGCCGATGTATCTTCCCGAGCATGAAAGGTATTTCCGCCGCAAGGAAATCGACACGAGGAAATTGTACTATTCCTATTTCTGGTTCGATATGGTTGCTGCCGCCAAGAAGGATTTTTCCGACGACAAGTTGGTGGGCAACGACTACTCGCTTGGCGAGGCCGATGCCGGCATTAATGTCGACCGCAAGGGCGCTTGGTCGAACCGTAAGCAGGGCTACAGCGACCGCTCGGTGTATGCCCGCTCCGAAGTGATTAATGTCTATCCCGACACTTTGTGCTGGATTCACGACTATTCCTATTCATTCAACGACCCGATGACCGAGAAGTATTTCTGGCATCCAGCCTATGACAACTATCCGGTGGTGGGTGTCACTTGGCAGCAGGCTCGTGCTTTCTGCGTGTGGCGCACCGAGTTGCTCAACGCCTATTTGCGTACTCGCAAGGATGCCGACTTGTCGGAGTTCCGTCTGCCCACCGAGGCCGAATGGGAATGGGCTGCCCGTGGTGGCAAGATGCTGAATCCTTATCCGTGGGGCGGTCCTAACGCCAGCAACGCAAAGGGCTGCTTCATGGCCAACTTCAAGCCGAGAAGGGGCAACTACCTTGCCGACGGCGGTCTGCGCACCCTTGTTGTGGGCTGCTATCCGCCCAATGGCTGGGGACTTTACGACATGTCAGGCAATGTGGCCGAATGGACCAACACTGCCTATGACCCCAACTCCTACAACTTCACTTGGGACATGAACCCCAATTACACCTACAATGCCAAAGCCGACGACCCGCCGGTCATGAAGCGTAAGGTGGTGCGCGGTGGTTCGTGGAAGGATGTTTCCTACTACCTGCAAGTCACCACCCGCGACTATCAGTATCAGGATTCGGCCAACTGCTACACAGGCTTCCGTTGCATCCAGCCTTACTTGGGCCGCAACAAGGGCGACAACCCGAGAATGTCGAGGGTTTACAGATAAATCTTGAAAATCAATAAATTAAAAATAAACATAATTAAAAACAACACTAAAATTAATTGTCATGGCAAAAAAAGAACTTAGCAAATTCCAACAATTCCTCGTATCGAGAAAGTTCAAGACCTTTATGGGCTACCTCTATGGTTGGGGTGCATCCGTGGTTATGATCGGTGCTTACTTCAAACTGACCCACATCCCTGGTGCTGACTTCATGCTGGCTCTCGGTTTGGGTATCGAAGCATTAATCTTCTTCATGTCGGCCTTCGAGCCTCAGCATGTGGATTATGCTTGGGACAATGTGTTTGTCGAATTAGAGGAAGATTGGGACGGCAAGACGAAGACGCAATTTGCCACCACTGGTTCCACCAGCAAGACCAACGCTCCCACCAACGTGGAGGACGCCATGCTGAGCAAGATGTTCGAAAAGATGAACGTCAGCGAAGATACATTCAAGAAACTCGGCAGAGGCATCGACAAGTTGGCCGAAAACGCTGGTCAAATGGCTGACATCAGCAATGCTATGGCCGCCACCACCAATTATGCCAACGCCATGGATCGCGCCACGAAGTCCATCTCCGACTTCTCATCGGCCTATGTCCAAACCAACCAAAAGTTGTCTGACTCTTTGGGCAAACTCGACTTCAGCGCCCTTGATGCCAACACCATCAAGAAGGTGGCCAGCAGCATGACGTCGCTCAACTCCATCTACGAACTCCAACTCCAAGGTGCCGAGCAGACTTCAGCCGCCAGCAAGAAGTTGACTGAAACTATGAACAAGTACATGGATAACCTCACCGCTTCATCACAGAACGCCGGCCAACTCAACCAACAGTTGACGCAGTTGTCGCAGCGCTTGACCGCTTTGAACAACGTCTATGGTGGAATGTTGTCAGCAATGAACATCAAGGCATAATTCTACTCAAACCTATTGTTTAACATAAAAAAGGAGTAAGAATATGTCAGGCGCAAAAGAAACCCCAAGACAGAAAATGATCGGTATGATGTACCTGGTCTATACTGCCTTGTTAGCCATGAATGTCTCGAAGGACATCTTGGATGCCTTCGACACAGTGAACGCAGGTGTACAGACCACCAACATCACCCTTTCGAATCAGATTAATCAGAAATACGCCGCCTTTGAAGAGCAATACGGCTTGGATAAGGAAAAAGTTGGCCCATATTGGGAGCAGGCTCAGGCACTGAGAGAGGAAGCCACCGACCTCATCAACTATATTGAGGCATTGAAGTGGGACTTGGTGAAGAAGATTGAGGAAAAAGATGCCACCACTGCACTCGCTGATGGTCTGCTGAAATCAGCCGACACCGTGCGCTTTGGCCGCAAAATCTATAATGTCAATACCGCCAAGGTCAAGTCGAGAGACAACTACAACCGTCCGACCGAGTACATGATGGGCAATCCTGAAGGTCCGGGCAATGGCGGCAAGGCTTACGAGCTTTCCGAAAAAATCAGACGCTTCCGTGGCGAAGTCATCAAGGCTATGGGTCCTGAACACATCCACGAAGTCGGCCTGATTACCGACAGCATCTATGGTACGAAAGATTATCTCACAGAAAACGGCTATGCCGAAAGCCAAATGAAGAAGCTCCCTCTTGAAGGCAACTACTATGGCGCGAAAATCAGCTACTATCCCGGCATGACCGACCCGGTTCAGGACAGTTGGGAATACCACAACTTCCACCATACTGTGTTGGTTGCTGATGTCACTTTGTTGAACAAGATTATCTCTGAGGCCGAGACTGCTGAGTTGAACGCCCTCACCGAATTGATGTCTGACATTCACGCTTCCGACTTCACCTTTGATGAAATCGGTGCAAGAGTGTTCGCTGAAAGTGGCTATCTGCTTTCGGGCCAAACCTACAAGGCACAAGCTATGGTGACTGCTTGGAAGAACTCACAATTGACCGCCCGCGTCAAACTCGATGGCGGTGTCGAAAGAGAATACACCAGCAATGCCCAAGGCGTGATTCCGTTGGAATGGAATGTTGGCGTTGGTACCCACAACTACACGGGTGTTATCGACATGCTCGATCCTTCCACCAACCAGATTGAAGAATTCCCGTTCTCCGGCTCCTTCACGGTGGCTCCTCCTGCGGTGTCGGTTTCTGCCACTAAGATGAATGTGGTTTATCGCGGTATCGACAACCCGATTGCCGTTGGTGGCGGTGTTGGCGGTGCAATCAGTGCCTCGGCCAGCAGTGGCTCACTGACCCCCACTGGCAACGGTACTTATAACTTGCGTCCCGGCGAGGCCAACGAAGTGACCATCAATGTCAGTTCGAATGGTTCCAACCTTGGTAGCATGAAGTTCCGCGTGAAAGACCTGCCCAAGCCTGAAGCCATCATCCGTAATGTGGTCAATGGTTTGGTTTCGAAGAGTGCCTTGCTCGCCGCCAACCGTGTGGAAGCCGAAATGAAAGACTTCGACTTCGACGGTGTGAAATATGACGTGGTAGGCTACACCTTCCGTTACAAGACCAAGGCTGGTACCACCAAGGAAGCCAAGGCCAACAGTGGTGCCTTCACTGATGAAATCAAGAATGCCATCAGCGGTTCCAATGTAGGCGACACGTTCCTCTTCACCGCTATCCAAGTGCGAGGCAACGACGGCAAGACCAAGACCCTCGACACGCCTATCGGTGTTGAAATCAAGTAAACAATTTAAACCTTTATAAGATGAAAAAGACACTTGTTTCCATGTTGACCCTTGCGGTGCTCTTCGGCAGCCTGAGCCTCAACGCCCAGACGACCGACATCAAGCCCCCGAAGAACAGCATCCTCTCCGGCCAGCAGCAAATCATGAACGAAAAGGCTCCTTCGCCGCTGCCCATCATTGATGAATCCAACATCATGTGGAAGAAGACGGTGATTAGGGAGATTGATTTCCGTCAGAAGATCAATCAAGTGTTCTACTACCCAATCAATCCGACCGAAGACTGGAGAAACTTCATCACGGTGATTTATGATGGCATCCAAAACGGTGACATCACGCCTTACCGCGTCGAGAACAACATCGACGACATGGTGACTCCGATGACTTTGGCTGATTTTGAAAGAGAAAACACAAAGATTGGTGACCCGCCCGTCATCTGGAAAGACGGCGAGGAGGTGCCGAATGAGATTGCCTTCAAGGATCGTATGCTCAATGTGACCCGTCTGCGCATCAAGGAGGACTGGTATTTCGACAAGAAGTTGTCGCAGTTCCTCGTCCGCATCATCGCTTTGGGTCCCATCGTTGTAGACGACGACGGCGGTTTGTCACAAGTCTGCTGGATTCCTTACGAAGATTCTCGTGATGTGCTGGCCAAGGCTTTCGCTTTCAACCGCAACAACTCGGCTCAGCGCCGCACCTATGATGAAGTGTTGCAGAAGCGCATCTTTGACAGCTACATCATCAAGGAAGAAAACGTGTACGACCGTTACATCAACTCCTATGCCTTCAACATTGACGCCCTCTACGAATCGGAGCGCATCAAGAACAAGATGTTCGATTTCGAGCAGAGCCTCTGGGAGTATTGATTTGTTGAAGTTTCATTTGAAAAAAGGACATCCAATGGTGGGTGTCCTTTTTTCGTGGCCCATACGACAATACCAATAAAACAAAAAAAGCAGCAGAGAAATCTGCTGCTCTTTTGTCGGAGTGGCCCGACTCGAACGGGCGACCGCTTGCACCCCATGCAAGAATGCTAGCCAACTGCACCACACCCCGATTGCATTTGCGGCTGCAAAGATACGAATGTTTTTTGAATTGTTGTCCACTTTCCGAAAAAAAAGTTACCTTTGCCGAAAATATCTCTTAACCCTAAACTCTAAACTCTAAACTTAGAAATATGGAACATGTTGAATGTCTGATTATTGGCTCAGGCCCAGCGGGCTACACAGCAGCCATCTACACATGCCGCGCCGATGTGAAAACCGTCGTTTATGAGGGTATGCAACCCGGCGGACAACTCACCCAAACCACCGAAATCGAGAATTTTCCGGGCTATCCCAACGGCGTGAAAGGCCCTGACATGATGGAGGAAATCCGTCAGCAGGCCTTGCGCTTTGGTGCTGAGATTCGCGAAGGCGAAGTCACAGGTATCGATGTCAGCCAGCGACCCTTCAAGGTGACGACGGAATATGACGGCGAAATCTTAGCCGACTCTATCATCGTTTCCACGGGTGCGGCGGCTCGTTATTTGGGCCTGCCTACCGAGGAAGAATTCAAGGGCGGTGGCGTGTCAGCCTGCGCCACTTGCGACGGTTTCTTCTATAAAGGCAAGGATGTCGCGGTGGTTGGCGGCGGCGACACGGCTTGCGAGGATGCCACCTATTTGGCCAAACTCTGCAACAAGGTCTATCTCATCGTCCGTCGTGACGTGCTTCGTGCTTCAAAGGCCATGCAGCACGGCGTTTTGAACACGCCCAACATCGAGGTCTTGTGGAAACACCAAACCAAGGAACTCTTCGGCGAGCAACAAGGCTTTATGAAGAAATTGAAGGGTGCCGTGCTCTACCATAGTGACACAAAGCAGGAGCGCACCATTTATGTGGATGGTTTCTTCGAGGCCATTGGCCACACGCCTAACACTGCGCCGTTTAAGGGCATACTTGACATGGATGAGGAAGGCTACATCATCACCAAGCCGAAATCGACGGCCACCAATGTTGAGGGCATCTTCGCTTGCGGCGACTGCCAGGACCGCACCTATCGTCAGGCCATCGTGGCTGCTGGAACAGGGGCTATGGCTGGGATTGAAGTGGAGCGGTTTTTGGCGGAGAATAAATAGTTTATGGGTATGGACTGCTTTGGCCTCACCCCCCGACCCCCTCTCCAAGGCGGAGAGGGGGAGGAGTCTGTCCGGTATAGTATACGGGATCAGAAGATAAATCCTAAGAAACTTGAACTTGCTCGGCATTTTCGCAAGAATCCTACTGAAAGTGAAGATGCGGTTTGGCAGATGTTGCGCAATAGACAGATTAAAAACTTGAAATGGCGGAGGCAGCAGGTTATTGAGGGCTTTATCGCCGATTTCTATTGTGCCGAACTGAATGTTGTATTAGAAATTGACGGTTCTGCTCACGATAGCGATGAGGCCAAAGAATATGATGAATACCGAACTTCAGTATTTGAATCAAGAGGTATAAAAACCTACAGGTTAAGAAACGAAGACTGCGACAAAAAGCATCTCACCGAATTAATAGAAACTATGATAAACAGCCCGCGATAGCCCACCCCCCTCTCCACATGGAGAGGGGCCGGGGGTGAGGGGAAAAAGGACTATGCTATTCCAAACCAAACTAAATATCAAGCCTTTAGAGCAAACCATCCGTTATGGCGATGGTTTGCTCTATTTGGGTTCGTGTTTCGCCGATGAGGTGGGTGGCATCTGCAAAGGATTGGGTTTCAATGCGATGGTGAATCCTTTCGGTGTGCTGTATAATCCTGCCAGCATAGCGCAGTCGATGGAGCGGTTGCATAGAGGAAAGCCGTTTATTGCTGAGGAAGTGATAAAAGTAGGCGAGGGGCAATACTGCACTTTCAGCCACAACACGGCGTTTTGGAATATCTCTGAAACTGCGCTTTTGGAACAGGTGAACGGAAACCTGAAAGCGGCTCACGAGCAT
The DNA here is from genome assembly GCA_902780055.1 of uncultured Bacteroidia bacterium. GTDB lineage: Bacteria > Bacteroidota > Bacteroidia > Bacteroidales > F082 > Limimorpha. The sequence goes on along the minus strand of CACZDU010000002.1, from coordinate 107,257 downwards.
TTCATGGAATCAAGATGGATTATTATCAGTTTGGGGACTTCTTGGGTTTTCCGTAGCAAGGAAACGCAAAAAGTGGTCGCCAATTGCCACAAGTTGCCTGCCCGACAATTTGACAGGGAGTTTCTCACCATGGAGCAGTCGGCGGATTGTCTCGCAAAAATGCTGCAAGCCCATCCCGACAAGCGATTCATCTTCACCGTGTCGCCCTTGCGTCATCTGAAAGACGGCTTGCACGAAAACCAGCTGAGCAAGGCAGCTTTGCTGTTGGCTGTAAATCAAGTATGTACGCAATTTGACAACGCCCATTATTTCCCCGCTTACGAAATCCTTTTGGACGAGTTGCGCGATTACCGCTTTTATAAAGAGGACATGGTACACCCAACTGAACAAGCCGTGCGTTACATTTGGGAACGTTTCACCGATTTCGCTATTGACCCGAAGGAAAAACCCGCCATGCAAGCCGCCGCCGAATTAAAACAAATGCTTCATCACAGGCCGATGTTTCCTGAAAGCGAGGCATTTAGGAAGTTTGAGGCACTGAAGGAAAAGAAAATCAACGACTTGAAACGTGATTTTTCAAGAGTTTGCATTAATAATTTGAGCAAATAGGGGGAATTTCACAAATTATTCCTACCTTTGCCGCCCAATTTCAACAACACTAATACATTAATAAATGACTGAAAACGAAAGATCTGGTAAGCGTCCGCGCACCAGAATTGGGGAACCGGAAGAGTTCCAACAGAGAAGGTCCTTCAAATTCTATCACCGCGATGGTGACGAGGAAGGGCAAGAAGAGAGAAGATTTGGCGACAAGCCGAGAGGTGAACGCCGCTTTGATGACCGTGGCGACCGCCGTTTCGGCGACCGCAAGTTTGGCGACCGTCCGCGCCGCCGCTTTGACGACGATGACCGTCCGCGTCGCAGATTCGATGATGATGACCGTCCGCGTCGTAGGTTTGACGATGATGACCGTCCACGCCGCCGTTTCGATGACGACAAGCCGCGTGAGCGTCGTTTCCATGATGACGACCGTCCGCGCCGTCGCTTTGATGACGATGACCGTCCAAGGTCGCGCCGTTTTGATGATGAAAGACCTCGCGGAGAACGCCGTTTCGATGACCGTCCGCGTCGCAGATTCGATGATGATGACCGTCCACGCCGCCGTTTCGACGACGACAAGCCGCGTGAGCGTCGTTTCCATGATGACGACCGTCCGCGCCGTCGCTTTGATGACGATGACCGTCCAAGGCGTCGTTTCGATGACGACCGTCCGCGTGGTGGCCGCCGCTTCGATGACCGTCCCCGCGACCGTCGCCGTTTCGATGACGAGGAAGAGCCGCGCCGTGGCCGCAAGGGCTATGTTCGCGAAAAAGACCCGTTGTATGACCGCCCGAAAGCCACTGGCGAAATCCGCCTGAACAAGTATTTGGCCGACTGTGGCATCTGCTCACGCCGCGAAGCCGACGACCTCATCAAGGCCGGCTGCGTGATGGTGAATGACGAGGTGATTACCACGATGGGCTATAAAGTGAAGACTGAGGATAAGGTGGTGTATGGCGGCCAGACCCTCAACCGCGAGAAACTCCGCTACATCCTGCTCAACAAGCCCAAAGGCTACATCACCACTTCCGATGACCCGTATGAGCGCGACACGGTGATGGAACTCGTGAAGAACGCATGCCCTGAGCGCGTTTATCCCGTGGGTCGTTTGGATAAGCAAACCACTGGCTTGTTGCTGTTTACCAACGATGGTGATTTGGCCAAAAAGTTGACCCATCCGAGCAGTGAAGTCCCGAAATTGTATCATGTCATTTTGGACAAGCCTTTGACCAAGAACGACATGCTTCGCATTTCTGAGGGCATCGAACTTGATGACGGCCCTATTGCTGCCGACAGTATCGCATACGACCAAGACGACGACAGCAAGAAGAGCATTGGCATCGAACTCCATTCGGGCCGCAACCGCATCGTGCGCCGTATTTTTGAACACCTCGGTTACGAAGTGACGAAACTTGACCGCGTGATGTTCGCTGGTCTCGACAAATACAAACTTCCTCGCGGCGAGTGGCGTTTCCTCACCGATTTGGAAGTGGTCAATTTGAAGAAGATTTGAACGAATCGACCAAACAGTTTATCAGGGAAAACCTGAACGCCGATGTGCCGACGCTTGCCTTGAAGAAGGCATCCGTCGGCACTGACTTTTCATTGGCACTGAGGCAGATAGCTGCCCGACAGTTGTTGCGAAAGAAAGTGCCGGAGTGGAGCGAAAACGAAGATTTGCTCTTTCCGGCGCACCTTTCCATCGAGCAATGCTCATCGGAGGCTACTGCGCAATGCAAGGCCAATTTGCTGAAAGGCAATGCTTTTGCCGACCTCACAGGCGGCTTGGGCATCGACACCTATTATATTTCACAGCATTTTCGACAAACCGACTATGTGGAGCGGCAAGAAGAACTCTGCGAATTGGCAAGGCACAATTTTTCTGTCTTGAACACGAAGATTGAAGTTCACAATGAAAAGGCGGAGGATTATATAAACCATTGCGAACCAAAAGATTGCATCTTCATCGACCCTGCCCGAAGGGATGAACATGGCCGCAAGACCGTTTCTATTGCCGACTGCACGCCCAATGTGGCCGATTTGCAGGACTTGCTTCTGCAAAAGGCTGAAAAAGTGATGGTTAAGTTGTCTCCCATGCTTGACATCAGCAAGGCTTTGGAGGAGTTGCACCATGTGAAGGAGTTGCATGTGGTGGCCGTCGCAAACGAGTGCAAGGAATTGGATTTCATCTTGGAGCGTGGCTATCAGGGTGAAATTCAGTTCGTTTGCGTCAATTTGTTGACGGAGCAGCCAGAAGTGCGTTTCACGATGGAGGAGGAGCGGAACAGTTCCGGAAAACTTGCTGAAAGCGTGTTGAAATACCTTTACGAACCCAATCCCGCCGTGATGAAGGCGGGTTGTTTCAAACTATTAACCCAGCGTTTTGATGTTTTCAAATTGCATAAAAACAGCAATTTATACACTTCTGAAGACTTGATTTCCGATTTTCCGGGTCGCATTTTCGAGGTGGAAGGTTGGGCACCTTATAATAAAAAGGTGAAACAAACCCTGCTTCAGAATGTGGACAAGGCGAGCATTGCCGTGCGCAATTTTCCGCTTTCGGTGGCTGAGTTGCGCAAGGCTCTGAAAATCGGTGACGGCGATGCTATCTATCTGTTTGCCACTACTTTAAAGGGCGAGCAAAAAATCATTGTCAAAACGAAAAAGACCGCCTCTAACGAAACGGTCTCTTAATTCTAATTCTTGATGGAAGAAGTCATCTCCTGTCGGGGATGCCGAACTTGACCCACCATGTTTGGTCATACTTGTTCTTGATGGCCTTTTTCACCGTTTGGGTACGGTCTTTCAAGGTGTTCAAGGCTTTGTGGGCTTCTTCACCTTTCTTGCGAAATTCCTCTTGAATTTTGTCCATTTCGGCAGAAAGGGCTTCCAAGCGCTTGCAGTCTTCTTCCATTTTTTGTATCACGCTTTCCTCCACGCCGGCCTCCCGACCCAAGCGTTGGTTCCTTTTTACTCCTGACAGAATCAGTTTCGATTTTTCGAGTTGGTCTTTAAAAATTTGATACATAATGTGTTGTTCCTTATTTTTTCTGGTTTTTTATTCGTTTGAGGTTGCAAATATAGGAAAAATTCAAACTGTTTCCGCTCAAAAAAGGCCTCTTTCTTCTCGCTGTCAGGCTTGTCTACGGTCAATTGGCTGATTTTGTGGTTTTTAATCTCGTCCTTTGTAATCCCACGTCTCCATCGGTTTTCAGGATTTCATTCACTGACTCATTGGGAAGCGAGCGAGTACAATTTTAGAAAAATTTCCAAAATCGGTTTGCATGTTTCAATTTTTCCCTATTTTTGCCCTGCCATTCTGGGAAAAATCGGAGTGGCCAGAGAAAGCGCATTCTTCGCTTTATTCCTAATCGGTGAATCTGGACAATTCGCGCAAGAGGAGGTTAAGAGAAGAGGTTGCTTTCGCTGTTATGTTGCGTCTAATCATACACAACATAATCAGCGGAGCAAGTCCTTGATTCATATCTTCCTTCTTGTGGGAGTCCAGACCCAACCGATTGAGATAAGGATAAGTTTGGGAGGCTCCGCTCTGTTCACCTATCAAAGTCAAACATGCTTCCTTGAGCCGAGGGGCAAACAAAAAGAAATATTTCACTATGCACAAACAATCATTCAGTCCGAAAGGACGAACCTACGAAGCTCCCAAGATGGGAATCGTAGTTGTTGAAAGTCAAGGTATCTTGTGCGCCTCTGGCGAGGGCGGCACACGCGGATGCATTGAAAGTATGAACATGACCGATGTCAATTGGCCGTAAAATCCAATGCGCAATGAAGAAAGTTCGTATTTCAACAATGGTTTTGGCGTTAGGCTTGATGGTACTCGCCTCGTGCAACAAAGACAAGCATAACAACAATGAAGCCGTCCTGTCGGCCTGTATGGAGCAACATGGATTCCCAAACCGTACCATTATCAACCCGGAGACAGGCCAAATCAAATGGCTCAATGACGACGAGATTGTCATTGTCAATGGCGAAAATGTTTCAGCACAATTTGCCATCCAAACTGGTGCGGGAGAGGCCTGTGCCACTTTTCACACCACTGAAGGTTTTGAGATGACAGGCCCGTTTGTTGCGGCCTATCCTCAAAATGCAACCATTAATGGAACGACGGTGACATTCGATCTCCAGCCGACGCAAACCTTGACCCAAACGGGAACCTTCGCCGATGGAGCAAACCCGATGGTGGCCTATTCCTCAGATGAGAACCTGCTGTTTAAGAATCTTTGTGGTGGGTTGAATATCCGTTTGTTGGGCAACAATGTTCATGTGAGCGGTATACGAATCACAGGCGGACAAGGAGAAAAACTGAACGGTGCTTTTGAAACCGATTGCACGGCAGCCGAGCCTGTATTGGTAGCCACACAAGGCAACGCTGGTACAAATGCCGTCACCTTGAATTGCGATGTGACTCTGACTAGCACAACCACCGCGCAGGAATTTTTCATCATCTTACCAGTAGGGGCACTCGGTCAGGGCTTCACAATGGAAGTGCTTGACGGTGAAAATGTCATTGCAGAAAAGACCCTTGAAACCAATATGGCACAAATTGAGCGCAACCATGTGAAGTGCTTCAATCCATTGCTGATTGGCGAAACACCGACTCCAATAGAACTGCCAGATGTGACGACTGCCCAAATTACTAATATCACTACTACGACAGCCATTGGTGGTGGAGAAATCATTAGCAACGGCGGTAATGCAATCATAGAATGTGGCTTGTGCTGGAGCACTGACCAAGAACCGACAATTGCAGGCGACCATATCGCTTCGGATGTGACGATGGGCGAGTTTTCGGCACAGATGACAGGACTGAATCCAAACACGACCTACTATGTGCGTGCCTACGCCACTAACGGGGCGGGTACGGGTTATGGTGAAGTGTTGACTTTCATTACAGGAAGCATTATCACCGCTCCTGCAGTGACGACTGCTGAAGTGACGGGAATAACTGCCACAACTGCAACCGTGGGCGGAACGATTACCGACACAGGCAATGGCACTATTGAGGAGAGTGGCATTTGCTACAAGATTGGAAATGAAGACTGGACCTGCGTGGTTGTTGCAGCAACGAACAATACTTTCTCGGTAGTTTTGGAAGGTTTAACCCCGAATACCACCTACACCATACATGCCTACGCCACGAATGAAGAAGGAACGAGTTATGGAGATGATGTGACATTCACTACGCTTACGGGTGTGCCTGAGATTCCCGAAGGGGCTATTAATGGTTTGTTCACCATCAATGCTAACGGTGACCAAGTTTATTTTTCACAAGGCAACTTGCAATATCAAGCCTCGACAAACATTTGGCGTTTTGCGGAAAACCAATGGGATTTTGTAGGAGGTGCAGAAACCCAATACAATTATCATATCGGAGAGGAATGTGGCACAGTATATGAAAATGGGGTAAAATGTGACAACACATTGATTTCATCAACTTATTCTGGTTGGATTGATCTCTTTGGTTGGGGTACGAGCGGCTACAATCATGGTGCTGTGTGCTATCAGCCCTGGAGCATCAGTGAAAACGGAGAAGACTACTATGCTTATGGCAATAGTGAGTATAATCTTTACGACCAAAATGGTCAAGCGGATTGGGGTTACAATGCTATTAGTAATGGTGGCAATCTTGAGAACTCTGGTTGGCGTACACTAACACAACCTGAATGGAACTATGTCCTTAATACACGCACCACTACTTCTGGTATGCGATGGGCTCATGCATATGTTAATGATGTGGAGGGCTTGATTATATTGCCTGACAATTGGAGCAATGCTATCTATACGTTAAATCATACGAACATAGGATTGATTTGGGGTCAGGATGGTATTACTGCTACTGATTGGACGGATATTCTTGAGGTCAATGGTGCAGTATTCCTCCCTGGTGCATACTTGCGACAATCATTGAATCAGTTTGTGTGGTGGGGGAATGATATGTATGGTAATTACTGGTCATCCACATCCAATGGGAGTTCTGCGTCTTTTGTGAATTTCACTTTTGGTGGGGATATTTATATGTTTTCGAGCCCCCGTCATGCAGGATTATCTGTCCGTTTGGTTCGCAATGCGGAATGATTTATAACCTGATTGATTTGTGGAGCCGCGCCGCGTATGGTGCGGCTCTACTTTTTTTCCTTTCGCCCCGCCGGGGCTTTGTTCGGAATTTGTATTTTGTCGGCAGGGGTTCCATTGCATTCCACCCCTGCCTAATGTCCGCCGTCCCTACTTGGGCGAGGCGCGAGGGAACCCCTTTAGGGGTGACGGGATATTAGGCGGGTGGTGGAACTTTGCGGAACCCCCGCCAAAATGAAACGAATCGAAAAAATCGATGTATCCACCAAACTTTTCGGGCGAAATCTACCGCAATTTGTATAGATTTCGCCCAAAAAGTAGATATTTCGGGCGAAATCTCACCAAAAATACATAGATTTCGCCCGAAATTACATGATGAATAGGTATGGATTTTTTTCAGGCAAAAAGCGTCTGTAGTACAGCGTACCGACATTTTTCCTATTTTTGCACCTCAAAATTCATACGCGCATGTACGCCTTATTTAAGAAAGAAATCAGCAACTTCCTTAGTTCGCTGATAGGTATCATGGTGATTGTGGTGTTTCTGCTCATCACAGGCTTGTTCCTTTGGGTGTTCCAAAGCGATTTCAATGTGCTGAACTATGGTTACGCCAACCTCGACAGCCTTTTCATCCTTGCGCCGTGGGTCTTCCTTTTCCTTGTGCCTGCCGTGACAATGCGCAGTTTCGCCGAAGAAAACCGCACGGGCACTATTGAGATGCTGACTACCAAGCCTTTGTCGGACTGGCAAATCATTTGGGCGAAGTTTTTGGCGGGTGTCGCGCTCGTTTTGCTGGCCTTGATTCCGACATTCGTCTATTATTACTCGGTTTACCAATTAGGCCTGCCCAAAGGCAACCTCGACATCGGCGGCATTTGGGGCTCCTATATCGGCCTGTTTCTCCTGAGTTCAAGTTTCGTAAGCATCGGGATTTTCTGTAGTTCGTTGACTAACAACCAGATATTGGCCTTCATCATCTCGGTTTTCCTCTGCGGATTCCTTTTGATTGGTTTTGAGTTCATCTATTCGCTTTCCTTGTTCGGGAAAGTCGATTTGTTCATCCAGCAGTTGGGTATGAACGCGCACTACAGTTCGTTGAGTCGTGGCGTGGTCGACACGCGCGATGTGTTGTATTTCTTGAGTGTGATAGCGCTGTTTTTGAGTGCTACGAAATTGGTTTTGGCAAGCCGCAAATGGTAAGGAGGTGAAAGATGGAAAACAAGCGTAAGAATTTGAAAAAGAACCAGATAGTTTCCTTCGTGGTTGCTGTGGTGATTGTCGTGCTGGTCAATGTGATTGGCTCGTTTGTGTTCACCCGCTTCGATTTGACGAGCGAGAAACGCTACACCTTGTCGCCCACGACGAAGGAGATTCTCAACGGACTTAATGACTATGTTTATTTCAAGGTGTATCTCGAAGGCGAGTTTCCGGCTGGTTTCAAGAAGTTGCGCCGCGAAACAAAAGAGATGTTGGACGAGTTTCGTGCCTACACGAAATACATTGATTATGAGTTTATTAATCCTGCCGAGAGCAACGACCCTGCCGAAATCAAGGAAATACGCACGCAATTGTATAGGGCTGGTCTGAATCCTACCAATGTGAGCGTTCGCAACAACGATGGTTCTTCGCAAGAGTTGGTGATTTGGCCAGGTGCCTTGGTGAGTTACCGCAATGATACTGAAATTGCCATCGATTTGCTTGAAAACCAATTGGGTAAGTCATCAGAAGACGCGCTTAACGCCTCAATGCAGAACCTCGAATTCCGCCTCATTGATGCGGTCAAGAAGGTGACGCGGATGATGAAACCCAACATTGCTTTCATTGAAGGTCATGGCGAATTGGGCGAACAAGAAGTGTACGACATTGCGCAGTCGTTGGCGCAAAACTACAATGTGGGTCGCGTTCAAATTGACGGCAAAATAGATGCGCTCATCCACCGCACGCAAAACGAGGAAAAGGATGTGAAGGCTTTCCCCTCGTATGACGCCATCATCATCGCCAAACCGACCGAGCCTTTCGACGAAAAAGACAAGTTCCTTATCGACCAATATATCATGCACGGCGGCAAGGTGTTGTGGTTGGTCGAACCCGTTTATGCCACAATGGACAGCCTGCAAAGCCAAGAGTCGACCATCGGTTTGGAGCAAGACCTCAACCTCGACGACATGCTTTTCAAATACGGTGTGCGCCTCAATCGCGACCTGCTTCTCGATTTGACTTGCGCCGCCTTGCCCGTCCGCACGGGTCAGATGGCCGGACAAGCCCAGTTGGAGTTTTTCCGTTGGTTCTATTTTCCCTTGCTGCAAGCCGCTTCCGACCACCCGATGGTGCGCCACATGAACGCCATCAAGGCCGATTTCGTCAGTTCGATGGATGCCACCACCTCGGCCAACGGCATCGAACAGATTCCGTTGCTCAAGACTTCTGATTATACTAAGGTGTCGGGCGCGCCGGTTTTCATCACTTTGGCCATGCTGCGCCAAGCCCCCGACAGGCGCATGTTCAGTTCAAAAGGAAAGAATGTGGCTTACCTGCTGAAGGGCACTTTCCCGTCGTTGTATGCCAACCGCATCCCGCAGGAAATTGTTGATGATCAGGCAACTGACTTCATGGAGGAGAGTAAACCTACCGCCATGATTGTGGTGGCCGACGGCGACATTATCCGCAACCAAATCGACATCAAGCGCAAGACACCGTTGCCTTTGGGCTATGACCAATACACGCAAAACACCTACGCCAACAAGGAATTTATCGAGAACGCCATCAGTTATTTGGTCGACGGCGAAGGCTTGATTGACATCCGCTCCCGCGAACTGAAAGTGCGCCTTTTGGATGTGACCAAGGTCAACCAAGAACGAGGCAAATGGCAGGTTATCAATACTTTAGTTCCTATTGCCCTCATCATTGCCTTGGGTTTTGTCATGGCGTTTATCAGGAAAAAGAAATACAGTAAAAAATAATCCGAAATGAAGAAAAACAACCGCATCACCATTATTATTGCCGCATTGTTAGTCGTCGTTGCCGGCGTTTTGATTTGGAACAACCGCTATCTCTCCACCTTGCAGGGCGAATCGTCTGATTTTCAGGTGTGGGACACGGCTTCGGTAACGAAAATCTATCTTGCCGACCGCCGCGAGCGCGAGTCGCTTTTGGAGCGTCAGGAGCAAGGCTGGACCCTCAACGGTACCTACAAGGCCCACCCGAAGCAGGTGCAGTACCTTTTGACCACTTTGTACAAAATCCGTATCAAGATGCCCGTCAGCGTGGCCAGTCACGACAATATCGTGAAGCAATTGGCTTCGCAAAGCACTAAGGTCGAGATTTACCAAATTGTGCCGCGCATCAACCTGTTCGACAAAATCAAACTGTTCTATCACGAAAAACGCACGAAGGTTTTTTATGTCGGCGATGCCACTATGGACAGCAGCGGCACTTTCATGCTGAAGGAAGGTGCCGACAAGGCATATATCGTTTATATTCCAAGTTTCCGTGGCTTCATCACAACGCGCTTCACTGCCAACCCCGATGATTGGCGCGACCATGCCATTTTTCAGAAGAATTTAACTGATATTCAGTCTGTTGAGGTTGATTTCAACGAAGACCCAGAGGGCAATTTCCGCATCGATAACATCGGGAAGCATCAGTATAGACTCACGCGGCTTTGCGACAACAAGGAATTGCCTTACGACACGCTGAAAGTCATCAATATGCTGTCGTCGTTCAGTGACCTCCGCTTTGAGGCACTGTTCACCAACACTTTGCCGCAAGAGCGCATCGACTCCATCACTGGCTCACCTTTTGTGCATCATGTCATTTTGACCGACAAGGACGGCAAAACCCAAGACATGAAAACATTCAAGAAGTTGATATTGAACGGTGTAACCGACTTTGGCGGCGATTATGGCGACTTGGATCGCGACCGCATGTACGCCCTCATCGACGGCGGCAAGGACTTCGTGCTCATCCAAAACTATGTTTTCGACAAGGTGTTGCACGATGTGCGCTACTACGAAGCTGGCAATCCCATCCAACTCCAGTTGGGCGGCTACATTGAGGTTTTGGAATAAGGCTATTTCTTTTTCAACAGTCCAACCATCTTAAAACCCACATCAGTGAATATGATTTGGGCGTTGCCGTTGCGCTCGATGTGGCGGATGGCCTCGTCGAAAAGCTCGGCAATCCCGGCAAGGTTGGCCGGATTGATGAATGGCGCAAACTTCGAATTGAAGGTCTTTTCCTCGTCGGGAAGCATGACGATTTCCGCAAGGTTATTGTTGAAAAGCAATGAGTTACGGACGATGCGCAAGCCGTAGTCCAACAGCTCTTTCTGCTTTTCTCGTCCCAGTGTTTTGATGTTGGCCGAAAAATCGATCAGTTCGGGATAGGCCGCTCGGAAACAGAGGCGCATCCATTGTTGGAAAGTGGTGAAGAAAAAATTCCTATCCTCCGATTCCTTCACGAAGTGACAGGCATTCAGCCAGTTGCCTTCAGAAATCATGGCTGCGTTGTGGGCTTGTTGCGTCGGGCAGCCGAGGCGTTCCACCAAAGCGTTTTCCACCTCATTAATATTAATGGCCGGAATCTTCACCAAGGCCGTCCGCGACTTGATAGTGGCCAAAAGCTCCTCGCCATCTTCGGCGATGAGCAAAAAAATGGTTTTCTCGGGCGGTTCCTCAAGGAGTTTCAGCAGTTTGTTGGCCGTATCGACACGCATTTTCTCCGCCATCCATATGATGGCGATTTTGTATTCGCCCTCGTAAGATTTCATGTTGAGTTTGCGCAACAGCGAGGCCGCGTCGCGCACCGACATGTAGCCCTGCTTGTTCTCCACATCAAGGAAACTGTACCAACTCGAAGTGTCCACATAACCTTGATTCTGAACGACATACTCGCGCCATTCCTCCATAAACAAGTCCGATTCTGGGTTGCTTTTTATCTTCTTGGTGGCCGCAGTCGGCACCACAAAATGCAGGTCAGGATGGACGAGTTTCTGCATCTTTTGGCAGGTGGGGCACACGCCGCAACTGTCAGTTTCGGTGCGATTTGGGCAAAGGATATATTGGGCGTAGGCCAATGCCAAAGGCAGTTTCCCGCTTCCGGCAGGACCCAAAAAGAGTTGGGCGTGAGAAACGTGATTGTCCCTCACGCTGGCGATGAGGCGTTGTTTTATTGCTGATTGGCCGATGACTTGTTTGAATTGCATAATCTTCGAAATGGCGGGTCAAAATTACAAATTATCCGCATTCACAGTCTATTACCTCAAAATTTTCTCCAATTCCTGGTTGAACGCCTCGGGGACATCCATGTTGGCGATGTGGCCGGCGCCCTTGAAGACAATGTAAATGCTTTTCGGCTCGTGCTTGCGCCATTGTTGCGAAGCCTCCAAACCGCCGTTTTCAAACTCGCCGACGGCAATCATCAGCGGATAATCGCGCTTGGGCTTTTTCTGCTGGTTGACCAACTTCTCGAGGTTTGCCAGGTGCCGAAACTGCCTCTTCTTGAACCGCAAGGCCAATTGCCCCACTTTCTTTTGGGCTTCGGGGGTCACGACGAAGGTCTTGCACATTTCGGCGAATCTCTTTTTGGAGAAAAACGCCGCCATCATGATTTTGAGGTGCTCGCCGTTGTTCTTGAGCCGGAGGTGGTGGTCGAAATTGTTGATGTCGTAACCGCCTACGCAACACAATGAGGCCACTTTGTCGGGAAATTTGTTCGCGAAGTCGGCGGCCAGCACCGCGCCCATGGAAACGCCTACCATATTGGCTTTCAACACATTCTCTTTCTCCAAAATGGCCGCGACCATATTGGATGTCTCCGCGATGTCGCCTTTGCCAATCGAGGCCCCGTGACCAATCAAGTCGAGGGCAATCACCTTGCATCGCGGCGCGAAATAGTCGATTTGCGCATCAAAACAAGTGTGGTCCATAAAGGCCGAATGTAGGAAAACGATGCTGGTCTCGGCGTCGCTTTGGTTCGTCCAATAGTGGATGCTGCTTTGGGGAAGCGTATTTTCTATAAGTTGTGTTGGCATAGGTGATGCGTGATGTTTGTTTTGGAGGGCAAAAGTACGATAATTCTGCGTTGGTTGGAAAACTTGACCTATTAAATGCGAAGTATTTCACGTTTGCCCTGATTCAGTTGGCATTGGGGGAGAAGATTAAGTGATTGTTTTTCACCCATTGTTGCGACAAAACCAAAAAGTGACTATTTTTGCGGCATTAAACAAACTTATGGACAGCGAGCAAAAAAGAATATCGTATTTCGTTTCGTTTTGCGTTGAGCAATACAAAAACGCCAAACATTTGACTGGTAGTCAAGCATTTGAAGAACTAAACCAATATGGTGTGCTTGACTATTTGGCAGAGAACTACGAGATTCTGCACACGCAAAGCTACCAATGGATTTTGGAGGACATTGAAGAGTTTATCAACATTAGAAAACAGAAAGTATCATGATACTGTATCACGGAAGCCTTGAGCGAGTCGCGCAACCAGAAATCAGGGAATCTAACCGAACCTTGGACTATGGGACAGGGTTTTATGCCACCACTTCATACCAACAAGCCGAGGATTGGGTGCGCCGCAGGATGAAAGAGACAAAGGGAAAAGGAGGCTATGTGAATGAGTATGAGTTAAATACCGAAATGTTGGCGGATTTGAAGTGCCTTTATTTCGATACCCCTACAGAAGAGTGGCTCGACTTCGTTATGAAAAACCGCACCGATCGCCATTTCTCGCACGATTATGATGTTGTTTACGGGCCTGTAGCCAATGATAGAGTTTATGCAGCCTTTGCCTTGTATGAAGGCGGACTGCTGAACAAGCAAAACCTGATTGCGGAATTGAAAACTTTCAAACTCGTTGACCAATACCTTTTCCATACCAGCAAATCCCTGACAACCATTAAGTTCATCGAAGCAAAACAGATACTATCATGACAGCAATAACCCAAGACAATCTCTATCTTTTGTTGCCTTCCAAAGTGAGTTGGTTGGCCGAAATGCTTTCTGAAGATACTGGCGTTGGCATTGTGGAAGCCATTCGTCGAATTTATCGGTCGGAAATGTACAAGAGATTGGAAATAGAGGAAACCAAGCTTTGGCACGAGGGACCGGTAGCGCTTTATGAGGAAATCAACGAGGCGACAGCAAAACCATTGCCATGATTCAGTTGGCCTTGGGGGAGAAGATTGTGGAGGTGGCGAAGTGATTGTATAATAAAGAAATACAAGGTGTTATCGGATTGCAAATCCGCTGGAACTGGGCACACTGGTTGAAACGCTACCTCATAGTTCAAAAACAACACTCCATTCCTTACACAGTTTTTCTAAAGTCCAAGAAGCGTTGGAACCGCTTGTTTCTGGCAAACGAAACACTTTGATGGATTGTCCGAGCTGATTTTGTAATTTTTCTCCAAACTCATCGTAATTTCCATAACCATTTATGGCTATCTTTGTTATAGTCGGATTTTTTCTAACAAAACCGACAATATCGTTTGGAGTTTTTGGAGTTCCTTTTAGGATACCTTTATCCGTGCTATTAGTTCGCTCAACAAACTGATAATAATCCCAAAGTACGACATGCAAATGTTCTAATAACACCTTTTTCTCGGTATAATTTGTAGGCAATTTTTGTGTTGATAATTCTGCCAACATCTTCCACATCCGATTTCTATTATCATTATAATACTCATTGGTACTAATAGACTTCTTCCCTGGTATTTTTCCCCAAATCAATACTCGAGGCTCATGACACATCAATGGAGGAAAACCTTCCACAATAGTTGAATCGTTCTTTTTCATGTCAGTTAAATTTTAATGAAGATAAGATAGATTAGTATAATTCCTCAGCCCCACCATAGTAATCGTAGACATCTTGATAATCCAAGTCTAATTGTTCTAAGATTTCCTCTGGAGACAGGTTGGTATTTATCTTGTTACCACCAGGTAGAGTTAAGACTACTCCATTGTTCCCATCATAGCTATTTACCCTTGGCATAATAGATTCTCCTTTTTTAGGGATTCTCTCTGGGTGAGCTAAAATGGTATCATCTGGATATTCATACCTTGGATAATTATACACCTTCTCCACTTTTGGAGCCGAGTATCTTTCCTCTAAATAATCCACGAGCAACGCTAACGGAATAATCCAGATAGGACTTGTTACAAACATTATCAATAAGGCATTATTACCCCTATTTTTGTTTGTTTTCACAAAAGTCTTCTTCTCTTTAATCATACGATTGCAAAATTACAAAAGTTTTGACAAAGTAAAAGTGGTTTTTTTGAGTTTAATTCATCGAAACATCGTACCTTTGCGCCCAAAATTCAAACGCATCATGTTAAGCGAACAGGAACAAATCAGAAGAAATTCGTTGGCCGAACTCTATAAACTCGGCATCAATCCGTATCCGCAGGCCGCGTTCCCGGTGAACGTGTTCACGACGGAGATTTTGGAACAATTCGACGACAACAACCCCGACCAATTCCAGGAAGTCACCCTCGCGGGCCGCATCATGAGCCGCCGCATCATGGGTGCCGCCTCGTTCTGCGAACTGCAGGACTCGAAAGGCCGCATCCAACTGTATATCAAGCGCGACGAGATCTGCCCCGAGGAGGACAAGACCTTATATAACACGGTGTTCAAGCGCCTTTTGGACATCGGCGACTTCATCGGCGTGAAAGGTTTCGCCTTCCGTACGCAGATGGGAGAAATCTCGGTGCACGTCAAGGAACTGACGGTGCTGAGCAAGTCGCTGAGGCCGCTGCCTATTGTGAAGGAAAAGGACGGCGTGAAGTACGACGAATTCAATGACCCCGAGCTGCGCTACCGTATGCGTTACGTTGATCTCGTGGTGAACGACAAGGTGAAGGACATCTTCATCACCCGCACCCGCATCATCGACAGCATCCGCCGTTTCTTCAACGAAAGTGGTTATTTGGAGGTAGAGACACCTGTGCTGCAAGCCATCCCCGGCGGTGCCACGGCGCGTCCCTTCATCACGCACCACAACGCTTTGGACATTCCGATGTACTTGCGCATTGCCGATGAGCTTTACCTGAAGCGCCTCATCGTGGGCGGCTTCGAGGGCGTGTATGAGTTCTCGCGCAACTTCCGCAACGAGGGCATGGACCGCACCCACAACCCCGAGTTCACGGGACTGGAAATCTATGTGGCCTACAAGGACTACCTCTGGATGATGGACTACACCGAAGAGATGATCCATCGCTGCGTGATGGATGTCTTGGGCAAGGAAACCGTGAAAGTGGGCGACAACGAAATCAGCTTCAAGCGTCCCTTCAAGCGCATCACCATGATTGACTCTATCAAGGAGAAGACCGGCATCGACATCACGGGCATGGATGAAGCCCAACTGCGCGACGTGTGCAAGCAACTCGGTATCGAGGTGGATGAAACCATGGGCAAAGGTAAACTGATTGATGAAATCTTCGGTGAGAAGTGCGAAGGTACCTACATCCAGCCGACCTTTATCACCGACTATCCCGTCGAGATGTCGCCGCTCTGCAAGCGTCACCGCAACAACCCCGAACTGACCGAGCGTTTTGAATTAATGGTGAATGGCAAGGAACTGGCCAACGCCTACACCGAACTCAACGACCCCATTGACCAGCGCAACCGTTTCGAGGAACAAATGAAGTTGGCTGGTCGCGGCGACGACGAAGCCATGGTCATCGACAACGATTTCCTCCGCGCTTTGGAGTATGGTATGCCCCCGACCTCCGGCATGGGCATCGGCATCGACCGTTTCGTGATGCTGCTCACGGGTCAGACCACCATCCAAGAGGTGCTGCTGTTCCCGATGATGCGTCCCGAGAAGGTCGTGAAGAACGCCACCAAGGAAGACTTCATGGCCTTGGGCATGGCCGAGACTTGGGCAACTTTGCTCCTCACCAACGGCTACAACACCATCGAGCAACTGAAGGCCGAGAAACCATCCGCCTTGCGCGAAAAGCTCAACGGCTTGCGCAAGAAGA
Source organism: uncultured Bacteroidia bacterium (assembly GCA_902780055.1). GTDB lineage: Bacteria > Bacteroidota > Bacteroidia > Bacteroidales > F082 > Limimorpha. Next base: position 90,568 of record CACZDU010000002.1, on the reverse strand, counting down.
ACAAGCTTGATATTCCAGCCTTGCAGATCGAAGACGTTGAGGCTTGGATGCAGGCCTAAAAGAAAAAAAGCGAGGCTCAAACCTCGCTTTTTTTGTGTCATTTCACCCTAATCCGTTGCCCAACTTGTAGCACTTTATTTGATTTGAAGCCGTTCAACTGGCAGATTTTGTCGACGGTGGTGCCGTGGCGTTTGGCGATTTTGCCGAGATTGTCGCCTGATCGCACTTCATAATACACGGGCTTCCCTTTCCCCGTGCTACCTGATTTTGATGCCTTGGGCGGCTTGGTTGAGGCCACCTTCGACTGTGCGTCAGTCATGCCGTAGTGCGAATTGATGTTGAAGTAGTGCTTTCTGAGGGTGAACTCTTCGCAACGGAGCGTGCCATTCTCGAAATCGAAGATGCGCTCTGGGTCGAAGGCCTGACCCATATAGCGCGTCTCGAAGTGGAGGTGTGGTCCAGTGCTGCGTCCTGTCGAACCGCCATAACCAATCAATTCTCCAGCCTTGACGATATCGCCGCTTTTGACGATGAAGCGTGACAAGTGACCATAGTAAGTTTCCAAACCGTTGGGATGTCTGATAACCAGCACATTGCCATAACCTCCAGTCAAGTTGACGGGCAAGGCAGCACGCACCATACCGTCGAAGGCTGCATAAACGGCATCTCCAACATGGAGACCGATATCAATGCCTCGGTGTGGCCGCTTCCATCTGTATTTATAGCGTGAGGTGATTTGCCCGGGATGGGGGATGCAGTACCGATGTATGGAATCTACAAGCGTGAGTTGGATTGTGTCGGGTAAGTCGTTCAGGGCGATGTCGTTGTAGGAATGTACTTTTTCCGTAGTCCAATGGTCCGATTCGAGGGCGTAAGGGATGAAAGCCATGTCGATGTTGTAGTACAACCATGTCCCGTTGTCGAAAAGCACCACTTTGCGAAATATGTCGTGCGTGTCGAGGGTGTCAACTGGCACGGGAATGCTTTCCGAGCGCTCGTCGTCATCTTCGTCGTCGTCTTCATCATCGATGTGGGTGTCTTGGGTGTCAGCAACGCTGTCGTTAGCACTTTGATTGACATAAATATATACGGTGTCGTGGACGACGAGGATGTTCTTCAGGCGGTTGAAGAAGTTGTTGTCTTGCGAAAACGCGACGGTGGTCAGCAAAAGGCAAATGGTGAGGGCAAGTATTCTTTTCATCGTATGAATGTCGAATTTTGGAAAAACAAGGGCGCAAAAGTACGAAAAATCCCCAATTTGGCAAAGATTATCGGGCTGAAAACGTTGCAAAAGCTGAAATATTGCCATTTTGTCAGTTTTTTTCCTTTGGCATAAAGATTGACAAAATGCGGGGCGTTGTTTAATCCCCCTGACCCCCTTTGCAAAGGGGGAACGGATTAGCAGCGAAAAGTAGACAATAAATAAGTAACAAATAAAAAATAGGAGAACAAAACCATGTCAAAAATCATCGGTATCGATTTAGGTACAACCAACTCATGCGTGGCCGTGATGGAAGGCAACGAGCCTCAAGTCATCGCCAACAGCGAAGGCCACCGCACCACCCCGTCGGTGGTGGCATTCACCGACAACGGAGAGCGTAAGGTCGGCGAGCCTGCCAAACGTCAGGCCATCACCAACCCCTTGCGTACCGTCTATTCCATCAAGCGTTTCATGGGCGAGACCTACGACAAGGTCGGCGCCGAAATGAAGCGTGTGCCTTACAAGGTCTTGCAAGGCCCCAACAACACGCCTCGTATCGACATCGACGGCAAGCAATACACCCCGCAGGAAATCTCTGCCATGGTGCTGCAAAAGATGAAGAAGACCGCAGAGGACTTCCTCGGACAGACTGTCACTGAGGCTGTTATCACCGTGCCGGCTTACTTCAACGACGCCCAGCGTCAGGCCACCAAGGAAGCTGGCGAAATTGCCGGCTTGAAAGTGCGCCGTATCATTAACGAGCCTACGGCTGCTGCTTTGGCTTATGGCTTGGACAAGAAAAAGAACGACGTGAAAGTCGCTGTGTACGACCTCGGCGGCGGCACCTTCGATATCTCCATCCTTGAATTGGGCGATGGTGTGTTTGAGGTGAAGTCAACCAACGGTAACACCCACCTCGGTGGCGACGACTTCGACGAAGTCATCATCAACTGGTTGGCCGAAGAGTTCCAGAAGGACAACGGCATCGACCTGCGTAAGGACCCGATGGCTCTGCAACGTCTGAAGGAGGCTGCTGAAAAGGCAAAGATCGAGTTGAGCTCTTCGAGCGAGACGGAAATCAACCTGCCTTACATCATGCCTGTCAACGGCATCCCGCAGCACTTGGTCCGCACCTTGAGCCGTTCGAAATTCGAGCAGCTGGCCGACAAGCTGATCCACGACACCATCGAGCCTTGCCGTCGCGCCCTGCAAGACGCTGGTTTGACCGTCAACGACATCGACGACGTGATTTTGGTTGGTGGTTCGACCCGTATCCCTGCCATCCAGAACATCGTCCGCGACTTCTTCAAGAAGGAACCTTCGAAGGGCGTCAACCCCGACGAAGTGGTGGCCATCGGCGCCTCCATCCAGGGCGGCGTTTTGACCGGCGAAGTGAAGGACGTGCTGCTGCTTGACGTGACCCCGTTGAGCCTCGGCATCGAGACCCTCGGTGGCGTGATGACCAAGCTGATCGAGAGCAACACCACCATCCCGACCCGCAAGTCGGAGGTCTTCTCGACTGCTGCCGATAATCAGCCCAGCGTTGAAATCCACGTGCTGCAAGGCGAGCGTCCTATGGCCGCACAAAACAAGACCATCGGTCGTTTCATCCTCGACAGCATCCCGCCAGCGCCGCGTGGCATCCCGCAAATCGAAGTCACCTTCGACATCGACTCCAACGGTATCCTGAACGTGAGCGCCAAGGACAAGGCCACGGGCAAGACCCAGAGCATCCGCATCGAGGCCTCGTCGGGCTTGACCGATGCTGAGATCGAGCGCATGAAGAACGAAGCCCAGGCCAATGCCGAAGCCGACAAGAAGGAACGTGAGCGTATCGACAAGCTGAACCAAGCCGACAGCGTCATCTTCCAGACCGAGAAACAGCTGAAGGAATACGGCGACAAGCTGCCTGCCGACAAGAAGGCTGAGATTGAGGCTGCCCTCGGCAAGCTGAAGACCGCTCACCAAGCTCAGGACATCGCCGGCATCGACGCTGCCATGGCCGAGATGAACGCCATGTGGCAGAAGGCCAGCGAGGAGATGTACAAGAACGCCGGTGCCCAAGGCGGCCCGCAAGGCGGCTTCGACCCGAACAACATGGGCGGAGGCTTCCAAGGCGGCAACCCGAACCAAGGCCCGCAGAACAATGGCGGTGACGACACCGTTACTGACGCGGACTTTGAGGAGGTAAAGTAAAATAGCAATTACAACTCAAAGGGGACGGCTCCTTGGCCGCCCCCTTTTTAATACAATAAACTTAATGGAACAGAATAACTTAAAGTTAGCAGTTTTGATAGATGCTGACAATATTTCATACAAGTATTTAAGAACTTTATTTGATGAAATTGCACAATATGGAATTGCATATGTAAAGAGAGTATATGGCGATTGGTCTTCAGCATTGCTTAATCCATGGAAAACAGAGGCTTTGCAATACTCTATTACCCCGATTCAGCAGTTCGGGTACACTACGGGAAAAAACTCAACTGATTCTGCTATGATTATTGATGCAATGGATATATTGTATGCAAATAATGTAGATGGTTTTTGTCTTGTCTCAAGTGACAGTGACTTTACCAGACTTGCTTCTCGACTGCGTGAATCTGGAAAATTTGTAATCGGATTTGGTGAGAATAAAACTCCACAACCTTTTAGAACAGCTTGCGATAAGTTCATTTGTTTGGATTTGATTGACAAAAATAACAATAACGAAATCGAGAACAAGGATTCCCTTAAACCTCAAGGGAAAAACGAAGTAAATACCTTGCATACTCGAGGTTCTCAAAGTGTTCCAAATGAAATTGTTGAATTACTGAAAAAAATTGTAAGTGAAAATAGCGATGAGGAAGAAGGGTGGGTTTTTCTTGGTAGAGTTGGCGCGTTGGTCAATAGATACAAATCTGATTTTGATTATAGAGTTTATGGAGCAACATCACTTTCGAACCTGTTTAAGATGCTAAATGAGCATTTTGAGATGCAGAATCGAAACTCTTCAGACCCCAATATTAAACATCCTTATATTCGGTGTAAGCAAAAAGATTAGTCGTATTTCTCGTTATAGCAAAAGCAACAAAATAGTTTGTCATGTCAGCAGAAGCCCATAATGAATCGCTTGAAGACTTTGTGTATATTGATGGAGCAATACTATCCCGAAACAAAGAAACACTTATTTCCTATGAGGGTAATGCTATAAATATTGAAATTCCTGAAGGAATCAAGATAATAAGTGAAAAAGCTTTTGCGGGGAATGCCCATATTCAAAGCATAATTATACCAGAAAGTGTAAAGATCATAGAAAATGAGGCTTTTGAACTATGCGTGGCACTCAAACAAGTCATATTTAAAGGAACGGATGTGGCAATTGGTGAGGGTTGCTTTGCTTTTTGCGAAGTGCTTAGCGACATAGTTTTACCAAAATGTGTAAAAAGCATTGGCAGAAGTGCTTTTACCCAAAGCGCAATAGAAAGCATAACAATACCAAAAAGTCTGATGGTTTTAGCCGGTTCGGTCTTTAACTCTTGCAAAAGACTTAAGCAGGTTGTATTTGAAGGGACAAGCGTCGAAATAGGAGATGGATGCTTTATTGGTTGTGAAACATTGGAAGACATTTCTCTGCCCAAGTGTACAAAATCAATAGGTGAATCGGCCTTTGAAAATTGCGAATCACTTAGGCAAATATATATTCCAGGTACAGTGGAATGTATTTCGAAAAATGTATTCTCGTATTGTAAGAAACTTAAAGATGTTGTTATTTCCGAGGGTGTTAAAGAAATCCATTATGGAGCATTCCAAAACTGTGACGCTTTAGAGGAAATATATATTCCATATTCAATGGAATATGTTGGCTGTCATTCTTTTTCAAACCTGAAACAATGTTATTACGATAATCCTAAGACCTTTTTTGAAGAAGACGCATTTGAATGGTGTGGAAACGATTTTAGATTATTTCTACCCAAAGACGCAGATTATAACAATGCGGCTAAATCAATGCCTAAAGGTATTATTGGACGCAATACAGATCCAGAGAATGGTCCCATCAATTTTAATCATTTAAGTTTTAATATGGTTCCTTATTTGGCAGATGTGCCAATAGACATCTTATTAAATGGATCAGTTTCACAATGTACATGGATGTCTTTAGATTATCACGACAGAAAGGGAGGTGTTTACACAAACGGAATGCAGAGCTTTTTGTGTTTAGATCATGACTATTTTCGATACAAAAACCAAGAACAGAAACAGTATAAGGTACTTGATGGTACAAAATACATTTGTGACTATGCTTTTCATTTAAACAACAATTCTTTGTTGGGTAGAGAATATGATAGTAATCATTGCCCATTTGTTACAATAGAGTTGCCTTCAAGCATAATAGCTATTGGAGATTTCTCATTTGCTAGATGCAATAAACTTGCGGCCATAACACTACCTGAAAAACTGTCTTATATTGGTAAAAACCCCTTTGTGGCTACATGTAATCTGAATGCAATTATTTCAAAATCTCCTAATTTTATTGTAGACTCTGACTGTTTGATTTCAATAGAGTCGGGGACCATAATCCATTGTTTTCACCATGCTGCAACAAATGAAGAACATTCAGATTCATTAACGATTCCATCATATGTAAACAAATTAGGGGATTATTCATTTGCAAATAGCGTTGCGGATGTACAAGAACTAACTATTCCTGATACTGTTAGACATGTGGGCAAAGGTGCCTTTAAAGAAAACAATAATCTAAAAGAAATCATCTTTGAGGGAAAAAGTGTTGTAATAGAAGATGAGGCTTTCAGTTGGTGTCGAGCACTGAAACGAATTACCCTACCAAAAGACATTAAAAGAATAGGTAATCGTCTGTTCGAATACTGTAAATCGTTAATTGAAATAAATATACCAGACGGAGTAACAGAAATAGGGGACTCTGTTTTTAATGATTGCATATCGTTGAAAACAATAGAGATACCTTACACGGTTGAAAAAATTGGTGTTAATCCATTTGTAAACTCAGGAGTAAAGAATATTATTAATCATTCTGATTGTTTTGAGTATGAAAATGGTATTTTGTACACGAAAAATAAGCGTAAGATTATTGCGTGCATAAGTAAAAGTGAGATAATCGCTATACCAACAAGCGTTGAAGAGATTGGACAAAACGCTTTCTCAAGGAGTGAACACTTGGAAGAAATCACAGTACCTTCATCGGTAAAAACAATACATCAAGGGGCTTTTTCAGGGTGTAAAGCATTGAAAAAGGTAAGTATTGAGAATGGTGGTATAAACACAATAGAGAAAAACACTTTCTCGGGATGCACCTCATTAACAGAATTCAGTATACCCGATGGAGTGACTGAAATCGAGGATTTTGCTTTTTCTGGTTGTAATTCGCTAAAAACATTATATTCCCCTTCCACCATAAAACATGTGTCCGTTTATGCTTTCGACAGTCGCCCTTGTCCTGTTGAAACCACTTGGCTACCTTGGGGTATAGAGAAAAACGGACTTCCTGGTCAAAAAAAGACGATGAGTTTAGAAGATTGTAACTTGTGGATGGATGATTTTGGAGTTGTATATAGTAAAGATAAGAAGTCAGTAATAAAAGCGACAAAACCATTGGATAAGTATTTCGTACTTGAAGGAAGTACAACAATAAAACAAAACGCTTTTTCTTTTACTCCCTGGCAAAGATCTCTAAATGAAATACATTTACCAAATTCAATTAAAAGAATTGAACAGGGCGCGTTTGCTTTTTGTGAATTTAGTGAAGTATCATTACCAGAATCTTTGGAATACATTGGCCAAGGCATATTTATTGATTGTACAAATTTAAAGCAAGTCACAATCCCTTCTCATCTTAGTATGATGGAGGGTAACCCCTTTTTGAATAAGAACTATGATCTCATCAATAATTCTAGCTATTTTACTATTCAAAATAAAATCCTTTTCTCCTCAAGTCAATCAAAAATCATATCTTGTCTTGATACAAAATCAATTAAACTAAGAATTGGCGGAGCCAATACTATTGGTCCTTATTCGTTTGCATGTTGCAAAGCGAAAGAAATAGTGATTGAGCCATCAGTAAAAGTGATAGAAGAAAGAGCTTTCAACAATGCTTGTATAGAAAGAATCGTCCTGCCTGATTCATTAGTTGAAATAAAACAATATGCTTTTGAAATGTGCTTAAATCTTAGTGAAATAACAATACCAAATTCAACACGAATCATTGGAGATTGTGCATTTTGGGGATGTTTAAACAGGGTAATAATAAATAGCCGTGACATAAAGATTGGAAGAGATGCATTTCATAGCGATAAACTCTCTAAAATCATTGTTCCTCGCGGCTGCTTAGATTATTATAGAAGTATTCTTCCAAACTATTCTAGTATTATTGAGGAACAATAAATGACGCCTTTCAGTCCAGACAAAACTGTTGAAACCAACGATGTTTTAGGTTATCTTCCTCTTTATTCTCTCGTCACAAACTGCGATAAAGCATAAAGTGGATAAACCTCCACATGCCTTACAGCACCTTCTGCTTCGGCATCGATATAGTCAAACTTTCCGAAGTTCTCTAATGAGCATCGGACGGCTTGGTCCAGTTTCTTTTCACGCATGAAGTCCCAAAGGCTTTTCATGCCCCCCTGCACGCCAGCCTTCACTTCAAAAGGCAAAACCTTCATGTCCCGCGAAAGAAGGTAGTCAATCTCTGCGGTAGAGTTCTTGGCTTGCCTGACCCAATAATACAAATCGTGGTGCAGGTTTGGGGTGAGGTAGTGCAGCAGTTCAAGTCCTGCCAGCATCTCTGCCATAGGGCCTTTGTTCACCAAGTCAGCAGCCGTAGCAGTAAGGATTTGCGCAGTGATGGCACTCGTATCACCCATCGTCATGTTGAGCAGTCTCAGCATCAGCCCTGTATCGAGCAACAATATCTTACGAATGCTTTCGACAGACTCGTCGCCCAAAGGCAAACCGTTGCCGCTGGAGTGCGTAACGGGTACCAAAACACCCGCCTTGATAAGCAGGTCAAGGGCTTTTTTCACTTCCGCTGTCTTGTATTCTCCTGGCACCCTGGAATAGACGAATTTCTTGGTGGCTTGGGTCGCAGCGCTTTTCATCGTGGCAATCAGCAGTTGCGGGTCCACTTTTTTCTTGTACTTTGGGAAGTCGGCTTCGTAACCGGTGATAATGTCGTCCTGCACTTCTTGGCACTGCAAAAAGTCATGGGTCTGCACCCATTTGACCACAGACTCAGGCATGCCACCCACCAGCATGAATGTGCGCATCAACCCAATCAATTTCTCATGGAGAGGTGTTGGCAAAGGTGCATCGATATTGGCCTGACCGCGTTCGTCCAATAACAGTTGTTCGCCGTTGGCCAGCAGAAACTCGTCAAAAGTCATAGGGAACATATACATGGAGTGGATGCGTCCAACACCAAAGCTCGGGATTTCGTCGAGCACAAACTCAAGCAACGACCCTGCGGCAATGACATGTAGGTTAGGCATGTCCTCCTTGAAATAACGCAACGCCATAATGGCCTCTTGGCTTTCCTGTATTTCATCGATAAACAACAAGGTTTCATTGGGCACAATGGGCGTGCCACACATGGCTGCCATCTGAGGCACTATACGCGTTACATCCAAATCCTTCTTAAACAGGTCAATATAATTGGACTGCTTTTCAAGGTTGATTTCCACATAATACTTGAAACTCTCTCCTAAATGTCTGACGGCCGTGGATTTGCCGACCTGTCGTGCCCCACGCAGCAAGATGGGCTTGTGAATGGGACGAGTTGCCCATTCGCTCAAGTAACGGTCTATGATTCTTTCGTAATACATACAACTTATTGATTTACGGCTGCAAAGATATAAAAAATGAAAAAATCCAAAGTAATAATTTGCCAAAAATCGAAAAAATCCAAGGTAATAATTCGACCAAAATCGAAAAAATCCAAGGTAATAATTTTCCTTGACCAGTAGAAACCCTCCTTATCCAGCCATAACACAACAAAAACGCCTCGTTTTGGCTGAATAAAGAATTTAATCCAGCCAAAATAGCATTATTTTGGCTGAATAAAAACGCTTTGCATTACCCACATATCACCTCAGGTGTACACCCCAGCATTCTCGCTAAAGCAAAAACTGTCCGTGCCTCGGCTTTCATGATGTCTTGATGGCCTTGTTCATAGGCTTGAATCATACGGAGGGTCACGCCAGAGAGGTCGGCCAGTTCCTTTTGGGTGAGATGGGATTGCTTTCGAATGGTTTTCAATGTGTTTTTGCGGGTGCTTAGATGCGTTTGGATAAGCATATCTGCGGTTTGGACAAATTTGGAGAGGTCAGCTTCGTGCAAAGTGGGGTAAAGCGAAAGGACTGTACTGATACTTAAGCCGTTCTTTTGGATAAAGGGGAACGTATAAGCGCTATACCATTGGTAATAGGCCAAAGCCCAGCCGGCCCAGTATTCAGGTGTGCGGTCAAAAGGCGTATAATTCATAATGGGTAGGGTTTTGTCAGAAGACTTCTCCAAAACCAGTTGCATCAATTCCATCCCCGACATTCCCGAAAGATAACGGGGATTTCCAGCCTCCATTTGCGAAGCAACACCGCTGGAAAGGAACATCTCGTAAAAGACAACTAAGTCGTACTGCGCAGCATTGACGGTGCAGTCGAGCATGGTGCCGAGGTTGTTCATGGCATCTTCAAGGTACAAACTATTGTAAGCGTGGGTCTTCATTGGTCCATTTTTGTCTGAGAATATCAATCATATAGACGGCATCGGCGGGTGAAACCTCCGCTTTTTCATTCTGGAAATCCGCTCTGGCTTGACGGTCACGAGCTTGCCGTTTGGGAAAATATAGGCTGCTATCAACGGGAATACTCTCATTGAATGTGAGGCGGGAAAAAGCCTCCTCGCTTTTCAGCACCACTTGTTCACCTAATTTCCCCAAGAACATCGCCTTGCGCAACTGCTCCAAAGAAATGGTGTTGTTCAGAAAAGCGTTGGCAAAGGAGAAATAGGAGTCGTCGGCACGATAGCCTATGATAAGGTCATAATACTCGTATTCGGGCAGAAAGTTGTCCAGCAGATAGGCTTTTGCTTCAGAAGGCAGCCCTTGTGAAAGGACAAAGGTCCTGTTTTGCAGCAATATCGATAGCCAATTCAGGATATGGTAGGGCTTTTTGTTCAAATGAAGGATATTCAATCCCTCAAAGCCGATTTCATAACTATTGACAAAGCCGTCACTGAGTTCTGTGCAGGCCCATTCTTTTGCAAGTTCTAGACTTTCAGTGCAATAGAATCCTAATCCGTAGTCATTTTTCGGATTCCCCAAACCAAGTACTGGCTGTTCTATGATTTTTGTCGAGCCGTGATATAATACTTTGCTTTCCATAAACTATCGTTATAACGAGAGTCCGCAAAGATACACATTTTTGGAATATGCAAGATTAAACTGCATTTTTTTTGCAAAAATATGCACTAAAATGTATCTTTGCCCCGACAAACAAAAACACATCAAACCATGAATCAACATCCCATACAAGAAGGATACATGCCCTTTTTGGGCTATCAGACCTACTACCGCATTGTAGGCGAACCCTCCGACAAGCCCGCATTGTTGCTCTTGCACGGTGGACCGGGCAGCACGCACAACTATTTTGAGGTGCTGGACCGCGTCGCCGACACGGGCCGCCAGGTGGTTTCCTACGACCAGATCGGCTGCGGCAATTCCTACCTCGACGGCCATCCCGAACTGTGGACTCAGGGAACCTGGATCAACGAACTCATCGCTTTGCGTGAGCATCTGCACCTCGACCAGATTCACCTCCTCGGCCAGTCGTGGGGCGCCATGCAGGCTATTGCCTATATCATTGATTGCCAGCCCCAAGGCATCAAGTCGGTGATTCTTTCTTCAGGCCATGCCTCCAGTTCGCTTTGGGCCAGCGAACAGCACCGCCTCATCAAGTATATGTCGGAGGAAGACCAGGAAGCCATCCGTCGCGCCGAAGCCACCGGCAACTGGGACGACCCCGACTATCTCCGCGCCAATGAGCATTACTATGAGCGTTATGTCATTAGCATTGATGAAAATTCGCCCGAATGTCTCCGCCGGCCCAAACGCGCGGGCAACGAAGCCTATCTCTATGGCTGGGGCCCCAACGAATACCAGCCCTTGGGCAATTTGGCCAATTTTGAATATACCGACCGCCTCAACCAAATCAAGCAACCTTGCCTGATTTGCAGCGGCACCCGCGACATCTGCACTCCCGTGGTGGCGGCTTCGCTCTATGAGAACATCCCCAACAGCCGCTGGGAAGTGTTCAAAGGTGCGCGCCACACCTGCTTCGTGGAGCAAACCGACAAGTATTGCGCCATCCTTGAGCCTTGGTTGGAGGAACACGATTGAGAGAAATCTACGATAGGCACTGCCCCACAAACCAATAAAACACCTTCAAGCTATCGGCGTCCGTCTTGAACATATATTCAGGATGCCACTGCACAGCGCAGACGAAGCGTTTGCCAGCCATTTTTACGGCTTCGATGAGGCCATCGATGGATTCGGCCAAGGGAATCAAGTCGTTGTCGAGGTCTTTGATGGCTTGGTGGTGCAGCGTGTTCACTTCGAGGGTGTCTTTGCCCAATAGGGCTTGCAGGTCGCCGCTCAGCGTGACTTTGTGTGTTGGGTTGCCGTAGGGCTTGGCTTGCCTGTGGGCGATGCTTGACGGATGTTGCGAAGGGAGGTCGTGCCAAAGCGTGCCGCCCAAATACGCATTGATGAACTGAATCCCACGGCAGATGCCGAGGATGGCCTTGTCGGCTTGCAGGGCTTTCTTCAGCAGCAGCGTTTCCAAGCGGTCGCGTTCAGGGCAGGGGACGACGGTTCCAGAGGCATCCTTGGTCCCGTAAAGTTCAGGCGCGACATCCTGACCGCCCGTAAACAGGAAACCGTCGCAGGTTTCCATCATACGGTCTGCATCTTCTTCGCTCATTTCGATGGGCAGGATGACGGGAATGCCCCCAGCGGCCTTGATGCCGTCCAAATAATCGGGCAACATCCAAACGCTCTTGCGCTCGGCATCCCAAAGCGGCGTGACGCCAATAATTGGTGAATTTTTCATGCAACTTTAATTCAACACGGCTGCAAAAGTACGGTTTTTATGCGAGTCATCAGCCAAAAAACCTCTATACCTCTGCCATTCCTCCTCAATGTCGGCCTTGTGTTCGGCCAAAAAGAACTCGGCTTGGTGGTCTTCACGAAATGGGGTCCAGTTGCCGCAAATGATACCATCGTGGGCGATGACAGGCTGGAAGATGCCGTTGTTGTTGTGTGCCTTGTGGCGATGGTCGGGGGGAAGGACGATGTCGCGGCTCTTGTAACTGATAAGGTATTCGTCGTAGGGCGGAATCAATAAGCATTTGCCCTTTCGGAAACCATGTGTGCGGCCATCGGCGGTCAGGTAGAACTCTCGGCCTTTCCAGCTTTCCTTATGGATGAAGTCGCCCAAAAGTGCAATACCCCTTCGGCAATCGTTCACATTGAGGCCCGACCACCACACGAAATCCTCCAAAGTGGCGGGCTGGCGGCTTTGGAAATACTTGCGTGCGAACAGCGTCAGTGCATCATCGCGGCTCATCTTGGCTTGGGTTTTTATCTTGTTGGCTGTCAGTGCGTATGTGGCTTTCATGGGCAACAGGTCGCCGCTGCAAATCGTACCCGACAACTCAGCCAAGCGGATGTGGTACGACAGCCTATGTTCATCCATGTCGAGGCCTTTTTCCGTTAAGGCTTGCACAAAATCCTCCTTGGTCGCGCTTCCTTTGTCGGCAGCAATTTGGGTGAGTATTTCTCTGATTTTCAGCACTTCCTCTTCTGGGATGCTGATTTTGTTGCTGTTCATCCAGCCTTTGGTCACGGCGATGGCCTTGGGTGCGCAAAGTTCGATGAACGGCCAATAGTTTTCGGGCGAAACGAGTTGCCATGTGCCGCGCATGAGGTGAAGGCGGATGATTTGTCCGCTGTCAAAAGCCTCTTTGAAGGTTGAGGCCGAGGGCTTTTTGGTGCGCATGGCCACGCCCCAGCGCATCATGCGGTATTCCTGCGCCTGCATGGCACCCATGTAACTGACCACCTCGGCGGGATGGTCGAACTGTGGGCAGATGAGTTGTTGGTTGAGCAATCTAAGGGCGACGGGATTCATGGCACGATTCTTGTTTGAATTTTCCGCAAAAGTAATGCGTTTTCGTCTACTTTGGCCGGAAAAACAGAAAAATCGTATTTTTGCAGCCCAATTTCTACAAAAATGAAGAAAACCCTCATCACCATATTGGCCGTGCTTTTGCTGGCCTCGTGCGGCGAAAAGCAGCCCCAAGGAACACCTCAAGGCAAAAAGGAGGAAAGCAAGAAAACCGTAAGCGTTCCCAACTTCAATGCCGACTCGGCCTATCAGTTTGTGGCCAAGCAAACGCAATTCGGCCCGCGTGTGCCTGAAACCCAGGCTCATGCCGATTGTGCTGAATGGCTTACTGAGAAATTGTCTGATTTCGCCGACACAGTTATCGTGCAAGACTTCAGGACACGATTGTTCAACGGCAACGGTATCGACGGGAAAAACATCGTGGCGGTGTTCCATCCCGAGGCCAAGAAGCGCATCGTGCTTTGTGCCCATTGGGACTCACGTCCATTTGCCGACCACGATTCGGACGAAGCCAACATGCGCAAACCTATTGACGGTGCCAACGATGGAGCCAGCGGCGTGGGTGTGTTGCTCGAATGTGCCCGTCAGTTCAAGATGCAGCCATTGCCAGAGAACTTGGGTGTTGACATCGTTTTGTTCGACCTTGAGGACTTTGGCCCACACCAAGAAGATGCCGAAAAGTTTTATGACGACCGCGTCAATTATTGGGCGTTAGGCTCGCAGCATTGGTCGAAAACGCCGCATGTTTACGGCTACAAGGCCTATTATGGCATCCTTTTGGACATGGTGGGCGGCAGCAACCCCAACTTCCCGAAAGAATACTATTCGCAGGGCTTTGCCGCATGGGTGAGCAACAAGGTTTGGCGCAAGGCGTATGATTTGGGCTATCGGCCATATTTCACCAACGAAATGGGAGCAATGGTCAGCGACGACCACATTCCGATGAACCAAATCGCGGGCATTCCCACCATCGACATCATCGACTTGCAACCGAGCAGCAGCAACGGATGCTTCCCCGAGGTGTGGCACACCATTAATGACAACCTTGAGCATATCGACAAGGAAACCTTGGGTATGGTGGGCGATTTACTCTTGCATGTGGTATATGAAGAATAATCAATTATCAATCAACTAATTATTAATCAAAAATTTTTAAAAATGAAAAAAGTATTGCTTATTATGGTGGCAGTTATGGGTTTGGCCTTTGCCGCCAATGCACAGAACAACTTGGGTGTGCGTTTTGGAGGTGGTCAGGGCTACAATGCAGAGATTTCGTGGCAACATGGTTTGGGTGGCAACCGTTTGGAAGCCGATTTGGGTTGGGCCAATTACAAAGATGCATCAAGTTTCAGTCTTACAGGAATTTATCAGTTTGTTTTTGACCTGCCATACAATTTTGCTTGGTTCATTGGTCCGGGAGCTTCTTTTGGTATGGCAACGGTTGAAGGGGAATCGAAATTTGCATTGGCTTTGGCTGGACAAGTTGGCATCGAATATGATTTTGCAGCCATTCCGTTGCAAGTATCCTTGGATGTTCGTCCTCGTCTCAATGTCATACCTAGTACCACTTTCCGTTGGGGCGACATTGCTTTGGGCATACGCTACATGTTCTGACCCAATCATCTCCAATAACGAAAAAAAGACCGCGTGTTTTGATGTGCCCCCAGAAGTTGGATGGTTAAGTATTAGTTATCATGGCAAAGGGTTCGGTATTGTACTGGGCTCTTTCCTTTTAGTCTCAACTTGATTCTGTCGTAGTTGTAGTAGTTTATGTAATCCATAAGCGTGTTTTCGAACTCTCTGACGGAGTTCCAATCTTGCAAATATAGCAATTCGTTCTTCATTAGGACGAAAAAGTTCTCCATCATGGCGTTGTCGAGGCAGTTGCCCTTATGCGATATACTTTGTATGATGCCTTTTTGTTTGAGCAAGGTTTGGTTTCTGAAATGTTGGTAGTGCCAACCCTGGTCGGAATGTAGGATTAGTCCCCTGAGATCGCTAAGGACGCTGAACGCCTTGTCAAGCATCCTTGTGGTCATTAGCAGGTTCGGCATCTTGGAGATTGTGTAAGAAACGATCTCTCCGTTGAACAGGTCCTGGATAGGTGACAGGTACAGTTTGTCCCCCTTGATGTTGACCTGCGTGACATCGGTGGCTTGTTTTTGGCTTT
The DNA here is from genome assembly GCA_902780055.1 of uncultured Bacteroidia bacterium. GTDB lineage: Bacteria > Bacteroidota > Bacteroidia > Bacteroidales > F082 > Limimorpha. The sequence continues at coordinate 75,003 of CACZDU010000002.1, read as the reverse complement.
GCCTTGAAGCGTGGAAATCGCGGTTGAGCACATTGGGCGTAACCCTGCCGATCTCACCCTTGTACAGGCGGTACTTCTGCCTCTTCGTCTTTGCCTTGAGTTCCATCTGCCCCATCAGCTTCTGCACGATTTTGTGGTTGATTGCAATTCCCTCATTTTGCCGTTGTGCGGTGACACGACAATAGCTGTACCGTCCGCTGTTGGTCTCGTAGATGTCCCTTATCCGCCTCCTGACGATGTCGTACCTGTTCGCGTCATGCTGTTTCTTGGCATGGTAATAGAACGTGGAGCGTGCCATCCCCTTGTTGTCGAGTACCGTCCTGACATCGTGATACCGCATTAGTCCTAGAATGGCTTCTTACCAGTATCTTTGAGCCGGGCTTCCTTTCTTCGACCAAGGCTTTCACTTTTTTAGCAGCGCGTTCTCCAACCTCAGGTGCTTGTTCTCGTAGCGGAGCCTCTCCAACTCCGTCATCTCCTCTGGCTTTTTCTTCTTCTGTCTTCCCGGGTCTTTTTCCGGTCTTCCTTTGGGCTTGGTAAGCGGGGCTCTCTCGCCTCCATTGTCATAACGACGGCGTCAACTGAGTATCGCATGCTCGCTCACCTCATGGTCTAACATAATATTGGGCAAAGATAGGTGCTTTTTCCTATACTCGAATATCACCTCCGACTTTTCCTTCACTGTTAGATGGGAGTTCCGTTTTTGGGTCAAAGCTGATGGGTCTTCTGAGTTGTAGTTGTTCCATAGATAGGTTAGAAGACCTTGGGATATCCCGTACTGCGTGTTGATGAAGTTGATGCTGTAGCCTTTCTCTAACATCACCATGTACTTCAACCTCGCTTCATAATTGTGTTTTTTCCGCATAATTAAATCCCCGAAAGTTTTTTGTCCAACTTCCTGGGGACAGTACAAAGGGAGGCTTTTTTCGATTAATACATCATCCCAAACACCCAAAGCGGAATCCTGTTGTGATGCCCGACCTCGATACCGTCCATCGCCAAAAAACTGTTTTCAATGTCCTTGATTTGGTCAAAACTCTTGTTTTTGCCCCCCACCTCGAAGAGGTAGGTCTTGTTCACGAGGAAGTCGCCTTTTTTCGGGAAGGTAACAGTTTGTGTTTGACTGAGTTGGTTGAAGAAGAAAGTCTCCCTCACCGTCCCGATTTCTGGCTTTGACACCAGTGCATACATCAGGTTGGGGTTGTTCAGGAAAATCTTGTCGGGGCGCGCCAACCCTTTGAAACTTTTTGCCTCGCTTGAGAGCAGCCCGAGCAAGCCGCCGCGCTCCAAAGCATGCATCATTTTCAGGCCTTGGTTGCGGTCGGTGTCCAACTCGGCGTAAAGTTCGCTCATCACGGGCGTTTGCGGCACCTTTTCCGCCAAAAGCATCAGCATTTTTTTGGTCTTTCGGATGGTTGACATCGACACCTCGTCAATGGCCGGATAGTCGTTTTCAATCACTTGATTGATAACCTGTTGCAAGCGCATGTCATAGCCTTTTTTCACTTCCTTGTAGAAAGGATAGTAGCCTTGCTTCAAATATTTCTCAAATGCGGGCAGCACCTTGATTTTCGCACAAACGTCGTTGGCAATTTGGACGTGGTTTTTCAAAATGTCTTCCAATTCCAACGGTTCGCATCGGTAAAGTCCCTCAAATTCAAGATATTCGCGAAACGACAGCCCAGGCAGGTGATACACTAACTGTCGCCTCGAAAGGTCACCTTGCTTGTGGTCCATCCTCAGCATCGACGAGCCTGTATAGACGACGTTCATTTGTGGATAGTCGTCGTAGATGTTTTTCAACAGGGTTTGCCAATAAGGATGATGATGTACCTCGTCGATGAAAAGGTGCGTTCCACCGTGCGTGTAGTGGTAGTCCACGAGGTCAATCAGACTGTTTGAGGCGAACCAAAGGTTGTCCAACGAAATATAGAGTGCTTGCCCCGTGTCGCCGAAGTTTTCTTTGATGCGTTGCAGCAGCAGGGTGGTCTTGCCGCAGCCGCGCGGCCCCTTGATGCCAATCAGGCGGTCGTCCCAGTCGATGTGGTAATAGAGGTTCCTGTGGAAATTTGTTCCCACGGCGGCCAATCTGTTGCGATGGCTTCGCATGATTTCTTCCAAGTCTTCCAACTCTTTCATGGTGTTTCAGATTTCGCCGCAAAGGTACGATTAATATTTGAATCTACATTATTTCTATGAAAATAATGTTTCTATTCACTAAATATTGTCAAAATTATAGTTTTATAAATACTAAATAGTATCAAATTATAGTATATTAAAATACTAAAAATATATGAAAATAATGTTTCTATTCATTATATTGATTTTGTATATTATTAAAAATCAAAAATATGAGATTTGTAAATTTTGAAATTTGAAATATAAAACTAAAAATTCAATTCTATTGACTTGAATACTTCTTCAACAGCTTCTTCGTATTCTCTCAAAGCATTAATCTTCTTGATTTTCCGCCAAACATTCTGCGGCTCTTCAAAAGAATACATCAGATAAGACCAAAGTTCCTTCATCCTGCCCAAAACCTTTGGGCTTCCCCCTGCATGGCGCAGTCTGTCCTCATAAAGGTCAATGATGTAAACGTGCAGCCGTTCCGTCCGTTCAGGCGCATTCCATGCGCCCCCCCGAATCTCCTCCGCCAAAAACGGATTAGTCAGCAATCCTCGCCCCAACATAAAACGGTTCACAGGCTGCAAAGCCTCGCAAATGTGTTCAAAACTTTCGACAGAAAAAATATCCCCATTATAAACCAGCGGCGCATTAATATAAGGTATTAATCGTTTGAACCGTTCCACATCAGCCTCGCCCTTGTACAATTGCTTGCCAATGCGCGGATGGATAATCAATTCACTAAGAGGAAACTTGTTGAAAATCGGGATAATGGCCTCAATCTCATCGGGGCTGAAATAACCGAGGCGGCATTTCACACTAAACCTGATGTCAATTTCCTCAAAAATCCGCTCTAACATCGCTTCCACCATGTCAGGATAGGGCAACAGGCCGCAGCCGCGTTTCTTGTTGGCCACTCGTGGAAATGGGCAACCCATGTTAAGGTTGATTTCCTTGTAGCCCAGTTGTTTGCATTGTTTGGCGAAGCGCAAAATCTCCTCCGCGTCGGTGCTGAGGATTTGTGGTGTCAAAGTTTCAACATCATTGAATTTCGGGTCGATTTCCTCGCCTTGCAGGTTTTTCGCGTGTTCTTCTTTGTGAATACCTGTGAAAAATGGCGTATAAAACTTGTCGATGCCGCCGAAATGCCGCTTGAAAACATTGCGAAACGGCGCATCGGTGATGCCTTGGAAAGGGCCTAAAGAAAGATGACAATCAGTGCCGCTCATTTCTTTTTCTTGCGTGAAGAGGTTTTCTTGCTTTTGCCAAGGCCCAACAATATTTTGGCTATCAGGGTGATGAGCAGCACAAAAGTAAGATAAACCGCAATGCGGCTCAAGTAGTCGCCGTGTTTGGCATAGAAGGTGATTTTCGTGTTGGCTTTCAGCGTGGCCTTGATGGCATCAGGCACCCAGTATTGGGTTTGTTGAAGCACGTCGCCGCGCTGGTTGAAGAACCCGGAGCGACCTGTGTTGGCCGAGCGGGCCACACAGCGACGGTTTTCGATGGCTCGCAGTTTCGAGAACTCGAAATGCTGTCGATAGCCCGGCGTGTCGCCCCACCAGCCATCGTTGGTGATGACAAAAAGCAGGTCGGCTCCTTTTTTGCAGAAAGTGCTGACATATTCGCCGAAAGCCGATTCATAGCAGATGGGTACGCCAATCTTGTGGCCATTGAAGTTTAGGGTTTTAGACTCAGGGTCGGTCTTGAGTGTGCCTCGAGCAATGCCCATGGTGATGCTGTAGTTCTTCAAAAAACCCATCCACTCGGGAATGGCCTCCACACCGGGTGTGAGTTGCGACTTGTTGTGCAGTTGCAGGTTAGTCGTGTCGATGAGCAGTGCAGAGTTATGGCAATAATAATAGTGGTTGGTGCCTTCAATTTGCCGCGCTGGAAAATCGTCTTCCATGCCTCTTGGCACCCATTCGTATGTGGTTCCGCCGATGACGAAAGCCAGTTGTGGAAAGCGTTTCACATAGTCATGCAAAGTAGTGAGTGCATCGGATTGATCCAGCTCATGCAGCCAAATGCCTTCCTGAATGGCTGATTCGCTGCTGACGATGAAGCGCGTTTTGGGTGTCACCAAGGGCAGCGACAGATTAATGTTGTTTTGTATGACTTGGGCGTCAAATTGATGGTCGAATTGCTCGTTCCAAGGGTCGCAGTTCTGCTGCACGACGATGACTTCAGTGTCGGTGCCTTGCTCTTCGTAATGCTTGTACATCGATGTACTGAGGAGGATGGGCAGTAGAAGAATCACCGCCTCAAGGCCGATGCTGATGAATATCGGTTTCGTCTTTTTCGCTTTGAAGAATTGGATAATGTTGACAATCAAAATGTTGACCAATAGCACCCAAAGCGTTCCACCGACCACGCCCGTGTATTCGTACCACTGCACCCATTCCACTCGCAAGGAGAAGACATTGCCCAAATTGAGCCAAGGCCATTTGGCTGCCCAAAGGTAGGTGAGGTATTCGAAGGCGAGCCAATAGGGGATAAGGAAGAGATTGCCCCACGGGTTGTTGCACACCTTTTTCTTTGTGAGATGGAACACATTGAAAACGATGGACATAAAGAGCGCGTTCAGCACCCATGCGGCGATGGCGGCAGGCGTGGCGTTCCAAACCCACCAAGTGGTGGCCACGTTCCAGACAAGGAAAGCGAGAAACGAGAGCCAGAACAGTTTGCCCTTTTCGCCTTGGGCAATGCGACCTTCAATCAAAAGAAGCGGGACGAACCCGATGAATACCAACGGAGCGATGCCCCAAGTGGGCCATGCAGCGGTAAGCAAGCCGCCACTCAAAGCGGCCAATAGAACCCCTCTCATGGATGAGAGTGCAGGTGAGTTTTTTTCTTTGCTCTTCATAAGAATTTCCAAAAATTTGGCAAAGTTACGATTATTTGTCCTATCTTTGCACAAATTTTTATTCAATGAGAAAAGTATATGAAGTAGCGGGCTTTAAGTTTGCTGTTGAGATGCCCGACAACGCAGCGGAATGGTCGGAGTTGGCGCATTACGAGCCTTTCCTTTCTGAGGATTCAGGCACGATAGTTTTTGTTGCTGAGTTGGTGGAGAAGATGCCTGATATGTCAGGGAAACAACTCGTTACGGCAAGTTGCATAGCCAAGGATCAGCCTCGCATCGAGTTGTATGAGTTGGACGGGCAATGGTTGATGGAAGCTGCTCCCGATATGGATGCGCCTGCAAGGGTGTATTTGCTCACCGACAAGGCTTTTTCCAAGGCGCAGTTTCGCGTCCTCGGTAGCAGCAGGTTCTCTGTCAATACGGTCTTGATGCTGATGTTCGCCCTTTCTACAGCCTGCCTTGATACGCTTCTCATGCACGCCTCAGTCACAATGAAAGACGGCAAGGGCTATCTCTTCCTCGGCAAGAGTGGCACAGGCAAGAGTACGCACAGCCAACTGTGGATTAATAATATAGGTGGTTGCTCCTTGCTGAACGACGACAACCCCGCGCTTCGTGTGGTGGATGGCGTGACACGCGTCTACGGTACGCCGTGGAGCGGCAAGACACCGTGCTACCGCAACCTTGATGTCCCCGTCGGAGCCATCGTCGACCTCCATCAGGCCAAGAAGAACGCCATCAAGCGGCAGTCGATGGTTGAGGCATACGCCTCGATTTATGTTTCGTTCTCAGGCTATCGCTTCATCAAGTCGATGGCGAATGGCTTCCATGCCACCAACGAGAAAATCGTCAGTTCGGTGCCGTGCTATTCGCTCGATTGCCTGCCCAACGCTGAGGCTGCATGGCTTTGCTACAAAACAGTATCGCAGTGAACGAAGCAATGGAAGCCCTCGACCAGAAGTTGGTAGAACGCCTGAGCAAAGGCAATAGGGTTCCAATCATTCCTCAGGGAATCAGTATGTTGCCTTTTATTCGAGGTGGCGAAGATAGGGTGATGCTGCGCAAGGAAGACAATGTTGGAGTAGGTGATGTGGTGTTGGTGAAGTATGGCAATCACATGATTTTGCATCGGGTGTATGCTGTTGAAGGTTCGACTTTGGTATTGATGGGCGATGGCAACCTGAAAGGCAATGAAAGGGTAAAACGGGAGGAAGTGTTGGCCAAGGCCTTGGAGGTGATTAAGCCCGATGGCCGATGCCGCAAATTGGGAAAGGCGTGGTTTTGGCGGCATAGCCTGCCGATGAGGAGGTATCTCCTGAAACTGCATAGGAAATGGAATAAATTAATGAAGAAATAGAAAGACAATTAATTATGAGAATTTCGAAAGGCTACACATTGCGCACTTTGGGTCAGGAGTACATCCTCGTCGCCGAAGGCATAGAAACGGTCAATTTCAACCGTATGATTTCGATGAACGGCACCGCCGCCTTCCTTTGGAAACAGGTGGAAGACAAGGACTTTGATGCCAATATGCTTGTGCAACTCCTGATTGACAATTACGACATTACCCGCGAGGTGGCCGAAAAGGATGTGGATCAACTGTTGCAATCGTGGAAAGAGGCAAATATTGTCGAGGAGTAGCCGACGCTTCCAAGCGTCGATCGCATTGTTTGGGAATGTAGGTAATTAGTAATTAATTAATAAGGTGTAGGAAAAACGCAATGTCAACGACAGAGAAACAATATTTCGCCCTGATGCGGGCTGCCCTGTGGGGAACCCCCGTTGCCATCGATGAGGAAATCGACTGGAAGGCGGTGCTACGACTGGCCCAATACCATGCCACCAACGTCTTGGTGTGCGGTACGGCCTCGCTGATGACGGGTAGCAACAAGCCTTCGCAGGAAATGCTTGGCATGATGAAGACGCAAATGCGCTCCAATCTGGTGTCGCAACTCCAACTGAAGCAAATCCTGCAAATGTCGGTGAAGGCCTTGCGCGACTCCGATGTGGAACCGGTAGTGCTCAAGGGTTTCTCTTTGGCATTGCTCTATCCCAATCCTAACCTGCGCCAGTTTGGCGACATCGACCTGTATGTGGGCATCGACAACTTCCGTCGTGCTTGCGAGGGCGTGCGCAAGGGCTTGCCTTCGGCCTACAATTGGGGCAACGAAGGTGACGACTACAAGCACTACAACCTCGAGTTTGGCAACTACGCCTTGGAAGTGCATCGCGTCAGTGCGGAGATAACCGACCGCAAAGAGCGCGAGGTGTATGCCGCCATCGAGCGTGAAGGCTTGCACGAACATACCCAAAAGATTGACTATGAAGGCTTCCCGCTCACCATTCCCTCAAAGGAATTCATGGTGTTCTTCACCTTCTTCCATGCGTGGCATCATTTCCTGAGTACAGGTGTGGGCTGGAAGCAGATTGCAGATGTGGCCATCACGCTCCATGCCTACCGCGACCAACTCGACCACGACACGCTCCGCCGTTACTTCAAAGACATGCACATTATGAAGTCTTGGCAGGCCTTCGGCTACCTGATGGTGCAGTGTCTTGGCCTACCTGAGAATGAGATGCCATTCTATACTGCGGCGAGTGCCTCCACCGCCACGCGGCTTTATCGCCGCATCATGGAAGAAGGCAACTTCAACCGTGACCGAGGTTTTCTGCGCCGCAAGCCCAAACGCCGCCTTTGGCATAAACTACATGCCTTCCTTGGCATCTTTGTTGAGTTTTTCCACCTTGCTAAAGTGTTCCCCGGCGCGGCTTTCCACGAGTTGCAAGCCTCGCTGAAGCGGGGATTCTCCAAGAACTTTGGCCATGAATAAAAATGCGTCCCATGAAAAAAAATCAAAAAAATTGCATTTTTTGTGTTGCATTAATGAAAAAAGTATTATTTTTGCAGCGTCAATTACAAGAAGAAGTATTGGATTGAACAAAACAACTAACAATTAATAAACAAAAGTCTAACTTAAAAATTTACAAAAATGAAGAAAATGAACTATGAAGCCCCCGTGGCAGAAATGATCGAAATGCAAGCCTCTATGGTGCTGATGTCCTCCTCACCTGAGATTCCTCCTGTCATTGACAACGACGATGAAGTGCCAGGTGCGTGAGTACGAGTTTGAATGAAACAACAAATTAAAATCTAGAAAAATGAAGAAAAAAATCATTTATGGTGTTTGCATGTTGAGTCTTGTTGCTATGACGGTCACTTCATGCAAGAAAAATGAGGAGACTGCATCCACATTCGCTTGTGAGGAAATTCCTATGGAGATGGACAATGATGGCAGGTATTATTACGACCCTTCAGTAGGAACTACCGGTGCTTATGTTTGGGAGGTCACAGATCAGGTTAAGGTGTTTAACAAAGCGAACAATGAAACTGCATTGTTTGTTGTTACCTCTAGTACTGGTTCAAGTTTCCAGACGACTGGGCCGGTTGGTTTTGCTACTTCCAACGAAATGTTTGCCTTCTTTCCCTATGAAATGGCATCTGAAGATTTCGATAAAGCAGATGAGCGTCAGACGTTTGTTCTTGGCGATGCATTTAATGCAAAAAAGGTGAACGGTAGATATACCATTTGTGATGGTATGTTCCCTAAGGCTGCTAAGTACAATCCTCAAACAAGGAAGTTCTCTTTCAAGAGCATTTTCGGTATGGCTCGTTTTGTCGTGTCAGCTAATGAAGATCCCAATCAGCCCGGACACTTTGCTAAAATCAAGGAAATTGTGGTTGAAGACAATGTGTTCAGTTTGGCAGGAACTGTTTCATTACATCCCTATGCACTTGAACCTGAACTTGCTCCTGAGGGTGGCCCTCTGAAGGCTATGATTAAAGCGTATAAAGATGAGGGTACGGACTTCACTTCCAATCCGCTGTATGCAAGTTATGTCATTAATACATTGGGTTATTCTGCTCAAGGTACCAACAAAACCATTACATTGAGTTTTGAACAATCTGGTTATCCGACTGCATATAATGAATCTGGTGCTGTTTGCTATTTCGGCTTACGTCCTGGTAGTTTTGCCAAAGGTTTCAAGGTTTATGTTACACTTGACAATGACCAGACCATCACCCTTAGTCAGTTTGCCAATCCCGATTTGACCGATTCAGAACAGCGTGGTTGGGTGATTGAACCCAATAAGATTAAGACGTATTTCCTCAACATTGATAGTAATCTTATTGATTGGAATGCTTATAATTGATATAGTTTTATATCGTCTTTTGAAAAGCACCTCCTTTTAGAGGTGCTTTTTCTTTTGCTATAAATACCTGAGTTATCCTATCAGGGTTAGTATTTTGTTATTAAGTGTGTCAGCAGCCAAAAGGACTATACTTATAACTATTGTAAGTTGAGATAATACAAAAGCAAGCCCAACATCATCAGGCTTGCTTTGTTTTGGTGGTACCGACGGGAATCGAACCAGTGACACGAGGATTTTCAGTCCTCTGCTCTACCAACTGAGCTACGGTACCTCCGTTTTTGCGCCTGCAAAAGTACGACATTTTTCTGAATCCGCAAGAAAAAAAATGAAAAAAGTATGATTTTTTTGCCTTTGAAAATATTTTGTGCTGAAAATCAATAAAATATGAAATTTCTCTTTCAAATAAAGCAATAAAAACTTGCTCATGGAGTTAAAAAATCGGATATTTGCAGGCTGTAACCCGCTTTCTCTCTCCATAAGAGAGACATTGGGGTAACTAAGATTACATTGGTTATGAGAACGATATTGTTGAGAAACATACTTGTGGTCACTTTGTTTTTTGGATTGGGTGTAGATGTATTCGCCCAAGCCGATGTTGATTCGCCTTATTCCCTATTTGGAGTGGGGCAGGTGAGGGACAAGTCGATGAATGTCAGGCTGAAAGGCATGGGTGGCGTGGCTAATGCCATGTTTGGTTTGGGTATGATTAATGTCGAGAATCCGGCAACCTATGCCAAAATCGACTCGCTGGCTTTTCTCTTCGATGCCAGTATCTACTTCAAATCGTCCATGTTCAGCACTTCCAACCTTTCTGAACGGTCGGCCAATGCCTCTTTCGACTATGTTTCGATGGCCTTTGGCCTGATGCCTTGGTGGAAATTGGCACTTGGTGCGCAACCTTATAGCGCAACGGGTTATACCATGCTTGTGAATGGTAGCCAACCCGAAGTGGGCAACTTCACCAACCGTTTCAAGGGTACAGGGGGCCTGAACCAAGCCTTTGTGGGCACTGCCTTCAAGTTGGGCAAGCATCTCTCCATCGGAGCCAACGGTTATTTTGTGTTTGGCAACACCAAAACCGAAACCACGCTTTATTTCCCAGATTCATTATACATGATTGGCTCGCGTCGCAGTGTCGATTTGATGGTGAAGTCCTTCATGTTCGACTATGGCCTGCTTTACGATACGGAGATTAATGACGACCTGCATCTGAGCGTAGGTCTTACCTATACGCAGAGTGTCAAGTTGAATGGTGTGCAGACGCTGTTTGTCCGTTCCATCGAGGAGGATGCTGATACCGAGATTGAATATACTATCGATACCGTCTTCAATTCGACGAACAAGACAAAAATCACCATGCCTCAAGGTTTTGGCGGAGGCATCGCCTTGCAGAAGGGCGATCGTTGGGGCGTGGGTATCGACTTCAACTGGACGCAATGGTCGAAGTTTGCTCGCGAAGGTGTCACTGAAACCTTGCAGAATTCGTGGAAAGTGTCGGTGGGAGGTGAGTTTGTGCCGCGCCATTCGTCCATTTCCAACTATTTCACTCGTGTGACCTATCGTTTCGGTGGTTTCTATGAGCAAGGCTATCTCAACCTGAACGGATATAATATTAATAAGGTAGGCGTGACGGCGGGCATGTCGTTGCCTTTGCCCAAGACCCTCTCTAAGGTCAATTTGGCTATAGAGTTAGGCCAATATGGCACCCGCATGGCCGGCCTGATTCAGGAGCGTTACATCAGGGCCGATGTGGGCGTTTCGGTGTTCGAGCATTGGTTCATGAAGCGGAAATACAGATGATTTCGCAAAACCGTCTGTTTTGGAACGATATTTGAATAAGGAATAACAAGTCAAACAATTAAAATAAGATCGAAATGAAAACTAAAAGATTTGTGCTGATTGCCCTCATGTTTGGAATGGCAATGAGCGTTTCAGCCCAAGAGGCAAAGGAGTCGAAGTATGGTGCCGACAGCGTGGCCTGCGTCACCAACCTGTCCACCTATCGCGAGTACTTCAAGCAGTGGGAGGCCGTCAAATACGCCCCCGAATCCATCAGTATCGAGATGGTGAATGCATGGAGGGAGGTTTTCCTGAACTGCCCGCGTGCCAGCCAGTATGTCTACACCAACGGCGAGAAGATCATGGAATACTTCATCCGCACCAACCCGAAGGATAAGGATGCCTACATCGACACGCTCTGCATGTTGATGGATGCGCGTGCCAAATATTTCTCCGTCGACCCCAAGACTGGTACTTCGCAAGTGGCCAACATCATGGGTCGCAAGGGCTTGCTCATCTATACCTACAACAAGAACCGTTACGAAGAGGCTTACAATGTGCTGAAGGATGCCGTTGCCCTCGACCCCTCGCAGTTGCAAGGTGCTTATCTTGATGCCTACTTCAAGGCCACCATCGACATGGTGAACAACGAAAAGGCCGAGAAGATGACCGTCATCAATGTGTATCAGGAACTTTCCGAGGTGCTTGACGACAACATTCAGGTGCTGGCCGAGAGCGTGACGCAACTTGAGGAAGCCAAGGCCGATGCCGAGACTTCGGGCGACACCGAGGCTGTGACGGGCTTCGACAAGCAGATTGAGAAGAACGAAAAGTCGATCAACAACAACAAAGGTACGAAGAGCAACTTGGACAACCTCTTCCAGCCTTACGCTTCGTGCGAAGACCTGATTAAGGTGTTCAGCGCGAAGATGGCCGAAACGCCCGACGATGTGGTGCTGCTGAAGCGTATCACCACCATCCTCGATAAGAAGGACTGCACCGAATCGAAGCTCTTCCTCGATGCCGCTGTCAAGCTGAACGAGCTGGAACCCAGCCCCGAGGCTTCCTACAGCTTGGGTATCAAGTTCTTCAAGGACAAGAAATGGAGCGACGCCGCCACCTTCTTTGAGCAGGCCACCAAGACGGAGAACAACGACCGCAGATACCGTGCCTACCGCAACTTGGGCATGTGCTACCAGAACATGGGTAGCCTCTCACGCGCCCGCGACATCTTCAGAAGATCCGCCCAAGTTGACCCCACCAACGGCGAGCCTTACCTCCTCATCGCCATGCTTTACGCCGAAAGCGCCAAGCAGTTCAGCGGCGAAATCGAAAGCAAGGCTGTGTATTGGGCCGCTGTCGACAAGTGCAACAAGGCCAAGGCGATTGACCCCTCGTGCTCGGAGAAAGCCAACGGCCTGATTCGCGCCTACACCGCCGCCTTCCCGTCGATGGAGACCATCTTCTTCAACGACTACAACGAAGGACAGAGTTTCCAAGTGGGTGGCTGGATTGGCGAAACGACCACCATCAGAGCCAAGAAATAATTGAAGCACCTGCTTAAAATAGGATTGACAATCAACATCACAGCCTTTGTGGCTGTGATGTTGTTTTCGTGTTCAAACCCCGATGCCATTGTCATGGAAATGGGGTCGGACGACACGCTGTCGGGCATTGTTGCAGATAGCGTGGTTTTCTATCGCAGCGATTCTGGCATCATTAGCCTTGAACTCCATACGCCCCGTATGGTGCGCATGGAAACTGAGGACGACATCATGGAGTTTCCGCTTGGTTTCGAGGTCGTCATGTACGACAAGGGACAAAAAACCACCGAACTCCAAGCCGACTACGGCAAGAGCTTCGGCAAATCACGCCTGATTGATGCCCAAGGCAATGTGGTAGTACAGAATTTCGGCAGCAGCGAAACCATGTACTCCGACAAACTTTTCTGGTATCAGGACAAGAAGATGATTTACACCCGCTCGCATGTGAAGATTGTCACGCCCGACAAGCAAATCGAGGCTGATAGTCTTGTGGCCAAGGAGGATTTTTCAGAATATACGATGTATTCGGGCAGCGCGTTGCTGGATGTTGACGAGGAGAATTGAGCCATGAACAGTTGGATTATCGTTGCCGTCACCTTGTTTTTCTCCGCGCTCTGCTCGGGCTTGGAGATCGCCTTCAATAGCATTAATCGTCTGCAACTTGAGGTGGAGTTGACCAAAAACAGCTATTCGGCCAAACTTATCGGCTTGTTCTTCAAGAACCAGTCGCGATTCATCACATCGCTATTGTTGGGCAACAACATCGCGCTCATCGTTTATGGCATGAGCATGTCGCAGTTGCTTGATGCGCCTGTCGTGCATTGGCTACAGGCTGTTTCGCTCAACAACGACTTTATGATTTTGTTGGTGAAAACCATCCTTTCCACCTTGCTTGTGCTGTTGGTCGGCGAGTTTTTGCCAAAGATGCTGTTTCGAATTAATCCCAATGCCATCCTGTCGTTTTTCGCCTTCCCGACCTTCCTTTGCTATTGCCTGCTCTATCCCTTAATCCTAATCTACACGGGCATTTCGGAGTTCATTATTCGTTATATGCTGCGCCTGAAAGTGGACAGCGAGGAATACAAGTTCAGCACGGTAGACCTGAACGATTTCATCGCCGAATATGCCGACACGCCCGAGGCCGATGAGGACATGCAGCAGGAAATCCAGTTGTTCCAGAATGTGATGGAGTTTCGCTCGGTGAAACTCCGCGAGTGCATGGGCCCGCGCAATGAGATTGAGTCAGTGAAATTGACCGACGACATCGATACCGTGAAGGCCCGTTTTGAGGAAACCAAACATTCCAAGCTGATTGTAATCGGCGAAAGCATTGATGATATTGTGGGCTATGTCCACCTGAATGACGTGGTGCGCGTGATGGCCGAACATCGTAACGTGACGATGAAAGACCTTGTGCGTCGCATCGACTTCTTTCCCGAAACCTACACCGCCGACCGCTTGTTGAAGCATTTCATCCAGAAACGGCAGGGTGTGGCTGCCATCGTGGATGAGTTTGGCGGCACGGCGGGCATTGTGACGATGGAGGATGTTGTGGAGGAGATTTTTGGCGAAATTGACGACGAATACGATGTGGAGGACGAGGTGGAAAAAACGGTTGACGACAACACTTTCGTTTTTTCCGCCCGCTTGGAGATTGATTATCTGAACGATACCTACAAGCTCGACTTGCCTGTGAGCGATGATTATGAGACCCTTGCCGGCATGGTGCTGCACTATTGCGAGAGCATTCCCGAGCAAGGCAAAGAGCTCACCATCGGCAAATATAGGGTCAAAATATTGAAAGCATCACACATGAAATTGGATGAAGTGGAATTGAAAATCATAAATAAATAATTGACAATCAGTCAATAAATCATTTTGAAAACATAAAATGGGGTAGTGTGAAAAATAAAAATGAAACAATTTTCCCCGCGAGTTGAAATCTTTACTAAATTTGCACGCTCAAAATTGAAGTTTAATAGTAAATAGATAAAAGAATTATGGCAGCAATTGAAAAAATCAGAAGACGTTCCGGATTGTTAATCGCAATCATTGGTATCGCATTGTTAGCGTTTGTCTTGCAAGACCTTTTCCAAAGTCAGGGAAGAAACACGGGGCCCGTTGTGGCAGTTGTCGATGGCGAAAAAATCTCCGTCAGGGACTATGAACTGCTGAAGGAAAAGAACCTTAATAACAGAAGGTCGCAGTCGAACACCAACAACCTCTCTTCAGCCGAGACTTACAGCATCTACAACAGCACGCTGGAAGAGATGATTAAGAACAACATTATGACCAAGGAATACGAGGCTTCGGGCATCGGCATCACTTCCGAGGAACTCTACGACCAAATGACAGGCGAACACCCGCACCAGTGGATTGTGCAGAGTTTCACCGACGCTGACGGCAACTTCAGCAAGGAAAATGTGCTGAACTACCTACAGAACCTCGACCAACTTCCGGCCGAATATTACGACCGTTGGATTGACTTCGAGAAAGCCGTGAAGGAAAACCGCTTGGAAACCAAGTTCGACAATTTGGTGAAGGCTTCTTATTTCCTCCCCACCGCTTTGGCCGAAAAATACTATCAGAACAAGAACATGAAGGCTTCGGCTGATGTGATTGCCTTGCGCTACTCCACCATTCCCGATTCGACGGTGGTGGTTACCGATGCCGACAACAAGGCTTTCTATGAGGAGAACAAGTTCCGCTATGAGACCGACGAGCGCCGCGACATTGAGTATGTGGTGTTTGAGATTAAGCCTTCTTTGCAGGACCGTCAGGATGCCTTGAAGTATGTGCAGGACTTGAGACGCGATTTTGAGGCTACCGACAATGTGGCCAATTTCGTCAACGCCAATTCCGACAAGCGTTACGACAGCACTTGGGTGTCGAGAAAGAATGTTCCTCAGCAGATTGAGAATGCCATTTTCGACAACGGCAATGGCGTGGGCTATGTCTATGGTCCATACGAAGACGGCGAATCCTTCAATATGGTGCGTATCGTTGATATGCAAAATCGCCCCGACTCGCTGAAAGCCAGCCACATCTTGATTAGTTTCAAGGGTGCTTACAACAGTCAGGATACCATCAGCAAGGAAGATGCCGAGGCCAAGGCAAATGCATTGCTTGCCCAACTGAACGCTGTCAAGAACAATGACGAATTGTTTGCTGAATTGGCCATGGCCAACTCAACAGACCCAGGCTCGAAAGACAAGGGCGGCGACCTCGACTGGTTCACCGATGGCATGATGGTGCCGCAATTCAATGAATATGTGGTGAACAATCCTGTTGGTTCGATGGGCATTGTGGAGACCATGTTCGGCTATCACATCATCAAGGTGACCGACAAGACCGAGCCTCAGCCCAAGGTTCGTTTGGCCTATATATCGCACGAAATCATTCCCAGCACGAAGACCTACCAGTCGATTTATGCTGACGCCAACAAGTTTGTCACCGAAAACAGGTCTTACGAAAAGTTCAATACCGCCATTGAGGAGCAAGGCTTGACCAAGCGCACCATGCCGAGAATGAACAAATCGACCTATCAGATTGCCGGTATCGACAATCCTCGTGAGATTGTCCGTTGGGCTTTTGATGAAAAGACCAAGAAGGGCGATGTTTCCGAGAAGATTTTTGAACTTGACAATATGCTGGTGGTGGCTGCCTTGACGGGCATTGTCCACGAGGGCTATGCTCCGCTGGAAGTGGTTGCCGAACAATCCAAGTATCAGATTCTCAATAAGAAGAAAGGTCAAATGGCTGTCGATAAGATGAAGGCTTGCGGCAACGATGTGAATCGCATGGTCAGCGAACTCGGTGCTGAATCGACTTCGGTTTCCGATATCAACATCGAGTCGCGCGTGTTGAGCAACTTCGGCGTTGAGGCCGACATCATCGGCACTCTCCTCGGTATGAAGGAAGGCGAGGAAGTGGGACCCATCGCGGGCAACAGCAGCGCGTTCATCATCAAGAACGTGAAGTTCAGCCAGCCTGCTGCTACCACCGACTACAGCGATATTATCAGGGAAAAGACCAGCCAGTTCACCAACAAGGTTATGAGCGGCAATGTCTACTCCGCCTTGAAAAACCAAGCCAAGATTAAGGACAATAGAACTGAGATTTTTTAAAAGTAGTAATCTTTGTTTTTCATGTTTGAATGGAAAGGTGCGTCGCGCAGACGCACCTTTTTTTCTTTTACCTATACTAACTCCTCAAAACTCTCGTTGTTAAATGAAATGAATCCATTAAATTGTTTGATATGAAAAAACTGAAATGCTTAATGTTTGTTGCCGCCGTTGCGTGCCTACTTGTGGGCTGCCGCAAGCCGGTTGAGGTTTCTTTTGGCAAAGATACCCAAGAGATTGAGGCTCAAGGCGGAAGTTTTGAAGTAGAGGTGAAATCGAATGGCGAGTGGACCATCGATGCCACGCCTGAATGGTTGGCTGTTTCTCCCATGTCGGGAACGGGTAATGCCACATTGACACTAACTGCCCAACCCAACAATACGTCGGGAAGCCGCTCGGGAGAGGTCAAGGCTTCGACGAAGGACAACTCCGCCATCCTGACGGTTAACCAAGGGTTTGGAACATTTCTGACCCTTTCGCCTACATCCATCGATTGTGGTGACGCTGGTGGCGAGTTCAATGTGTCGGTCACGTCCAATATCGATTGGGCAGTATCGCAATTGCCTGATTGGGCGATTTGTACGCCAATGGAAGGCGAAGGCAATGCTACGGTCACTTTGACCATTGCGCCCGTTGTGGACGAATTGTCGACTTCGCGCGAAGCCGATGTGGTTTTCGGCAATGGGGAAAACCACATGACTTTGCATGTGACCCAATATCCTGATCCACAATTTACCATTTCTGCCACCCCCGACCTTCTCGAAATGGTTTGTGGAGGCGAGTCGAAACCTATTACGGTGTCGTGTGATGGCGCTTGGACGGCCTCTGCCACTGCTGATTGGGTGGCTTTGGACAAGATTCAAGGCGAAGGCAATGCCGAAATCATGGTGACGGCTGCCGAGAACCCCAACTTTGAGCCGCGAGAGGCGTGGGTTGTGCTGGTTTCGTCTACGGAAATGAAAGCCATCGTGACGGTGCGTCAGGAAGCCACTCCAGACCCGCATTTCTTGGAGGTTTCGCCGCAATCGTTCAGTTTTGGGAAAGAAGGTGGCGGGCAAACGCTCACTATTGCTTGTGATACGGAATGGAAAATCGAAATGGGCGTTGATTGGCTGTCGCTGTCGGAAACAATGGGAACGGGCAATGCTACGCTCACGCTGACTGCCGCACCCAACAACATTTCTGAACCTCGTGACGTGGTTTTTGCTGTCGATTCGGAGGGTCTGAGTTGTCGCATTGAAGTGACGCAAGAGGCTGGCGATGAACCTGTTTGGGCTTCGTTTGCAATGGATACCTTGTTTGTGGCCTATGCAGGTGGCACCACAGCCGTTGAGTTGACTTCCAACACTTTATGGTCGTTGCAGGCCTCTTCGTGGGTTTCCAATCTTCCCAACTATCCGACACAAGGCGATGCTATGATTTATCCCATATTCGACAACAATTCTTCCGAAACGCCGCGCTACGGGTTCATCAAGGCTTTGCATAACGGGCAAGTGCTGGCGGAAATGGTCGTGGCCCAAGAAGGCAAGCCCGACCTTCTGGAAACTGATGTCACCGAAATAGAGGTTGGTCCCGAAGGTGGCGTGTTCATTATTCATGTGAATTCCAACCAAAGTTGGTCAGCATTGACCGATGTAATGTGGATGCATTGTGACCCGACTGCGGGTTTTGGCAATGGGGACATTAAATTGACGGTCGATGCCATGATGAGTACCCGTCCCCGAATAGGGTACATTCAATTGAAAGCCGCATCGGGGAAATTGGTGGAAATAACGGTCAACCAGCACCAATAAGGCGGTAAAACCAAAAAAAGGAGGGCAAACGCTCTCCTTTTTTTGGTTTAAGGGGTGAATTAGAATCCGAAACTGAACCAGTACCAGAACTTGTTTTCCATCTCTTTCCAAGCCTGTCGCGTGGAGGCGGCGAAGTCGGAGGTGTATTGGTTGAGCAGTTCGGTGGCTTCCTTGGCCTTGTCCTCGGCAATCAGGGCTTTGGCCTTGTTTTCGATGGCGGGAATCTCATCAAAAGCCTTCTGCTCGAAGCGGTTGGCATTGTCCATCAAGGTCTTTTTGCAGCGGCCCCATTGCACGGTGGCGAGTTTGTTGGCCTTGCGGTAGTGCCAAATCCAAGCCTCGTCGCGGTAACGCAGTTGGCCGCATTTGTCGAAGCCGTCGGGCACGGTGGTCGAGCCTGAGAAAATCGGGATACGAGGGCTTTGGCCTGGGTTGTCGCAAGCCATCCAGCAGATGGCACCGATTTCGTCGGGCATCCAACTGCGGCACTGGATGATGTGGTGGTAGCTGCTCCATGCCACGGCCACGGTGCGTTGGAAGTTGATGGTGCCGGGAGCCAAGTAATTAATGGTGTTCATCATCGCGCTACCTACCCACGGGTTTGCCACGGGGCTGATGATGGTGTCTTCTTTCATCGTGCCGTCGTCTTGGCGTTTCTTGCTGACCATCTTCACGTTGCGTGTCATGTCCATATCTGTTCCTTCGTAGGTGCTGCGGAAAAGTTCCATCACTTTGCGCACATCGACATTATCATCCGGTTTCACCGAGAAAGGCAATTCAGGCATATCGCGGTTGAGGTTCAATGAGGGGGCTAATTGGCTGAGGATGAAGAATTCGCGGTCGCTGTAGTTCTTGCCGCCACCATATTCGGCGCGGAAAGCCTTCCAGAAGATGAAGTCGCCCTTGCCATCCCAAAGGCCGTATTTCTTCGCTACGGCCTCGCAGTTGTCGGAACAGTAAAAATCCTTGCTCTTTCGCTCCAATTTTCCGATGCGGGCGATGTTGGCCGAAACGCCTACTTCATCGTCAGGGATGCGTTTGGCAGCCCATACGCCACCGATTTTGTCGGGGCCTTCGCCGAGGATTTCCATTTGCCATACCTCGTTCTTGTCGGCGATGGTGATGCACTCGCCGCCGTCGCCGTAGCCGTACTCCTTCACGAGTTTTCCGATCAGTTGGATGGCATCGCGGGCGTTGTCGCAGCGCATCAGAGCCACGCGCTCCAGTTCCTCAATCATAAACATGCCTTTGCTGTTGACCAATGTGTCTGGCCCTGAGAAGGTTGTTTCGCCAATGGCCAATTGTTTCTCGTTGAGGCAAGGATAAGCAGTGTTGAGGTAGGCGTAGGTGTGTTCCACCTGTGGGATTTCGCCGGCTAATTCCACTTTGCGGTTGTCGAAGGGGTCTTCGGTGTGCATGGTGCCTTTGTAGACCTTGTACATCTCGCCTTTTTCGTGGTCGGCGGCGGGTTCCCAGCGCATCCAAGTGCGGTAGCGGCCGTCGCAGGTGTGCGAGGTGATGACGGAGCCGTCGGTAGAGGCCTTTTTGCCCACCATAATGCTCGTGCAGTTGGCGCCAACAAGCCTTTCGTTTTCGTCCTGAGCCATCGTATTCAAGCCGATGAGCAAAAGACCTGATAAGAGTAAAGTTTTGATTTTGAACATAATAAATTAGATTTATAGATTGATTTCCTAATTTGAAAGTCCAAAAATAGGAAAGAAATCGGTAGGTTGGGAAAAACTTCCGATATTATTTGAAAAAAAGCGGCAATAGGGGATAGGGGGACTTCAAATCACTCGCTCGTTCACAATGCGCCATTCGCCCGGCTGCAAATCTCCAAGCGGAATATTCCCAATCTGGATGCGAATTAAGCGCAAAGTGGGAAACCCGACGGCGGCAGTCATGTGGCGCACTTGGCGGTTCTTGCCTTCGATGAGGGTGAGGTTGACCCAACTGGTTGGGATGTTGGCGCGGAAGCGGATGGGCGGCACGCGCTCCCAAAGGTTTTCGGGCGGGCTAACGATTTTTGCTTGGCAGGGTTTGGTGCGATAGCCTTTGATGGTTATGCCAATTTTCAGCTGATTTACAGCCTCTTGCGTGATTTGCCCGTCTACTTGTGCCAAATAAGTTCGCGGATGCTCAAATTTCGGGTCAAGCAGTTTTTTGATGAGTTTTCCCTCGTCGGTGAGGAGCAAGGCACCCTCGCTGTCGTGGTCAAGGCGACCGGCGGCATACACACCTGCGGGGAAACCGAATCCATCTAATGCCTGATGTCCGGCTTCGGGGGTGAATTGGCTGAGCACGCCGTAAGGTTTATTGAATAAGATGACCACGGTTTTCAATGCAAATAGATTGCAAAAATAATCAAAAAAAACTCTTTGAAAGATAAAATCCGTATCTTTGCCATTTCTAACCTATGATTCGACGGGCTTTTTAACCATGCGAAAAGTAGTTACCAATTCGGATTTGAAGAATGCCTTGGGGCTGAAAGGCATCTTCGGCACTTGCGTGGCGGGGATGGCCTACGGATTTCTTCGTTTGGGCAAAATCAACCGTTTGTTCGATGGAGCCGCTGATTATCAAGGCCGTGAGTTTGCCGACCATTTGTTGGAAAACATGAACATCACCATCGATGTAGCTCCAGAGCAGTTGGAAAACATTCCCATGGAAGGTGGTTTTGTGTTGGTCAGCAACCATCCCTTCGGCGGCATCGAGGGCGTGATGCTCCTGAGTGCCATTGCCAAGGTGCGCCCCGATTTCAAGGTGATGGCCAACTTCATCCTTTCGCACATCCCCAACCTCAAGGAGTGTTTTTTTGCCGTCAATCCTTTCGAGAAAAATCCCGAATGGAAGAGCAGTGTGGGCGGCATCAAGGGAGCCATCCAGCATATAGCGGCGGGCAATGGTTTGGGCGTTTTTCCGGCGGGCGAAGTGTCGCGTTATCACGGGCACGACTACCCTGAGGACTTGCCTTGGAGCACTTCCATCGCTCGCATCATCAAGAACGCGGGTGTGCCGGTCATTCCCGTGTTTTGGGAAGGACGCAACTCGAAATTGTTCTATAAGGTCGACAAGATTCATAACATGTTGGGCACCGCCCGACTGACCAAGGAATTGATCAACAAGCACGACACCTGCTTCAACCTGCAAATCGGCAAGCCGATTCTGCCTTCTGAGGTGGCACAATACGAGAATCCCAAGGAATTGGCGGCCTATCTGCGCAGCCGTTCCTACGCGCTTGAGGCCAATATTCCGGCCAAAGCGGTGGAGAAAAAGGAAGTGAAACAGGACAAAATCGATGCGCCGACGGACTTATCGCTCATGTTGGCCGAATTGGAGTCCATTCGTGAGAAGTCTTTCCTCTATTCGACCGTGAATTTCGACTGCTATTTGGCCGATTATGAGGACATTCCGAACATCATGCACGAGATTGCCCGATTGCGCGAGGAAGCCTTCCGCGCCATCGGCGAAGGCACAGGCAAGAGCCTTGACCAAGATGAATTTGACAAGTATTTCAAGCAGATGTTCCTTTGGGACAATGTCAAGCAGAAGATTGCGGGATGTTATCGCCTTGGCATCGGCAGTGAGATTGTTCCCAAAATGGGAATTAAAGGCTTCTATGTCAGCACTTTGGTGAATATTGATGAATCGTTTTCGGATAAGTTGATCCATACGATTGAGTTGGGGCGTTCTTTTGTCACCCTCGACTACCAAAAAGAGGTGCTGCCGATGATGCTTCTGTTGCGCGGCCTTTCGGATGTGGTGGTGCGCTATCCTCAAATCAACCATTTCATTGGTCCTGTGAGCATTAGCGCATGGTATCCGAAGTTCTACCTGAGCCTGATTGCCAGGTTTGTGGCCGAAAACCATGCCATTGAGGACGAATTGAAGGACAAAGTGACGCCAAAAACACCCTTCGTCCCCGATTTCCTCAAGGTGGATTCCGACGCCTTGCTGAAACACAACATGGGTAGTGTGGAAAAGTTCGACAAGTTCCTGCTCCGTCTGAGCAATGGCGAATATCGCCTGCCGACCTTATACAAGAAATACCTGAAATTGAACGCCAAGTTCCTCTGTTTCAATGTCGACCCCGATTTCAACGACACGCTCGACAGTTTGCTTTTCCTCACCTTCACCGACTTCCCCGAAGACGAGGTGATGCCGCTCTTCCGCGACAGCAGCGACGAAGAGAAGGAAATCGTTAGGAAACGTTTCGGGTATATTTGATTTTCATGCAGTTTTCACGCAGAATACGCTGAATCCGCAGAACCTTCCGGACGCAAATTTAACGTCGCATTGCGCTTCCCATAGTTCTGCGATTTCTGCGTGCGATAATCGTTATTCTTCCGATTCTTCTTCTTCGATGGTTTGGGCAAAGAAACTGAAATTCACCTTTCCGTAATGCCTTTGCTCCATGAAGTGCGGATGCTCCTCAAAGTGCTGATACTTATCGTGTTCGAGCACGAACATGCCGCCTTCGCGCAACAGGTTCCGCTCAAAAATAAGGTTGACCAACTCGTTGTAATGTTCGCAGTCGTAAGGCGGGTCGGCGAAGATAAGGTCGTACTGCATCGTGTGCTTGTCCAAAAAACGAAAAACATCGGAACGGACGACAAGCAACTCCTTCATATTGAGTTTGTTGGCTGTCTCGCGAATAAACTTCACGCAACCAAAGTCTTGGTCGACGGCCACGACCTTGGGGCAACCTCTTGAGACCAATTCGTAGGAAATGTTGCCCGTTCCGGCAAACAAATCCACAGCTTCGGTTTCCTCAAAGTCGAAATGGTTTTCAATGATGTTGAACAGGCTTTCCTTGGCCATGTCGGTAGTGGGACGCACGGGCAGGTTGGTCGGAGCCATGATTTGCCGCCGTTGGTATCTTCCTCTGATAATCCTCATCTTAACACTTGATAATGAATGTAATAATACTGAAACGGGACTCCATTCAAACCCTTGCCGTCCTTGAATTCCGGTTGTTCCACGAACCGTACGACCTTGAGATAGCGTCTGCAAAGGTCGATGATTTTTGATGAAGGAAGAATGAGTCCCGTAAAACTGACAGGCATGTCTTGTCCCGAAAGGCCGTTTTGCTCCATCGCAAACAGCAGGAAATAAACGAAATCTTCTTTCGTCTTGAACTTGAAGTTGTTGAAAAAGCGCAACTTGCCGTTTTCCAAAATGACCATGTCGAAATCGTAGTTCCTGACATTGACAAACACCCCTTGGTTTATCCGTTTTTGCATCAGGCTTTCGATGAATACGCTGCTCGAATGGGTGATTTTGGCCTCTTTCCACTTGGCCAACACCTTGTCATGCAAGACTTTCGGGAAAGCGAAGGCATTGCGGCATTGCGCCGAAACCAACAATTCCGAAAGAATGACATAATCCTCTGGAACATTGAAAGCGAAATCGAGATATTGCTTTTTTTCGGCTTCGTTGAACAAAGGCACAGGAACAAGGGTGCAAAAACGGTTGTCGACCACACAACTCACAGATTGGAAAGCATTGTTGTTCAAGCCTTTGGCTTCCAATGCCTGTTCCAAGGTGCGGAACAAGTCGTCGCCATCCATCTGAGAGTCCGACAAGTAGCACTCAAAGCCGACAAGAGCCTGAGATTGGGTGTCGAGAAGGGCAAAAGAAAGACCATCCAACGCAAATTGGATGGCCATTCTGTATTGCGATGACTTCCCGGCATCAAACTTCTCGCCAAATAGGGAGATATGGGGATTCAATGATGCCGTCATTCATCATGCGTTTAGAGTTTCTCCCAGTTGCCGTCGGTGGTGGCTTCTTCCATCGAGCCGACTTTTAAACCGGCGTAGCGGTTGATGCTTTCCTTTTCGGCCTTGGCATTGTCGCGGCGTTGGTTCCATTCCTTTTCGTTGAAGGCATCACCTGGCGTGGCCAAATAGACCTCGTAAGGCGTGCGGGCCTCGAATACGGGAATGTCGATACCATTACGCGGAATGAATCCAGCTGCAAGCTCAAATTGTTGTTGCGGTTGGCTGAACGGCACCCATTTGATGTCGTTGATGTTGAAATTGGCGCGGCCAGCTTTCAGGGAGTCCATCACTTTCACGAAACCGATGGTGTCGTTGATGGTGCGGGTGAAGGTGGTGTCGGTCGGGTCGGGAACGATTTTCACGATCGGAATTTCAGCCGTTTGGCAGAATCTAATCAAGGTGTCAAAGCTGTTTGTGTACTTGCTGGTGGCGTTTTTGTAAAGCACCTCGGCATTGCGGATGTCGATGAGGCGTTCAACGACTTGGGTTTCACGAGTTTTTTGCTCATGGTTGAACTTGATGGGAGCCTGGATGCTCTTGACGACTTGCACTGCCAAAAGCACGATGATGGCAAACAGTGCGATGTTGATGACGATGGATAAACCTTTTTTCATTTTAGTATGATTTTCTAATTATTTGCTGTTTGTTTGGCCGCAAAGTTAGGATTTTTTCTCTTATGTCGGACAAAAAATTTCGCTACAATTTAAAAATGGATTTTATGGTAGTCTAAGTATTTGTCGTCCAAATATTTGCGAATCTTGTCGGCAAGAACAATGAAAACCTGAAGCTCGTTTTTCTCCAGCCAATCAGTTGCATCTTCGTCCCGATTGACGGCTTTTGCGAAGGCGAGATTGACCTCGAAATGGTTTTTCAGGAGCCATTGCTCGGCTTTTTCTTCCTTGTCGATGACGCTGTCGATGGCGGCGAGTTGCGGGAAATTGTGCTCCATGAGCCAATCCTTGGCCTTGGTGTCGCCCTGAATGGTGCGGCTCAGTGCGCCCAATTCGGGATAGCCGTTGCGCATCAGCCACTCAAAGAACTCGTCGCCCTCCGGATCGAAGGTGCAGCCGAATGCCATCAGTATTTTTATGGGGTAGTGGGTCATCAACGAATCCTATAAACCCCGTCCGTCTTGGTCACTGTGAAGTCGAACACGGCGGCGATGGTTTCAATCACCTCGTCAACGGAATCTTCGTCGGTGAAACGGGCGGTGAGTTTCTTGGAAGCGCATGATTCGTCAAGGTCAATCTTGACTTGGTAGATGTATTCCAAGGTCTCTACAATCGTTGAAAGGCTGACGTTGTTGAAGTCAAGAACGCGGTCGTTCAGCAGTTCTTCTTCCTTCACTTCGGGGTAGGTCATCGCTTTCAATGCGCCGTCGGTAACATTCAGCACTCCGCGCTCGCCCGGATTGATTTCAATTTGCGACAACTCGCGGCCTTTCTGGTCGAAAGCGGTCATGCGCACCTTGCCTGTGTAAAGGTCGAGCAAGTAACGATTGTCGTTTTTGTCGGCGTCCAAAAGGAATGAAGTGCCCAACACCTCAACATCCATGCTGCCGCAATGAATCACGAAGGGCTTGCTCTCGTCTTTCACGACATCGAAATAGGCCTTGCCTTCGAAATTAATGGCACGCTCTCCCTTGGCGAAATGCTTCGGGTGGCTGATTTCCGAAACGCCGTTGAAGGCTACCGAAGTGCCGTCAGGGAGCGTGTAGGCCGTCTCGGCATCCCAATCGTTGGAGGCCAAAGTGACCGTTGGGTTCGACCGCGATACGAGGAAGCCCATGAACAAAGCCACCACGACAGAAGCCGCAATGCCCGAAACATACTTGTAATTCCTGCGCAACCACGGCATCTGAACCACTTGGGTTTCCTCCTCCAAAGCCTCAATTTTGGTGCTGACCGCATCAAGTGCAGCGTCCACATCCAAAACTTCAGGCAGGGCGAAATCGGTGAGATGCCAAACTTCCTTGAACGACTCGAAATAAGTTCGGTTTTCGTCCGACTCGGCTATCCACGAAAGCAGTTCAAGAGCTTCCTCCTGCGAGCATTGCCCATCGAGGTAACTCTTGATTAATGCATCATATTTTTCGCTTACCGAGTTCATTCTTATTTCGTTTACATCAATAAGACTAACAACTTCTCTTTTACCCTTAGTCGTTTTTGAAATATTTTGAAGTTTTTCTTAAGTCACTCAAATATAATCCTTTAGCCCTTCCCTGAGTTGCTTGATGGCCGCGCTCATGTGGGCTTCAACCGTCTTTTGCGAAAGGCCCAATTTCGTTGCGATTTCGGCGTATTTCAGTCCGTCGAAACGGCTGGCGAGGAATACTTCGCGGCGTTTCGGGGGCATGTCGGACAGGATTTTTTGGTAGGACGATTCCAAATTGTTGGATTGCAGCGTTTCCGAAGGGTCGGCTTCGTCTGTTTCGTTGCTATAAATCCGCAAGTGGGCTTCGGCGTGGGCGCGCTCTTTATTAATATAGGTGAGCGCCGAATTGCGCACCGCACTCATCAGGTAGGAATCGAGCGAGGAGGAAATGGACAGTTTTTGGCGGCCCGTCCACAACTTGACGAACAGGTCCTGAACGATTTCGGCGGCTTCGTCTTGGTCGCCGACAAAACGGATGCAAAAGCGCACCAAAGGCGTGTAGTAGCGGCGGAAAATCTGGTTGAACGATTCCCTGTCGCCAGCCTTCATCTTTTCGACCAAAATGCTCAGTTCGCTTTCGTTCATTGCAATTAATGTCATTAATGCGGCGGACAAAACCGACGGCAAAGGTACGCAATTTTGTAAAACGCCGTCCAAAAGTATTGAAAAACGGGTGGGAGAGAGGTGTCGAGAATCCAATTCGGACGATTTTGAAGATATTGCAAAATGCTGATAATGAAAAATATATGTTTGAAAAATCCAGAAAGTGAAGAAAAAAGTTGAGAAAAACGAAAAGAAAATCTTGACCGATTGAAAAAAGTTGTATTTTTGCAGTCCGAAAAAATAGAGAGTCAGTATCTAATTAAAAGATATCGAGAAATGTACGCAATAGTAGAAATCGCAGGACAACAGTTCAAAGTGACGAAGGGACAACAGATTTTCGTCAACAGACTGCACGAAGAAGAAGGAAGCAAGGTTTCTTTCGACAAGGTATTATTAATCGGAAACGAAGGTTCGACGAAAGTGGGAGCCCCGACGGTAGCCGGCGCCAATGTCGAAGCCACTGTGTTGCAGCACTGCAAGGGCAACAAGATCATCGTTTTCAAGAAGAAGAGAAGAAAAGGCTATCAGAAGTCTAACGGTCACCGTCAGTATCTGAGCCAGATTCAAATTGAGAACATCACTGAATAAAAACCCGAAAAAACTAAAGAGATATGGCACACAAAAAAGGTGTAGGTAGTTCTGAGAACGGTCGTGAGTCAGCGAGTAAGCGACTCGGAGTGAAACTTTTCGGTGGACAAGCCGCCATTGCTGGCAACATCATCGTGCGTCAGCGCGGCACGAAGCACTATCCCGGCAAGAATGTCGGCATGGGCAGAGACCACACGTTATATGCTTTATGTGATGGCATCGTCGAGTTCAGGAAGAAGAGAGAAGGCAAGTCCTTCGTTTCCATCCTCCCCGTCGAAGGTCAAGTCACCGAATAAGCATTTCGCAACATAAAACTAATCCCGGCCATCATTGCGATAGTCGGGATTTTTGTATTTTTGCGCTCCAATCAACAACAACCGATTCCATGAATCTGAGATTTTTGACAAAAACGATGCTCGTCGGCGGCTTGGTGGCCATAGTTTTGGCCTTGGGCGGCTGCCACAATGCACCCAAGACCAATATCGAAAGGATCGATGACCTGAAAAAGCAGGTGCAAGCCGATGTAAAAACTTTGCAAAGCATTGAAAACAAGGAGTTTGTAATCCTTCAAAATGATTTCAAGGCATGCGACTCGATGCTGCAATTCCAAAGCCCCGAACAAGTGGACAAATCATTTGAGACTTTGCGACTTGTGCAGGCTTACATTGAGCAATTCCGCATCACCAAACCTGCGATGCAGGCCGAGATGGACTCCACCCTGCGCCAACTCGACCGTCTCCGTGCCGATGCCGAAATCCATTATCCATCCGATTCATTAATAACGGTTTATATCGATGATGAAGCGAAATATGTGGAAAGGTTAGGCAACCAAGTACGCTATTTCCAAGACCGTTTCGGCACCTGCCAAGAGAACCTTAAAGCCTTGAAGAAACAAAAATAACCCGTCATGAAGCACCGCTGGATTTTCGTTCTTTTGATTAATGTCGCCTTCGTCCTTTCGGCGAGCGGGCAAGTCGACATGCCGCCCAAGGGGAAAAAACTCGATGCGCGGCAGAAGGAGCAGATCCAGATTGATGACCAATTGGCCTCACAATATTACCGCGAGCAAGACTACGAAAAAGCCCGCGACCTGTACGCGAAACTCTATGAAAAATCGGGACAAACGGGTTATTTCCAGCAACTTATCGAATGTCTGATTAATTTGAAGGACTACGACAGGGCTGAGAAAGAACTCAAGTCGATGGCGAAGAAAACCCCGACTTATTACAAGGCCCTTGCCGACCTCGTTTATGTCTACACTTTGCAAGGCAAGTCCGACAAGGCCAAAAGGCAGTTCAACGAAATCATGAAAGACTTGCCTGCCAATGCCGGCATCATTCGCAGCATCAGTTATGCTTTCCAAAATCGTGGACTTAACGATATGGCTATGAGTGTTTTGGAGAAAGGCAACAACCTTTTGGACGGCAAGGAAACCTTCTACATGGACCAAGCCTATCTCAACCAGTCGATGGCCAACTATCAAGAGGCGTTCAGGTACTATTTTTTGGAGTTGGAAGCCCATCCCGGTCAATACAACAATATCCGTAACCGCCTGCAAACCATGATGTTCTACGATGTGAACAACAGCATTTCGGACGAGTTGCGCATTGCCCTGCTACGGCAAACACAAGACAAACCTGATAATTTGGAGTATGCCCAACTTTTGGTTTGGTTTGCCCTGCAACAGGAGGATTACGACATTGCCCTCGCCCAATGCCAGAGCATCGACCGCAAGACCCACGACCAAGACGCCCAAATCAACAATTTGGCAGGCATTTGCCTGAACAACAAGCAATTCGACATTGCCAAGCAAGGCTATGACTATATTTTGGATAAGGGCAAAAGCGGTCCGTTTTATGGGCAAGCATTGACGGGAATCATTAAGGCCGACTATTTGAGGCTGAAGGCAGAGAACAACACTGATACGAAAGCATACGAGCGTTTGTCGAAGCGCATTAATGATGCCTATAACGACATCAATTCCAACGACTTGACAAGACTCACTTTGATTCAGGCCGACATCATGGCCTATCAACTCAACCAGACGGACGAGGCTGTTTCTTTGCTGACGAAAACGGTGGAACAAGTTGGGGGCAAGCAAGACAAGGCCGAACTCAAACTGAAATTGGCCGACATTTATCTGCACGAAGACGAAGTTTGGGAAGCCACCTTGTTATACAGTCAGGTCGACAAGAGCATGAAGGAGGAGCCGCTGGGACACGAAGCCCGTTTCAAGAACGCCCAACTACGCTATTTCATCGGCGAGTATGAATGGGCTGAGAGCCAGTTGAAAGTGCTGAAAGCCGCCACCTCGAAACTCATCGCCAACGATGCCATGACGCTTTCGTTGGTCATAAAGGACAATCTTGAAGTGGATACTACTGGCGTGGAACTCAACCGTTTGGCTCGTGTTGATTATAGGATTTACCAGCAACGAGAAGACGAAGCCATCGCCCTGCTTGACGTGATTATCGCCAACGGAAACGAGGTCAGCAAACCACATGCACTGTTCCGCAAAGGCGAGATTGCTGAAAAGCGAAAGGAATTTGAAAACGCTGAGCAGTTGTATCTGCAAATCGTGGAGCATTATTCCGACAGCTACATGGCCGATGCCGCTCTGATGCACGCCGCATTAATTGAGCAAAGCCATTTGAAAAACAAGGAATTGGCCAAGCAACATTACGAGAAGCTGATCGACGATTACCCGACGAGCATTTATACCGCGCAAGCGAAAAAGAACTACAGAAAATTGTAATAAACTACGGATTACACAGATGAAACAGATTTCCGACAATGAAATTCAGAGGCACAAGTGCCAATTGGTACAGATTCCTGCCATCAGCAAATAATCTATCTGTAAAAATCAGGAGCTTGCGACCCACAATTTTCGGAAATGAATCGGTAAAATCTGTCAAATCTGTAGTTAAATAAATGAACGACAATGTATGATGTTAGACCCAAGAAATCATTAGGCCAGCATTTTTTGATTGACCAGAATATTGCCCAACGCATCGTTGAGCAGTTGTCGCCCGATGTGGAAACCGTCATTGAAGTAGGTGCCGGCACGGGCGTTTTGACCCAATATTTGGTGCAAAGCGTCCTCGACAAGTTCCATGTCATCGAAATCGACAAGGAGTCCATCGCCTATTTGGAGAAGCATTTCCCCATGCTCGGTGAGCGGCTGATTGAGGGTGATTTCCTCCGCACCGACCTCAGCCAATTTGGCCAGCAAAACATGGCCGTCATCGGGAATTTCCCCTACAACATCAGCAGCCAGATTTTCTTCCAAGTGCTGAAATACAAGGAGCAAGTCGTTGAAGTCGTTGGTATGGTGCAGAAGGAGATGGCAGAAAGAATGGCCGCCAAGGAAGGCAGCAAAACCTACGGCATCTTGAGTGTGCTGATGCAGGCTTGGTACGACATCGAGTATCTGTTTACGGTGCATGAAAACGTTTTCAATCCACCACCGAAGGTGAAGTCTGCTGTTATCAAAATGCGGCGCAATGCCGTCACCGACTTGGGCTGCGACGAGAAACTTTTTGTGAGCATCGTCAAGCAGGCCTTCAACCAGCGCCGCAAAACCATGCGCAACTCGCTCCGTCCGTTGCTCAGCCCCGAAATCATCGAAAACGAGGTCTTCAACAAACGGCCTGAGCAACTTTCAGTACAAGAATTTATTGATTTGACGAATTTGATTGGGGGATAATCACAACCTATTACTATCCCCATTGTACCCCTGATGGTTCTCGAAACGTTTCAGGTGCTTGCGATTGAAACTGTAACGCACTGAGAGGCGGATGTAGCGCGCATCAATGATATTATCGCTCTTCGAGATGATGCCATCCAGCAGGCTTTCACGGTTACCCACATCGGTGTTGAACACATCGTTCACGCTAAGCGTGGTTTGCAGGTTTCCATCCAAGAACCTCGCCGAAAGGTCCAAGCCAATTTTGGGATGACCTTGTGTCTTGGCATACCCACTGAGATACGAAGAAGAATACAAAGCATAGCCGCCCAATTCCACATCGTATTTCTTGAAGAGCACATACGAGAAATCAAGATTCGCAAAATAACTCCACAACGAATTGCGGTAGTCGAGGGCATCGCTGCTGTTGTAATTCTCATATTTCGCCTGACCAAATAAACCTATGTTCAACTGGTTGTCGAAGAACCTTTTCGACATATTCAGAATGAACAACAATTCGTCTCTCTTGCCGAAATTGCCGTAAGTGTAGCCGATGATGGCGCCGTCAGCATCCAATTGCGGCACCTGTAGCACATAGT
This sequence comes from uncultured Bacteroidia bacterium, assembly GCA_902780055.1. Lineage (GTDB taxonomy): Bacteria > Bacteroidota > Bacteroidia > Bacteroidales > F082 > Limimorpha. Next base: position 43,149 of record CACZDU010000002.1, on the reverse strand, counting down.
TCGCATTATGACCATACGAAACAGCAAAGTTCAACCAATAACGATAGCGGTATTTGAATGTGATGCCGTTTTGTATGGAATGCTTCAAATTCGGATTGCCCTCCACATAATAGACGGGACTCTCATACTTGCGGAAGGGATTCAGGTAGGTGAAATTGGGCTTCCCATAGTTGCGACTGTAGGTGAGGGTAAAGTAATGGTCCTCATGAGGTTTGAATCGCAAGGAAAGCGACGGACGAAAGACGTTGTAGTTGTACGGTGTTTTGATTCCTGTGGTTTCCGAAATGCCCAAAGTGCGCACATACGAGTCGGTAAGCGTGACGGCATAACTGAACTTCTCGCTCACTTGATGGTCAAAAATGAAATAACCCATGAAGGAGTTCTCCATGTAATTGAAATCGTTGGTTACCAAAGTGTCAGGTTGCCATGCGCCGTCAATGAGATTTTCGTAACTAAAATCATTTTCCAAATCGGAATAGTTGTAAGAAAGACCTGATTGGATTCGGATTTTGTCCCATTCACGGGTATAGTCGGCACGGGTCGAGAAAAGCCAACCGGAATAAGGCGAGGCATCGCGGTTATAAGTCACCGAATCAGGCAAATAGGTGTATTGGCGCAGGTTGCCCGACGCATTAGTGTTGCGGCTCAAGTTGGCATCCACGGTGATGTAATGCTTGGGATCGTTGAAGTTGTGCTTGTAATAGATGTCGCCCCAATAGGAACGCGAGTCGTTCCGCGCCGTGTCGGTGGAATGGATGGCCGTTCCTCGGTCGAGGATGTACTCATTGATGTTTTTGTGGTCGAAATCGAGGTCTCCCGAGAAGTTGATGTCCAAGGAGTTGTTGTCGTCAAACTGGATGCCTGTGCCCGTGTTCAAATAATAGGAGTTCATATTGCTGGTATGGTTTGCCTCGCGCCGCATCAGCGTGTCGCCACCCTCGCGATACTGCCAATAGCGATAGGAATACTCCCTCGGATTGTAGTTTTGCGACAAATACAGATAGGTGTTGGTTTTCAAGGTTCTGAAATTGAGATTGAGCGACGACCTCGCACCGAGGCGTTTGCGCAGTTGCAGGTCGCCTGAAACGCTGCCGTAGAAACCTGTGGCCAAGTTTTTCTTCGTTATGATGTTCACCACAGGACCATCCCACTCGCCCGCGAAGCGTGGCGGCGTTTCGTACATGATTTCCACCTCGGCGATGTCCTCGGCCTTCTCGCCTTGCAGCATATCGGTGATCTGGCTGAACGAAACGCGAAGCGGCCTGCCGTTGAGCAGCACGAGCACAGGCTTGTTTAGGACGGTCAGCGTGTTCTCGCTCACTTTGTAGAACGAGCCGGGGATTTCACGTAGCGCGTCGATGTAGGTGGCCGCTGGGGGCAGTTTCAGTTCGCTGATGTTCATTTTCAGTTTGTCGAACTTGTCCTCAAAGATCTTGGTGGCGGTCACTTGCACCTCATTCAGCATTTTCACGTCAGGCGAGAGGCGCAGCGTGTCCATGCGGGTGTCTTTGTTGAGGTTCACTTCAAAAGGTAGATGCGCAAAGCCGGTGAACTTTACCAAGCCTTTGTAACGGCCTTCCTTTAGGCCATGCAGGGCGAAGTCGCCTTGCTTGTTGGTGATGCCGTAAGTGGCTTTCACCGTGTCGTTGCCTTGCCATACCATAACGGTGGCGAAAGGCAAAGTTCCTTGTTCGTCACAGACCGTGCCGCTCAACGTGTGGGTCTGGGCTATGCCTGCCATTGAAAGCATTAGCATAAGGGTTAAGGTTGGAATGTGTTTCATTGTTGAATTGTTGATTGTTTAACTGTTTAAATGTTGATTTTGTGGCAAAAGTAGCCCAAGCCGATGACCTGTCAACGGGTTTACAATTTTGATTTGGCGGCTTACAAATCTTTCCACGAGAAAGTTTTTCAAATTGTTGATTTTCATTATAATTCAAAAACTATTTTACAAACTCTGAAAAAGGAAAATCCATGTTTTTGTTAGGTTATAGGCCGTTTTTTCTTTCCTATGATTCACTTTTTTGACAGCAATTTCAGCATTTTCCGCAAGGGACAACCGGAATTCCAATAATATGGTTATCTTTGCACCATCAAATCAGTACATTATGAGCACACAGGCCATGATACAAACCATTGCGAAGTATTTCGAGACGCAACCCGTCCTGAAAGCATGGCTTTTTGGCTCCTTTGCGCGTGGCGAGGAAAAACCTTGGAGCGATGTGGACATCCTTTTTGTTCCTGACTATTCCGGAAAGCCTTTTACTTTGCTTACTATGGGAGGTATGTATTTGGATTTGAGAGAATTGCTTGGCCGTGAAGTGGATTTGGTCGTTGATGGTTCACTTCGTCCGTATGCCGTTGAAAGTGCTGAACGCGATAAACAATTAATCTATGAGAGAAAGAGCGAGGGATAAAGGAAGGTTGGAAGACATCATCGAATATTCCAATCATGTCACGCAATTCATGGAAGGTGTGACTTTCGAGGAACTTACAGCGAATAACCCGTTGTATTACGCTGTGATGAAGAATGTGGAAGTGGTTGGCGAAGCGGCTTTCATGCTGACCAAAGCCTTCAAAGCAGCCCATCCCGAAACGCCTTGGAAAATGATTGAAAGCATGAGGCATATCCTTGTCCATGACTATGCCAATGTCATTCCTCGCATCTTATGGGGAACAGCAACAAATGACATTCCCGAATTAAGAAAGCAAGTTGAAGGCTATCTAAAAGAAACCGACTGGAACGAGTGGGAAAACACCGAGGACCTTTCCAACGATGCCCAAGATGCCGTCTATAAAAGCATTGTCGGCATGGCCCGAAACATGAGGGCAAAAGGAATGTCTTTGGAAGAAATAGCAGACATCACTGGCCTTTCCGAATGGGAAATCAGGGAATTATAGTTTGTCTTTCAACTCATCCGGCTCAAAGCCCAACTTCTTGCGGAGTTCGCTGCGGCTTTTGTTGATGGAATAGACGCTCAAACCGAGCAGGTCGCCCATTTCGGCGTTGGAGAGGCCGCTGCACGAAAGCAGACACACCTTGGCGTCGGTTTCGTTCAGGTCGGGGTATTGCTCGGCAATCATGGCCTGCAAGCCCGGATAAGCCGCCTCGATGACCGACACGGCACTCTCAAATGCGGTCTCCTTCCCGTTCATCACCTGTCGCACCAAAGGTTTCCACTCCATTTTGGGGTCGTAGGCGTTTTTCTCAATGCGGGAGGCGGATAGAATCAGGCGGAGGCGGTTCGTAAGTTCCTGTTTCACAAACGGATTCTCCTCGGGTTGTTTGGGTTCTGTCACTTGGATTTCCGGCTTTGGTGCTTCAGGCTGGGTTTCAACCATTTCCGTTTTCGGCTTGCGTTTCAGCCAAAACAGCAAGGCACCTATTATTAACAGGAGTGCCGAAATAGCCACGATGCAGAAAACCATGGTTTTATGTTGCTTTTGAAGGTGCTTTTCAGCCATCGCATTACGCAAATTCAAATAATCGTTTCGTTGTTGCTGACGACGGTAGTTTTTGATTACACCATAACTCTCGCCATACACGGTTTCATCAGCCGTAATCCAATGCGTCAAGAAAACCGGATACAGGTCGTGTTGCCGACCATAGAAGCAAAACACGTCGGCGCCACCCAGTTTATACTTTCTATCGAATTGCATCGCACTCGCCCAAACACCGCTATAATAAGCGGTCGAATCGTCGTCTATCGGCTTAATCTTGTGTCTAACATTATGATTAAAAAACAGTTTGTATATGCCGTATGCCTTGGTTGCCAATTTCAGTCCTGTGGCTTCAGCCTCCAATAGTCGCAAATATTGCAAGCCCGCATCTCTTTGGTCAAAAAACTTGTCGCCAGCCAGTATACCTTGGTTGAACATACCACGCCACTGGGCTTCTTTGTTGCCACTTTCGACTGCAAATTCAAGACAATTGGCCAAATGGATTGCAGCATCGGTGAACTCCTCCAAAAAACATTGGTTTACGCCCATCATGTTCTGCACGAAGGCCCTCTCATATAAACGGTTGCCAAAATAACGGTCGGCAGAATCCAAGGCGACTGCGGCTTCTCCATATCTGTCCATCCAATGCAAATGCCTTCCCATCTGGAAAAAGGCGCGGGCAGCGGTGAGGCTATCGCCCGCCCGAAGCGCATAGTCTGTGGCTTCTTCGAAAGATTGCAAGGCCAAACCATCGGCATAAATCGTCTGCAAGTCGTAACCTTTGTAAAGCGCGGCCAAAGCCGCCTTCTGGGGTTGGCCTTTTTTGGCAAAATAGGCAGGAGCGCGGTCAAGGTCGGGCGAGGTGTATATGTGGTTCATTACCTTATCTAACAAGAAGTTGCCATTTGATTGAGTTGGATCAGTGGCATCGCGGTCGTCGCCATAGATGGCGCGGCCTTGCAACAAAGCCATCTCCATACGCTCGTCTTCACTGAAATAGATTTCCAAATGCATCACACTATCAATGAGATGCAAAGCACTTTCGGGATGGGTTTCTACAATGCTTTCGGCTTGGCGGAGCAAGAGTTTCGCTTCGCGTTGTGACGGGTTGCAGGCAACCAAGGCCAGCAACAGACTACCAAAAATCAAATGACTTATTTTCATAAAGGCAAAATTACGGAATAAACTGTTCGCTTGTTGCATAAAACCAAATTTTGGCGCAAAAGTAGCGCAAGGAAAAAAGCGATTGCCAAAATTACAGCCTTCTTTTCGGTTTTTACAAGCATTTTTCCGTAGAAAAATCATAAATAACTGAAAATCAATCGGACAAAAAACAGGTTTTACAATTTGGGTGGTTAGAAAATATAGTTCTTGATGCGGACAAAACCTTAAATTTTGACCTCTTTCCGCATGGCATGGCGCACTGTGAGGAAGGCCGAAGTGCATCCCACCACGAGGATGGTGGCGAAAATCAGCAGCACGTCTTTTAATTTCAACAGCACTGGATAAGCGTCCACTACATAATTGCCGCCCGTGCCGAACTTCACGAAACCGAACTGCTGTTGCAACAGCACCAAAATGATGCCCAACAGCAAACCGATGATGCCGCCCGCCACCGAAATCAGCAGGCCTTCATTGAGGAAAATGCGCTGAATCAGGCGTTTGTCGGCTCCCATGGATTTCAGGATTTCCGTGTCTTTGCGCTTGTCGATCATCAGCATGGAGAGGGAGCCAACTACATTGAATGTGGCCAAAATCAGGATGAAAGTGAGGATGACATAGACTGCCCATTTCTCGGAACGCATGATTCGGTAAAGCGTTTCTTGCTGCTCTTGTTGGTTTTTCACGGTGAAGTCCTCCCCTATTATAATGCCGACTGACTTCTTTATCTTGTTTAAATCCGCATTAGGGAAAGTGAAAAGCTCCACATTGGTGGCTTTATTCTCGTATTCAAGCAGTTCCGAAAGCCAAACGAAAGGCACGAGGACTAATTTTTCATCTTGTTCTTGCTCGGTGGAGAACACGCTGCGCACGTTCAGCACATCGGAGTTGAAACTGTTTTCGAGGCTCATCATGGAGGCGTTGCCGCGTTTGGGCACATACACGCGCAGCATGGCGTATGGATTGTAAGCATTGATGCCGAGATACCACGCCACACCCGCGCCCGGAACGGCGAAACTATGCTCGTCCTCGTCGGCAAGTTGCAGGCCGTCATTGCCGTAGATGATTTCGTTCAGCCGTGCAATGTTCTGATATTCAAGGCCAACACCTTTCACTTGCCCGATGTGTTGTTTGTCGTTGGCGCGGAAAAGTGCGTCTTCGGTAATCGTGGGAATCACCATCTCAACACCCTGGATTTCTTTGAGTTGTCCCAAAGGAAATGCCGTCAAATCAATCGTTTTGCCCTTCACGGCAGCGATTTGCAGGTCGGGCGTGAGGCGGTTGTTCATTGACGAAATCACCTTCTCCAAGCCGTTGAAGGCCGACAGCACCACGATAAGCGCAAACGATCCGACACTAATACCCAAAATGGAAATCCACGTGATGATATTAATGAGGTTGTGGCTCTTTTTGGCCAAAAGGTAACGGTTTGCTATGAACAGCGGCAGTCTCACTTTTCGGGATGCAGCAGGTTGTCGATGTTTTCGATATAGTCGAGCGAGTCGTCCTCGAAGAAACGTAGTTCGGGCACGACGCGCATCTGGTGTCGGATACGGTTGCCCAGCAAGCCCCGGATGGCTCTGCCGTTTTGGCCCACTTCTTCGACCACTTTTTTCTTGTCGTCCACTCCGAAAACACTCAAATACACATTGGCATAGCCAAGGTCGGACGTGACCCTCACATGGGTCACCGTTATCATCAACATCGGCACTTTCGGCTTCAGTTCCTTCTGGAAAATATCGCCTAATTCCTTCTGTATCAGTTTGTTTACTCTTTCTAATCTTTTGCCGTCCATCTCTTATCAGTTTACATTTTGCAGTTACTCAATTTTAGGGCTGTCACACCTTGGCAGCCTGATAATGCGGGGATTAAAATCTCCCGATAACATAGGGTCGCCCTTTCAAGGCTTTTTAATGGGTGCAAAAATAGGCAATTCTTTTGAAATCTTGGGTATTCATTTCTTTTGAATACAAGGTAAACGCATCAAAATCCTGGAAAAACAGCATGTTATGAACCTTTTTTGACTTGGTTTACACATATTATTATTGATAATCAATTAGTTTAAAAAAACAAGGACTAATTGAATACAATTGCCAATTCTTTTTACCTTTGCAGCCATGTTTCATGGCTCCAATTGACATTGGGAATGAGGTCTGTTCACGGAAAGACGCAGAAGATTTTGATACCATAATTAAATAAACCCTATAAATCGAAAACTATCATGAAAGCAAATCAAATCATCAAAAACACAAAGCTTTTTTGGGCATTTATGCTCGTAACAGCAGTAGCAACAAGTTTCGTGAGTTGCAAAAAAACCACCACTGATTCTGACACTCACACGCAAAAATTCACTTTAGGCACAACTGAGTTCGACATCAACAATGCCTTTGCTATCGAAAACATTCAAGACAGCGGGTTGATTTACAACGCTATAGTGTTGTCGCAAGGTGATTATGTTGGTGTCCTCGGCAGTAAAGCCAAAGGAGCCATCATCGTTTTCAGAGGCGACTTCACTCCAGGCACACACAACCTTGTTTTTGACCCTCAACAGCCTTTAGCCCACTTCCCGATGTATCTCATCGCGGAACACGAAGTGGACAACATCATCAACTTCAGCCTTGAAACCCTTATGGACCAAGCAGATGTCTATGTTGCCGACAATGGCTCGTTTACACTCGAAATGAACCAAGACCAATTCACCGTCACAACCACAAATATCGAAGTCAAGAACATGAAAGACCTGACGCAGGTCGCAACATCTTCAGTCGACTTTGAAGACAATATGTTGAATTATGTCCTTTCAACAGTTGAGGAAGGCGACTTCAACGGCACCAACCTCGTGACAGCAGGCAGGACAAAGCTTGAGATTTTCTCCACGCTTTACAACGTCGCTGCTTTCATTACTGCAAACGGCGACTTGATTGGATTCATCTCGGCGACATCCTTCGACAACGACATTCCAGAGGGTACCTATTCAAGCGTAGATAACTCAATTATCTATGTGCAAGGCATGAGTCTCAAAACGCTCAAGTTTGCATCAAGCGGTGAAGCCTCGGTGGCAAGGAATGGCGACACTTACACCATCGACATGACAGGTTTGGCCATCGACGGCATATCCGGCTCACCTACAATGCACTATGTTGGAAACATGCCTAACTTTGATTTCCCGTTCCCTGATGAATAATCGATAGACCATAGGCAATTATGCAAATAAGATTTAAGGAAAGGCGAAAAGTCTTCTGCTTTCTTGTGGCATTGCTGGCCGTTGCAGTGCCAGCCTTGGCCGTTTTTACGGGAATGGATTTGGATGCCACATTGGCCAACCTGCGGCGGGAACTGAGCTATGATTACCAGCAAATTTCCGAGACGCAAGCCGAGTTGAAGAATTATTACGAAGCGCAGCACGAGAAGATGGTGGATATTGCCAAGAAATGTAACGACCTCTCGCTGATGCTGTATTCCCAAAAACAGGATTACACCTTCGACATCAGTTATGCATTGGAGAAGGTGACCCAGGAATACGAGGACTTCAACAAGAACCGCACGCCTTACGACCGCATCGTGACGAAGTTGAACATCGAAATCAACCGCTATGCCCGACTGATTGAATCGCTTCGCCGTCTCCCACCTGAGTTGAAGGAAGTGGAATTGGTGCCCGACAGCCTTGCCTACCATAACGATTCATTGGATGCCCACTTGCAGCGCAACGAAAGCCTCTTGGAGCAAAAACTGTATGAGCAAGTGGACCTTATCATGGCTATCATTGCGCAGGATACGACGGCAGGAGATTCGCTGGCTCTCGATAGCCTTGCTTATTTTATTGATACGGCAGAAGCTCTTCAGTCGCACAGCGAAATCCTCATGGAGGAAAAACTGCCTGAACAGGAGGTAGCCGTAGTTGATTCGATTGCAGCGATGCAGGACACAACGGCCATAGAGGGAAGCACTTCGCCATTCATTCTGAGCGAAATAGGCCAGATGGAACGCGACTCGTGCATTTTCTATGCTTCCCAACTGCTGAGAATCTATGCCCAGACACGCGAGGTGGTCATGGCCGACAGCACCTACTACGTCGAAGCCTGGCTGCGCATGAAGGAATCTTATGACTATGCCCAAGATTACTACAAGATCCTCCAGAAAAGCGTGTTCGTTGAGGGCCAGACTCCTTGGATGCAAATCCTGAGAAATCCCTCCTTCTACTGGCAACAAGCCAAAACCGCAATGGATGAGAGGTTCACTTCGATTTTTTTCCAAAAACTGTCAACCTATGATGAATCGGACAGCATTAACAAGGACAGCCGCTTCAACAACTCGGCGACGCTGTTCTGGTTGGTGGTTTACATATTATCCTTCTTCGTCTTGTGGGGCATTGCCGCATTGCTGATGCTTCTTGTCTATCGTTTCCTGAAACCGCTGAATCGAGTAGCCAAAGAACAAAAGCGTTACATTGCCCTTCTGGTGGGCTGTGTCTTGTTTATCGTCCTCAGTTATGAAACCACGCAGGACGACAGGGCGGCCAAGTCCATCAGCCTGATGCACACTTTCATCTGTCTGCTGATGGCCATTACTACAGCGCAACTCATCCGCTTGGAACCCAGCAAACTCAAAAACGGCATCCGATACTACCTGCCCATTGTTTTCACGGCACTTTTCGTCATCAGTTGCCGGGTGCTTTTCCTGCCCAACGCCTTCCTGAATTTCATCTTCCCTCCCCTTTTGCTAATCTTGACCGTGTGGCAGTTGATTGCCAATCTGCGCCGAAGCAGGAAATCGGATCGTGCCGATGCCATTATTGGCTGGTTCTCATTGGGCATTACCGCCGTTGCCATGTTCGTTGGTTGGGCTGGTTACATCTTCTTGGCTCTCATCATCTTGGTTTGGTGGTATTTCCTGCTGACGGCCATCCTTTCCATTGTCACCGTTTGGCACCTGCTGCTTTGGTACAAAGAGCGTCATTTGGAAAAGCGGGTGGAAGACCACAAGGCTCGAATTACCTATTTGTCAGGTGCGGCCAAGGACAATCTGCTGTTCTCGGCCACATGGTTCTACGACCTGATTCGGGATGTGGTTGTCCCGCTGTTGGCGCTGGTATCGTTCCCGTTGTGCATCCGTTGGGCATTGAACATTTTCGAGTTCAACGATTTGTATCGCCAGATTTTCGTGCAGCCCTTCATTCAACATGACGGAGCAGACGGTTTTCGGGTGTCTTTGTATAACCTGTTGTTCCTTGCGGGGCTGTTTTTCGTGTTCCGTTACATGAACAAGGCCATCCATACCATCTGGCAACAGACCCAATACAATCGTTTCCTCCGCAAATATAATCGGAAAACCGTCCGCAGCAACGAAATCAACCTTTCGTTGGGCAACAGCCTCATCACTGTATTCGTCTGGTTTGTATTTATTTACATCTTCATCGCCATCCTAAACATCCCAACCAGTTCGTTGGGGCTTATCGCTGGCGGTTTGTCAGCCGGTATCGGTATTGCATTGAAAGACATCATCAACAACTTCGTTTATGGCATCCAACTCATGGGCGGACGCTTGAGGGTGGGCGACTGGATTGAGTGCGACGGCGTGCGCGGCGCGGTTACTGACATCAATTACCAAACCACCCTTGTGGAGACCTACGACGGTGTTACTGTTTCCTTCCTCAACGCGGCGCTGTTTGCCAAGAGTTTCACCAACCTCACCAAGAGCAACTCCTACGAGTGCCTCAAGTTGCATGTGAGCGTGGCCTACGGCACCGACTTGCAGCATGCACGCGAAGTCCTTGTTGAAGCCATGCAGGTAATGCGCACCAAAGACGCTTACGGGCGGGAAGTCGTGGAGCCGAAGAAAGGCATCTATGTGGTATTTGGATCGTTTGGCGACAGTGGCGTTGATATAATAGTGAAGCAATACGTCTTGGCTGCCGAGCGCGTAGCCTATTCCGACCGTGCCCCTGAAATCATCTACAACGCACTGAACGCCAACGGTATAACGATTCCGTTCCCACAGCGCGATTTGCACATTATTAAGGATGATGACGATTCCGAGGATTAATGTTGAGATGTAGGGCTGTCACACCGTGGCAGCCGCATCGTTCAATACAATCGGCTAATGTAATACGACAGCCCTACAGACCACCAGAACAAGTTTATTCCCTCCGCTTCGAGTCCATGATGATGGTCACAGGCCCGTCATTGAGCAGTTCCACGGCCATCATCGCGCCGAATTCGCCACTTTGAACCTCTCGGCCTGAGATTTCGGCCAAACGTTTTAGAAACATCTCATACAGTGGAATGGCCTGTTCGGGACGGGCGGCGCGGATGAAACTCGGGCGGTTGCCTTTCTTGGTCAAGGCATGAAGGGTGAACTGGCTCACCACGAGAAACGAACCTTCCACTTGGTTAATGTCGAGATTCATGGAATCGTTGCCATCGTCGAAAATGCGTAGTTTGGTGAGTTTGGAGCAAAGCCATTCCACATCCTCTTGCGTGTCGGCCTCCTCGATGCCAAGCAAAACCATCATTCCCAAGCCGATTTCCGACTTCACTTTGCCGTCGATCGTGACGGAAGCATGTGTTACCCTTTGTGCAACTATTCTCATTTTGTGTATTTTAAGGTCCCTGAGCCCGTTGAAGGGCCGATTCAACAATGCATTAGTTTAAAAATCATTTCCCGATACAAATCCTTCTCGCTCACCTCGCCACTATCATAACCTTTCGACTTCATATCGAACTCGCGGAGGATGGAAATGCAGCGGATGCAGGCTCCGGGAGGATAGTTGCGGGCGGCCAACTGGTAATCTTTGACGAAATAAGGATTCACACCCAACACGCTCGCCAAAGCCCCTTGCGACTTGTCGGTGGCGAAGTGAAGTTTCAGGATTTTGGTGAAATAGCCGTAAAGCGTTATCGCTGTGACCAACAGCGGATTGTCCTTGCCGTTGTCGCCGAAATAGTTCACAATACGGTTGGCTTTAAGTATGTCGCGGCTGCCGATGGCGTTCTGCAACTCGAATACATTGAAGTCCTTCGAGATGCCGATGTTGCGCTCCACGTCGGCATCGTCGATGCTCTTGTTTTTGGGCAAGGCGATGGTGAGTTTCTTCAGTTCATTGGCAATTTTGTGGAGGTCGGTGCCGAGGAAATCGGCCAACATCTGCGTTGCCTTCGGCGTGATGCCGTAACCGTCAGCCTTCAGGTAATTCTGAATCCATCCGGGTATGTTGCTGTCGTACAGCTTCTTCGACTCGAACCAAACGCCTTTCTTGTCAATCTTCTTGGCCAAGGTCTTGCGCTTGTCGAACTTCTTGTATTTATAGACGAAAACGAGCAGTGTGGTCTCGGGAATGGTGTCGAGATAGGCCTCGAAATTCTCCAAGTTCTTCACGTCCTGCGCCTCTTTGACGATGACCACCATGCGCTCACCCATCATCGGGAACGAGCGGGCGTGGTTGGCGATGGTTTCAACATCCACGTCGCGGCCATACAGCACGATTTGGTTGAAAGCGCGGTCGGCCTCGTCCAAGGCTTCGTTTTCGATGCTATCCGAAATCATGTCGATGAAATACGGCTCGTCGCCAGTCAGGAAATAGATGGGCGCGAAGTTCTTCTTGTGGATTTCGGAAAGAATCTGTTCGTAAGTCATCAGAACTTCAAGTGCTTGACGGTGATACCATTATTAATAAGTTGCCGTAGCGAGTCGATGCCAATGCGCAGGTGCTCGCCGACAAAGTTCTTGCTGACGTGCTTGTCGCTCTCCTCGGTCTTGACGCCTTCGGGCACCATGGGGTTGTCGGACACCAAAAGCAGCGCGCCAGTCGGGATTTCGTTGTGGAACCCGACCATGAAAATGGTGGCTGTTTCCATATCGACCGCCATGCAGCGGATTTTGCGGAGGTAGTCCTTGAAAATGTCGTCGTGTTCCCACACGCGACGGTTGGTGGTATAGACCGTGCCCGTCCAATAGTCGCGGCCATAGTCGCGAATGGTGGTGGAGATGGCCTTTTCGAGGCTGAACGCCGGCAGTGCAGGCACTTCGGGCGGGAAGTAGTCGTTTGAAGTACCCTCGCCACGGATAGCGGCAATGGGCAAAATCAAGTCGCCAACCCTGTTGATTCTCTTGATACCTCCGCACTTACCAAGAAACAATACAGCCTTGGGTTTCACGGCAACCAACAAGTCCATAATCGTAGCAGCGTTGGCACTGCCCATGCTGAAATTAATGATGGTGATTTCGCCGTCGGTGGCACAGGGCATCGATTTGTCGCGGCCAACCACCTCAACGCCTTGCCATTCGGCGAAACGGTCGACATAATTCTGGAAATTGGTCAGCAGGATGTACTTCCCGAACTTCTCCAACGGCAGACCCGTATAGCGCGGCAGCCAGTTTTCAACTATCTCTTGTTTGGTTTTCATTTATTCTTTTATTACTTTGCAAAAGTACACATTTTTCCATAAACTCATCATTTTCCGCATCCATTAATTCAGTGAAGTGGCTATTTTGGCTTATACAAAATCTTCAAAGTCTTAAACATCACAGGGCTATAATTGGATTGGAAGTAGAAAACAACTTTTGCATGAACCTCCAAAACGTTTTTTAAGTAAAAATGGGTGTCCACTCAGTTTTTTGTCGTAAATTAGCCGCCTCTTTTGTACCCTAATGGAAATGAAGCGACTAACTCAAAATATACTTATCCTCTTGCTTTTGGTGTTCTCGCAACACGCTTTCTCACAGTCATTTAACCCACTGATTTCGTTCTCGGTCGAGTCGTGCGGCCTTGATGAGGCGTTGGAAAAACTCTTTGCCGAATACGAGTTGAATGTGGCTTTCAGCAAGGCTGAGATGAGCAAAATCCGCATTGAAAGTTATTCTTGTTCCTACAAGTCGGTTGAGGAAGTGCTGACCGACCTACTGAAAGGCACCGACTATGGTTTCAAGAAAATCGGGAAACAATATGTGATTCGAAAAAAGCAGTTACTTGAGCCGATAGTTGAAACGGTTGAAGAAGAAAAACCTGACAATCAAGTTATTGTAGTTCCAAAAGAAAAAGAGAAAGAGGAACACAAGATAGACACGGTTGTGGTTTCGACCCGAACTTCCGATACCATTAAGATTTATGACACACTGCAAATCATCCGTTCAGTAATGCGCTACGACACAGTGGTCGAGGTGCGCCACGAGGTGCGGACAGATACGGTTTACACCGTGAAATACAAGGGGTTGGAAATCCATTGGCCCCAATTCCGCGACAACGGGTGGTTCATCGCGCCTTCGGTGGCATTGGGTTCGGCGCAGTTCAGACACGAGGGTGGTTTGCCACAACTTGAAAACGGTTCAGTCGAAGTGCTTCCAAGTCTTGCCTACAGCTTGGGGATTGATGGCGGCTACAAACACAATCGCCTGAGTGTGGGCTTGAACCTGTCCTATCGTTCCATTCGTTATCGTTTCTTGTTGGAAAAGACTGATTTTCAAGGTGATTACTATGTAAACGACACCCTCGACACCTATTATGTGGTTCACGAAACCGACACGGCCTACCATTACATCCTTGATTCCACTTACATACCGTTGACCACGACCCATTACGCCTATCGCGATGTCAATCGACTTGATTATCTGAATGTTGGCCTCTTCGCGACTTTCGATTTCATCAAGACGGAAGCGTTCAGGGCGTTTGTCAAGGCGGGGGCTTCGGTTGATGTTTTGGTCAACTATTCGGGTTCGCTCAATGCCCCTGAATCGCCTTATCATGCGCGGATTGCCAAAGAGCAAGTAGAGCCGATTCGGTTCTCTTATTATGGCGGTCTTGGTTTTGCGTTGAAGGTGTCCAATAGGTTTGAGTTGGTGCCTGAAGCGCATTACCGAATCACTAACGGTGCGTTGTATCGCGCTGATTTTCAGTTTGATATGAAAATGAGAATGTGGGATTTCCGCTTAGGTTTGATTTATTATTTCTAAACCATGAAACCGCTCAAATTCATAAGGCATCTTTTGGTTCTGTTGCTGTTGGCGCAAGGCGTTGTGGCCGAGGCGCAGCATTATGTCCCTTTGGGCGGCGAGTTGGATTCGCTTTTGGTTTTGCCGAAATTGGGCGGCGATTCGGCGTATTTGGTGAACGAGTCGCTGAGCGTGGTGGAAGGCGGCACCTTGCAGATGGAGGCCGGTACGAGGATGTTTTTCGGCCAATCGGCCTATTTGCGTGTCGATGGCGGTCGGCTTTGGCTTGATGGCCAGCGCAACGACTCGATTTATCTGCTTTGCTACGAGTTTTCGCACGACTGGGCGGGCATCCAACTGAAAAACATCGCCGAGGAAGATGCGGTGAGGCTTTCATTCGTTGAAGTGGTGGGTGCCCTGACCGCCTTGAACGCTTCCACCAGCAGCCATGTAGCGGTGAGGCATTGCTCGTTCAACAACTTTTACGCGGGCAAAGGCATGGAACTGATTGACTGCTGCAACTTCTTGATTGACAGTTGTTTGTTTTACCAGTGTGTTTCGGGAATCGAGTTGAAATCGAGGGCAAAAGACAGCAAATTCAACCGTTTTTCGCACAACATTTTCGACCAAGGGCAAATCAACATTGAGATTTCCAATGTCGGCTACGGCTTCAAGTGCAGCCAAAACCACATTTCAGGCAACTGTTTCCAAGGCGCGGCTACGGCCATCAGTTTTGAGACGGTGGGCGGCATTTCCGACAAGGACGCGAAGAATTTCATCGAGAACAACCTGATTTCGTCCGACTTGCCCGAGGGCAGTTTGGGCTACTCGTCCTACGGCATCAAGGCGGCGATGGACTCGCTCGTGATTCGCAACAATGTGTTTTGGAGCAACGACGAGGCCATCAGGATGATGCGAATTTGTCAACTTGAGATTGTACATAACACATTCTATGACAACGAGTTGACTATTACAAATCTGAAAGAAGCGGGCAGTGTCAATTTTTATGGCAACACCTTGAGCGAGATGAAGAAACGGGTGATTGGTTTTCCTTCCAACCTTTCGCGAATGAACGGCAACAACTTTTTGCACTACAAGAAAAACGCGATTCTTTTCGCCAATGTTTCAACTGAAGACATCGACATGCGCGGCAATTTTTGGGATGCAGAAACTACGCAAGATATTGATATTGTAATACTTGACAAAAAAGATTCAGCTGCATTAGGCGAAATCATCTACGAGAATTATCTGCCCGAATGTGACACGACGGCTCCCATTTCGCCTCCGTTTGCGGTGAAAAAGCAGTTTGTGAACGGCTCATGGCTGATTTCTTGGGACGAAAACCCCGAGCGCGACATTGACCACTATGTGCTGTTTTACGGCAATTTCAATTATTACAAATATGCCCACCACATTGATTCCATTTTCGGCAATTCATACATTGTTTCTGCGCAACAAACTGACAACCTGTCTGTTATGGCTTGCGATAGAGCCTACAATCCAGATATTTACGCCTCGACGGGCCAAAGTGCCTACGCTTTCGCGACTTATTATCCCTACGCTGGTGCCGATGGCGAGTTGTGTGCGCCTGCAACGGGTTTTGCCATTGAAGATGCCAACATTCCCTACATTTACGGCGGTTTTGAGTGGCGCACTTCGGGAAGCGGGCATTTCTCCGATTCTTTGTCGCTACAGCCGATGTATTACCCTTCGGAGGCCGATTTTGACGCTGGCGAAGTGACTTTGACCTTACGCGTGATCTACGATGGCACAACCAAGACGGATGAAATGAAGTTGCTCTTATACAAGGAATTAAGTGTATTTTCGGGCGAGGATTACTACAGTGGATTGTCGCGGCCTTTGTCGCTCAACCAAGCCGTGGCTTACAATTATGATTCGCTGATGTGGCACTCGTTGGGCGATGGGCGTTTCGAGGATTCGCTTTCGCTGCACACTTTGTATCATCCGGGTGCGACGGACAAGACGCAAGGCCATGTAGACTTGGTTTTGGAGGCTTGGTCGCATTGCGGCTATGCGTCGGACACGGTGCATTTCGACCTTTACAAGGAGTTTTCGCTTGAAGGAAAAACTTGGTCAAATGATGGATTGCAACCTAATACTCAGGTGATTGCGGCATCGTTACACAATGAAAACCAATTCCTTTCGGGCTTTTATCGCACGGTTTCTGACTCGGCGGGTGTCTTCAAGTTCCACTCGCTGCTTCCCGACACCTATATTTTATATGCTTTCCCCGACACTTTGGAAATGAAATCGGGTGGGGCGTATTATTTGGGCGATTTGCAATGGAGCGAATCGAACATGATTGAGGTGGATGGCAATGTCTATGATGTTGATATTGAGTTGCCTGCATTGCATCCGCTTGCGAGTGGTGAGGGTCGTATAGAGGGCGTTTTCGACTATCCCGAAACGACCTTCAAGGCACGCGATTTCTATTGTCAGCCTTGGTTGCGCGAAGGCGAAGATGTATCGTATTGCTCTGATGGCTTGTCGAATGTTGGCATTTTGCTGCTGAACGCAACCAAACAGCGAATTTTGGGCTTCACGCTGACCGATTTTGCCGGGCGTTTCCGTTTTGGAAGTCTGCCTTTTGGCACTTATCAAGTAATGGCCGACTTGCCACGATACGGTCGCGGCATGTGCAAGGAAATCACTTTATCACCCGAACAACCTATTATTAGTGATTTGCATCTTTTTGTCAATCAAGATGGTAGGGTGATGATGCGACCAAATCCATCGATTGTTGACGAGATGGAATTGAGTGTATTTCCGAACCCCGCAGAGGACAGAATCACCATCAGCGGCTTGAAAGCCAATACAAACGTTCAAATTTCCATCCAAAACAGTTTGGGCTTGACCTTATTGGCTGAAAACAAGGCTGTTACAAACCTTTTGGGCGAATTAACCCTCACATTGCCTGATTTGCCTTCGGGCATTTATTTCATTCGCGTTGAAGGCGCATCAGAAAGTGTGATGGCAAAGTTTGTGAAAAAATGAAAGGGTTGGTTATGAAGAAGTTGCTTGCGTTTTTTGCCTTGATGTCGTGGTTGGTTTCCTCGATTTTTGCTCAAGCAACCATTGAAGGCAGTGTGTATGAGCAAGACGGCCTCACCCCGATTGAAGGTGCGGAAATCTTTTTTTCAGGCTATGGATGGGAAGGTGATACGCTTGTTTTTCAGTTTGTTACGGACTCCATAGGCCGTTATGAAGGCGAATTGGAAGCGGGCGTTTATTGGGTTCGTGCCGCTGCCGAAGGCTATCAAACGGCAAGTCTTTCGGATTCGTTGATGGTAGAGGAGGGACAATCCTTGGCAGATTTCGATTTTATCTTGTTAGAGATTTGGCATCCAGTGCGTTATGTGGCAGCACGCAACTACTACAGCGATTTGGTGCGCGTCAGTTGGTCGATGCACGAGCCGCTGTTGTATGAGGATTTCGAGACGGGTGATTTCAGCCGTTTCAGTTGGAACAATTTGGTTTCCGGACACCCTTGGGCCATCGATTCAATTCATGCATACGAAGGGCGATATTGCATGAAATCGACTTGCGAGGGCATTGACAACGGCCTTTCGGAGATTGAAGTTTCGGTGTATGTGCCTTTGGAGGGGCAGATGGCTTTCTTTAGCAAGATTTCCTCGGAATCGCCGTGGGATGTGGGGCGTTTTTATTTGGATGGCGTGAAATTGCTGGAATGTTCGGGTGAAGAGGAATGGACGGAGCATCGTTTTGACATCACGGCGGGCGAGCATCTGTTCCGCTGGACATACGCGAAGGATGGCTCAACGAATGTGGGCGACGACGGCTTTTATGTCGATGCCATCCATTTCTATTTGGAAGACAGTGCTTTACTGAAGTCCAACGCCCGCTCATTCCAATATTTTGACTTGTTCCGCCGCCGTTTTGAGGAGGAGCCGGTGATGTTGGCCTCGCATCTGACCGACACCGTTTTCATGGAAACAAACTGGCGCGGCTTGTCGTGGGGTCGCTACCAATGGGGCGTGGCTTGTTTTTACGAAGGCAACCGTTTCGCTTCGGATACAATATGGTCGGAATACCTTGACAAAGACATGGCTACCACATTGGAAATCAATGCTATGACTAATGTTGGGGTGGTGCCTTCAGGTGCCCAAGTGCTGCTGATGTCGCACGAAGGTCAAGGGCAAACCTACCAAGCCACGTTGGATGCCAACGGGCAGGTGACGATGAATGACGTTTATCGAGATTCATACGACCTCCGTGTCCATCTTGAGGGCTTTGTTGACTATGTTTCGGATGCTCCGATTTCCGTTTGGGAACCTACCCAAATCGAGATTGAATTGGAGGAGTTGATTTTGGGCATTGATAGCCTTTATGTTTCGTCCACGGGTTGGGCAATATGGCAGCTTTTGGAAGCCCAAAACCGTGATTTACAATATGTTGATCTAATGCTTGATAGTGTTCCCATAGGCACCAGTCTGGCTTCAGGTTACCAAATCGATGTGAGTGGCCTGACAGCAGGCGAAACCTATCGATTACAGGCCAGACCTGTCTATCTTTCAGACACTTGCGATTGGTATTCTTACGAGTGGACTTATCGCCCTTGCTCTGATTTTCAGGGCAGCATCAACGGCTTGAATTGGACGGTGCAAAACGAGGCCGTCCGATTGTCGTGGACTTATCCCGATGGCGACACTTTATTGGGGGCAATGCTCTATCGTGATGGTGCCTATCTTGCTTTTACTGAGGAAGATAATTTCGTGGATTTGGCTGTCGACATGCACAATGACATAAACTATTGCCTGCAATTGGTCTACGGTGGCCCAACCGACGGCACTTATTATTCCATGTCGTGCAAAGAATGTGCAACGGCCACATTCCCAGCCTATTGCGACCCTCCTATAAAGTTGGATGCAGAGAATTTCTTGGACGAAAACGGTGATTATGGTGCCTTGGTTTCGTGGGGCGAGCGTCCCGAGCCGATCAACCAATGGCTGCATTACGATAATGGCGCGTTTGAAACCTCCTTGGGCAGCGATGCGCTGATTTTCTGGAGCGTGCGCTTCGATGCTGAGGATTTGGCGGAGTTTGTGGGCACTTCGTTGAAGAAGATAGCCCTTTTCGATGTACGGGCCGGCACATACCAATTGTGGGTTTATGTGGGTGGCGACAATGCTCCACAAACGCCCGTCCATTCGCAAAACATGACATTGACAGGTTCCCATGCTTGGCACGAAGAAGCCATATCACCTGCTTTGGAAATCCCTGAAAATGAGCCGATTTGGATTGTAATCGGGCAACAGGGATTGAACCGTCCAGCTGCCGCTTGTTCCGACATGGGTAATCCCAACGGGCGTTGGGTTTCGTTGGATGGCATCGAGTGGTTCGACATGCACCATTTCAACATGTACTATACTTGGATGCTGCGGGCGTTTGTCACGAACCGCTCGGGTCGGATAATGCCTATAGATGAAGGTGACTTTGTCTTGCAGAACTTTAACCTTTATCGTTCATACGACAATATTGATTATCAACAGATTGCAACAGTTCCATTCGTTGAAGGGCAAGAGTTTTACCAATATAGGGATATGCTGGTGGGAACCTCACACCATGAGTTTTACTATCGTTTGACGGCGGTATATCTCTCCGATGAAGGCGAAACCTGCGAATCAGATTTTGCCGCTTCCTTGAACCATCCCGAGGATAACTATGTCTGGGTTGACGACCATTGGAATTTGACTGAAAATCAAGAAACTAAATTGATTGTTTATCCCAATCCCGCAACCGACTTGCTCCACATTGAGGCGAAAGATGTTTGTCGCTTGAGTGTTTTCAATGCCTTGGGGCAATGTGTGATTTCGGAGAAATTGGCCAAGGATGAAACCCAACTCGACTTTTCCGATTTGCCCAACGGCCTTTATCTGCTCAAAGTGGAAACCAAGAATGGCGTGGCAAGCAGGCGATTCGTGGTGGCGCATTGAGGAATTTGCCTGAAATTCCGTATTTTTGCCGCGCAAACGCAAAACAAACGGTAAGCCATGATTTCGATCCAAAACTTGAGTATGCACTTCACGGGTGAAGACCTCTTCACCGACATTTCCTTCCTGATTCGCGAAAAAGACCGTATCGGCCTCGTGGGAAAAAACGGCGCGGGCAAGACCACGCTCTTGAAACTCATCTGTGGCATTGAGCAGCCTTCAAAGGGCGATGTGATTGTCCCACAGGGTGTTACCATCGGATATTTGCCACAGGAAAAGAACGTGAACAGCACCAAAACCGTTTTGGACGAGGCACTTTCCGCTTTTGACGAATACCATCAGTTGGAGCGCAATGCGGAGAAGTTGCAACAGGAATTGGCCGAGCGCACCGATTATGAAAGCCCTCAATATGAGAAACTTATCGTGAAGCTGAACAACCTCAACGACCGTTTGGCCCTGCTTGGCGGCAACTCCATCGAGGGCGAGACCGAGCGGATTTTGGTGGGCTTGGGTTTTGGCCATGAAGATATGCTTCGGCCTATGCGCGAGTTCAGCAACGGCTGGCAGATGCGCGTGGAATTGGCCAAAATCTTGTTGAAAAAACCAAATCTTCTTCTTCTCGACGAACCGACCAATCACCTCGACATTGAGTCCATTCAGTGGCTCGAAGGCTTCTTGAAGGCTTATTATGGGGCTATCCTGATGGTTTCGCACGACCGCGCCTTTTTGGACAACATCACCATCCGCACGGTGGAAATCTCGAACGGCAAGATTTACGATTACAAAGTGCCGTATTCCGATTACGTCAGTCTGCGCGAGGAGCGTGTGGACATGCAACGCTCGGCCTACGAAAACCAGCAGCGCGAAATCAAGAACATCGAGGCGTTCATCGAGCGTTTCCGCTACAAGGCGACCAAGGCCAAGCAGGTGCAAAGCCGCGTGAAACTCCTTGAAAAAATGGACGAAATCGTCATCGACGACATCGACAGCACGGCCATCCACTTCAAGTTTCCGCCTGCGCCGCACTCCGGCAAGGTGACGCTCGAATTGAACCATGTGGGCAAATCCTACGGCGACAAAGTTATCCTCAAAGACATTAACTTGCTGATTCCGAGAGGGGAAAAGATCGCTTTCGTGGGGCGCAACGGCGAGGGCAAGTCCACGCTTTCCAAAATCATTTGCGGCGTACTCGACCACGAGGGTGAAGTGAAACTTGGCCACGAGGTCAAGATTGGGTATTATGCACAGAACCAGCAGGATATGCTCGACATGAACAAGACGGTTTTTGAGACCTTGGACGATGTGGCTGTGGGCGATATGCGCTTGAAGGTGAAGGCTTTGCTGGGTTCGTTCCTCTTCCGTGGCGACGACATCGACAAGAAGGTGAAAGTGCTCTCAGGCGGCGAGAAAGCCCGTCTTTCCTTGGCCAAAATGCTGCTTTTCCCGACTAATCTGTTGGTCTTGGACGAACCGACAAACCATCTTGATATGCTCTCGAAAGACATCCTGAAAAACGCCCTGATTCAATACGACGGCACATTAATCATCGTTTCCCACGACCGTGATTTCCTTCAAGGCCTGACCAACAAGGTTTATGAGTTCCGCAAGCCGAACATCAAGGAATACATCGGTGACATCTATGACTTCTTGGAACAAAAGAACCTCAACCACCTGAAAGAGTTGGAGATAGCCGCCAAGCAGCAACCTCAGAAAGTCGCCGCCGAACCCGTTTCGCAAAACAAAATCAACTACGAGCGCAAGAAACAAATCGATGCCAAACTCCGCAAGGTAGATAAGGAAATCCAACGCTTGGAGGAAGCCATAGGCAAACTCGAAGCCGAACTTGCCGAACAAGACAAAATCATGGCCAACCCTGAGCAACACCCTGAAACCAAGATAGATAACGACTGGTATTGGGCCTATGGCAAGAAGAAAGAAGAACTCCAAGCCCTGATGGACGACTGGGGCGAGAAGCAAATCGAGCGGGAAGAAGTGATGGCGGAGTATGGGAAATAGGCGTTAAAGTGTTCTTTTCCACAAAAAAATCCGATTATCTGCTGCTAACCCGATTTTTTAAGGACTTAACAGCAGATAATCTGCAAAAAATGCACGATAACCTGCTGCTAAGTCGATTTTTTAGGGACTTAACAGCAGATTATCGGTATTCTTTGAACAAATCGTCCATTTTCACTTCGGATTGGATGTTGTTCCAATAGGCATTGTGGGCCACGCCGTAGGTGGTAATCATTGTGGTATGAATGGCCTTGCGGGTCTTGGTGACTTGCTGGAACACGGATTGGCGTCTTCTGAGGTTCTTATCTTCTTCGTTGTCAATCTGATAGGTGTCGTTTGAGAACTTCATTTCGCAAAGGTTGATGACACCGTCGTTGCGGTCGATGAGGAGGTCGATTTGTGCGCCATCGTGTTCCTTGGTGGCTTCGGTGTGCCACGATTGCGCCGTGCTGACCACCCCGCCAATGCCCAAAGCCTCTTTGATTTGCGGCAAATGCCATAGGCAGACGCGCTCAAAAGCCAAGCCTGCCCAAGTGGAGTGAAGTTGCGAGGATAAGTTGTTGGACCAGAAGTGGTTATCCTTCTTTGTGTTGCTTGTGAGGTAGCGGAAATAAAACAGCGTGAAGTTGTCCATCAGTTGGTAAATCGCGTCGCGTTGTTTCTTGCCGAGGATTTGGTATTTTCTGATGAAGTTGCATTGCTCCAATTCCTCCAAAGTGCGGATGAAGACGGCGTTGTCGTCGAGGCCGGTGTTTTCGAGGAGTTCCTTGCGGGTCATTCCGGCTTTTTTGGTCGCCAAGGCGGTGACAATGCTGATGTAGGGTGTGGGCTTCTTAAACAACGAGTCGTACAAAGCCTCAAATTCGTGGGAGAGGCGACCGTTTTCGCTGAAAAACAGGCGGTCGATGTTTTGCGAAAGACTCTCGCCGCGCCGCAAGAGGCTCCAATAATACGGGATGCCGCCCAATATCATATAGGCTTCGGTGAGGTCTTTGCGCGTCAAGCTGATTTGCAGCGATTGGGCGTATTGCTCACATTCGCCGAGGCAGAAAGGCCGCAGGTAGATTTGGTCGGTCAGGCGGTTGTGCAGTCCGCCGTGGTCGCGGATGATTTTCTTGATGATCCACGAGGTGGCGCTGCCGCAAACGATGAGGACGATGTCGTTGCGCATGTTGGCCCAACCGTTCCAAAAATGCTCCAAGGCACTGACAAACTGCGACTTGGGCGTATCCATCCAAGGAAGTTCATCCAAGAAAACCACTTTTTTCCTGTCGGGAGATTGCTCCAAAACCGCTTCAAGGAGGTGGAAGGCCTCAAACCAAGTGCGGGGCATCTTGCAGCGTTTCAGTCCGGCGCGCCGCAGCGACTCACGAAACTCGGTCAGTTGTTCCTTCTTGTCGGCGTTGGCCACGCCCGTGTGGTAAAACGCGAAATGGTTCTCATAAGTTTCCTTGATGAGGTAGGTCTTGCCCACGCGCCGCCGTCCGTAAATGGCGCAGAATTGCGATTCGTCTTTCTCCAACAGTTCAAGGAGTTCTCTTCTTTCTTCGTTGCGTCCAATCAGCATAAGGATGTCTTTTTTCGTTCAATGCTGCAAAGAAACGAAATTATTTCGGATTATCTGCTGCTAAGTCATTTTTTTTTGCACTTAACAGCATATAATCTGCAAAAAATGTGAGATAACATGCTGCTAAGTCGATTTTTGGGGGACTTAGCAGCAGATTATCATTTGTTTTTTGCGAAAAATAGGAAGATTTGTCTATTTTTGCCGTCAAAACAAGGCCGATGTTCTTCCAACCACGCATAGGGCTGCATTATCAAGAGGGCTTCAAGGGCTACCGAACCCTTGTTATGGGCGTGAAACACCATTGCACGCTCAAGCAATGCCCACACTATGAAGATTGCGTAATACAAAGGAATTGCGCAAGTTATGATACTAAATGCCCTGCCTACGGCGACCGCCACGACTTGCGCCTTTCGCAAAGCAATCAAATTGAAATCGATGCTTTTTTGGAGGAATATGACCGTTATCCGACTTATTCCTACTTCACCAAATTGATGTTGGGCAAGACCGACGACTGCACCGAGGCCGAAAAAACTGCATTTTGGGAACAGGTGGCTTTCGCCAACTATTTGCAATATTTCTGTCCATCGCCACAAGTGCCTGAATACGAAGAGGATGGCATGGTCTATCGAATTGAGGATTGGGAGGCTTTCCAAGAATTATTGGAGGCCGTGAAACCCGAAGTGCTTTTGGTTTGGAATGTAGCCTTGGAAACGTTGTTGGACAAGAAAATTGTTGAAGGCGAAATCAAAGGTTTGACCCATTTCGATGATTTCCGTTCCGAAACTTTGACCATCAACCGCTATTTATATAAGGTGCAGCCAAAGAAATCGCCGAATGAATTGTTTGACGACTTCCGATTGGCTTTTTGCCCTGATGATGAGGCCAAGGCCGCCCGACTTATGCTCAATGCTTTGCAAAAGGCGCGTTTCCGCCAGTTTGTTCCTTCCCAAGACTTGAAACTGACATCGGAGATGGTGGAAGCTGCCCAACTTAACATTTGGGACAAGGAATTAATGTCATTCCTTATAGAAAAACTGCCTTCAAAACAGGAATTGGATAAGTTGATAAGTGTTTTTGAATCCCATCTAAAAGAACTGGCAAAAGGCTTCTGCTCCGCATCTTCGTTCCCTCTGGAAATTGCTGATACAAAGGCCATTGATGTGAGCGGCCAGCTGACTGAATTGTCGTGGTTCGATTTGGGCAAAGTTGGCTTTTTTGATGACACTGACGTTGTCATTCTTTATCTTACTGAAGCCAATGATACTTTGAAAACGTGTCTTAAAGCATTAGCTGATAATAAACTATGTCGCGTTTTGCTGTTGCTGGATGTGAAAGACAGCGACAAACTGGTGTTTGATGTGTCTGGTTGCTCGAATTTAAGTTCCATTGTGGAAAAGGAGCAAGCTTTGTTGATAAATTTCGATGGTGAAGCCCACGAAAAGGTTTGTCTCGAACAGGGCAACGAAAAGCTCTATCTCCGCCATAAAAACTTATTGAAAGGCCGATCTTTGAGTCCATCGGATTATTTGTCAGTCAAGATGTCCAAATTGGAGTTGAATGATTTGATTTATAGAGTTTTCCATAAGTATGACATTGTGATTTCGACGGCAAGGGGCAAGCGTGATTTGATGGAGTTGTTGGATGGTTTGTTGAGTAGGAATTACATTTGCAGGCAGGGCAAACACCTGAAAGCGGTGAGGGGCAAGGCGGGGCAGTTGCTATTCTATGGCTTGTACCGTTCTGGGCTTTCTTGGAATGATTTGGGACGACTTTTTGCCGATGAGAATTTGGCCAAAAACGCCAACCGTAAAAAGGTTGCCCAACAGCTTGAATCCCCATCGCCAGCGGCCAGATATTACCGCGATTTGTTTGGCTTTTGAGGCTTCTTTACGATTATTTACGATTTCAAACTGTTGTATACCCGTGGTTTTTGTGTCCTTTTCTATTCCAAATGAGATGAATGGAAACAATTGTTTACTTTTGCAGGAAAGTAAATCAAAGTTCAATTAAAAAGATAAAAAGATGAAGAAACTTGGCAAAATTTTGATGCTTGCATTGGCTTTAGTGTTATTGGCATCCTGTGGACAGGGTGCTGGCAAATCTGGGGAGCAAACCACTCCTGACCCCGACAAACTGATGGACGAATTGTTGGTCGCTGGAAGGGCTGGCGACTGGCAAAAGGTTCTTGAGCTTGACGAGAAGATCAATGAACAAAAGATGACCACGAAACAGGCTTTTCGCTTTTTCAACGAAATACAGCCAAAGTACACTGCTTTGGGTTATGAAGGCGGTGAGCAGGGAGATTGGTGGGATGAAAACGGCACTATGTATGAGGAGCAGGATGTCGTTGTGGAGCAACCACAACCGACCTATTCCCAACCTCAAAAAACCTACCGTGAACCTGAATATCTATACTATTGCAAGTTCTGCCGCACTTTGGCGAGAGCCACGGAATGGACCAAACCTGGCCCCAATTCAGGCCGTTGCACACAAGGCTACCATGGATGGATGAAGGTATGTGAATACGGCACCCAACATGGATTCCGTTGCTCGAAATGTGGTCTTGAGGTGACTACCAACTCCAGGCCGTATCAGGGCAACAGTTGCACTCAGGGTGAGCACCAATGGAAGCAACTCTATTAAATCGGTGATAGAAAAAGCAGTTCACAAAAAATGTCTGAACGTTGTGCGTATTTGATAAATCCATATATTTGCAGCGTTGCTTTTGCGACAGACATAGAGAAGATCGTTTTTCTGACGTTCTTGCTGATTCGGCGAAGTCTGGTAAATTTCATGAGTAAGGGCATGAGTTTCAGGAAGGCGGTTCAACTTCAACCCATAGGGCGTGGACTGCTTTTCTCTTATCCTCTGATTAAGGTTTACCAGAGCCTGCCGAACGGGATGAAAGATGATGGGACACGCTCTTTTTTGTTGATTGCTGGAGCGATAGGGGATGCCGAAAAACTTGGAGAGTAGGCAAATGAACACACAATCAATATGGATATGATAATAAAGACTACTAAATTTGTGATAGCCATCTTTCTTGTTTCTTTGTTTCAAGATGCATATTCTCAAACGATTACATCTGAAAAGCGGATTTATTTGTTGGATGTTACAAAATCAATGATTGGGCGAGGTTCCGTGAATACGCCAAATATTTTTGAAGATGTAAAACGCAGCCTTCAAGAAGCAATTGATGAAATTGCAGATTCCAAAACCGAGGTTGTAATTGTTCCGTTTACAGACAAACCTTTTCAGGATGTAATTCATGGTACAATTGCTAATAAGGATTCGTTGATTTATCAGATAAGCAAGTTGGATGTGAGGTCTGGTAATACTAATGTTGCGGATGCTTGGTCGAAAGGAATAGATTATTTGGATTCAACAAAAGTGAATTACATGTTCCTTCTTACGGACGGGTTGCATAATACGGGTCCTAATAAAGAGGTGCTTTATGAAAGATTACGAGATTGGGATACTATTTGCAAAGGAAAATATTTCTTTTCGTTTTATGTGATGCTGACGAGTAATGCCGTGGAACAGGAAATTAGGCAGATTACAAAAGATACCAGACAAATGTGGAGTATTGAATCTTTGAATATTAATGCAGCACTCATAAAAACTGACTTTGTGCAGCGATTCAATATTTTCGAGGATAAAACTATTGGGGTGACCTTCTCTTCAAATAACCCTAAAGTGTTTCTGGATGATTTGGATGTGCAATTTGTTTTGGAGGATAATCCGTTCTATACGATTTCACCAACGAGACAAAACAAGGAAAACGCAAAAGTGTATGAGTTTGATGTAACCGAACAGGTAAAAAAGATAGATATTCCTATTGATGTGATGTTGAAAATCAAAGTGAATCATAATGAAGAAAAATATCCGCTTGTTTTCTTTACTCCCAATGAGTTGGAATTTAAAATTATTAATCGAGGAGTCCGTCGGATGACTTTAAAAGTTGTTGATGATGAAAAGTAAACTATTGATTGTTTTATTTGGTGTCATTTTGCTGATGCCCTGTGTTTCCTGTAAGAAAGAAGAACCAACAATTATTTCAGTCGATTTTGGCGAGGGAAAATACAAGGAACCTTTCAGAGGTTTTTTGTCTTCCCATCCCCAATGGCTAGTTGCTACTTTGGATTGGCCAGTTCTTAGGAGTCTTAGACCTGATACCTTGGTGCTGACAAAAACAATAGAACTTGAATTTAACGAGGACGCTGTTAGGTCAAATTCGGAGGCTTTTATCCAATTTGTTGATGATTCATGCAATAGATTAGAAGGCGTGAAAGTGTTTTGCAATGATTTACCTATAGGGAAAGAAGGATTCAGAATAAAGGCATCCTTGAAACCACAACAGGTAAAGATTTCCTATAAAATCGACCCATTGAAGAAAACATGCACTGAAACGGGCTTGTTTATTGTATCAGGCGTTGAGTTGGATGAAGTGAATAAAGTGAAATTGTATTCCGAGGCTCCCCAAAGCGTCGCCGATTGGACATTTTCTCAAAATATTGGTTGCCCTTGGCTATTATGGTTAGTTTGGCTGATTATAGCCTTGATTATAATTGCGATAATAGTCTTAATTATAGTATTTTTAGTCAAAGGAATAGTAGCAATTATTAAAAATGTTTCTATGCCTAATCCTGCTCCAACTCCATTTGGATCTAGAAATGGCAGTGGTTTACCTCTAAATAGACGAATTCCTAAGAATGAAGGACATTGGACTGGTGAACCAGGAAATTCAAAATGGATTCCCAACCCAAACCATCATCCTCATAAAGGTATTTATAGTAATATGAATGATAAAACTTGGGAACAGATTCTTAAAGAGAACAATATTGATGGAATTAATTTTAAAAATGGAGAACCTAATTTTGATAATTTAGCCAAATATGAAACGAATGTCGATTATAATAGCCTTTCTGATAAGATAAAAGAGCAATTGTTAAGCGAAAAGAGAGAGAGGTCAGGATTGCATGATTATGTGTATGATAAAATAGCGAGAGAACAAGGAATTACACGAGAGAGATTGATCGAAATCAAAGAAAAACTCAATTTGGTGCCACATGAAACTTCAGATGGTAGAGTTTTATTGGTTCCTAGAGAGATTCATGATAATATTATTCATGAAGGAGGAGTTGCGCTATTTCGAGCTTTGTTTTCATAATGTTTGAAGTTCTGACATTTTGGCATTAGATAGTTTTGGTATGCAAATTGCAAAAAAGGCTTGAATATTTTTAAAAATTTAATGATTAAAAATTTTTGAATATGGAATCGATCAATAGTGTTTATGAGTTTGCGTGGCTTGCAACCCAACAAATAATTGTTACTTCAGATAAAGAAGCTATCCATATCAAAGGGTTTGGTAGTGGTTTTTTCTTTCAATACAGAGATAGAACGTTTTTTGTTACAGCTGACCATGTAACACATCTTGATGATTTTGATGAAGGAATTCGTTTGGGTAAGGATGATTATGTGTGGGTGTTAAACAACAAGAAAAGTACGACGGAGCTTGCAACTATGCTCACGCCAATAGGAGGGATATACTCTTTTGACTTGCTTGACACAAATGATGAATTGTCGTTTGAGATTCCTGATATGAAAGATATTTCATTTGCGATTATGCCCGATACAATCAAGTATCCGTTCTTAACCCATGAACTGAGGATTGAAGATCAGGTGATGGTGCAAGCTGGAAAGGAGAAGGTAATAATCAAGTCAGAGTGTGCTGCTGAGTTGAAGGAAACGGATTATTGTTTGATAGAGGGATGTGTACAATCGGATATAATAGATGGTATTAAGCTTTCCCGTTGCAACGCCATTTATCAAGATTTAGTTCTTGATAGTGTTGACAGTGATGGCTATTATATTATGAAGTACTCCAATCCTGTTGTATATAACGATTGGGCGGGTTTGAGTGGAGGCCCTGTCTTTACGGACAAGTGCAGGCTAATAGGAATGCTAATAGAGGTAAGTAAAGTAAATGATGATAAAATAAAAGTAGTCCCGATAAATAAGATTACCGAACTGATGGATTATGTCATAAAGTACGAGGAGAGTGTGTTGGGGCAAACAAGAGGGAATATAAATAAATGACCACATGATACTTACCCGTACCTGCCCCCGCTGCCAAACAGAAATCAAGCTGTTCACCTTGCCCGAGGGCGCAATGACAGACCCAGCGCCGCCCAAAGCGCGGCTGTTTGTCGCAAAACATTGCCCCTGCTGCGGCAAGAGGGTGCTGTTTTGGGTGGGGTGGAAACAAGTGCTGAAATAATTCAAATCAGTTCACAAAATTGTGGTTCACAAACTTGTGTATCGCAAAAACCCAAATAAAAATGCGGAACGACACATATCGCTCCGCATTTTTGTTGTCATTTTTTCGGTGGTTATTCTATCACCAAATCAAACGGCATCCGTGCCTGAATGCCCGTGTTGTTGTTCAGGTTCTCCAAGCCTTTGTAGTAGTTGTAATACACGCCCAACTTCTGTTTCATGGCTGCATCGAGTTCATCGGTCTTGTTCATCGATTCCATCAAGCGGGTGAAGAGGTCCTTTTGTTTCGGCCATTCGGTCACCTTGTAGTCGTTGCCGAGGTTGGCTTTCTTGCCGAAAGTGTCTTTTACCCCTTAGCGAGCTAATTGGATACGCAAAGTGATTAATGTGCCTATGAAGATTGTGAATATTTTAGTGAAAAAAACGAAAAACATAGACTATAATCCAAAAAATCAGCATTATTTTTGGATTATAGTCTATAAAATTAGTATTTTTGCAGTATCAAAGCATTGGGTATGATACTAAGAAAATTGAAGGAAGTTATTGAAAGCCAGTTTTATAATGGTAAGGCCATTGTGTTGGTTGGAGCCCGTCAGGTGGGCAAGACCACTTTGCTGAACCAATTGGCTCAAAAGAGTGAACCATCTGTCTTATGGCTGAATTGTGATGAACCAGAAACTCGCGCATTGTTGGGCGAGACAAATGTAGCCAAACTTCAACTTCTGATTGGCGGTGCCAAATTAGTCGTTATCGATGAGGCCCAAAAGGTGAATGACATTGGAATGACACTGAAACTCATTGTGGACAATTTCAAGGAGGTTCAGGTGGTGGCAACTGGCTCGTCGGCATTTGAGTTGCACAATCGGCTGAACGAACCTTTGACAGGGCGCAAATTGGAGTACCGACTGTTTCCCATTTCAAGTGCCGAGATGATTCAGACTTACGGATTGCTTGAGGAGAAACGGACTTTGGAAAACAGGTTGATATATGGAAGTTACCCCGATATTGTCACTCATCCTGAAAAGGCACGTTTGTATCTTACCGAACTGACACAAAGTTACTTGTATAAAGACATCTTCTCGTTGAACGATATTCGCAAGCCCGATTTGATTGAGAAATTGGTACAGGCGTTGGCATTTCAAATCGGGAGTGAAGTTTCCACCAATGAGTTGGCGAATATGCTTCAAACCGACAACAAAACCATTGACAAGTACATTGATTTGCTTGAAAAATGTTTTGTGGTCTTCCGTTTGGGTGGCTTGAATCGGAATTTGAGGAACGAACTCAAGAAGAGCAAGAAAATCTATTTTTACGATACGGGTGTGCGGAATGCTGTCATTCAGCAGTTTGCGCCTGTAGCTTTGCGTGGTGACATGGGAGCACTATGGGAGAACTTTTTCATCGTAGAGCGGATGAAGCGCAACCATTACGGGCAACATTTCTGCAACACTTATTTTTGGCGCACCAACCAGCAACAGGAAATTGATTTGGTTGAGGAAACGGACGGGCAAATGACCGCCTTTGAGATGAAATGGAATCCGGCGAAAAAAGCCCATTTCCCCAAGGCTTTCTTGGAGGCTTATCCCGTGAAGGAAACTGTGGTTGTCACGCCGGAAAATTATTTGGAGTATTTGGTTTGAGGTTTTTCTATGCATAAAACCTGCAAAGTTAGTCCGTTATTTGAAGGCAAGATTTGCACATTGTCGAAAAATGCCAAAGTGGGATGATGTTCTTATAGTGTTGTGAATATCGTAATGGGATGATAGATTCAATAACAGTCCACAAACTTGTGTATCGCAAAAACCCAAATAAAAATGCGGAACGATACATGCCGCTCCGCATTTTTGTAGTCAATTCTTCGGTGGTTATTCAATCACCAAATCAAACGGCATCCGTGCCTGAATGCCCGTGTTGTTGTTCAGGTTCTCCAAACCTTTGTAGTAGTTGTAATACACGCCCAACTTCTGTTTCATGGCTGCATCAAGTTCGTCGGTCTTGTTCATCGATTCCATCAAGCGGGTGAAAAAGTCCTTTTGTTTCGGCCATTCGGTCACCTTGTAGTCGTTGCCGAGGTTGGCTTTCTCGACGGCGTAGGCGATGGCATCTTCCATGTCGCCTAATTTGTCAACAAGGCCTAAGCCTATGGCATCGGCACCCGCCCACACGCGGCCTTGTCCGATGCTGTCAACGAAAGTCTGGCGCAAACCGCGACCTTCAGCCACACGCTGGGTAAAGTCGTTGTAGGTCTTGCCCACCATCTCTTGCAATTTGTTGTATTGGAACTCGGTGAGCGGTTGGGTGAAGTTGGGGAAGTCGGCGTTTTCGTTGGTCTTGGCCACATCGAAAGTCAAGCCAATCTTGTCGTTCAGGAAACCTTGTGCATTCGGGAAGGTGCCAAACACGCCAATGCTACCCGTGAGCGTAGTGGGGTCGGCAAAGATGTAGTCGGCCTTGGCCGAAATCCAGTAACCGCCCGAAGCGGCATAGTTGCCCATCGAAACGATGACGGGCTTCACTTCCTTGGTCAGGTCAAGTTCGCGACCGATGATGGCAGAGGCCAAGGCACTGCCGCCGGGGGAATTGACGCGCAACACAATGGCTTTCACATTCTTGTCTTCACGGGCCTTGCGGATGGTCTTGCTGAGGTTTTCGGAATAGATGGCTTGCTCCTCGTTGCCCTTGCCGTCAAAAATTTGTCCCGAAGCGTAAATGATGGCCACCTCATTCTTGCTGACATTCTTGTCTTTATAGGATTTGGCATAGTTGGCATTGCCCACGGCATTGATGCTCTTGTTGCTGCCCGTCAGGCCTTTCAGTTCGTCCAAAACCTGGTCTTTGAAATAGAGGTTGTCGACCAAGCCGTATTCAAGAGCCTTTTGCGCATTGAACAGAACGTCAAGATTGTCAGCGATTTGGTTGAGTTGCTCCACGCTGATGTTGCGGCTTTGGCTGATGCTTGCAAGGATTTGTCCCCAAACGGTGCCAAGCAACTTGTCCATCTGTTCGCGGTTGGCTTCGCTCATCTTGTCGAGGAAGTAAGGCTCCACGGCACTCTTGAAGCGGTTGTTGGGACCGCGCACAATCTGCATTTCGATGTCGAGTTTCTCCAAAAGGTGCTTGTAGAACATGATTTGCGAGGCCATGCCATGCAGGTCCATGGCACCTTCGGGATTCAGGAAAATCTTGTCGGCGATGGAGGCCAAGTAGTAGGCACTTTGGCCGTAGCTTTCGCCATAAGCCACGATGAACTTGCCCGACTCCTTGAACTCGATGAGTTTGTTGCGGATTTCCTGAATGGTGGCCATAGAGGTCGGTATACTGCTCAGTTCCAAATAGATACCCTTGATGTTGGCATCGGTCTTGGCGTTTTCGATGTTGCGCAAAATCTCGTTCAAACCCGTAGCGTCGCTCGTTTCCATTGTCTGGAAATTGATGTTGCCAAACGGGTTGTCGGTGGTGCGGTCGGGGATTTCGTAATCGAGTTTCATGTAAAGCACGGAGTTGGGCTTTACGGTGGTGGAAGTTTCCGACTCGGATTTCGACAGATTAGAAATCATGGATGAAACCACACCAACCTTGATGAAGAAGTTGATTACCAATGCAATCAGGGTGCCAATGAAGGCAGCCAATACGACTTTGTAGAATTTCATGATGCTATGTTTTTGTTTGTTTAGACCGCAAAAGTACATAAAAAAAACTTACCTTTGCCGAAAATCTCCATGAGGATTAATGAGCATGTCGAAGTATGGAAAAATGTTACATTCTCTTCGGTTCGAACATGGGCGACAAAGACCAAATCTTTGCGCAGGCTTGCCTATTAATTAATAATAGGTGTGGCCGCATTGTGGAGGTTTCGTCGGCCTACGAGTCGGAGCCGTGGGGTTTCAAGGCGGAGGAATGGTTCCTGAATCGGGTCATCGTTTTGGAAACGGAAATGAAGCCGGAGCATTTATTGGAAGCGTTGCTTGAGATTGAACGGGAATTGGGTCGCGTCAGGCATCCTGAAATCCAGGGATATACCTCGCGCACCGCCGATTTGGACATCCTTTATTACGGCAACCGCATCGTTTTGACCGACAGCCTCACCATTCCCCATCCGCGACTGCACCAACGCCGTTTCGCCCTATTGCCTTTATGCGAAGTGGCACCGCAACTCGTGCATCCCGCGTTCAACTTCACACAAACCGAACTGTTGAGGCGTTGCCACGACTTTTCGGAAGTCAGAAAAATCGAAAACGTATGCAATACAACTACATAGCCATCGAAGGAACCATCGGGGCGGGCAAGACGACCTTGGCCTCGCGCATCGCCAACGACTTCAACGGGAAACTTGTGCTTGAGGAATTTGAGGGCGACAAGAACCCGTTTTTGCCCAAGTTCTACAAGGAGCCTGAAAAGTATTCCTTCCAGTTGGAAATGACCTTTTTGGCCTTGCGGTTCCAGCAGTTGAAGGACAAGTTGAGCGTGCTCGACCTGTTCCACGACTTCATCATTTCGGACTATTATGTGGCCAAGTCGTTGATTTTCTCGAAAAACAACTTGCAAGACGATGAATACCAGTTGTTTTCGCGTTTCTTCAACATCATTTTCTCGGACATGCCCAAGCCTGAACTGTTGGTCTATCTGTATTCCGATGTGGAGCGTCTGCAAGCCAACATCCGCAAACGCGGGCGCAGCTACGAGCAGGAAATCAGCGACGCTTACTTGGAGAACATCCAGCAGGGCTATTTCGACTTCCTTCGCCAGCAGCAGAACAACATGCGCATCTTGCTACTCGACACCAACGACCTTGATTTTGTGGCCAACGAAAAAGATTACCAGCGCATCATTGAGGCCATCAACCAGCCTTACGAAATCGGCTTGCACCGGATTTCGTTGTGATTTTGTCATCTACTAAACACAAAAAAAGCCGCTCGATTGAGCGGCTTTTTCATTGGTGACTGTCAAAACTTACTTCTTGAGAACTTGCTCTTCGTAGGTTTCGAAGGTGTAGATTTCAGCGCGACGGAGTTGCGGCAGGATGTCCTTGTCGAGTTCAGGATAAATGTCGCACATTTCGCGGATGGTCTGCTGCTTGTTGCTCGAGTTGTTCACATTGTTGATGATGGCGTCCTTGTCCTTCAGGTTGGAGTTGCGGACGAGTTCAACGAAGGTGTTCCAGTCGGGACCATAGCCATTGCCTTCAATGTTGATGCCTTCCTTCTTGGCCTTCTTGATGATGTTCTTCATCTGCTTGTCGGCTGAGTTGGCGCGGTTGTTCGACAGTTCGTTGTTGTGACCCTCTTCGCCTTCAGGTGAAGCCCATGCTCTGATTTCGATTCTGGTTTCGCCGGCATTCAGCAGGTCTTTGAAGGCAGCGTCGGCTTCCTTGTTGAGTTTTCTTCTGCCGTTGATGTCATAGGAATCCTTGTTGAAGAAGTAGGTGAGTTTCTTGACGGCTCTTTCCTTGGTCACGGTGATGTATTCCGGCTCGGGTTCTTTCACAATCGGCTTGGCAATGACACCGTCGGCCAGTTTTTCAGTGGCGCCACGGGTGAAGTAGGCGTTCTTCACGATTTCGTCTTGGTTAGGATAGATGGTGCCGTTGTAGACATAGAACATCGGGTCGGCCTTGAGCTCGCTGTTTTCCATCTCGGGCACATAGTCCTTGCAGTAGTGCTTGGTGAACTCGCCGCCTTCCTTGTAGTTGACGCGGAAGTCGCCTTCACCCTTAACCTTTTCACCCACGAAAGTGATGGGGTCGAGGTCGATTTGGCCACCATTGTAGGTGAGGTAAGGAGTCAGGTTCATGACGGCCTGCTTCTCGAAGTATTCGCCGGGGATGGTGACGATGACATCGAAGCAAACCTTGCCGTCTTCGCCTTCAACCAACGGGTCGGGATTGACGCGGTAGGTGATTTTCTTCGACTCGCGGGCCATCTTCTCGATGTCGCAAGGATTGTTGAACTTCACGCGCAAGCCAAGGTTCAGTTGGCTGTACATGTCCTTGTCGTTGGCAATACGGCCCACTTCGCTTGATTTGGCCACTTGGTCGAGGTTGTCCTTGCCGGTGAAGAGGTAAGTGTAGTCGATGAAGAGGTCGAACTTGGGGGCGATGTTGAAGGTGAATTCACCACCAACGGGAACGGTGAAGGTGAGGTCGCGCTTGTCCTTGGCAGGAGCAAGTTCAGCACCCTCGGTTTCGGTTTCGCCATCGACATTCATTTGGTTGACGGCACCAGCCTTATAATAGATGCCACCGATACCGATATGAGGCACGAAGTTGATGACTCTTCTTGGGTTGTAGTTGAACAAGTTGAAGAGGTTGAAAGTCAAGTTCAAGTTGCCTTCAATGTAGTTGGTCTTGGTGAGAGCAAGGTCTTGATGGACACCGGCAGGCGTACCTTCCAAGAAGACGAGAGCCTGACCGTGCTTGTGACCCGAAAGGAGACCATAGCCGCCCTTGAGGTTCAAACCGATAACTTTACCGAACTGGTAACCAACGCCAAAGTGGGCATTCCAGTTTTGGAAGGCTTGACTCTTGAAGTGGTTGAAGTCGTCCCAAATTCCGCCATTGTAGTTGGCCAAGTCGCCATGGTTGATGGAAAGACCGCCGTCGGCCTGAATGTACCAGTACTTTTCAACCGGTTTTGATTGCTTTTTGCCTTCCTGAGCATACATGCTGAAAGGAAGAACTGCCATGATGGCGAGCATCACGATTTTTGAAAAAGTCAATTTTTTCTTCATAACGAAAATGTGTTAAGTTTGTAATTAATTAATTGTTATTTGATTTGTTCTTTGTCTAACTATTCCAATTAGCCTACAAAAATAGGAAATATTTCTATTGTCAACATCAAATTGTTGATTTTTTTGCCGTTTTTTCGATTTTTCCGCAAAAAATGACTGTAAAACAGCACTATTTCTGCATCAATTTCATCTGCTCGAAGGCTTTCCACATCACGATTCCGGCACAAACCGACACGTTCAGCGAGTGCTTTGTCCCAACTTGGGGAAGTTCAATGGCACCGCTGCAATAGGGCAGAGCCTCCTCGCTGACGCCCTCCACCTCGTTGCCCAAAATGTAGGCCGTTTGCGGCTCAAACTTGAAATCTTGCAACGGAACGCTGCCTTCCACTTGCTCGACAGCGAAAATCCGATAGCCTTCATTAATTAATGCTTGGCAGGCTTCCTCAGTGGTCTCGAAATAACGCCAACTGACGGTTTCATCGGCACCCAAGGCGGTCTTGTGGATTTCTCTGTGGGGCGGACAGGCGGTTATTCCACACAAAACCAATTCCTTGATGCAAAAAGCATCGGCGGTGCGGAAAAACGCGCCCACATTGCTCAGCGAGCGGATGTTGTCGAGTATTAATATAATAGGTAGTTTCTCGGCCTTCTGGAAGTCTTCCTTGCTGAGGCGGTTCAATTCATCGGTGTTGAGTTTTCGCATATTTTTCTCTTTTGGGGCGCAAAGTAAATGAAAAAACGCTAATTTTGTACCCTTAATTTGAGATTTTATGGCAGGAAAGGCAGTCGAAACCCCATTAATGAAGCAGTATTACTCGTTCAAGGCGAAATATCCCGACGCAATGCTGCTCTTCCGCGTGGGCGATTTTTATGAGACTTACGGCGAGGACGCGGTGAAGTCGTCGAAGATTTTGGGCATTGTGCTCACCAAACGCTCCAACGGAGCTTCCGCAGACGTGGAATTGGCCGGTTTCCCCTACCATTCCTTGGATTCCTATCTGCCGAAATTGGTTCGCGCCGGACTGAAAGTAGCTGTGTGCGAGCAACTTGAAGACCCAAAATTGGCCAAGAAGTTAGTGAAACGCGGTGTGGTGGAATTGGTCACGCCGGGCGTTACCTATAATGACAATGTGTTGGAGCAAAAAGAGAACAATTTCTTGGCTTCGGTGCATCTCGAAAAAGAGGTTTCGGGCGTTTCGTTCTTAGATGTCTCGACGGGCGAGTTTTTCCTCACGCAAGGCTCCAACGAATACATTGACAAACTGTTGCAAAGTTTCAATCCATCGGAGGTTTTGGTGCAGCGCAACAAGCGCAAGGACTTCATCGACTTGTTCGGGGGCAAGTATTACCTCACCGTTTTCGACGACTGGGTCTTCACCGACGACTACGCCAACGAGACCTTGAACAAGCATTTCCAAACGGTTTCGCTGAAAGGTTTCGGCGTTGACGACTTCCCAAAAGGCATCATTGCGGCGGGTGCTGCCATCCATTACTTGATTGAAACACAGCACGATAAATTAGGCCACATCACTTCGCTTTCGCGCATCGACCAAGGGCAGTATGTGTGGTTGGACAAGTTCACCATCCGCAATCTGGAACTGCTGCATACTACTAATTTGAACGCCAAGACTTTGATTGACGTCATCGACAAGACCGTTTCGCCGATGGGCGGACGACTGATGCGCCGTTGGCTAAGTCTGCCGCTGAAAAACAAGGAGCAAATCGAGGCACGGTATGAAGTGGTGCGCTATTTCGTCGAGCATCGCGACCAGATTCAACGTTTTCAGGATGCCGTGCGGCAAGTAGGTGATTTGGAGCGACTTATCTCAAAGGTTTCGCTTTCAAGGGTGAAT
Source organism: uncultured Bacteroidia bacterium (assembly GCA_902780055.1). Taxonomy (GTDB): domain Bacteria; phylum Bacteroidota; class Bacteroidia; order Bacteroidales; family F082; genus Limimorpha. The sequence goes on along the minus strand of CACZDU010000002.1, from coordinate 4,213 downwards.
CCTCGTGAACTCTTGCAAGTGGGTCGCGCCTTGGACCAAATCGAGGTGCTGAAGAAGTCTTGTGAAGAAAGCCAACACTCTGCTTTGCAGCGTTTTGCGGAGCAGTTCAATCCTTGTGCGAGCATTCGCGAACGCATCAAGAAAGACCTCAATCCCGATGCGCCGGCGGTCATCTCCAAAGGCAACTATATCGCCGACGGCGTGGATGCCGAATTGGACGACTTGCGCAACCTTTCGCGCTCGGGCAAGGAATACTTGATGAACATCCAACGCCGCGAAACGGAACGCACGGGCATTTCTTCCTTGAAAGTGGGCTACAACAATGTGTTCGGATATTATCTCGAAGTCACCAATTCGCACAAGGACAAAGTGCCGACGGAGTGGATCCGCAAGCAAACCTTGACCAACGCCGAGCGTTACATCACCGAGGAACTGAAACAATACGAGCAGAAAATCCTCGGCGCGGAGGAAAAGATTGCGGTTATCGAGCAAAGGGTTTACAATGAGTTGGTCACCGCCGTGACGGAGTTCGTGGAACCCATTCAAGTGGATGCTTCCTTGGTCGCCCGCATTGACTGCTTGGTGAGTTTCGCCGACATTTCACTGAAAAACAACTATGTGCAGCCTGTCATCGATGATTCGTTTGTCTTAGACATTAAGGAAGGCCGCCATCCTGTCATCGAGCAGATGATGCCCGTGGGCGAGAGTTACATCGCCAACGATGTTTACCTCGACACCGACAAGCAGCAAATCATCATCATCACCGGCCCGAATATGTCGGGTAAGTCGGCCCTGCTGCGACAGACGGCATTAATTGTGCTGATGGCGCAGATGGGTTGTTTCGTTCCGGCGGCTTCGGCGCGTATTGGTCTGGTGGACAAGATTTTCACCCGCGTGGGTGCCTCCGACAACATTTCTTCGGGCGAATCTACATTTATGGTGGAGATGAACGAGACGGCGAGCATCTTGAATAATGTGTCGTCGCGGAGCCTTGTGCTGTTGGACGAAATCGGGCGCGGCACCAGCACCTACGACGGCATCAGCATCGCTTGGGCCATCACTGAGTTTTTGCACGACCACCCCGTGAGTCGCGCCAAGGTGATGTTTGCCACGCACTACCACGAACTGAACGAGATGGAGGACTCCTTCGCCCGCATCAAGAACTATCACGTTTCGGTGAAGGAAGTCGGCAACAAGGTAGTATTTTTGCGCAAGTTGAAGCGCGGCGGCAGTGCCCACAGTTTCGGCATCCACGTGGCCGAGATGGCCGGAATGCCGCGCAAGGTTGTCGAGCGCGCCACGGCGTTATTGTCCGTTTTGGAGAAATCACACACCAGCGAGGACGTCGAGAAAGCCGCCACCAAGAAAGTGGAAGAGGGTATGCAGTTGAGTTTCATCCAGTTGGACGACCCACTGCTGCTGCAAATCAAGGAGGACATTTTGAATACCAACATTGACACCTTGACCCCTGTCGAGGCTTTGATGAAGCTGAATGAGATTAAGAAGTTGTTGAAATAAAACACCGAAAAAAATGAAGGATTTAATTATTAAGATTATAGAACGACTAAAAAAATGGAATTGGCTTTATTCGGTTTATCGCGAAATCATATTGTTGAAATCTCAAAAAAATAGACTTACTGCATATGCCGTTAAGCAATTTGAGGAAAAACAACCCGAACATGGTAGTTTGAATGAGTACAAAGCGGCTTTACGTAAGCACAGAATCGATTATAATGAGTACATCACATATCAGTTTTGGCATTTAAATGAAAAAGAAAGGATAAAATATTTATCAGAGCGAGAATTGAAATGCATTTACAGAAAAGTCTCTGATGTAAATGAAAGTAAATGGATTGATAATAAACTGTTAACCCATTTGAAGTTTGCAAAATACATGCATAGAGACTGGATTTGTCCACATTTAGTTTCTTATGACACATTCTGCCAATTTGTTTCTTCAAAAGATTGTATAGTAAAACCGTGGGATGGTTCATTGGGTAGGGGAGTATATTTGGTGAAGAAGGATTGCGAAAAGGATTTGCTAGAATTATATGACAACTGCCGCAATAATGGTTTGATGGTTGAAGAGCGTGTGTTGGCCTGTAAAGAAATGAGCGAATTCCATCCACAGTCTTTGAATACAATACGTGTGATGACTATGTTGAAAAGAGATAGATTTGAGGTGATTGGATGTATGTTCCGTATGGGTGTTGGCGATCATGTAGTTGATAATGGGTCAGCAGGTGGTATTTTGGCTCCAATTGATTCGGAAACCGGGGTTGTTACGGGATATGGGAAAGATAAGAATGGAAACGTGTATATTCATCATCCTGATTCAGGCAAAGCCATCAAAGGTTTTGTCATTCCATATTGGAATAAGGTGATTGTTGCTTGTAAAGAAATGGCGACATATATTCCAAAGAAAGTGTTTGCTGGTTGGGATGTAAGTGTTCTTGATACAGGAGAGATTGAATTGATAGAAGTTAATTCAGGACCGAATATTATGGGATTACAGACCTCTCATGGTTGTGGATTTCGTCCAAGGATTCAATCTTTGGGAAAGGATTTGTTGGGTTTTGACTTGATGAAATTGATATCTGTTTGGAGCAAACCTTATTCGAATTATTACGAATATATGCAGTATAAAAGGCATACTCGGAATCCTGATTTGTTGCTGAAAGACTATGTTGATTGCATGGTCAAAAACCAAGAATGATTTCCACTTCGGAAACCACAAGACCATCTTTTTTCCAAATCCACTAACACCTTTTCCAATATGATGATTTTCACATCGTGCATGACAAAGACTTTGTCAATGACATTATAAATTAAGGAGAGATGGCAATATTAGTGCTTGACCCCTGTTGAGGCCTTGATGAAATTGAATGAGATTAAGAAGTTGCTGAATCGTTAGAGTCCTTCTCCAAATCCTCCAAAACCATCTCCAAAATGAGTTCCACATCAGGTGACACATACACGTTACTAATATAATAGGAAACCCACATGATGATAGCAATGATGAGGCTCACAAAGAAAACACCGAGTCCTCTTACCATTTCATTTTGGATAACCAACATGATTGCAATGATAATGGCAAACAGCATTAAGAACGAAATGGAGAAAATCCACAAGAATTTGTTGGCCTTTTTGTAGGTTTTCAGAGCCTTACGGATTCGCTGTGTGTATTCCGTAACGCTCATGGAGATTGAATAAGTTTTGCCAGTCATTTGATAAACATAAATACTCAAAATGACGATTCCCAAGCACCAAAGCCCAAAATAAAGCCCAAGAAAATAAGATAAAAAAGGAGCCAACACACCGAATAAGACGATTCTGCCAATCAGTTTCCGCTGCAATTCGGAAATGTGTTTTTTTGTGGCTTCACTGACAAGCCTTTCGTCAACGATGCTTTCGTTTTCCAGCTTTTCGTTTAAGGTGGCCAATTGCGCCCGCATTTCTTCCAATTCGTTGTTTTCCATTGCTTTGCGTTTTTATTCGTTTGACATTTTCTTCAGTTGTTCCTTGATTCTGACCAATTTGACGGAGACGTTCTTGGTGGAGATGCCGATGATTTGCCCGATTTCCTCATAGCTCATATTTTCAAGCCAAAGCAAGATGATGGCCCTATCGACCACTCCGAGTTTGTTGATGCGGCGGTAGAGTTGCTGGATTTGCCGGGTGTCGTCGTCGGTGTCGGTGAAGAGGTTGATGTCCATCGAGAGCGGCACGGTCTCCACGCTGCGTTTCTTCTTGCGCTCGGCGGTGAGGCAGGTGTTGAGGCTGACGCGCCAAATCCAAGTCTTCAGGTCGCATTGCCCTTTGAACGAGTCGAAGCCCCGCCAAAGGTTGATGAGCGTCTCTTGGAACAGGTCGTTCACCTCGTCCTGGTCCTTCGAGAAGAGGTAGCACACGGTGAAGATGGTGTTTTTGTGTGCTTTCACGATGTCGGTAAACTCTTTTTCTTTCTCTTTCATGACTGTTGAGCTTGTCGAAATATGGTCTGAATCGTTTGCCAATTAGACGCAAAATCAGCGAAAAAACTACAAAGAAAGAAAATTTTTCTCAAAAATGTTTGCAGTATTGAAAAAAGTTGTACTTTTGCACCGCGAAACAAAAGCGGAAATAGCTCAGTTGGTAGAGCACGACCTTGCCAAGGTCGGGGTCGCGAGTTCGAGTCTCGTTTTCCGCTCCGCTTTTGCGGAAATAGCTCAGT
>CACZDU010000001.1:0-159336 GCA_902780055.1 uncultured Bacteroidia bacterium | reverse complement strand
TTGTTTCATAAAGTCCATGGTGGCTTGTCCATCATGCGTTTCACCCACCTTACGGTTGACGCCCGTGAAGAACAGGATGCGTTCCGAAACCGTAGTCTTTCCTGCATCGATATGCGCAGCGATACCGATGTTTCTCAATTTTGAAATGTTTAAACTCATTATTTTATTTGATTATCAATTATTTGCAAACAAAAATCGGGGTTTCGATTCGGGCTGCAAAGGTACAACAACTTTTCGAACTGACAAAGTCTGATTATTAAATCCCAACTAACTCCCCCAGTTATCCCGATCCAAACTCCTATAATTAATGGCCTCCGCCAAATGGTCGGTTTGGATGTTTTCGCTGCTGTCGAGGTCGGCGATGGTACGGGAAACTTTCAGGATGCGGTCGTAGGCACGAGCCGAAAGGCCAAGGCGGTTCATAGCGTTTTTCAAAATGTTTCGGCATGGCTCGTCAAGTTCACAGTATTTTTGGATAAGTTGAGAAGTCATTTGTGCGTTGGCGTGGATGGTCGGGAAATCCGCGTAGCGTTCTTCTTGTATCTTTCTCGCTTTAATGACGCGCTCGCGCACCTTCGCACTCGACTCGCCGCTGCTCTTTGACGACAAGTCCTTGTATTCCACAGGGACGACTTCAACATGCAAATCAATTCGGTCCATCAACGGGCCACTGATGCGGTTGAGATATTGCTGCACCATGCCTGGCTTGCAGGTACACTCCTTGTCGGGATGGTTGTAATAACCGCAGGGACAGGGGTTCATCGCCGCCACCATCATGAAACTGGCTGGAAAATCGACCGTCATTTTGGCGCGGGAGATAGTCACGACACGGTCTTCCATTGGTTGGCGCATCACCTCCAACACCGTTCTTTTGAACTCGGGCAGTTCGTCAAGGAAGAGCACGCCGTTGTGGGCAAGCGAGATTTCGCCGGGCTGCGGATAGGTGCCGCCGCCCACTAAGCCCGCATCGCTAATGGTGTGATGCGGACTGCGAAACGGCCGTGTCCTGACCAAAGAAGCATTGCGCCCCACCAAGCCTGCCACGGAATGGATTTTAGTGGTTTCCAAAGCCTCAGCCATCGTCAAGGGTGGCAAAATAGTAGGCATACGCTTGGCAAGCATGGTTTTGCCGCTACCGGGAGGTCCGATAAGGATGACGTTGTGGCCGCCAGCCGCAGCAATTTCCAAAGCCCGTTTGATGTTTTCTTGCCCTTTTACATCACTAAAATCGAACTCGTAAACCATCTCGTGCAATGAGTCAGCCATGTCGATGGTCACGGGGTGGATGGTGTTTTCGCCGTTGAGGATGGAAACAACTTCATGGATGTTCTCCACGCCAAAAACCTCCAAACCTTCCACCACGGCGGCTTCGCGTGCGTTGGGCTTGGGGACGATGAGGCCTCGAAAACCCTCCTGCTTGGCTTTTATGGCAATGGGCAAGGTTCCCTTGATGGGATTAAGCGTGCCGTCGAGCGAAAGTTCGCCCATGATGACGAACTGCTCCAAACGGTCAGTGTTCACTTGTTCCGAAGCCGCCATGATGCCGATGGCGATGGGCAGGTCATAGGCCGAGCCTTCCTTGCGGATGTCGGCGGGAGCCATATTGATGACGATTTTCTTGTGGGGATAATAATAGCCGAGATTGGTGATGGCGGCCTCAATGCGTTGCTGGCTTTCTTTGACCGCATTGTCGGGCAAGCCGACCAAATAGAAATTGATGCCTCTGTCGATGTTCACCTCAATGGTAACTGTAATCGCGTCGATGCCGAAAAGGGCGCATCCGAATGTCTTTACTAACATGATTGTGGGGTTTTAGGGGTTTATTGTTTGATGTTTTCTTTGTTTTTTCTCGTTTTTTTCGGCGAAAAGGCCTTGTTTTGTAAAAATGTTGTAATTTTGCAGGCAGAAATCTATAGGGGAACAGTCCGCAGACGTCCAAAATTTGGTGATGACCTTTCGAGCGAGCCAGCCTGTCGATTTCTTTTTTTATACCTCTATTGCAGTGATGCAATACTGCACTTTCTCGCCTGTCCGCTTTACGCCTACCATCATTTTCACAAGACCAATACCTATCAACTCATGGTGCATCTCCAGCATATAGGCAAACACCTTTTGATTGGCGACCCCTTTCTTCGGAGGCTTGGGCTTGCCGTAAACCACTGAACACCGAAGTATGGTGTCTAATTGCAGAACCGCCAAAGTCGATAAATAAGAAATGGAAGCATGGTGAACTGTTTCATTGATTGACAGAAACCGCACATTAATAAAATCTTTCAAATGCGTGTTATATACCGCTTTTGAGGGATTCGCTTCATACCAACATCTGTACACATCTGAAATAATGGCCTCTCTTGCTTTGATATCCTCTTTCGTGTTTCCCATCGGAACTTCAATGGTTTTGTTGTCTTTTGCATCCATAACTATAATAATTTAGTTTCACTCCGCAAAAATGCAAAACCTGTCAAGAAAAAGCCGTTGATTAAACGTTTGTAGTCGACAGCAGTCGTTTGTTGTCGTTTGCTGTCGGATAGATGACTGATTTTCAATTGGAAATTATTTCACGCAAAATACGCTGAAATTGCAGAACCTGCCAGACGCAAACTTATCGTCGCTTCGCGCTTCACAAAGTTCTGCGGATTCTGCGTGTGAACAAATCCTTACTTCTTAGGTTTATAACCCGAATCTTGGAAAATGTTCTGCAAATCTTTCCTGTTCATCAGTTCAACCAAGTCATAGTCGTGGTTAGAAGCGTAGGCGCGAATGATATTAAGGCCGAAAAACTCGCCCAAACGTGAGGGCGCGTCGTTGGTGTAGGCTTGCGTAAAAGGACCGTCGCCAAAATACATCATGTAGGCATCCAGACCAGCGTCATAAAGGCGGCGATTGCCAACAATGTCGGCCCAAACCTGTCCTTCGTTTTCCACCGCCCATTGCCACTGGTTGGAGGAATAGCCAAGCAAAACACTGTCGGCAATTGAGGGACACATGGCCTCGATGAAATAGTTCAAGCGACCGTAAAACACCATCTCGCCGACAATCTGTCCCTGCTTGCGCCAATCGTATAAATAATACATATACAGGCGGTTGGCCACATCTTTCGCCAATGTCGCCACGTTGGTGCGCGTCTGAATGTATTTCGGCATCCCGATTTGGTCATAAACCGCATCGCCATTTAGGTACCAGTCCAAGGAAATCACCAAATTGCCGTCAATGACCTGCACGGGCGGCTCGTCGTAATTGACACCCGTCACACAAGTAAAAACTTTCTTGGGAATCTCAATTTCAGGGTAATAATGGTGGAAATGCGCAAACACATCCTCCACCATCGGCTCCACTTGCTTCAGGTCGGGAAATGCGGCTTTCACCTTATTATATAGGCCAATGCTGTAAGGGTCGGTGGCGAAGTCTTTCAAATACTTCACCGCATTGAGGTTGTTGAGGTCGCCGCTGAGGAACACGCGGTAACGGTCTTGGATTTTCATCAGTTCAGCCTGAAAATCAGCCGTATCGAGATTGAAGAGCACGTCTTCATAACGGTCGAATTCGAGGTCGTATGGCTCTGTTTTGATATTGAGTTTGGCTTTGTAGGCCGGAGCTTTGTCTTGACATGACGCGGCCAAAAAAGCAAAAGCAATGATGAATATTTTTTTCATGATACTGTGTTTTCTGTGTGAGCCAAAATTTCCTCGCGAAGCATCTCGAAGGCCATGATGGTCGCACGGTTGATGACATTTTCGCGTTCCTTGCCGAAATTGAAACGTTTGGAAACCACGCCTTTCGCCGAAGCCACGCCAATCCAAACCGTGCCGACAGGGTTTTCTTCCGTGCCGCCACTCGGTCCGGCAATGCCCGTGGTGGCCACGCCAAAGTCAGACTCCATCAGATTTCGGACACCCGTAGCCATGCCTTCAACGACCTCTTGACTTACAACACCATGTTTCTCTATTGTTTCGGCTGGTACGCCCAAAACCTTGGTTTTCATCGGAGTAGCGTATGTAACCGCAGTTCCTTTGAACACTTCCGAACTTCCCGGAATCAAAGTGATGGCATGGGCGATGTTGCCGCCCGTGCAACTCTCTGCCGAGGCGAAAGTCATACCTTTATTAATAAGGAGGTCGAAAACCGTGCGCTCGATGGGCTGGTCTTGCATGGCGAAAATGTACTCTGAAATCAAGGCCTTCAACTTCTCGACTTCGTTTTCCAAAGTTTTGCGAAGGAAATCGGCGTTTTCATGCCTTCCGCTCAGGCGCAGGCGCACCATGCCGTATTGAGGCAAGTAGGCCAACGAAAGGAAATCGGGCAAATGGTCTTCCCAATCCTTGATTTTGTCGGCCAAAAACGACTCGCCTATGCCCGTGGTCATAATGACGCGCTTCTCGTATGGCACCGCATGGAACCGTTCCTTGATACGCGGCAAGAGTTCATCGTTGAAAATGCCCTTCATTTCGTAAGGTACGCCTGGCATGAAGGCAAACACGACCCCGTTTTTCTCCAACCACATGCAAGGTGCAGTGCCGTAAGTGTTCGGGATGTATTGACATGATTTCGGCAACATGGCCTGGCCGCGATTGCGCTCGCTCATTTGGAAACCTCGGCGGTTGAAAATGGACACGATATTGTCGTAGGCCGCTTGGCAAAATTCCAGTTCAGTATCGAAGAACTTGCAGACGGTGGGCTTCGTAATGTCGTCGGCAGTGGGGCCAAGGCCGCCCGTCACAAGCACCAAATCGGCATTCATGCAAGCGTTGAAAGCTTCGAGGATGGCTTTTTCGGAATCGCCGATGGTCAAGGCGGAATCCAATTGGAAACCCGCACCCGAAAGTTGCTCGCCGAGCCATGCCGCATTGGTGTTAATCACCTGACCAATAAGCAATTCGTCTCCTATGGAGATATTTTTTATGATGATTTCGCTCATAGTTGAATCAATTTTCCGCAAAGATAGGTCATTTTTCGACCGTTTTGACAGAAAAAACGGCCATTGCAATTATTTTCGTATTTTTGCACCCTCAAAATCAACAATTAAAATGAACCAACCCATTCCTGCATCACAATTGATCCTCAACAACGAGGGCGCAATATACCATTTGAACCTTCATCCCGACCAAATCGCTGACGACATCATCTTAGTTGGCGACCCCGGGCGCGTCGTCATGATTTCATCGTTCTTCGACAAAATCGAATTGCAACGCCAGAACCGCGAACTTGTTTCTTGCACTGGCTATTTCAACGGCAAGCGCATCACCGTGCTCTCGACCGGCATGGGTACCGACAACTTAGACATCGTGATGAACGAACTTGATGCTTTGGCCAACATCGACCTGAAAACGAGGATGCCCAAAGAGGAACACCGCTCGCTGAACCTTGTCCGCATCGGCACTTGCGGTGCTTTGCAGCCCGACATTGAAGTGGGCGACAGTTATGTGGCCACCCGCTACGCCATCGGTTTGGACGGGCTACTTTACTTCTACGAAAAGCACAAAGAGGTGAACGAAACCGCCATGCGCGATGCTTTCATTGAACAGATGAACTACCCGAAAGACCTGCCCCTCCCCTACGTCGTGGAAGGCTCGAAAGCATTATTTGACCGCTTGGCGGAAGGCTATTACCAAGGCGTAACCGCCACGGCACCGGGATTTTACGGCCCGCAAGGCCGCACGTTGAGGATGCACTTGACCTATCCCGAAAACAACCGCAAAATCGAGGCGTTCAACTATCAAGGCTGGCGCGTGTGCAACTTCGAGATGGAATCATCTGCTCTCTACGGCCTCGGCAAGATGATGGGCCACAATTGCCTGACCATTTGCGTGGTGATTGCCAACCGCGTGACCGAAAAATTCGCCATCGACTATCATCCATACATAAAAAAATTGGTTTTGAACACCTTGGAAAGATTGTCAAACTAAGGGAAAAAATCTTTCAATTTTTACGAAATTCACTTCTCAAATAGAAAATTTTCGTATTTTTGCCATTTGGAATAACTTGATTTCTTTGTAAAGACATAATAATCAACACAATGAAGAAACTTTTGCTTACAATCATCGCGTTTTTCGCAGTAGCCACTTCAGTTTGGGCCGACGGTCATGTTGACTCAGTTCGTTACCTGACTACCAGATGGCGCAGGAATTGGTTTGTTTCGGCAGATGCAACCATCAGTTGGTGGCAAGGCAGCCTTAGAATGCCCGATTATTTCACCAACAGTTTCACCAAAGTGTATTGGGATCAGCCACATTTCGGTGTTCATGTCAATTTCGGAAAGTGGATCAACCACAAGACCGCATTGAGGTTTTCGTATGACAACACTGTCCTCAACAGTTTCATTTATGGAAGGCACAACACTCCCAATGAACAACACATTCAATTCCTCTACGGTGAAAACCCGGAAATTGCCGAAGCCGTAAATGGTTTGGAAGTGTACAAAACGTTCATGCACTACCATAACCTGTCGGCACAGTTTATGGTCAGTCCGATTGACTTCTTCCAAGGGTACTATAACCCCGAGAGGATTTGGACTCCCGTGATTTATCTCAACGCAGGTGCAGGGTTGACTTCCAACCGTTTGCTCCTCACCCAAAACATCATCCATTTCATTAATTATGGTAATCCATACGACCTCACCAAGGTTGACGGGACCAACTTTGAATTGTCATTGGGCGCAGGTTTGCTCAACAACTTCAGAATCAGTGAGCATTTCGACATCAACCTTGAACTCAGATGGCTATTCCACAGATGGACTATAGACTCATGGGCACATGAATACATGGACGGCGGTGATGCTTTCTTCACCCAAAATTCCCAGAACATCAGACCAAAGAGATTCGACAACATGTATTCCGCTGCTTTGGGCTTGACCTACTACTTCAGCAGAATCTATGAGTTGCCCGATGCATTGCCTTGCCAAGAACCCATGCCTTGCGACACGGTATATATGATGGATACGATTGTCAGACTTGTAAGCATTTCGAGCGACGAAATGGTAAGTTATCCGTTCTCCATCTTCTTCCATCGCGACTCGTATCAACTGATGTCGAACCGCGACCTCGTCAACCTGCAGGAGATTGCAAAGGTGGCCAAGGAACGCGGCTACAAATTGCGTCTGAGAGGTTCGTGCGACAGCGCAACGGCCTCGCCTTCCTACAACCAAACATTGTCGGAGAACCGCTGCCGCAGAATCATGTTGGAACTCATGGAAATGGGTATTCCCGAAGACCAAATCATCCTTGTGCCCGTTGGAGGCATCAAGAAACTCGAACCGACGGAATACGACCGCCGCGTGATGATTGAGCTGGTGAAGGAAATCGAATGATTCCACAACTAATTGACAACAGAAAAGCCTGACGGATTTCGCCAGGCTTTTTTCATGCTTGAAATTGAGGCAAAGCGTCAAAACATGATGCCCGCTTCAATACCAATGAAATTGTTGCGCAAGATACTGCCCGTCTGCCTCTCAAGTGAACGCACAAAAGCATTGGAAAAGGCATGGTTGAAAGTCACTTGCAGAAACGCGCCCAAATTCTTGTTGATTTCATACTCGGCACCCAAACCGAAAATCATCGACAACTGAATCAGGCGATATTGGCTCGTGCAGTCATCATAATTTGGGCTTTCATAGGAAACCCAATAATACTTGTAACCATCCTTTCCCATGTCCTTGATATTGAAACCCAATCCTCCACCAGCTTCTACATAGGCCTTGAACGAATCGAAAACATCAAACGAAACCTTAGCCTTGAGTGGAATCTCTATGTTGGTGGCATTCAGCCGACGCGACACCGAAACAATAGTCTGCTCCAAAAAGTCCTCTACAAATCGGCGGTCGGTAAAAGTGTATTTCATCCGCAAAAAATTGATATTCACGCCAGAGGAAAGCGCAATGTGGTCACTAAAATAATGGTCGTAAATCAATCCGACATTGAAACCAACCCTCATGCCATCATTCTTAGTGGCAGTGGAGCCCGCGCTGGCCCAATCGAGACTCGGCCCCAACTTGAGTCCATACCTAACGGTGTTGCCCTGAGCGATGCATCCCAAGGAAAAAAACGCTATAAAACTGATAATCAATGCAATTCTCTTCATAACAATAAGATTTTGGCCTACAAAAGTAATTTATTTTGCCGACATTTCCCAAAAATTGAAAAATGATTCTTACTTTTGCCGCAAATTCATCAAATCATTCACTAAAACACATCAAAAATGAAAAAGACATTTTTACTGATTGCAGCCCTGCTGATGATGGGTAGTGCAGCATTCGCAGGTGGCGGCTTCGACATCGCCATCGGCCCGAAAGTCGGTTTCCAAACCGCCAAACTCTCCTACGAAAAAGCCGACATCAAAGCGGGATTCGCCAACCATTTTACCGCTGGCCTCTTTGGCCGCGTCACCATTGGCCGTTTCTATGTGCAACCCGAAGTGCTTTACTTCAAGACTTCCAACCTATTTGATGTGAATGTCACGGGAGAAGACGAATATTTCAACATCCCGACGGGTGCCAACGTGAACCTCACCCTGAACCAAATGAACCTTCAAGTGCCTGTGTTGATTGGTGTCAACATTCTTGACCTCGACCTGCTCACCTTGCGTGCCCAAGTGGGCCCGACGGCCAACTTCGTCCTCAAGTCGCAGACCTTGATCGACTACACCGTTTCCGCTACTGGAAACGAAGGATCACAAATGACCCAGGAAGGGAATGTCAGTTCGGATTCCGACCAGTTCAATACCAAAACCATCTCTTGGGGACTGCAAGCCGGCCTCGGTGTCGACGTGTGGAGATTTACGCTCGACGTCAACTACAACTTCGGCCTGAGCAAAGTTTTCGGTGCCTTGAATGACACACCGCTTGGCGAAACCTTCGATTTCACCAACGTCGACAACACCAAGCAGAACCTGTTTATGGTGACCGTGGGATTCAAGTTGCTCTGATGATTCAATGAAATGACAAAAAAAACAGGGCTGCCGATTGGTAGCCCTGATTTTTTTGTATGCGTCGCAAAGGTTCAGAAAAGGATGCCCACTTCGATGCCAACACGGTTCTGAAGGAGGTTCAACTTGACTTCACGCTCACCAATCTGCTTGTTTCCTTGGTAATACTTATAGTAATTGGGTGAGATTGAATTGATGTTGTTGACGAAGTCATGCGAGAAATTCACGGCAAGGAAAAGACGCATCGTTTCGTCAATCGAATACTGGGCGCCAATGCCAGCCTTCAAGGCGAGGCGCAGGTTGCTAAACTCCTTGTTGGTGACACCGTAGACGTCAGGTCTCTCAACACCATCGAAAGCGTCTGCCACCTTAACCTTTGAGGCATACCCAAAGCCGGCTCCGACTTGGGCAAAATAGCGCATCGGGAAATCGCCAAATTGGTTGGTCACCATCTTCAGCATCAGCGGGATTTCGTACACTGTGCCTTTGTACATTCTATCCACATTATAGGTCTTAAGATGCGCAAGGCTATCCAATACACCATCCGTAAAACTGTAATGGCCTCGATTCAGGTTGATGTTGACACCTGAAACAATCGCATAGTTTTCAGCGAAATAGAACTCGGCAGCAAGGCCAAAGTTCATTCCGACCTTCGTGCCTTCATTGACAGCGGCACCCGTCGTTGATCCCGTCCAGTCGAAACCCGGGCCAACTTTGAAACCAAAAGCAAAGCCATTGTACTCTTTTGATTGCGCTGAAACTCCCAGCGACAAGGCCAACAAAAGGCCCACAAATAGTAAGTTTTTCTTCATTTGATAATAGATTTAGGTTAATATCAAGGGACAAAATTACTCATTTTTTCAATAATAGCAAACAATCATGGTTTTTTTCTAATTTTGTAGGTCAAATCAACGAATCATTAGCCTTATGAACACACCAATTCCCAACCGCCTTTTCATCCGAAACAGGGCCAATTTCGCGGCACAACTGCCGCCCAAGTCGGTGGCCGTATTCACAGCCAACGAGCCAATGCCGCGCAACGGCGACGAATTCTATCCATTCCGGCAACAGTCTGATTTCTTTTACCTTACGGGCATCAACGAGGAGAACGCCTTTCTCCTCATCGCGCCCGACTATCCCATCGAGGAATTGCGCGAAATCCTTTTCATTGAGCCTTACGACGAGGTGAAAGCCACTTGGCAAGGCGAAATGCTCGACAACGCTAAAGCCACCGAGCTTTCGGGCGTCAAGACCGTGAAGGGCAGCGACGCTTTCTGGAGTTTTATGAACGACATCGCCCTTTCTGGCTATGCCGACACGATTTTTATGAACAGCTACGAGTACCCGAAATACGAGTGCGCCGTGGAGACCATCCAAAAGCGTTTCGTCAAACAAGTGAAGGAACGCTATCCGATGCACAACTACTGCCGCACCGCCCCGATTCTCAATGCCTTGCGCATGGTGAAGTCGGAGGATGAGATTGAAATCACCAAACAGGCTTGCGACATTACAGCAAAGGCATTCCGCCGTTGCTTGGAAACCGTGAAGCCGGGAATGAACGAATACGAGGTGCAAGCCGAAATCGAGTACATTTTCAAGAAAAACAACGCTTCGGGCCACGCCTACGCACCCATCATCGCGGGCGGCAAAAACGCCTGTTGCCTGCATTATTGCAAGAACCAAAGCCTCTTGAACGACGGCGACCTCATCCTTTTCGACATCGGATGCGAGTTGAAAAACTACTCTTCTGATTTGAGCCGCACCATCCCAATTAACGGTAAATTCACTGAAAGACAGAAAGATTGCTACAACGCCGTGCTTCGCGTGATGAAGGAAATCACGAAACTCTACCACCCCGGCGACACCATCAACGAAATCAATGAGACGACTTACAAGTTGATGGAGCAAGAGATGATTAAGCTCGGACTTTTCACCGCCGAGGACGTAAAAAACCAGAACCCCGACAAGCCGCTCTACAAGAAATATTTGATGCACGGCATGTCGCACCACATCGGCCTTGACGTACACGACAGCATCGACAAATTCAAACCATTTGAGCCTGGGATGATACTCACCTGCGAGCCAGGGCTTTACATCCGCGAGGAAGGCATTGGCATCCGCATTGAGAACGACCTTTTGATTACCGAGGGCGAGCCGATTAATTTGTTTGATGGCTTGCCGACGGAAATCGAGGAGATTGAGGCGGCGATGAAAAATTGATTATTTTTGCAGGTTTTGTGACCAAACAATTCAACAATCAACAATTAAACAACATAAATATGTTCGCAAAAGACGTTTACAGTGGCCGTCGCGCCACATTGAAAAAGATGATTCAGAAGGGCATCGCTTTCTTCCCTGCCAACAACGAAGCTCCCTTCAACTACCCTGACAACACCTATATTTACCGTCAGGACAGCAATTTCTCCTATTATTTTGGCCTCAACCACCCCGACTTGGTCGGCGTCATCGACTTTGAGACGGGCGAGGAAATCCTCTTCGGCGTGGACGTGACCATTGATGACGTGATTTGGTGCGGCCCCCTGCCCTCACTGAAGGAACAAGGCGACTGCATCGGCATCACCGACTGCCGCGACTTCAACAAGTTTGGCAAATACATCCAGCAAGCCTTGGCCAAAGGCCGCCAAATCCACATCCTGCCGACCTATCGCGCCGACACGAAAATCCAATGCTCCGAGTGGTTGGGGTGCCATATTAATAAGATGCAGGAATATGTCAGCCTCGAACTCATCAAGGCCGTCATTGCCATGCGCGAGGTGAAGAGCGAACTGGAGATTGCGGAGATGGAACGCGCTGCCAACACTGCCTATTACATGCACACCACCGCAATGAAGATGTGCAAGCCCGGCATGGTCGAACAAGAGATTGCCGGCGTGGTGGAAGGCCTTTCACTGTCGGGCGGCGGTCCTGTGTCGTTCCCAGTCATTTTGAGTGTCGATGGCCAGACCTTGCACAACCACGGCCACCACAATGTGCTGAAGGAAGGCCGTATGATGGTTTGCGATGCCGGTGCCGAAACGGAGAACTACTACGCCTCCGACTTCACCCGCACCACACCCGTGGGTGGCAAGTTCAACACTCGCCAGCGCGAAATCTATGAAATCGTGCTTGCCGCCAACCAAGCCGTGGCCGAACAAACGCGCCCCTATATGCCTTACATGGTGATGCACACCCTCGCCTGCCGCACCCTGATTGAAGGCTTGAAAGGCGTCGGCCTGATGAAAGGCGACACCGAAGAAGCCCTGATGAACGGTGCCCACTGGCTCTTCATGCCTCACGGCCTCGGCCACATGCTCGGTATGGACGTACATGACATGGAAGGCCTCGGAGAGACTTACGTCGGATACGACGACATCACACCACGCTCCACCAAGTTAGGCTTCAGCGGATTGCGCTGCGGCAAGACCTTGAAACCGGGCTTTGTGGTCACCGACGAGCCGGGCATTTACTTCATCCCGACGCTCATCGATTTATGGAAGGCCGAAGGCAAGTTCAAGGACTTCATCAACTACGACAAGCTGGAAACTTACAAGGACTTTGGCGGCATCCGCATCGAGGACGACCTGCTCATCACCGCCGACGGCAACCGCATCCTCGGCAGACCGATTCCCAAGACCGTTGCAGAGGTCGAGGAGATTTGCGCACAAGGAAGAGAATGGATTAAGATGACGGGAATGTATTGATTATTTTTTCTCACGAAGAATCCGCAGAACCATGGGACATTATTCTCAAGATTCTGCGGATTTTACGTGTAATAGAATCAAAACTCCATCACCAATTTCACATTCACATACCTCGGTGTCAGGTAGTTGTTGATGCCGTAATATCGGTTGTCAACGAATTTTACCCAAGTGTAGGAAATTGTGTTGGGAATGTCCAAAAGGTTGAAAACATCCACGCTAATAAACATGTTTTTCACATACCGCAGTGGATTGCCTTTGCTGAAACTGCTTGCCTCGCTGATGAGTTGTTTGCTGAAGCCAATGTCGACGCGGCGATAGGCGGGATAACGCCCTTGAGAGTCGTAAAAGTCGGAATTGTTGCTGTTGTAGGGCAGACCCACGCCAAAAGTCAAGGTCATATTGACGCGCCACGTTGGGAAATTAGGGATGTAGTCTTGGAAAAACAATGAGAAATTAATCAACTGATTTGAAGGACGGTAATGCCAGCCCAAGGATAGCGTATCGGCCACATCAGCGTCCCTATGGTTATAGAATGGAAGCGTGTCGCCATTGACACCGAGCAGGCAATAGTCGCCACGAATGTCCTCGCGCGCCCGCATGATGGACAAACTCGCCCAGCTATCGATGCCTTTCACAAACTCACCGTTCACCTTTAAATCAAGGCCAGTGGCATAAGCCTTCGCCGACTGGTTGGCATAATAGCGGATGCGGACATTATCGATGTCGTAAGGAATGACATGTGTGAAATACTTGTAATACAGTTCCGTAGTCAGGATGAAAGGCCGGTTCCAAGCATGGAACTTGAAATCGTGACCCGCCACAATCTGGTAGGAACGTTGTACTTCGGCATCCTTGTAGAGGCTGCCGTCGCGGTTGCGGATTTCGCGGTAGAACGGCGTTTGGTTGTAGACACCGCCCGAAAGCCGGTATACTCTCTCACGTTTCTCATCTTCAGGTTTGTAGGCAATGCCCGCCCTCGGACTTACATACACCTTATTATTATAGCCCCAATAATTGGCCCGCAGGCCGCCCGTGATGACAAACGCGCCATTATCGCGGCAGGGAATTGTCCATGAATTTTGCACAAATCCATCCAAATTATTGATGGAAAGCACATTATGCGCCTTATGGTTGAAGTCCATCTCCACTTCCGGCAAAATTTCCGGATAGCCGCCAATCACATCGTGGGGATGAGGCATGGTGTAGCCCGCCGAGTCGAACATTTGCCATTCGTCAACCACATCGTCAATATCCTGATGCTGGAAACGCAATCCCCACTTCAACAGGCATGGGTCGAAGGCGTAAAGTCCCTTATGGTCAAGGTTGTAGACCTGCGCATAGAAGCCGTTGCGGGCATGTTTGGTGAGCGTTCCAACATCGAAACTCTCAATCACTTCACCGAAATTCTCAGTGCCGAAGGAAGTGTTGCGCACCCCAAACTCATACGCCTCCTGTATGTCGTAAGTCTCGGTTTCGTAGGCCGAATAAGCCGATAGTATCCATTTCAGGTTCAAGTTGTTGTGAGGTTTGTACGACAAAGTCAATGCTCCAAGGCCAGTGGTGTAGTCATCAACCTCTTGACCGTCGAAAAAGACCTTCAATTGCATCGGCAAATTGAGGTTGCCCACATTGATTTTGGCGGTTTTCGGAATCAGCATGTACCTGTTTTTGGAATAATAGCCCAAAAATGACAGGTCCCATTTCTCGCTGAACTTGAAATTAAACAAGCCTTGCGCATCGGTGAAGTTGGGGCGATAGTCGCCTTTGGTGTCCAACATGCCGAGAGCCAATGACGTGTTCTTGTAGCGTGCGCCCACGAGGTAACTGAATTTCTCGTTTTTCGTCGCACCTTCCACATGGGCTTCGGCACCCAAAAGGCTCAAAACGAGCGAAGCCGCCGTTTCGCGTGGCGACTTGTAGGTCACATCAAGGACTGACGACATCTTGTCGCCATATTCAGCCGCAAAGCCGCCCGCCGAAAACTCTATATTGTTGACCAACCGTGAGTTGACAAAACTCAAACCCTCCTGTTGCCCCGACCCTACGAGGAACGGACGGTAAATCTCGATGCCGTTCACATAAATCAGGTTCTCATCAAAGTTGCCGCCTCGCACGCGGTATTGTGAACTCATTTCGTTGTTCGACACCACGCCCGGCAATGTCTTGATAAGTGTTTCCACCCCACCACCCATCGTGGGCAACAAAGTAGCCTGTTTCGCGTTGAGGCGTGTCAGGCTGGAGGCCTCCACAGCTCGGTCGCTGATGACGGCATCGGGAAGCACCGTGGCAGTGGAATGTAGCACCATGTCCAATTTCCTTTTCTCGCCCCTCTTCAAGCGCACCGTTGCCTGCTTCGGCTCATAGCCGATATAGGAAAAATGGATGGTCCAAGTGGAATCCGATAGCAGCGACAACTCGTAATAGCCTCTCGAATTGGTGGTATAGCCCACAAGCAGTTCGGGCACGACCACATTGGCCATCTCAATGGGATGCCCTTGTTCATCGGTCACCTTGCCGTAGACCGTAGCCGTCGGCAGTTGTTGGGCCGTCGCCACAATTGAAAGCCACATCAGAAGTATGATTAGTTTGGCACGCATGAAAGGATAACTGAAAATGGGTGGAAATATTATCCAAATAGGCAAATTGGTTTTCGCGCAAACGAAAAAGAGCCGCTGCGCAAGGCACAGCAGCTCCGATATCGTTCACATTGGTGATTACCAACGCTCAAGGTTACCTTTTTCGGCAGATTCCATGATGGCTGCATAAACGCCCTTCTTGTTGATGGTGCGCAAACCGGCAGCCGAAACCTTCAGCACGATCCACTCATCCCATTCCGGAACATAGAATTTCTTGATTTTCAAATTCGGTTCGAATGTCCTCTTCGTCTTCTTGTTGGAGTGAGAAACATTGTTACCGTGCATGACCTTTTTTCCTGTAATTTGACAAACTTTTGACATGACTCTTTATCCTTTATTATTTAATTGTCCACTTTGTAACGGGCTGCAAAGGTACACTTTTTTTCGTTTCGCAAAGTGTTTCAGCAAAAAATATAGGAAAAAATTTGATTTTCATTTATGATACCTTTTTATTGCTCCGAGACTTCCCAAACACGAAAAACAGAATTTTTGCAAGTTTTTTGCAAAAATTGCATTTTTTTGTACTGCTTTTTGCTTATCTTTGCAGTCGAAATTCTAAAAAGCAACATTATGCTGGTCCAATTCAAATTCAACAATTACAAATGTTTTAAAGCCGAAACTGTTTTCAATGTTGTCGCTTCCAAATATTACAAGGATAAGTCGGAGAACTTGATTCAGGCTCCACAATACTCTTTATTGCGTACAGCGGCTGTTTATGGTGCCAATGCAAGCGGCAAGACCAAGTTGTTCCAAGCTTTTTACTTTATGAGAGAAGTTGTACTTACTTCAGCCGACAACCAGACCAACACTTGGCAGAAAAACTATTCACCTTTCCTGCTCGATAACAATAGCGAAAACGCTTCAAGCACATTCGAAGTGGTTTTTCTCAAAGACGGCATCCAATACCGATACGGATTTGAATTGAACAGCAACCACATTTTGGCTGAATGGCTGTTCCGCAAGAAAAGCAAGGAAATCCGAATTTTAGAGTTTGATGGACATGACACCTACTATAATGAGCACTACATCAACACAAAAATCTTCAGCAACTTGTCATCCGCAAAGATGTTTAGGGAGAACTCCTTAATCATTTCAGCATTGTCGATGTGGAACGATGAACTTTCAAAAAACATTCTGGATTGGTTCAAACACAACAGCGTCATTTCCACCTCTTTAAACACAATGACCCCAAACCTCAGAACCGCCTTGAACAATCCCACAATGAAAACAAAAATAATAGACTTCTTGCGTTCGGCTGATTTGGGCATTTCTGATGTCACTCCCAATGAAATACCCCTTGAAGAGATTTTGACAGGCGAGATGAGGGAGATGATGCCCAACGATGCTATTGGCAAGCTTATCAATTTGGGTTTCAATGTGGTACACCGCAAATATGACGACCAACACCTTCCCATAGGATATGTAAAGTTCCGTTTAGAATCGGACGAGTCCTACGGCACCTACCGTTTCTTCTCTTTGGCAGAGCCTATTATTAATGCTTTGGAAACAGGTTCTGTGCTTTGGATAGACGAGATTGACAACGGTCTGCACTATGATTTGGTGAAAGCCCTTGTTGCTTTATTCCAATCTGACGAAACCAACATTCACGATGCACAACTCATCATCAACACGCACAACATCAGCCTTATAGACGATGCTGTTTTGTTCAGGCGCGACCAAGTTTTCATCATCGAGAAAAACCGTTATGGGGAAGCCTTCTTGATTCCCGTGTCGGATTTCAGTTTGAGAGAATCAGCAAAAGTCGGAAAACTATATCGTGAGGGCCGTTTCGGAGGTGTGCCTTATTTGGAGGATTTAGGTCGAAACCTTAACAAGTGATAATTATGGCCGTAAAGAAGAATCCATTTATCAACGCAGAGCCCATGCTGGAAAAGCCAGCGGGAACCAAGCAGCCACGCAAGCTTATCCTGATTGTTTGTGAAGGAGAAAACACCGAGGTGGATTATTTCAAACAATTCCGCATAGCAAATGTGACCATCATGCCCATCGGAATCGGAATGAGCACCACAAAGCTCGTCAAGGAAACAGAGAAAAAACGCATGGAGTTGGAAAAACGCAAGAAGATAAGGTTTGATGAGGTTTGGGTGGTTTTCGACAAGGATGACAATTCCGATTTTGACGAGGCCATACGCTTGGCGAAATCCAAGAATTACAAAGTAGCTTACTCCAACCAAGCGTTTGAATATTGGTTTGTCCTCCATTTCCAAGACCATCAAGGGGGAGCTATGCAACGCAGTGCTTATGCTGGAATCATCAACGAGCAGCTTCTAAAGTACGGGGTCTATTACGATGCCAAATCCAAACATGTTTCTGACGTGATGTTTGAAATTATGTTGGCATCGTTACAAATAGCATACGATAGAGCTTGTAGATTGTATACACTAAAGCAAAAACTCAACCAAGAGACACAAGAATCCGTGACCACAGTACAGCACCTCATTAAATCCATTACAGGCATAAAGACAACCGAAGAGCAACGCAAGGAGGAACAAAAACGGAAATCCATGCAAAAGGCAACGATGAAGTAACAGCTACTATTTTTATCTAACTAACTGTTTTAGCAGGGCTTTGCCTTCCTTCCAGCAGGTCTCGCCGCCGGTAGGGTCAATGGGGCATGCCCCGTTGTCGGCAAATGAAAATCATTTCATGTGGACATCCATTTGCGGGAACGGGAAACTCAGGCCTTCTTGCGGGAAGGTTTTATAAACCAATTCATTCATCCTGAAATACACTGACCAATAATCTTCGGGCTTTACCCTCGCCCTGACAGTGATGTCAACCGAACTATCGCTCATTTTCAGCAGTTCGATGACGGGTTTCGGCTCCTTCAGGATGCGCGGGTCGGTATCGCAAAGGCGTTGCAACACTGCCTTGGCCTTGTCATAGTCGTCACCGTAGGAGATGGAGAACACCCAATCCACGCGGCGGTCGGTTTGTTTGTTGTAGTTGGTGACAGGACCAGTAGCAAGGGCACCATTAGGCAAGATAACCGTCTTATTGTCAGGGGTTAGGATGTGTGTACTGAAAATCTGTATCGCGCTGACTTTTCCATCATAGCCTTGCGCCGAAATGAAATCGCCCACCTTGAAAGGCTTGAACAGCATGATCATCACGCCACCAGCAAAGTTCTGCAAAGTGCCGCTCAAAGCCATGCCAATGGCCAATCCCGCCGAGGCCAACAACGCCACAAGCGAACTCGTATTAATGCCCAAAATGCCAACGATGGCCATAATCAAGAAGAAAGTCAGCAATACCGAGATGAGGCTCATCACGAAGGAATTGAGCGAGGGGTCGGCATTGCGGCGCAGCAGCACTCTTGTCAGGCCTTTCTTCACCAAATTAATGACCCAACGGCCCAAAATAAGCACCACAATGGCAGCCACCAACTTGATTCCGAATGGGATAAGGTATTCTTTCAACAAATCGGGCAGCCAGTCCGAAATGGGCGTGGTAGCCAGTTTTTTCACGCCTACCACCATCGAATTGACCGCAGAAGTGTCCTGAATGGTCTCTGAAACTTGCTCAACAAGGGTATCGTTTTCCATGGTTTCGAAAAATTTAGGCTGCAAAGGTACGGATAATTCATTAATTATGTAATTTAGCACCCTAAATTCTTCCTATGAACCTACAGGACATCAAAACCTATTGCAAAGACCCAAAGAACCGCAGCATTGTGAATGTCGGTCTGTTTATCTTGTTGATTATCAGTTTCCATTACCTCTATTTGGGATGGCAGACCTTGGGCTATTGGCCTGTCGGAAAACTGGTTTACAGCCTCATGGTTTGGTCTGTCGACATGGTTTATAGCCAAGCCTGCTGGGTGCTCGACCACATTTTCCACCTCGACATCACTACTATCAGCGAAAAACGCCTCATCGCTGCTATCAACAGGGACGGCGGCTGGGCACGAGTCATCATCGCCCCCGAATGTGCCAGCCTGAAGCAATGGATGCACTGGCTTTTCTTGATGATTCTCTTCCCCGGCCCGTGGAAGCACAAGTTGTGGTACATCCCCGCCGGATTGGTCATCATCGAGTGGACCAATGTGGTTCGCATTTGCGGTGTGCTGCTCATGCAGGTCGTTTGGCCCAACATCCACATCCACCTTATGGGTCAAGACATCAACACCTTCCAACTTGCCCACGATTATGTCTTCAAGGTGTTCTTCTACCTCATCATCTTCCTCATGTGGGTACTTTGGGTGGAGAAATTCTACAACAAGTCAATTGAAACAAAATCATAAACTTATGAACGAACAACCTATCATTTTCATCCTCGACGCAGGCGGCACGGGTTTCAAATTCTCGGCCGTGCAAGATTCGCGCGAAATCATCGAACCTTTCACCATTCCCTCGGCGGCACCCAACCTTGAGGAAGTGCTACAAAAAATCATCACCGGTTTCCATGAGTGCGAAACACGCTGTGGCGCAAAGGGCGCGGCCATCAGCTTCTGCTTTCCCGGCCCCGCCGACTATCCCAACGGCATTATCGGCGACTTGGAGAACCTGCCTCATTTTCGCGGCGGCGTGCCTCTGAAGGCCATGTTGGAGAACGAATTCCACATCCCCGTTTACATCAACAACGACGGCGATCTGTTTGCCTACGGCGAAGCCCTCAACGGCCTGCTGCCCGAGGTGAACAAGTTGCTGGAGCAACAACGCAACCCGAAACGCTACAAGAACCTGCTCGGCGTGACCATCGGCACAGGCTTCGGCGGAGGAATAGTTATTAATAAGGTGTTGGTGAACGGCGACAACTCTGCGGGCGGCGAAATCAACCGCCACCGCAACCCGCTTTATCCACAAACCAGTGCCGAAGACAGCATCAGCATCCGCGCTGTGCGCCGCGTGTATGGCCGCGAGGCGGGCATCGATTTCGACAAAACGCCCCACCCCTACGACATCTACAAAATCGCCATGGGTCATCAACCTGGCAACAAGGAAGCCGCCCTGAAATCGTGGGAGGAATTGGCCACGGCTTTGGCCGATGTGTTAGCCAATGCCATTTCGCTCGTCGACGGCATCGTTGTCATCGGCGGCGGGCTTTCGGGCGCATGGCCTGTTTTCATGCCCATACTCATCAAGAAGATGAACGAGCCTTTCAAGGGACTCAACGGCAGCCCCTTTAGCCGTATGGAAACCGAAGCCTACAACCTGATGGATGCCCAAGACATGATCCGCTTCACCGAAAAGATGGGCAAGATGGTCAAAGTGCCTTTCAGCGACCAAGAAGTGTGGTACAACCCGACCAAGCGCATTGGTGTTGGCGTCACCAAACTCGGCACCACCTCGGCAGTGGCCATCGGAGCCTATGCTTATGCGAGGCAGCAATTATCCCTTTGAGCATCAAAGCAGAAAGATTTATCAACAACCTTTGTTGAAAAAAACAAGCCCTGAAATCGTGTTTTTCAGGGCTTATTTCGTGCTTCTTTCTTAATTTCGCAAACTGAACGAGCATGAGAAAAAGCATTTCTGCTTTACTTGCAACATATTAAATATCAGAAAGATGAAATCGAACCATACTCAAACTGGATTTGAGGGAGACTTGTTTAGCGACCTTGTGGAAGCCCCAACGCCACAGCCGGAAGTCAGGCCTTACGACAAGATTATCGAGTCGCGGAAAAACACCACTTTTGCTGCGGAAAAACTCGAGAATCAGGAGGAAGTGCAAGTGGTTGGGAAGGAAGAAAAACCGAAAATCGAGTACCATATCTACCCTTTGGACGAGGTGAAGACAGCCGCAAAGGAGTATTTCCACGGTGATTCGCTGGCAGGTGATGTGTGGGCCAACAAATACGCCCTCAAGGACAGCGACGGCAACATCTACGAACTGACCCCTGACGACATGCACCACCGCATTGCCCGCGAAATAGCCCGCATCGAAAAGAGATACCCCAATCCGTTGACTGAGGAAGATATTTTCGAGGTGCTGAAGGATTTTCGCTACATCGTACCGCAGGGCAGCCCTATGGCGGGCATCGGCAACGACTTCCAAATCTCCTCATTGTCAAACTGTTTCGTCATCGGCAGCCAAGGCAACTCCGACTCCTACGGCGGCATTATGAAGACCGACCAAGAGCAGGTGCAACTGATGAAACGGCGCGGCGGCGTGGGTCACGACCTGTCGCACATCCGCCCGACGGGAAGTCCTGTGAAAAACTGCGCCTTGACTTCAACCGGTGTGGTGCCCTTCATGGAACGCTTCTCCAACTCGACGAAGGAGGTGGCGCAAGACGGACGGCGCGGTGCCCTGATGATGAGCATTAGCATAAAGCACCCTGATTCAGAGGCGTTTATTGATGCCAAGATGACCCAAGGCCGCATCACCAATGCCAATGTTTCAGTACGCCTCACCGATGAGTTCATGCAATGCGTGAAAGAAAACAAGCCTTTCATTCAGCAATATCCCATCGATTCACCGAATCCTAAATATACTAAAGAGGTGGATGCCCGCGCTTTGTGGAACAAAATCATCCACAATGCGTGGAAGTCGGCGGAGCCTGGCGTGATGTTTTGGGACACCATCATCCGTGAGTCCATACCCGACTGCTACGCTGACTTGGGATTTAAAACACTGAGTACCAATCCCTGCGGCGAGATTCCGCTCTGCGCCTACGACAGTTGCCGCCTCATCGCCATCAACCTTTACAGTTATGTCGACCACCCGTTTACGCCCGAGGCCCGTTTCAACCACCAACTGTTTTCGAAGCATGTGGCCCTTGCGCAGCGTATGATGGACGACATCATCGACCTTGAAATAGAGAAGGTTGACACCATTTTGGCCAAAATTGCCTCCGACCCCGAGGACGACGAAATCAAGCGCACCGAGGTCAATTTGTGGAAAAACATCCGCGAGAAATGCCTCTTGGGTCGCCGCACGGGCATCGGCATCACCGCCGAGGGCGATATGCTCGCCGCTTTGGGCAAGCGTTATGCCAGCGACGAGGCCATTGCCTTTTCGACTGAGATTCAGAAGTTACTGGCTTACAACGCTTACCGTTCTTCCGTCAACTTGGCCGAAGAACGCGGCAAATTCCCGATGTACGATGCCAAACGCGAGGAAAACAATCCCTTCATCAAGCGTTTGCGTGCCTTGGATGAAGACCTTTACCAAAAGATGACGCGTGTCGGTCGCCGCAATATCGCCATGCTGACCATTGCGCCTACGGGTACAGTCAGCATCTGCACGCAAACCACATCGGGCATAGAGCCAGTCTTTATGGTGGCCTACAAGCGTCGCCGAAAGGTGAACGCCAACGACAAGGATGTGCATGTGACCTTTACCGACGTAACGGGCAACTCGTTTGAAGAATACAACGTATTCCATCACAAGTTCATCACTTGGCTTGAAGTGAACGGCTACAATGTGGACGAGGTGCTGAAATACGACGACGAAAAATTGAACGCCGTCATCGCGCAGTCACCTTATTATAAAGCCACCGCCAACGACATTGACTGGGTGAACAAAGTGAGAATGCAAGGTGCTATGCAACAATGGGTTGACCACTCGATCAGCGTAACAGTGAATGTGCCGAAAGAAACGACCGAGGAACTTGTCAGCCAAATCTACATGACCGCGTGGGAAAGCGGCTGCAAGGGCATGACCATCTACCGCGATGGCTCGCGCGACGGCGTGTTGGTTTCAAAAGACGAAAAGAAAGAAGAGAAGAAAGAGCCTCACAATCAAGAGGGTGCGCGTCCCGACGACATTCACGAAAACTCTGCCCCGCCCCGCCCGAAGGAATTGGAATGTGATGTGGTGCGTTTCCAAAACAATTATGAAAAATGGATTGCTTTTGTCGGGAAACTGCACGACAAGCCTTACGAGATTTTCTTGGGCAAAGCCGAGGACTTTTTCTTGCCGCCCTATGTCGAGAAAGGCGTGATTATCAAGGAGAAAGTCAAAGGCGAAACCACGCGCTACGACTTCCGCTACAACGACAAGGCCGGCTACGAGGTGCTGATGCAGGGTCTTTCGCGCTCGTTCGACAAGGAGTATTGGAACTACGCCAAACTGATTTCCGGCATTTTGCGCCACGGCATGCCCATCCAGTATGTCATCGACTTGGTGCAGAACCTCAACGTGGAAGAAGACAGCATCAACACTTGGAAAAACGGCATCGCTCGCGCCCTGAAGAAATATGTGCCTGACGGTGTGGTCGATGAGAAGGAAAAATGCCCCAACTGCGGCGAGAAACTCATCTTTGAGGACGGCTGCAAGCACTGCCGCAATTGTGGTTATTCCAAATGCGGATGATTGACGGCGGCTGCCACAGTGTGACAGCCCTACAAACCAAATAGCGATTGAACATTGGCTGTCGTCATGGCAGCCAATTTTTCTATAGGCATTTGAAGGATGTCCGCAATCCGTTGTGCCGTATGAACCAGAAACGCCGGCTCGTTGCGCTTGCCGCGACACGGCACGGGCGCGAGATAGGGCGCGTCGGTTTCCAAAACAATCCTATCAAGAGGCAATTTGGGCAGATAATCCTTCACACTGCAATTCTTGTAAGTCGTCACGCCGCCCAAACCGAGATGGAAGCCCGATTCAAGGTAGACTTTTGCCTCTTCCTCCGTTCCCGTGAAGCAGTGCATGATGCCGCGCAGGCCACCGTCTTGTTTCTTTTCAAGGATTTTCACCATCTTTTCAAAGGCATTGCGGCAGTGGATGGAGAGCGGAAGTTTCAGTTGCTTGGCCCAGTCCAATTGAGTTTCGAAAGCGTCAAGTTGCTGTTTCTCAAAGGTCGAGTCCCAATAGAAATCGAGACCTACCTCCCCCACTCCGAAATAAATGCCGCTTTCCAGTTCCTTTTCCATTCGGGACAAAACCGATTTGTAATCCTCCTTCACCTCCTCGGGCTGCAAACCCATCATAACGCGGGTACATTCGGGGAACTGCTCGTGCAGTTCGAGCATCGGCGCAATGGTGGAAGCATCCACATTGGGCAAAAGCATCATGCTCACACCTGCCGCCAATGCCCTTTCAATGGTTTCCTTTCGGTCGAGGCTAAACTGGTGGTCGTAGATGTGGGTGTGGGTGTCTATGAGGTGCATAAATTCTTCATTTAAAAACCATCATCTTCTTAGGAAGCAATCCTTTTGTTGCCAACATTCTATATTGCCTGGATCCGTTTAATATCTTGATACTTCCTGTTGCTATCCAATGATATGCGATTTTATTTGCAGGTTTCAACGCATTGATGAGTGGTGCCTTTTCTTGTAACCACCAATTGAGCCAAGTTCGTTTCTCAATCATCTCAGCCACATTGCCAGTTGAGGCAGGGTGAAACTCTACAAAGAATGTTGTATCGTTGTACTCAATAGCATAGTCCCATCTATTAGCATTAGGATAAAGGGCTAAAGTGGCAGAATCTATGTCAACACTTCCTGTCAATGCTCTCGATTCCATTACTTGAATCTTTGGACGGTATTCCCCTTTGACCGCCTGAACACCTTTTTTAAAACACCCTTTGACATCTGGAGTCAATGCAACGGCCATTTCTAATGGTGTTTTTTCAGTATTCATCATTTAAGTATTTTGCGACCACTTCGGATGATTTTGTTGCGAAAGAAGAAAGACCACCCCATTCAGAAACAATCGTGTCAGAATCACCAGCGTCTAATGTTGATATATCAACCGAATTAACCTTTCCGTTCCCGGTTCTTTTAAAGTAATAAGTCTTGATGGTTTTCTCGAACAGCCCTATCATCATATCCCGAACAGGAGAACCTTCGGGGACATTGAACAAATCAAACAATCCGTCGTATTTGTTTGGTGAATTCTTGAGCAAATTAAAAGCCCAAGCAAATTCCAAGAACACTGGAGAATGTGTGGAAATAACGACCTTGTATCCACCCACCTGAATCAACTCCATCATCTGCAAAATCACGCTGATAATTGCACGAGGATGCAGTCCCATTTCAGGCTCTTCGATTACCACATATTTGTATTTTTCTTTCCGTATCACCTTGGAAGGAGGTCCGGAGAGACAGTAAAAAGCCATAAGTAGCGGCATAAACTCTTTCTGACCAGCACTCCATGACATAAACGGTATATTGACATCGTCAATTTGAAGTAGCATCTTTTTTTGACCAGACCTTTCTTCCATAACCACTTTTGCATTATGGAAAATGTTATCATTGAAAGACTTTTTCAAGTGTCCTTTCAAACGATTACCCAAAGGGAAGATGGTGTTGGATGAGCCAAGCCCGTTTTGCATGAATAAACGCAATGTCTCACTAAAAATCCGATGGATGTAAGGAGAGGAACTGTCGAATTCCATGAAATTCTTCGGACGTCCATCAGAAATACTCAATATCCGTTGAGCTGGCACATAAAACAACGTTTCGCTATCTGTTTTCGGTTTTAGCGGGATTTTCTCTTTTGCGAAGTTCCGCCCATCATATTTGACCGAGGTGGTCTCTTTCCAAATGGAAGCCATACCATCGCCATAATATACGTTCAGAATCTTGTCAATATTGTGACCAATAATATAGTTGTACCTATCAAGATTCTCTATTACGCTGTCTCGATCAACCACCAATTTCAGCGTTTCAAGCGCAATACTTTTACCACTTGCCTGTGATCCGACAAGAATCGTAAGGTCACCGAAATCAATATTGACATTACCAAGAGGGCCAAGATTGGTTATCTTAAAATTATTCATTGTTACGACATTGACATACAATTTTTCTGCAAAAATATTGAATTTTCCAATACAAAACATTTCGACGAAAAACAAAATTGCGGCTGCCGTGGTACGACAGCCCTACAGACCAATGGGACAATTTCACCTCGTGGCTGAATGGCTGTCGCATTGTGGCAGCCGCTCATCGTCAGGCCATTCAATTGGATTGTCAATAATAACAATCATGTGATCGTGATTCGGCATCACCACATATTCAGGGACCGCCACATTATCATTGATTTCCGGGATTTTTTCGATGCAATGCAGTGCAAATTTTCCGATTTCCGACAATTCCATCCGACCATCAACCACGTCGCCAAAATACAATTCATGGTTTTTCGTGCAAAAGGTCACGAAATACCTTCCGCCATTGTAATCGTACCATGTGGCACGCGGCGATTTCCGTTGTGGGAACAAACAACGTATTACGAAACAAAATAATGAAAATACAAATCGTCAATGGTCATTATTTGATAATTGCCATAAGGCTGTAATCGACGAGAAAACCAGTTCTTTTGTTGTTCAACTATCTTGCTCTTATTTATCAAAACGACAGCACCATTATCTACGGGAATCCCGTCTTCTTTCATCACATCTCTTGAATGGCTAACCTTATCCCTAATGTTTTTCTCATCATTGTTTTTCAAATCATCCACATCAAACTTTGCCTCAACAAGTCGGTATTTCTTTGAATTATTACGTGCAATGCCAAATGTGAAGTCGACAATGGGACACATGTCTCGCTTCCCCTTAGCGAGTTCAAACTCAACTAATTCCAAATAGATTGCTTTTTCTTTGGTGAAAGGTGTTTTGCCTTTGCATTTCTCTTCTTTTACTATATCTGCAATTTGTTGGTATGTTTTTGGGTGTCTTTGTCTGATATTGCTACCTTCTGTAATATCAGCAGAATAAAGCCACTTCTCACCTGAGTTTTTATTATTGCCAGCCGCCATATTCTCCTATTTTATCGAGTGATTTATTAAACGAGGCAAATATCGGCTCAATGTCTGTCCCAATAGATTTGTAGTTGTATGAGAATGGTTTATTCAAATCTTCCTCTGCTAAATAGAATGATACTGATTTACTGATTTTTTCTTTTTCTGCTATGTACTTCATAGCGCTAACGAAGTCGGTACTATGAGATGCAATAAAGAATTTCGTTCCGAGTTTTTTATGCAACATTATTATGATTCTTGCGTATTCCACAATCCATTGCGGGTGCAAATGAGCTTCTGGCTCATCGATAACAAGCAAAGTGTTTTCCGAAAGGACACCATTCCTTAACAATGTCTGCAACAAAGAGAATGATTTTATTCCCGTAGCACTATCCAACAAATCAATTACAAGGCCGTCATCTCTTTTGTATTTCATGTTTCCTTTAAATGATAAAGAATCATCGTAGTATGAGCCACCATGAATAACATTCTTTATATATTGGTTAATCGCATGACTGTATGATTTCTGCACCGGGATTTCCAAAAGATCATTTAAGTCTTTCCAATACTCCATTATTGGATACCACACACGCCTATTCATTCCGACAATCATTGGAGTGTCAATATAGACAGCTTGTTGTATGAAGCTAAGTACAGGAACATTAGACACTTCTTTTCCTACAAAAGGGACTCCATACTCAGCAATCCTCACACCTTTCAAATCGCTCTCTAATACTTCCGTTAAATATTGTCTGTATAATGCATACCCCCGAACCGACGATAATCCTAGGACTTTTTCTTTTATTCCTTGCGTTTTCTTGATGACATCTTCTAACATTTCACTTAAAGAAGCATCCTTATTTTTCCTCTTTTCCAATATGCTGTCATCAATAATGCTTCTAATACGCTTAAGCACATTCTCATCGTTGGAATCCAAAGTGTTTTCGTTTCCCACAACGGATTCCTTGAACAACTCAAGCGCGGCACAATACGCATCAATTTTCACCTCAATTGAGTTGGCATCTTCCGCATGTCGATAATAGTTCCTCATTTCAACAGAAGACACACCTCGTCTTAATCCCATTGTTAAATTGCTGACAAGTCGTCCAATTTGTCTTAACTCTGGCATGACTGAATCACTCGCTATGCTCTCATAGTCATTTGCATATTTGAAAGCATAATAAAGCAGTCTGGATATACTACTCTTTCCAGAACCATTTATACCAGAGATTAGCGTAATGCCATTCAAACCAATCTCTGCTGATTTTACAGCCTTATAATCTTTTATTGATATTTGGATAGGACTCATATTCATTCTGATATTTCTTGTTTAACGGGATTATTGCGGTTTTCGTATGAATGATAGTAATCTAAATATTTATATGGTTTTTTATAATCAACAGCATTGACGTTCAATTTTCCGCAAAGATATTGTTTTTTCTTGACAAAACAATTTGACGGAAACAATTATTCAATTTTCATGATTGCGGCTGCCGTGGCACGACAGCCCTACAGACCCAATGAGACAATTTCACCCTGTGGCTGTAGGGCTGTCATATTTTTGCAAACGTAAAAACAAGCTCCCAAAATGAATGCGCTATTTTCATTCGAATATTTTATTTCTTAGACAATAATCTACCATCAAAAACCATTCAGTTTTTGTAAAATCGCATTAGCTATTCGAAAATCAGATTCTTGTCCGTATCCCTGATGACTGGTTTTTGTTCCATATAGTAGTATTATTATAGTATTGTCATCACAAGCAAAATAGACACGGATGCCTATATCACGCAACCTAAGTTCAAAAACATCGGTTCCTCTATCATCCTTTCGAACTATTTTATATTTTGGTTTTCGTGGATCATCTTTTGCAGGAAACAACAACCCACTTCTATTTGCTTCTTCGAAACGTTTGATAATTCTATCTTTTGTGTTGTCATTTTTTATTTCATAATTCCACTGGTCCTTAAACTTGTCAGAAAAAACAAGACGCTTTCCTATTCCAGCAAAAAGATTCATTAATTCATCCAATTGATTTTCTGCCCGAGGTAAAAGTAGGGGCTTAATAAAATCTGTATTATCTTTGTACCAATTTACAATTTCCCAGGGCGACTCAAATTGTTTCGAAATAACATCAAATACTTTAATATCCAATGCATTGTTTCTCAATGGTTCTTCTAACGGAAGAGAGATAGCTATCATACCATTGTCAGACGCAACTGCAAGATATTGAGCATTGCGACCATTAAAAGAAAAATCCTTGTATAGATTGTTAGGATCAACAAAATCATCCCATTGATTGCTTAATACAATTGCATTTCGGAACAAAGCATTTAATACTATTCTTTCTTCTCGATTGCCTCTATATGAAGAAAGAATGTCTTTCAATGTAATACCACAAACCTTGGTATTTTCTGGCAGTTCACCAATTGCCAAAGTAGGATTTATTTGCAAGTATTCATCCTTCCGTAACTTCAAATACTCGCACATGACATCATGGAACACGGTCTCAACATTACAAATTGTATGCTCTGGTAAGCAATCGTTGAAATAAAACTGAGCCATAATACTTACAACAAAGCCTCCGAATTAATTAAAAACTGATCAAACATATCTTCCGGCCATTGGTTGAGTGATCCGTCATCAAATAAAGTCAAAGATGTAACCTGAGTAACATTCTGGTCATCTAGTCTAAACCAATAGGGTCGAACGTTTTTTGCGAATCCTTTATGCTGCTTTGCGAAGATTCTAACTCCATCGAAAAGATGATCACTATGGGTTTCAACAACAATTTGAGCACCAACATTTACAGCGCGACATATAAGTTCAGCAAGTTTTGTTTGTCCCTTGGGATGAACGTGTGCCTCGGGATTCTCCAACAATACTATGGAATTCTTTTCAATTACACCCATTAGTATTGCCACAATTACAGGCAATGTGTAACTTAGTCCAAAACCTACATTTGTTGCTCTATGACCATTAAAGGTAGAAAAAGAAGCATCCATTTCTTTAACTTTTTGATAGTCGAATTTTACGTTTGGGGAGATTGCCTTTAACCAATACTGGACAAGAGGTCTAAAAGATTTAATTTCATCATCAGAATCCGCTAAACTTGATGGCATTTTCAATAGATTTTCGTCGTTATAAAAATCAATGCATCGCAAAACATTTTCACCAAGAGGCCCAATTTCGTGGTTGTCATAAAAAAAAGGTATTGATACTTGAGCACCATATCTGCTTGCAGAAATATAGATTATCTTGGGGAAAATATGTTGTGGCTCAGTTTGCAAATTCACAATTCTTTCTTCTCCATTAATTTGAAGACAAGAAATCAAATCTATAGATTTGGATGCTTCATTTTTTAACTCTGACAGAGACCCATGTCCAGACAAAAAGACATCTTTTTCACCGTTATCATATCTGCCTAAAATGCGAATGGCTTGTATGACAGAACTTTTACCACAACTATTAAGCCCTGTTAATATGTTAAGTCCTGCTAAAGGAATGTCTTGAAATATTATGGACTTAAAACCATCTATAGTTAAAGAAGTAATCATCGCTTATTGTGTATATTTATTAATCAGATTTCGAACTTTGGTATATCTATTCTCAACAGATGTCTTTTTCATGCTATCACGAGAAATGTCAATAATAAACCGATCATCACGCAAAATACTTTCATAATCTTTTATTAACTCGTCCTTTGAATTAACAAGATTATTATATTCAGTATCATTAAGTTGCGACAAGAGAACGCCCCATGTTTCAAATAAAGATTTGTTTATTGGGGTTCTTCGTTGCCCAGGGCAGCTTTTTCTAAAAGCATGTTCTCCAAACAGATTATATCCACGATTCATTGCAAGGATAAAATCATTTTCAAGTTTATCAATAGAAGTAATTAATACATCACCTCTATTAACTTTTCCTTTAGCAATCAACTTTCTGAATTCGCGATTGTCTAGATTGGGTAATGCATTAATAATAATCATCGCTTCGGAGAGCCAATTATCAATATTATAAGTCTTACCATATTTGAATGGGTCTCGTAAATGGAATGCCAAAAATCTTAAAATCAGCTCCTTGTCTTCCATTCTATTATCTTTGACTGAATAGGTAGTTGCTGTTTTAAATTCTTTTGTTGCTGCCAATTTATTTAGAAGGCAAGTCGCAGGACCTCCATAAAGAGCATTCCGTATTTCTTGAGAAGTTAGCTGCATTCCCCCTGTATTAATGCGTTTAAAAACATTGAACTTAACCTCTTCAGGGGTAGATGGATCAATGACAACAAAAGTGAAATTAGTTTCTACAATTCGATTGTAATATTTGAAGAGTTTCTCGTCCTGCTCTAAATCAATCATCCTTTTCCCTTCAAGCTCATCAGCACAAAAAGAAAGACCTTTTAGAGGAAAACCTTCTCCTTTTTTTGGAACTCTTTTGTTTCCAACTTGCTTTTCATTTTTCGATAATTTAAAATCAAGATAGTCCTTCCCTAAAGTAAAATCGCGAATGGCACTTATTCTCTGTAATCCGTCAACCACAGTCCATCTTTCTGACGAATCTGCTGCAACATAAAACAACGGAATGGGGATCTTAAGAAGTAATGATTCTATTAGTTGACATTTTCTTTCCATATCCCACACCTCTCTGCGCTGAAAGTCAGGATCCAATTTAATAGTCTGTTGTTCAAGCCTAGTCATCAGATTTGTGACAGTAACAGACTTCGTGTTGATTGTTATTTGGCTAGGATCAAAAGGGTCTAAATCAGGATCTTCCTGTTCATCTTCAACACCTGATAATTTTGAATTTATAAGCCTTTCTTCTAAAATGCTAATTTGCTGTTTAATGTTTTCATTCAAAGGGAAAGGGGCATTATAGCTAATTCTATTATTACCACCTTCATCCCATTTTAAAACGACAAGCGATTGGTTATCAACCATTAGATTAAACGTATTTCCGTCTTCACCAAAATAAATGT
The DNA here is from genome assembly GCA_902780055.1 of uncultured Bacteroidia bacterium. Taxonomy (GTDB): domain Bacteria; phylum Bacteroidota; class Bacteroidia; order Bacteroidales; family F082; genus Limimorpha. Next base: position 127,465 of record CACZDU010000001.1, on the reverse strand, counting down.
TCGGGAGGTCTGAATATGGGTTTGTGTATTTCATATTATAATAAATGTTTCATTATATGACAAGAATACTTTTAAAGTTTCCGAACATATTACTTTTTCGTGAAAAGGTATTGGATGGAATCCTTAATAAGCCAAACGCCAGCTAATGCCATTAATCCTAAATAAATTGGAGTAGCGGACATCCCGCCACCTCCAGAACTATAATCACATGTCCAATTTGTCGACAAGTCTCGCATTGTCGCAAAATGCCAGTTGCAATCGAACAGACATAAAACAAATGCAAAAACACCAAGTATTGGTGGTATCAAGAATAGAATACCTATAATACATTCTATTTTCTTTCCTTTAATCTTTGATTCTTCCATATTACTATTTTTTAGTTTAAAAGCTGGGCGGCCCCTTCGAGCCACCCAGCTTGAAAATTAAAAGATTACTTCCCTTCGCTCAGCTTCTTATACCCCTCATAGCGAAGCTTGGCAAACTGCTCGGTCTTGGCGAACAGTTCCTTGGCTTCCTCGGGGAAGGTCTTCAGCAGTGAGTTGTAACGGACTTCACCCATAATGAAGTTCTGGAAGTCGGCCCAATTGGGTTCCTTCGAATCCAAGTGGAAGCCGTTCTCGCCAGCGTCTTCCTCGGCTGGGTTGAAGCGCCAGAGGTGCCAGTAACCGCAGTCGACGGCGAGCTTCTCTTCCTTCTGTGAGTGACCCATACCGATCTTGATGCCGTGGTTGATGCAAGGCGCGTAGCAGATAATCAGCGACGGACCCGGATAAGCCTCGGCTTCCTTGATGGCCTTGAAATACTGGGCTTGGTTGGCACCCATTGCCACTTGAGCCACATAGACATAGCCGTAGCTCTTGGCAATCATGCCGAGGTCTTTCTTGCGGACCTTCTTACCAGAGGCAGCAAACTTGGCGACAGCACCGGCAGGCGTAGCCTTCGAGGACTGACCACCCGTGTTCGAGTAAACCTCGGTGTCGAGGACGAGGACGTTGACATCTTCGCCGCTGGCCAACACGTGGTCGAGGCCACCGAAACCGATGTCGTAAGCCCAACCGTCGCCACCGAAGATCCACTGGCTACGCTTGGCCAAGAAGTCCTTCTGGCCGAGCAGTTCGTTCTCAAGTTCGCAACCGTGGCAGGGGCAAATCTTGCTGCCCGCAGCCTTGGCGTCCTTGGCTTCTTGCAGCTTCTGGGCGGCAACTTCGGCACCGTAGAGTTCCTTGCCTTGTCCGTTCCAGAAATCAACGCAAGCATCGATAGGCATAATGGCCTTTTCGAGGGCGGCGACAAATTCATCGGTAGCCTTGCGGTTGGCGATGGTGTCGTCGTAGGTGTTCAGCCAATTTTGCGTGGCTTCCTTCATCCAGTCGAAGACGGTCGTGTTCACCAATTCTTCAGCCTTCTTGCGGAGGCCTTCGCGAATCTTACGATAACCCGTGGCCATACCGAGACCAAACTCGGCGTTGTCTTCAAACAATGAGTTGGCCCAAGCCACACCGCGACCCGTGCGGTCGTTCTTGCGGTAAGGCGTTGCGGGAGCCGAACCGCCATAGATGGACGAGCAACCCGTGGCATTGGCCACCATCATACTCTCACCAAAGAGTTGGGTGATGGTCTTGATATAAGGCGTTTCGCCGCAGCCGGCGCAGGCACCCGAGAACTCGAACAGCGGCTGTGCAAACTGGCTGTTCTTCACGTTGGCGTACTTGTCGATGAGGTTGTCCTTGTAGGCGACCTTCTTCTGGCTGTAGTCCCAGTTTTCGGCTTCGCCCAACTGGCTTTCGAACGGCTTCATCACGAGAGCCTTGTTGCCCTTCATACCTGGACACACGTCGGCGCAGTTGCCGCAACCCGTGCAGTCCATCACGGAGACCTGCATACGGAAATTCATTCCGGCCATCTCCTTCGGCATCTTCATTTCGATGGTGTTCATCGAAGCGGGGGCGTTTTGCTTCTCCTCGGCGGTCATCACGATAGGACGGATGGCAGCGTGAGGGCAAACCAACGAGCACTGGTTGCACTGGATACAGTTGGCAGCATTCCACTCGGGAACGTAGGTGGCCACACCGCGCTTTTCGTAAGCCGTGGTGCCAGCCGGGAAGGTGCCGTCAATGATGTCCTTGAAGGCGCTCACAGGCAGGTCGTTGCCGCATTGGGCCACCATCGGGCGCATCACCTTATTAATAAACTCGGGGTCGTTGTCGTTGTGCTCGAAAGCGAAGTCGGTCGTGCAAGGCAGTTCGGCCCACTCGGCGGGGATTTCCACCTTCGTGATTTCGCCACCACGGTCGACGGCGGCATAGTTCATATTGACGACATCCTCACCCTTCTTGCCGTAGCTCTTCACGATGAACTTCTTCATCTGCTCGACGGCGAGGTCGTAAGGAATGACACCCGAAATCTTGAAGAACGCGCTTTGGAGGATGGTGTTGGTGCGGTTGCCCAAGCCAATCTCGGTGGCAATCTTCGTGGCATCGATGATGTACATATTAATATGGTGCAGAGCCAGGTACTTCTTCACGAAGTCGGGCAGGTGGTGCTTGGTTTCCTCAACATCCCAAGGCGAGTTGTAAAGGAAGGTACCGTTGTCCTTCAGGCCACGCAGGCAGTCGTACTTGCGCAGGTAGCTCGGCACGTGGACAGCCACGAAGTCGGGCGTACCGACGAGGTAAGGAGCCAGGATGGGCTGGTCGCCGAAACGCAGGTGCGAGCAGGTGTAGCCGCCCGATTTCTTCGAGTCGTAGTCGAAGTAGGCTTGGCTGTACTTGTTGGTGTTGTCGCCAATGATCTTGATGGAGTTCTTGTTAGCACCCACCGTACCGTCAGCGCCAAGGCCGTAGAACTTGGCCTCGAAGGTGCCCTTCGGCAGGATGCTGATTTCGGGCAGCAGCGGCAATGAACGGTGCGTCACGTCGTCGTTGATGCCGACGGTGAACTGGTTCATCGGGTTCTCGCTGGCGAGGTTGTTGAACACGCTCATAATATGGGCGGGGGTGGTGTCCTTCGAAGACAGACCATAACGGCCACCGATAATCATCGGCTTGTTGGCAGCCGAGATGTCCTTGCAGTTGGCGAAGGCTTCGACGACATCCAGATACAGCGGGTCGCCATTGGCGCCGGGCTCCTTTGTACGGTCGAGGACGCAGATGCGCTTGACGGTCTCAGGCAGCACTTGGCCGAGGTACTTCACGCTGAAAGGACGATAGAGGTGTACGCTGACGAGGCCGAGTTTCTTGCCGTTGGCGTTCTCGCGGTCGATGACGGTCTTGATGACATCGGTGATGGAACCCATAGCAATGATAACGTCGGTGGCATCGGCGGCGCCGTAGAAGGTGAACGGGGCATAGTTACGACCCGTAATCTTGCTCATTTCCTTCATATACTTGGCCACGATATCGGGCAGAGCGTCATAATACTTGTTCTGCGCCTCGCGGGTCTGGAAGTAGATGTCGGGGTTCTGGGCAGTGCCGCGTGTGACGGGGTGCTCCGGATTGAGGGCACGCTCGCGGTATTCCTTCAGGGCTTCCCAGTTGACCAACGGACGGAGGGCTTCCATATCGGCAGCCTCCACCTTCTGAATTTCGTGTGAGGTGCGGAAACCGTCGAAGAAGTGCAGGAAGGGCACGCGGCCTTCAATAGCGGCCAAATGGGCCACGGGAGCGAGGTCCATAATTTCTTGCACCGAACCGGTGGCAAGCATAGCGAAGCCCGTCTGACGGGCACTCATCACGTCGGCGTGGTCGCCGAAAATGGACAAGGCTTGGGCGGCGAGGGCACGGGCCGAGACGTGGAACACGCCCGGTAGCAACTCACCGGCAATCTTGTACATATTGGGGATCATCAGCAAGAGACCTTGCGAGGCTGTGTAGGTGGTGGTGAGGGCGCCAGCCTGCAACGAGCCGTGAACGGCACCGGCGGCACCGGCTTCGGATTGCATCTCGACGACCTTAACAGTCTCGCCAAAGAGGTTCTTCTGACCTTTAGCGGCCCATTCATCGATATACTCGGCCATCGGCGACGACGGAGTAATAGGATAAATGGCGGCCACTTCACTGAACATGTAGGCAACATGGGCCGCAGCCTGATTACCATCGCATGTCAAAAATTTCTTTTCTGCCATTTTTTCTGAATTTTGAATTTTAGAATTAAGTTTATTAGTGTTATTCGTCTGTTTCCAAATTAGTTTATTACTTCCTCATTATTATTCCTTATCATTTGCCAATGTCGACAATGCATTTCCTCTGTATATGCTGGGATGTTTAGACCAGCTTTAATACTATCTTTTGTAATTCCATTAACATTCATTTTTGCATCAGTATAACTATAATCACGTATTTCTCGTACAGCATCATTTCTCAACGAATCGGCAACACCTTCTTTCAACTCTTCAAATGTTTTTCCCATTCCCCATCCCTGATACGAAAGTGCATATTCAATATCGTCTTTTTTCTGAACGGCAAACACACTTACACTTTGCCTATTGGTTATAATATCACCCCATAGTATTTGTTCTGGACCGTATTCTGGAATAATGAAATAGGCAAGACAATCTATTGGATAATACCCATCCCAATGTGCATTCTCGTTTTCATACAACTTCCAAAAACGATACCCCTTTTTTAATCCATATATTTCAAATCCTAAATGGTTATCATACCTACAGGCAATGACATAAACCCCATCTATAGGTGCTGCATCATCCCCTTTAAGAATGTCCTTCCAACCACTATACAACTCAATCTTATAATTTGAAACATTGTCAATCATCCATAGAACATAAGAAGGGTTTTGTTTGTATACATCCCTTAATACTTTTCCTTTGTATTTCCCAAATGGAATGATGTCCATTTCACCAATAATAGGAATATCAATGTTGTTATGCCCTTTTTCTTTCATTTCTTAACTAATCAATGTTCTATTCAATATTTCAGCACGATTAAAAAGTAATCTCCCTCTCAAAACTCAAACCAACTCCATTATTTGACAACGCAAACGTAAGCATCATATTTTGTTCCAATGCTGACGCACGAGGAAACTTTTCAGACACGATAATATGGCAAATCACATTCACCGTATTAATAAAATCTATTGCCACTTTTTCAACTTTGAGTTTATCAGAGAACAGGTTTAATGCTACCGATAATTGGCTTGCTGCTTTTGTGTATGTTCCTTCTATAGATTCAATTGTATTACCCTGTGCTTGGTCTTTAAACTCCAAGAAAGCGAATTTGTTTTCATCAAATGCGGCTCCGTCTGCCATTCCGCCCTGTCGTTGCTTAATGAGTTTCTTATCAAGAGGCAAAACCACGATTTCGTTTCGATTCGGATTAAAACAAACACAACAACGTGAAGCATCTTCTGTAGCAGTAGAAATATGGGTACATTCCTCATCATCCACAACCATTATTTGGTCATTGCGCGATATTTCGATGCAATCAAGGACTCCTGGATTGTACCCCTTGAAGGCACTAACCAGTTTAAGCCTCTTCACAGCGTTTGGTATGTATCCTAATGATGTCATTTCTTGAGCGTTTTCAGGTAAAGCTGATACAACTTGTTGAAATCAGAACCAATGGCATCCGATACCACATCAAGATAATTGACGGAGACTATTCCCGTCTTGTCGTCTTTAATAGACTCACAATAGTTCTCGCCACCAAGTGAAAACACAGACACCTCAGCATTATCTACACGGAATTGTGGCGGGACAATGCTATCAACTTCCTCTTTGTAATCATCTGATTTTGATAATTTTGCAGCCAGCATGCTTACGTTCAGCGCAGAAAGCAAATACGGGCTGTGTGTATTGATGATAATAGTACAATCCTTTTTGTGCTGTGACAGTCGGATAATCCTATTCAAGACCTCCCGTTGGTTGGTCGGGAACAGGTTTTGCTCGGGTTCTTCTATTACAAACGATTCAAAACCACTATCTTCCCTTGCATAATCAAGAACCATCAACAAAGGTAATGCAGATTGAATCCCCGACGAACAGGCCTCCAATGGAAGGTGTTTTTCGGAATTCTCCAATAGGGATATACATTCACTGCCAAAATCCCTGTTGTATTTCACTCCCAAAAACGAGGCATCGTAAGTCGCGTAATAATTTCTTGCCCTTTCAAAAAAAGACATGAACTCAATTAGCATATTGGGCAGTGGCACTTTTGAAACAAGAATGTTTGCCAAAGATGAAGCAACAGCCCCTGTCAAGTTTCGTTCGGCAGGAATATAACAGGCAAGTCGCATATATGCCCTCAAATAGTTGCGGTTTTTCGCCAACAACCTGTCTCCCTGAAGTTTATCTATGTCTAATCCAAGTTTTTCCAGTTCATTCTTTACCGCATCACCAATTAAAATCTGGCAGAATTTGCTTGTATCTTCCGGCTTCACGTCTTGGACAGATATAGAAAATGCCCCTTTGTCAAATGCGATATAAACTTCATCCCCCAAGTGATAGTTGATGATTGTATCTGGTTGGAAACAACTCTCAATACCGATTTTCCGAAACGCCTCCATTGGATTATCATTATCGCATACCTTGAGCCACCAGTACACATCGGAAAGCACAGTCAGCAGTTTTGCAATGGTGCTTTTCCCCGACCCTTGGGGGCCGATGAATACCATTAGTTTCGACAATTCTATGTCAACATCCTTTACCGGACCAAAGTTATGTATTTTAATACTTTTCATTTACCCTTTGTTTTTCGTTTCTACATCTATTTCAACTAGCCATCCGAATGGAATTGGACATCACAATTTGTGATTTCCAAATTTCCATTTTCGATTTTGAACCGTTGCAGTTTTTGCAACAGTTGCCTCTCTTGTAAGCTCGCCCTCAGCATAAATATTGCGTAAATGGCGAGATATGACCGACTTATCCCTATCAAACAGCATAGTGAGTTGGTCAAGTGTCAACCAAACCGTTTCATCCGCCACCTGCACGTCCAATTGCACGATGCCGTCGTTGCTCTTGTAAACAACGATGGACTCGTCCGACGGTTGATATAGGCTCAAGTTGCTATTCATTGATATACATCGAAATACCTTTTTTGTGGTCAAAATTTTTGACCGCAAAATTAAGCCGCAAAATTAGACATTCCGCCACAAATAAACAACCTTATATAAAAAAAGATTTTTTTGGCGAAAAAACACATTTTTTCAAGGGCTATTGAAATTATTTGTACTTTTGCGCGCTCAAACAAAGAAATCAACAACAAACAACAAATTAAACTTATTAAAAATGAAGAAATTAGTTCTTACTCTCGGATTGGCCTGCCTCTTCATGGTGGCCTGCAACAACACCCCCAAGCAACCTGAACAAGCTGCCGCACCCGTTGAGGAAAAGACCGAAGTGGTCGAAGAAAAGCACGAATGTCCCATGGGCCAACTCAAGGCCGAGTATGCCAACTGGGAAACCATGACCGACGAAGCCAAGGCTGAACTGAACAAGAAAGCCTGCGAAATGTTTGCCCAAATGGACGCCAAGATGGCCGAAATGGAAGCCGAAGGCAAAGCCTGCTGCAAGGAAGGCAAAGAGGAATGTGAGAAGAAGATGGCCGAAATGACCGAAGAGCAAAAGGCTGAATGTGAAAAGAAGTGCGCCGAAATGAAAGCCCAGTGCGAGCAAATGAAGGCCGCTTGGGAAAACTTCGCCAACATGACCGTTGACGAGCAGAAAGACCTCGTCCTGAAGCGTCTTGAAGGCTGCGGCGGCGAAAAGAAATGCTGCAAAGGCGAAGAAGGCCACCAATGCCAAAACGAGGCCAAATAAACATTCGTTGCAAAAACAACAAAAAAGAGGGCTGGAAAGTCCTCTTTTTTTTGTGAAGATTTGTTTCATCTTCCATCTTTTTCCCTACTTTTGCGGGTTCTTTTTTCGGGCGGGTAACCTCGTCCCGGAGGGACGACACCTGCTTAACCCTCGACAAGCGCAGCGCAGTCGGGGGGGAACACGAACAAGCGGCTGCCACAGTGTGACAGCCCTACAAACAGACAACAACAATATAACAAATAACAAAATAAATAACAAAATGAAAATCAAAAGATTACTCAAACACAACCTCATGCGGGCGGCCATGACGCTCGCGCTCATCATGGCCTGCGCTGCGGCGTGGGCGCAGACCACACAGTCCGTCACTTACATCGACGAGAACGGACAGACACAGACCGTAAATGCCACCGTGCTCACTGGCAACGAGAGCTATATCGGCACCAGTAACCAGACCAAATGGTACGTCGTGAACAGCAACATCAACTACAGCGATTCGTTTGTTTGTCGTGGCAACGTGAACATTATCCTCGCCGACAACAATACTATGACCGTCAACAGCGGCACCATTATTGCAGAAGACCTGACCATATACGGACAAAGTGAACAGAGCGGCAGCCTCAACGTCCCCACTCCCCCTTCCTCCGCTAATAATGCCATCATCTGTGACCCAGGCAGTTTCATCATCAATGGCGGCACCGTCAATGCCAACGCCTACGGTAGCATGAATGCCATCTACTGTTTCCCAGGCAATTTCATCATCAACCGCGGCACCGTCAATGCAACTAATACCTCTACCTCGACGGGCAGTGGTATCTATGCCAAATATGTAACCATCAACGGCGGCAATGTCACGGCCAACGGTAGAGATGGTATCTTTGCATTCGGCATCACCCTCGGCTGGCGCAAGAACACCGATCAAGTCTATGCCAGTAGTTATAGTGGGACCGTCAAAGTGAAGGACGGCCAAGCATTCAAGGACAACAGCGGCAACATCTATGTCGGCACGCTCAACAATAGTCAGATCAACGGCAAGACCCTCACGCCCGCCACGCAGACCGAGTACATCCAATACTGCCTCGGCACGGGCAACGACGGCTCTGCCGAACACCCCTACACCATCAGCGATGCCAACGGCTGGATCGCCTTCTGCATCGCCCTCGACGACAACACCACCTACAACCACTTCAGCGGCAAGACCGTGAAACTCGGTGCCAACATCAGCGTGTCGAGAATGGCAGGCAGTAGAGGCTTTGAGAACTATCATCCCTTCTGCGGCACCTTCGACGGCAACCACAAGACCATCACCTTCAACAAAGGCACCGCAAACAGCCCCGAGAGCGACCATTCCGCCCTGTTTGCCGCCACCGAAGCCAATGACCAATTCACAGGTTCCAACGAAACCGTAGTGGTCATCAAGGATCTCACTGTTGATGGCACCATCTATACCTCAAGCGACTGCGCCGCCGGATTGGTGGGAAGCGCATCAGCAAGACTCACCATCACGGGTTGCCAATCCAACATCACCATCCACACCTCAAGCCAGTACGCCGCCGGATTCGTAAGCTCAAGCTCTGGCATCCTCAACATCACCGATTGCGTAAGCAGCGCAACAATCATCAGTTCCTATAACGGAAACGGCTACCACGGCGGATTCATAGGCAAGTCGAGCCTCTCCACCAACACCATCACAGGCTGCCTGTTCACCGGCAAGCTGCTGACTACCAACAACACCCAAAACTGCGGCGGTTTCATCGGCTGGTACAGCCCCAACTCGAGCAGCAACAATTGGAGCAATGATATCATCGTCAACAGCATCTGCAAACCCGCCCCGCTCGAATCGGGCGAGACGGCCATCACCTCAGGCTCGCCCTTCGTCTGCTGGAACCCCGAAGACGCCACCAACAAGCCTAAAATTACCAACAGCTACTATTTCGAAGCCTCGGTACCCAACACCCAATTATTAGGCAAGGCCGCTCACAGCATTGCGGCGGGCCATGATGTCACCATGTCCATCGTCGGCACTCCCAATCAATACAATTTGAGCAGCATCACCTACTTCGACACGAGCACCCAATACTTTACCTTACAAAACGAGTGCCTCCAATTTGCCAATGAATTGTACGCTGGCTTGGACGACGCAGTAAGCATCACGCTCGAACACCCCGAGACACCTGAAGGCTACCTTTTTGACGGCTACAGCCCTGCTGGAAACTTGAGCGGCAGCGGAAATGACTACACCCTCACCATGCCCGATGCGGATGTCGTCATCACTGCCCCACAGAGTATCATTCATTATACCATCACCTATCATCTCAACGGCGGTGCCATGCCCACAGGCGTGAGCAACCCCAGCACCTACACCATCGAGGACGACGACATCACTCTCAACAACCCCGAAAAGGAGGGCTACATCTTCGGCGGTTGGTACGAAAACGAAAGCTTCCTCTACGGTGTCGTCACCACCATCGCCCACGGCTCCACCGGCAACAAGGAACTCTACGCCAGATGGGGCAGCGGCGTTCCCTATATCGATGCTGACGGCTCGCTGCAACATCATGAATGCGGTGAGCTTACCGGCACTACTAATCTTGCCGAGGGCTGGTATGTGGTCAGAAACACGAACCCCGACGGCGTGGATTTGACTTACGAGAACCAGCTCACTTGCGATGGTGACCTCAACCTCATCCTCTGCGACGGTGCGGAGGTGCATTTCAACGCAGGGCTTCTCGCCAACGGCACCTTCACCATCTATGGACAGAGCGAAGGCACCGGCACTCTCATCGCGAGCAGTTCGTCCAGTGCGCTCAGTGCATCATCATATAATAAAATCATCATCAACGGCGGCATCATCAATGCCACCTGCACGGCGGAAAACTTTGATCCCTATTCCGACGACATTGCTGCTATCAAAGCCGGCGAGAACATCACCATCAACCGAGGCATCGTCAACGCAAACGGCGGTCAGGCTCCAGCCGTTTCTACCACAGATTTCCGCTTCAATGGCGGCAACTTCAGTGCCATCAGCACAAGTTTAATCTGCTTTAATGGTCAGTGGCCTTCTGCCACCCTTAGCTGGACCAACCCCACCGACAGCTTCTTCGCCAGTAATTTCGGTTACGCCAATGTCACCATCGCTGAAGACAAGATCTTTGTGGATGAAAACGACAACCTATATTTCGGAGATGTTGATGTTTACGAAAGCAAGACGCTCCGACCCTACGACGCGCCCACCCACCTGACCGTCAGCGGCATTACGATGACTTCGGCCACGCTGACTTGGGGAGCCTTCTTTGCGGAAACACAATGGCAGGTGCGTTGGAGCAAGGATAACGGCAACACATGGAGCACCCCCGTCACGGTGAATGAGCCTCAATACGAAGTGACCGGCCTTACTTCGGGCACCACCGTGCAAGTGCAAGTGGCAGGCGTTTTCGACGGAAACCTCGGCCATGCCGCCACCCGTAGCTTCAACACCCATACGGCCTGCGACGCTCCCGAAGCTTTGGCCAGCGACGCCACGAGCAACACCGCCATCCTCAGCTGGACAGGCTTCCAGAATGATTACAATGTGCGCTATGCAACGGTAACCACCACCACCATCCTCAACGAAGGCTTTGAAGACGGTTTGCCTACAGACTGGACGACAACAGAGGAAGAATGGCAGGTTACTATCGGTACAGGTTTTGATGATGATGAATATGGTGCAGCAACTGGCGACTATAATGCGGGATGTTATATTTATGGACTAGACAACACCGACATACTCGTCACTCCCGCCATGGACTTGAGCAGCGGTACATCAGCGACATTGAGCTTCAACTTCTTGAATCCAGGCTGGCAGGGACGCATCAGCACTTTGAATGTATATTACAGAGTGAATGAAGGGGACTGGCATTTGCTCTACACCAACGACCAATATACGGAAGGCTGGATACCTGTCACTGTGTCCCTTAAAGATTTAGCACCCAACTATCAGATTGGTTTCGAATACGTTAGCGAATTCAGCGGAATGGGTATCGACGATGTTAAGGTTACAACAAACACTATTGGCAGTTGGACTATCAATAGCCAAGTCACCAGCCCGTACACCATCAATAACCTTGTGGAGGAAACGCAGTACGTATGGCAGGTGCAGGGCAACACCACCTCCACCTGCGGGGGCAGTGCCACCGAATGGGTCGAGAGCTTCTTCACCACGGAGCCTTCCGACGCTATCAGATACATCGACGAGAACGGCGACACCAAGACCAAGCTGCTTGGCGAATACACAGTGCTCGATGAAACATGCCCGGGGACAACACTCGCTTCCGGCTGGTATGTCGTCAACCACGATGTCACCATCAACACCAATAAAAATATCGAATGCAGGGGCGAACTCAACATCATCCTTGTTGACAACTGTACCTTCACCATTAATAGTAGCAGTAAGAATGGCATTTTCTGCATCTACGGCGACAATGCCACTTTGAACATTTACGGCCAGACCGCCGGCACAGGCACACTCAACATCGCAGCCACTAACACTTCCGGCAATGGCATTTATTGTGACGGTGGCGTTAACATCGTCGGAGGTATCATCAATGTCAGTTCCCGTGGTGGCTGGGGAATCTTTAGCAAAGGCCCCAGCTTCAGCTTCAGCGGAGGACAGGTCTATGCCACGGCCAGCAGTAATTACCAAGGCATCAGATCTCAGAATGACATCCACCTCAGCTGGCGCAACCCCTCCGACCGCATTTTCGCCAGTAAATATAGGGTTGGGGGCAGCATCATCATCGCCTCTGGCAAGTCCTTCATCGACGAGGACGGCAACACCTACGAGAGCGGCACTGTCAATGCTTCAGCCATCGACGGCAAGACGCTGTATCCGAACCTTGAAGGCATTGTCATGCGCACCATTGAAGGCTACAATCCAACTGGCACTGGCACAGATGACCTCAGCAGATGGGTGTTTATCAGCTCGCCCGTCAGGGGAAGCATTGCGCCTGATGATGTGATCAACATCTTCAGCGCAACGGATTACGACCTGTACCGCTTCAACCAAGCTGCGGATAAGGAATGGCAGAACTGGAAAGAAGGTGAAAACAATGCCGCTTCAGGCTTCAATCTCGAAAACGGCAGAGGCTACCTCTACGCCACCAAGGAAACCAAGACTTTGGTGTTCACAAGCAATTCATTCAACACAGACGAGACCATGACCGTGGATCTTGACTACACCGATGGCAAACGCCTTGCTGGATGGAACTTGGTGGGCAACCCGTTTGCGGTCAATGCCTACATCAACAGACCTTATTATGAACTGGCTACGATAGACGGCCGCTCAGCAGTGAATCCCACTCCAACTAACAATACTACCGCCATCGCTCCTGTCACTGGTGTGTTAGTGAAAGCCAACGGAGCTGGCGAGCGCGTCATCTTCAGCACCACACCTCAGCAGTACGCCATCAACAACGGCCATCTGCATGTCACCCTCGCAGAGCAGCAGGTGACCACCCGAGGTGAAGTGTCTTCTACCAGGATTGACAAGGCCATCGTGAGCTTCAACGAAGGAGAGGAACTGGGCAAGTTCTACTTCGGCACACAGAACGCCAATATCTACATCCCGCAAGGCCAAGAGGAATACGCCATCGCCAGCAGCAACGGCCAAGGCGAAATGCCCCTCAACTTCAAGGCCAACGCTGACGGACAATATACCTTAACTGTCTCAGCAACTGCCAACAGCCAACTGCCAACTGTCAACTACCTGCACCTGATTGACAACCTGACGGGCGCGGATGTGGACTTGCTGACTTCGCCAAACTACACCTTCACCGCCAAGACGACGGATTATGAATCGCGGTTCAAATTGGTGTTCTCCATTTGCGAGGACGCAAATGGCGACAATGAGGCGTTTGCCTTCATCAGCAACGGCAACATCATCGTCAACGGCGAAGGCACCCTCCAAATCTTCGACATTCTCGGCCACCAACTCGTCACCAAACGACTCTCAACCCTCAACTCTAAACTCTCAACTCTAAACTATAAATCGGGTGTGTATGTGTTGCGCCTGATTGACGGCGAGAAGGTTCGGACGCAGAAGATTGTAATCGAATAACCCCAAAAAGTCAGCGAACATTCGCTGACTTTTTTTGATTCATCATAAAGGGAAACGAAAATTTCCCTATTTTTGCAGTTTATTCCAAACTGCGCCCAAATGTACGCCTATATCACCGGCAAGATAGCCGAAAAATCGCCCACTTATGTCGTGTTGGACAATCAAGGCATCGGCTATTTCATCAATATCACCCTCAACACCTTCACCGCCATCGGCGAGAAGGAGGAAGCGAAATTGTTCGTCCACGAGCAAATCCTTGAGGACGCGCACAACCTTTTCGGCTTTTATTCGGCCAAGGAGCGCGACCTTTTCGAGTTGCTCATCAGCGTTTCGGGCGTAGGCTGCAACACGGCACGACTCATCCTCAGTTCGCTGACCGTCAACGAATTGAGCAACGCCATCGCCAACGACGACGTGAAGACCATCCAAGCCGTGAAAGGCATCGGCGCAAAGACCGCCCAGCGCATCGTCATCGACCTGAAGGACAAACTGAAGAAAAACGACTTCCCGACGGAAATTTTCGCCGCGCCAAACAATACAATCAAAACCGAAGCGTTATCAGCATTGACGATATTGGGCTTCAGCAAAGCGGCGGTCGACAAGGCTTTGGACAAGCTGCTCAAGCAAATGCCCGAAGCCACCGTCGAAACCTTGATTAAAGAAGCACTCAAAGTATTGTAACACAAGATGAAACGACATATACTCTTTATTGGTTTCCTGATGATGTCGGCCCTGCTGTTCGCCCGAGCCGTTTCAGCAGACTTTGCCGACATCTTCTACCCCAACCCTTACACCGTTGAGCCTGACTCGACCAAAGTGATTTTCCCCATCCCCATCAACACGGGCAACCCTTTGCAGGACCTCAACAACCAATCGCCGCTCTACCTCAGCGACCCCGACAACTTCCAGACCGAAATCATCTACGACCCCGTCACGGGACAATACACCTTCAAGCGTCGCATCGGCGATTTCTATTACGACACGCCCACTACCCTATCGCAAAGCGAATATTTTGAATATCAGAACCGTAAGGGTATTCAGGAATATTGGAAGGAACGCCGCAGCCAAAACTCGCGCTCGACCACCAATGGCTCGTCCATCATCCCGCCCATGTTCATCGGCGGCAAGGCCTTCGAAACCATCTTCGGCAGCAACACCATCGACATCCGCCCGCAAGGTTCCGTCGACATGACCTTCGGCTTCAAGCACAACTACCACGACGACCCTTCGATGAGCGAGCGTCGCAAACGCCACAACGACTTCATCTTTGAGCCTGATATGCAACTCAATGTGATTGCAAAAATCGGCGACAAAATCAATTTCAACATCAACAAGAACACCAAGGCCACCTTCAACTATCAGGACAAACTCGCCCTGAAATACGAAGGCAAGGAAGACGAAATCATCCAACTGTTGGAGGCAGGCAATGTGAGCTTCCCGCTCAACAGCACCCTCATCACTGGCACGCAGCAACTGTTCGGTATCAAAAGCAAACTGAAGTTCGGCAAAACCACCATTTCATCCATCGTTTCCTACCAAGAGAGCGAGTCGCAGAACATCACCGTGCAAGGCGGCGCACAAACCAACGAGTTCTCAATCAATTGCTTGGACTACGAAGAGAACCGCCACTTCTTCTTGAGCCAATACTTCAGGGACCATTACGAAGAGGCCCTCTCCACCCTGCCGACGGTCACCTCAAGCATCAACATCACCAAAATCGAGGTGTGGATCACCAACACCAACACCACGACCCAAAACACCCGTAACATTCTCGCATTGAACGATTTGGGCGAAGGCAGACGCGAATGGATCTATAACAAGGATGTAGACCCGACCAACAGCACCGTGTATCCACGCAACTCCGCCAACAATCTGGTGACTCGCATGGACACCACCCAAATCCGCAACATCAGCACCGTGACCAACTACATGAGCAACGACCCCATGCGCATTGGCAAGACGGGCTACATGACCTCGGGCCGCGACTTCGAAAAAGTGGAAAACGCCCGCCGGTTGAGCAACACGGAGTTTTCGCTCAACTCGAAGTTGGGTTTCATCTCATTGAATGTCAGCCTCAACGCCAACCAAACCTTGGCCGTTGCCTACCAATACACCATCGTCGGCTCGGATGACATCTACCAAGTGGGTGAGTTCTCCGACCAAGGCATCAACACACCAAACGTGCTGATAACCAAACTGCTGAAAGGCACAACGGTGAACACCAAAATGCCCATTTGGAACCTGATGATGAAGAACGTCTACAACATGAGGGCCTACCAAATCAGTTCGCAAGACTTCATGCTGAACGTTTTCTACAACGGCAACTCGAGCAGCACGCCCTACGGCTACTTCACCGAAGGCAGTGTGAAAGGCATATCGCTGCTGCACCTGATGGGCCTCGACAACCTGACCACGCAAAACAACCCCATCGCGGGCGGTGATGGCGTGTTCGACTTTTTGGACCACGCTGCCACTCAAGGCGGTACGATCAACTCATCTAACGGACGCATCTTCTTCCCCGTGTTGGAACCCTTTGGCAAACACTTGCGCACCAAGGTATTCCCCAACGAGCCAGAACTCGCCGATAAATACGCCTACGACTCGCTTTACACAATGACCAAGACCTCAGCCGAGCAGTTTTCGGAGAAAAACAAGTTCAGCTTGAAGGGTTTCTACTCGTCGCAGTCGGGAAGCGAAATCAGCCTGAACGCCATGAATGTGGCCCAAGGCTCTGTGACCGTCACGGCGGGCGGTATGCAATTGGTTGAGAATGTTGACTATACCGTCGACTACACCCTTGGCCGCGTAACCATCCTGAACGAAGGCATCCTCAATTCGGGAACACCCATCAACATTGCTTTGGAATCGAACTCGGGCTTCAGTGCCATCAAGAAGACCTTCCTCGGCACCCGCGTCGAGCATGAGTTCAACCGCGACTTCCGCTTGGGCGGCACCATCCTCTATTTGGGCGAGAAGTCGTACACCCAAAAAATCAACTACGGCGAGGAAGCCATCTCCAACACCATCTACGGTGCCGATGTCAGTTACCACACCGACGCCCGTTGGCTGACGAGCTTCATCAACGCCCTACCGGGCATCAGCACCAAAGCCCCGTCGCGCATCAATGTTGACGGCGAATTTGCCCGATTCATACCGGGCCTCTCAAGGTCGGCAGCCGAGCCTGGCACTTCCTACATCGACGACTTTGAAGGCGCCAAGTCGACCATCGACCTCCGCCTGCCAACCCTATGGTTTTTGGCCAGCACACCCCAACACCAAACCGACCTCTTCCCCGAAGCCGCTGCCGGCACAGGACTCAACTACGGCAAGAACCGCGCAAAATTAGCGTGGTATGTCATCGACAACTCCGTGTTCTACGACCGCAACTCCAACTACCGTCCAGCCAATGTCACCAACGAGGAACTCTCCAAAAACTCAGTCCGTCAGGTGCTTGAAACCGAGATTTTCCCCATGAAGGACATTGCTGCCGGCACCCAAACCAACGTTTCGGTACTCAATTTGGCCTATTATCCCGAGGAACGCGGCCCATACAATTATGACGTGGCACCCTCACAATACTCTGCCGGTATCAACGAAGCAGGCCGTCTCAACGATCCGCGCAGCCGTTGGGCGGGCATCATGCGCAAGATGGAATCGACCGACTTCGAGGCCACCAACATCGAATACATCGAATTCTGGCTCATGGACCCCTTCGCCGATGAGGAATACCAAAACAACCCCGGCAAACTCTACATCAACCTCGGCGACATCTCCGAAGACATCCTTCGCGATGGACGCAAATTCTACGAGAACGGCCTTCCCACCACCTCAACGGTCGAAAATGTAGACACCACCATCTGGGGGCGTGTTCCCACCTTGCAAGACCTTGTGGGTACATTCAGCAACGATGCCAACGCCCGTCAGTATCAGGATGTTGGCTATGACGGCCTGCGCGATGTGGACGAGCAAAGTTTCTTCGAGGAAACCTACTTGAACCTTCTCAGAGAACGCTTTGGCGAGAGTTCGGGAGCCTACACTCAAGGCCACAACGACCCGTCAGGCGACAACTACCATTATTTCCGCTCGTCGGATTGGGACAGCGACGAAATCCATTCCAGCATCCTCGCAAGATACAAGGAATATAACGGCCCCGACGGCAACTCGCCTTCAGATGTGCAGCAAACCGAAGTTTACACGAACAGCAACTCCACCCTGCCCAATGCCGAGGACATCAACAACGACAACACCCTGAGCGAATCCGAACGCTACTACCAATACGTCATCGACCTTGACCCTGCCAAGATGTCGGTCGGCCAAAACCATATCTCCGATGTCATTGAGGCCAGCCAAATCGCCCTACCCAACGGCACCTTCGGCAGCGTCACTTGGTACCAGTTCCGTATTCCCATCAGGCAGCCCGACAAGGTGATTGGCCACATCGACGACTTCTCGTCCATCCGCTTTATGCGTATGTTTGTCAACGAGTTTGAGCGTCCTATCGTGCTGCGTTTCGCCACCCTCGACCTCGTGAAGGGCGAATGGCGCACCTATTCGCAAAGCATCCAAGCTCCGGGCGAATACGTGCCTAACGACGTCAGCAACGAAACCACTTTCGACATTTCGGCAGTCAGCGTCGACGAGAACAGCCGCCGCCAGCCCGTGCCCTACACCATTCCGCCCGGCATCCTGCAAGAGAGGGTCATCGGCATGACGCAAACCACCCGCATCAATGAGCAATCACTGCAAATGACCGTGCAAAACCTTGTGGACGGCGACGGACGCGCCATTTACAAGACCGCCGACTTCGACCTTCGGCAGTACAAATACCTCAAAATGTTCGTCCACGCCGAGGCTGCTGATGAAAACAGCCCGCTCGAAGACCAAGACCTCACCGTTTTCATGCGCATCGGTACCGACTTCACCGAAAACTATTACGAATACGAAATACCCCTAAAAGTGACCCCATGGGGAACCGCCTACAACAACAAGGATGCCATCTGGCCAGAAATCAACAACTTGGACATCAGATTGGAAGACTTTGTGAATGTGAAGACACGGCGCAACGAAGCCATGAACCAGCCCAACAGCAATGTGAGGCTCAATTACATCTATTCCGAAAAAGTGAGGAAAGGCACCGTCGACAACTTGGACTATTACCACACCATCAAGGTCATCGGTAACCCCAGCATCAGCGACGTGGAGGCCATGATGATTGGTATACGCAACCCGAAACGGCAGAGCCTCACCGACAACGACGACGGCTTGTCGAAAAGTGCCGTGGTGTGGGTCAACGAATTGCGCCTCACCGAACTCAGCAGCAAGGGCGGCATAGCCGCCACGGGCCGGTTGGAGGCCACCCTCGCCGACTTTGGCCGCGTGAACGTCAACGGGGCATACAATTCGGCAGGCTTCGGAGCCTTGGACAGCGACATCACCAGCAACACCTTTGAGGCCAGTTCGCAGTTCAACGTGTCGACCGACCTCGAATTGGGCAAGTTCTTCGAAAGCACCGGACTCAAGATTCCCATGCACTTCGACTATGGCCAAACCAACATCACCCCGCTCTACAACCCCTACGACGCCGACGTCAAACTGAAAGATGCCTTGGCAGCAATGGGCAGCGACGAGGAACGGAAGGAGTTCAATTCCACCATCCACGACTACACCCGACAGAAGAACATCAACTTTATGAATGTCAGGAAAGAGCGCGTACAAAAGAAGAAAAAGGACGACGACAACGAAGGGGAAAACAAGCCGAAAGAAAACCTGAGAGACCCCAACAGGGCCTTGGGCGGAGGTCGTGGCAACATGCCCAAAGTACACTTCTACGACATCGAGAACCTCAACCTGTCGTTCTCCTACAGCGAAACCTTCCAAGAAAACACCGACATCAAATATTACTTGGTGAAGACCTATCGCGGCGGACTCGGCTACAACTACGCAGGCAATCCCAAACCCGTGGAGCCTTTCGCCAAGGCCAAGTGGGCCGCGAAACCCGCCCTGCAAATCATCAAGGACATCAACTTCTACTACGCCCCGAAGAGCATCACTTTCAACACCGAAATGTATCGCTACTACTCGGAACGCGAGTTGCGCAACAAGAGTGGCGGCGAAATCATCATCATCCCGACCTACTCGAAGCAATGGGACTGGACCCGCAATTACCAATTCCGCTACGACCTCACCAAGGGCCTCAACTTCGACTATTCCGCCCAAGCCCAAGCCTACATCTACGAACCTGCCGGCTTTGTCGACAAAAGCGTTGACCCCGAAACTTGGAAGAAGAACCAAGACACCATCAAGAACGAACTGAAACACCTTGGCTCCATGTCGAGATTCACCCAAAACGTCAATGCAAGTTACACCCTTCCCATCAATAAGATTCCGATTTTCAATTGGATAACGGCCAGTGCCAACTACCAAGGCACCTACAACTGGATTGCCTCGGCGCAATCCATCCAGCCGCGCTTGGGCAACACCATCGAGAACTCGAACAACATCCAAGGCAACGCCACCCTCGACTTCACCAAACTATATAATAAGGTACCCTACCTGAAAAACATCAACACGGCGCAACGGCGCAACAACAGCGGAAGAGGCGGCAGAAACAACCAAAACGGCAAAGACAAAGGGAAGGAAGGCGAAGGCGACCAACCCGCCGACTCAACCAAGACCAAGCCAAAAGTCAACGTCGGCAAAATCGTCCTCGACAACAGTTTGCGCATCCTCACGCTCGTCAAGAAAGTGTCGGGCACCTATGCTTTGGTGAACGGGCAAGTGCTGCCGGGATTCATGCCCAAGGCACAATATTTAGGCATGAACACCAACGGCTGGTCGCCGGGCTTGGGATTCGTGCTGGGCAGCACCTTCGGCCAAGACGATGATGTTTACATGAAAGCCGTTGCACATAGCCTCAATGTTGACGATGCAAATCGTTGGCTGACCACCGACTCCATCCTGAGCGACCCCTACACCCGCCGCAAGACCGAAACCATCAACTATCGCGTCAACACGGAACCTTTGCCCGGACTGAAAATCGACTTCACCGGCAACCGCAACTACGCAGAGAACAAGCAACACTATTTCCGCTACAACCCAATGACGAATGACTTCGATGTGTTCACCCCCACCAACAGCGGCAACTTCAGCATGAGTTACCTCATGTGGGCCACTTCATTCGCACCTTCCGACTCCACCTCATCCCCCTTGTTCGACAATTTGTTGACCTATCGCAAGACCGTTGCCGAGCGCTTGGCCCGCAACAACCCGCAATGGATTGACCAAGTGAACGAATATGTCTTCGACAGCCTCGCGGGCGACTATTTCCCGAAAGGCTACACTTCAAGTTCGACGGATGTGCTGCTCTACTCCTTCATCGCCGCCTACACCGGCAAAGACCCCAACACCCTACCCCTCAACCCCTTCCCACGCATTCCGCTGCCCAACTGGAGTTTCACCTACAACGGACTCACCAACATTCCAGCCATCAGTTCCCTGTTCAAGACCGTCAACATCACGCATAGTTACAAGTCGAACTACGCCATCAACTCTTGGGCCAGTAACGTCTATTACGACGATAGCAACACCATCCAGACTTATGAGAACTCCGACATCATCATCCCGAAGTATGACATCGCCCAGATTGTCCTCAGCGAGCAATACGCCCCCTTGATTGGCATCGACATCGGTCTTCAAAACTCAATGACCGCCAACCTCCAGTTCAAGAAAGCGAGAACCCTGACCCTGAATTTCTCCAACAACCAACTCACCGAAGTGAACGGCAGGGAGATTGTCATCGGCGCAGGCTACCGCATCAAGAACCTTTCGTTCTCCATCACACCCATCGGCGGAAGCGGAAAGGCGCAAACCATCAAGAACGACCTTGTGCTGAAACTCGACTTGGGCTTCAAGAAGGACATCACCGTATTGCGCCGCATCGACGAGAACAACAACCAAGTGTCGGCAGGCCAAAACAAGATCAACATTTACTTCACAGGCGACTACACCTTCAGCAAACGCCTGAGTGCGCAAGCCTTCTTCAAGTACGACATCAACATCCCGATGGTGGCCAATTCGTTCCGCAACTCAACCACCTACGCCGGCGTGACCATCCGATTCAGCCTTGCGCAATAAAATTTTCAACAAATTGCAGAGTGAGCCACTAAAATACGTAATTTCGCAGCCAAATTCAAACAACTTTAAATCATACAGAAAATGAATATTCCAGCAAACCTGAAGTACACCAACGACGACGAATGGATCCGCCTCGAAGGCGAAACCGCTTACGTCGGCATCACCGATTATGCACAACACGAATTGGGCGACATCACCTTCGTCGATGTTGACCCCGACCTCGTAGGCGAAACCCTCGAAGCCCAAGAAGAATTTGGTGCCATCGAAGCCGTGAAGACCACCGCCGAACTCCTCATGCCCGTGGGTGGCGAAATCCTCGAAGTCAACGAAGCCCTCGCTGACGAAGAAAACGCCAAACTCGTCAATACCGACCCCTACGGCGAGGCTTGGATCATCAAAATCAAGGTGAACGACGCCTCCGAGGTCGACGGCCTCTTGGATGCCGCCGCCTATGAAGCCAAGATCGGTTAATCCCTTGGAACGACTGACCAGAAATAGTTACCCGGGAATCCTGTGCGGAATCGTCATCCTGATTCTGACAGGGCTTCCGGGTTCTTATTTGCCCCATGTCAAGCCCGTTGTAGGTCTTGACAAGGTCGTGCATACACTCATGTATGCCACTTTTGCCTTCCTCTGCATTTGGGGCTACCGCAAGCAGTTCGTTTCCAACGACAAAGCCTACCGCAAAAGAGCCTTGATTCTCGCCGTCGTCATCAGCATTGCCTATGGCGGACTCACCGAAATCATCCAAGAAACCCTCGTGCCAGGGCGTGTGGGCGACTGGTTCGATTTCCTCGCCGACAGCATCGGCACCTGCCTCGGAATCTATGTTTTTCATCTTTTTTTCCGTCACAAAAAATAAAATTTGCCCTATTTGCGTTTCATAAACAAATAATTCCTATTTTCGCACCCAAAATAGGAAGTAAAATCTAAAAACACATAACCAATGGAAGAGAAGAAATCACCTAAAGCCAATCTTGAGAACAAGAAAGTGATGTTCACGCAGATAGGTCTGATTATCAGCTTGCTTATCGCGTGGATGGCCTTCGAACACAAGAGCTACGACAAGCGCGAAATCGACCCGAGCTTGCTCCGCCAGACCGAAGTCGTCGAGGAAGAAATGGTGGAAATCACCAAGCAGGAAGAGCCAAAGCCTCAGCCTGTGGAAGTGCCCAAGCAGACCACCCAACTCGAAATCGTGCAAGACGACGTTGAAGTGGAAGACATCGAAATCAACGCCGAAGTGGACCAAACCGAAGTCATTGAGGAATATGTCCCTGTCGAGGTCGAGGAAGAAGAAGTCGTTGAGCAGGAAATCTTCCAAATCGTGGAAGAGATGCCTGCCTACCCCGGTGGCGACCAGAAACTGATGGAATTCATCGCCAAGGGTATCAAGTATCCCCAGATTGCCCGCGAAACTGGTATTCAAGGCCGTGTGTTCGTCGGTTTCGTCGTCGAGCCTGATGGTAGCGTCTCCAATGTGAAGGTGCTCCGTGGCATTGGTGGCGGTTGCGACGAGGAAGCCATGCGCGTTGTCAAGTCGATGCCGAAATGGAAGCCCGGCAAGCAGCGCGGCAAGGCTGTGCGTGTGTCGTACATGCTGCCCGTCAACTTCAAGCTGCAATAAGCGATTGAAGGAAATTGAAACAAAAAATCCGGCGCGTTGCGTCGGATTTTTTTGTCTTTACATCTGAGTGTAATCACGTGCCAAGCCGCCTTGCGAGGTTTCCTTGTATAAGGAAGGAATATCCTTGCCCGTCTCTTTCATGGTTTCCACCACCTTGTCGAACGAAACGCGATGCCGACCGTCGGAGAAAGTGGAATAGATGTTGGAATCCAAGGCGCGGGCTGCGGCATAGGCGTTGCGCTCAATGCACGGAATCTGCACTAAGCCGCAAACGGGGTCGCAAGTCATGCCTAAGTGATGCTCCAAGGCCATCTCGGCAGCATACTCGATCTGTGCCGGGCTGCCCCCAAACAGTTGGTTGGCGGCAGCGGCAGCCATGGCGCAGGCCACGCCCACCTCACCTTGGCACCCCACCTCGGCTCCCGAAATGGAGGCATTGGTGCGCACGATATTGCCCACCAATCCAGCCGTTACCAAGGCTCGGACGATGCGTAAATCGGCGAACTCATAACTCTTCGAAAGATGATACAGCACCGCAGGCATAACCCCGCACGAACCACAAGTCGGCGCAGTGACGATGCGCCCGCCCGAAGCGTTCTCCTCCGACACTGCCAAAGCATAGGAATACACCAAGCCACGGCTTTTCAGCGTATGCGTAAAACCAGTAGCCTTCACATGATACATGGCCGCCTTGCGGGCCAAATTGAGCGGCCCGGGCAAAACGCCTTCGGCCTGCAAGCCACGCTCGACGGCAGCCTTCATCACCTCCCACACCTCAAGCATATAGGCTTCAATCTCTTTCTGGTCTTCGTGTTCGTAGACGTATTCCCAATAAGTTCTCCCCCGCTGCTCGCACCACTCAAGGATGTCTGTCATTTTTGCCAAGGGATAAAGATCGGGTTGTTCGCTTTGCTTGCCTTCTTCGGCGAGGTTGCCCCCACCAATGCTGAACACCTTCCACTCGCCGAGGAGATTTTTCCCTTCATCGAAGGCTTTGAACAACATTCCGTTGGGATGGAAAGGCAAGATGATTTCGGGTTTCCAAACGATTTCAGTCGGAGCCTGCAAGGTGTTGAGGATGGCCCAGTCGGTCATGTGGCCTTTGCCTGTAGCGGCTAAACTTCCGTAAAGCGTCACCTCGAAAGAAGAAGCATTGGGATAACGCTCGTTGAAGATGCTGGCGGCCTTTTGCGGCCCCATGGTGTGGCTACTCGAAGGGCCGATTCCTATTTTATAAATGTCGCGTATGGTTTTCATGGTTGCAAAGGTACGGTATTCTTGGGCATTAGAGACCTTTTGAAGAAAAAAAATAAAAAATTTCCCGAAAAATGTTGGAGCGAAAGAAAAAAGTTGTACTTTTGCAGCGTCAAAAGCGAGGGGCATTAGCTCAGTTGGCTAGAGCGCTTGCATGGCATGCAAGAGGTCATCGGTTCGACTCCGTTATGCTCCACGAAATTTGAAAGAAAACCCGCTGAAAACCAGCGGGTTTTTTCGTTTTTTCACTAACTTTGCAGGCAAATAACACCTGAAATCATGAAAAAATACTCCCACGCATGGTTGGCTTTCATGGCCATCAAAAGGTTGGAAATCATCGCCTCGGCTGAAAATGAATCCGTAGTGAAAGGCATCAATGAAGAAATCATCAAGAACGCCAAAACCTTGGTGAAATGGTTCAAGGACTACCGCGACTTCGTCATCGAAGGGGCTTGGTATCCTGACGACGTGTTCAAGGACATGAGCACGAGCCACATCGTCAAGTTCGAGCCTGACGAAAACGGGGCCTACGACAGTTTTCGAAACATGCCCTCCACCCACTCCATCTCGGCACTGATGAAGAAGAAATCGCCGCTCTACAAGCAAAAGTACGACATCGTCAAAGGCAACTGCGCCGACCGCTGCGAGTCGATTGCGCACAGCATCGTCGACAACTTCAAGATGCTCCACAAGGAAGAACGAGGCTGCCCCATCACCACGACGGGCAACCATATTGCCATGCGGTTTTTCATCCTCAGCCACTATGTGGCCGACTGCCACATGCCGCTACACTGCGACAACCGCGCCTTCTCCGACGAGAAAGGCATCCACGGCGCGATTGAGAAGAAATGGGAAGACCAAATAAAGAAATCGTACAAGATTGACACCGACAACAACCGTTTCTTCTACAATCCCGAAGGCTATCCCCTACCCCTCAAGCCCACGCCTCTGATGCAGGCCATAGAGGACGAAATCAGCAGCCGCCACTATCTTCACACTTGGGGCGTGCGCAACTCCAGCACTTGGGACTACATGAGCGGCGCGTCGCAATATTCGTATCTCTTCTCCAACTACCTCATTTCTATGGATTTCTCCAACACGCAAGGCATGGACGAGTTCATGGAGCAGACCGAATGGGGCCGGCACTTCGACGATTACAACAAAATGATTTTCAGCGACGCCATCGACTCGATCGCAAGAATCTGGCTGCATGTTTGGATGAAATACACGGGCTGGCTGAAGTGAGTGGTCACTTCTCCGCTTGGCGCAAGGTCACAATGGCTTTTTGCAGCACCTCGTCCATAGGGGCGTAAATCGGATAGAAGCCCTCGTCGTCGAAAAGGTTGCGGGCGATGTAGGCCTTGAGGAGCGTGTTAACATTGCGACGAGCCACCTGCTTCTGCCTATAGCTGCCCTTGATGCCCTTCTCGTCGGCTAACTTCACCAGTTCGTTGAACATTGTGTCGCTCACCCAAAACGATTTCTTGAATGTATCGACCGTCTTATACCGCTGCAACTGCTGGCGATGAAGGTCGGTATAGTCAAAGGCATATTGGTAGAGCAGTCCGAGGTTGACGATGCGGTTGAAATAGTATTCGGTGCTGTCGTCGACGAGCGGAACATAAATGTCGGGCATGATGCCACCGCCACCGTAAACGATTCTACCTCCCGGCGTGGTATATTTCAGCGAATCAGCGAAATGTATGCTGTCGGGGTGGAAAAGTTCGCCGTTTTCGTAGCGTTCATACGACTCGAAAATGTACTTCTCACGGTCGCCATCAAAAGGCTTCTGGATGGAGCGACCTGTAGGCGTGTAGTAACGCGCCACGGTAAGACGCAAGGCAGATTTGTCGCTGAGCATGATTTGCTCCTGCACCAAGCCCTTTCCGAAAGAACGTCGCCCGATGATGGTGCCTCGGTCATTGTCTTGCAAGGCTCCAGCCACAATTTCGCTCGCACTGGCCGACTCGCCATCAATGAGCACCGCCACGGGCAGTTTTTCCCACATCCCGAGTCTGCTTGCCTTCATGTAATTGCGCGGGCGGTTGCGACCCTCGGTGTAGACAATCAGGCTGCCTTTGGGCAAAAACTCATCGGCAATTTCGACGGCGGCTGTAAGGTAACCTCCCGAATTGCCGCGCAAGTCGAAAATGAGTTGCTTCATGCCTTGGGATTTGAGTTCGCGGGTTGCTTTCTTGAACTCATCGACGGTAGTTGCCGAAAACTTGCTGAGTTTCAGGTAGCCCGTCTTCTCGTCAAGCATATAGGCGATGTCAACGCTGTAGGTCGGGATGGCTGCACGAGTTATGGTATAGTCGAACAATCCCTCAGCCCCACGGCGCATCACGCCAACCTTTACCTTGGTGTTCTTGGGGCCTTTCAGTTTGCGCATCACCTTTTCATTGGTCATTTTCACGCCTGCCGCGAGGGTGTCATCAATATAAATGATGCGGTCGCCAGCGAGAATGCCCACCTTCTCTGAAGGGCCGCCCTTGATGACACTGACAACGGCAATGGTGTCTTTCTCCAAACGGAACTGCACACCGATACCGTCGAAACTGCCCAAAAGAGGGTCGTTCACCTCGTTGAACTCGTCTTTCGAAACATAAGCGCTATGCGGATCCAGTTCTTCCACCATAGCGGTGATGGCATGATCCTGTAAATCGTAGACATCAGGCACGTCTACATACTCATGGCCAACATACCACATCACCTCGTCGAACTTGCTGCTGCCATCCACAAACGATGCCGGTCCCACAATGCCTTCTATTTTGGGGACATTGACCTTGTTAATCAATATTCCGACGACAATTCCCGCCGCGAAAAGCAAGGTCACGATGAGCGGCCGCATCTTTTTGTTATCTATGCTAAAGAATTTCATACTGTTGCACTTGAAAGTTCAAGGTTGCGGTCCATCTTGCGGAACAAGCCTTGCAACACCTTGCCGGGACCTACCTCGACAACGGAGTGAACGCCGTTGGCCAAAATGTTGCTCATGGTCTGCGTCCAAAGCACGGGCGAAGTCAGTTGGGCAATGAGGTTCTTCTTGATGATTTCTGGGTCGTTGACCGATTGTCCGGTGACATTCTGGTAAATCGGGCAGATGCCTTGGCTGAAAGTGGTCTCCTTGATGGCCTCGGCCAACTCCACGCGGGCCGGTTCCATCAGCGGGCTATGGAACGCGCCGCCCACGCTCAGGGGCACCACACGCTTCACGCCAGCCTCCTTTAGTTTCTCGGAAGCGGCTGCCACGCCTTCAATTGAACCCGAAATCACCAATTGGCCAGGGCAGTTGTAATTGGCGGGCACCACCACGGCATCCTTGATGGAAGCGCAGACACTCTCAATCAGGCTGTCCTCACCCCCCACAACGGCTGCCATCGTGCCGGGTTGGGCTTCGCAGGCCTTCTGCATGGCCATAGCACGCTTGCTGACGAGGCGCAAACCGTCCTCAAAAGTCAATACCTTGTTGGCAACCAAGGCTGAAAACTCGCCCAAAGAGTGGCCTGCCACCATCGTGGGGTCGAACTCCTCAAGCAGCGAAGCCAAAATGACCGAATGAAGGAAAATGGCCGGCTGCGTCACCTTGGTTTGGCGCAAGTCGTCGTCAGTGCCTTCAAACATCACATCGGTAATCTTGAATTTCAAGATGTTGTTGGCTTTCTTGAACATGTCTTTGGCCTTGGGGAAATTGTCGTACAAGTCCTTGCCCATCCCCACAAACTGGGCACCTTGACCGGGGAAAACGTATGCTTTAATCATATTTCTATTTGAGATTTAATATTCAACAATTTACAACTTTCAACTTAGTTTTGTTCCTATCAATTGGAAGAACTCCTCGCGTGTGGATTCGCGCTCGAAGGCACCAATGAAGTCGCTCGTAGTGGTCACCGCGCTTTGCTTTTGCACGCCGCGCATCGACATGCACAAATGCCGCGCCTCGATGACGACGGCCACGCCCAACGGATGCAAGGCATCGTTGATGGCGTTCTTGATTTGGGTGGTCAGCCGCTCCTGCACCTGAAGGCGGCGCGAATAGGCCTCCACCACGCGGGCAATCTTGCTCAGACCTGTGATATAGCCATTAGGAATATAGCCGACATGCGCCTTGCCAATAAATGGGATGAGGTGATGCTCGCACAGCGAATACACCTCTATATCCTTGACAATCACCATTTGGCGGTAGTCCTCCTTGAATTTGGCCGACAACAGGATTTCCATCGGGTCCTGTTCATACCCTTGCGTAAGGAACTGCATCGACTTGGCTACGCGCAAAGGCGTTTTCAGAAGGCCCTCGCGCTGGGGGTCTTCGCCCAAAATTTCGAGGATGGCTGCATAGTGCTCCTGAAGTTTGGCCAGCCTTTCCGTGTCATACTGCTCAATGGCTTCGTAGCCGAAATGCTTTTTAAGCCTTTCGTTCATCATCAGCCAATTTTTTGCTTGGGCATAGCCACTGTAGACTGCTGCCCCATGACACACTTGCCCGTGAATTGGGCGCCCACTTCGATGAGCAGTTGCTTCGTGTTCAGGTCGACTTCCACCTTAGAGGTCGACTTCAAGGCGGTCAGTTCTTCCGTGTTGATGTTGCCTTTCACGACGCCTGAGATTTCGGCTTGTTTGCAGGTCAAGTCGCCTTCGATGATACCGGTTTGTCCGACGGAAATCTTGCCATTCGATTTCACTGAGCCAATCAACCGACCATCGATGCGGATGTCGCCATTCGACTCAATGTCGCCTTTAAAGACGGTGCCGTTACCAATGAGGTTGCGTGCGGATGATTCCATTATAGCCATAATACTACTTGTTTGTTTGATTTAGGAACTGTATGTATTCGTCCAAATCCTTGGACTGATAAAAGACGGGATAATTCTTGATGGAAATAGGTTTGATGGTATATTTTGAAGCGTCGATGCCGCCAAAGACATAATCGCCGAGGAACATAGAGGTGATGTAGTCGGTGGCCTGTTGCTCGCCGTTGAAGTTGCCGATGGTCACAAGGGTGCGGGCATCGTCGAGAACGACATCCTTGATCGTGAAGTTCCTCGTGCGGTGTTCCTTCTTGTTGAAGTCGCTGATGCGCACTTTCAACGGCTCCACGCGCACGGTCTTGGTGTCGCAGACAATCATCACAAAATACTCTGCATTAGGCTCGAATGTGTAGGGAGAGGCTTTCTTCACTTCGGGTTGGTCGCCAGCCTCCTTGTTGTCGATTTCGGTCAACACCAAGCCGAGGTCATATTCCACGTTGATGTTTTCCAACACATCGCGGGCGTAGGGCGTAATCGCGCTGTTGGGATAGGTGCGCACCAAATTGTACAAAGCGAAAGCCATCGTGTCAATGGAAACCATGCGGCCTTGGGCAACGGCATGGAGGAAGGCGAAACGCGGCATGAAAGCCGTGTCGGTTTCATAAAGTCGCATGGCACGCTCGCAGTTCATCTTCACGCGGTAGAATTGCCCCTGCTCGAAGGCTTCGTAAGTCTTGGAATAGAAATCGGAGGCCTCGCGCTCTTGGGCTTGCAGTTTCTCGAAATAGCTCGGGTCGTTGATGAACTCGGCGTAACTCGAAGTGGGATATTTGTCGAAAATCTTGCCTTTGTAAACCAGCGACTGTTCCTCGTGGTTGAGGTCTTTGTGCATCTTGTAGAGCGCGTACCAAGTGGGCAGTTCCTTCTCGTTGCCCGGATAGCGGGTGTCCAGTTTCTCGTAAGATTCGATGGAGCGCGGCAGGTCGTTGAGTCGGTCCATATAAAGGAATCCCAAATGATACAGCCCGTCGGCGATGAGCGAGTCGCACACCTCTTTTTGCTCCATCGTGAAAGGCAGGTCTTGCAGGTAATAGCCACGGTCATGGGTGGTGTAAGTGGCGTTCAGCGAGTCTTGTTTGGCTTTGGCGTTCTTTTCAGCGGTTATGCCTTCGTCGTCCTCCTCACCCGACAAGGCAGCCGCCATGCTGCGCTTGTCGCTGATGCGCCAGTTGTCCTCGTTCTTTCTCATGCCCCATTTGCGGGTGAACTCGGTGACACCTTTGGAAACAGAAGTCGGATTATAGAAATACCATGATGAAGTGACGTTGCTTGTCGGCTCGGAGGTGGGTTTTTCTTCTCCACCGCCCACGGCTGAACCCATAAGAGCCAATTGTTCTTCGTATTCGCGCTGGGCTTTTTCCATTTCCTCTTGCTCAATGACTTGGGCGATAATCCTGTCGATGAGGATGTTGCGGCTGACGGAATCCATAGCGGCCACACGAAGCAAACTGTCTTGGTCGCGGACAACGCTGGCATACATCACTAATTCGTTGAGCGTTTGTGAAATGTTCATAATGCTGTCGTAGCCTTCTTGTTCGCGGTTCATGCTCGTTACAGCGGTGTCGTAATAAGCCTGTGCCAACTCGTATTCGTTGCGGTCGAAGAGCATGGTGGCCACCTTCAGCGACGACTGCGCCCTTTGAATCTGGTTGTCCTTGTAGGCCTCCACCGACTTGCGCAAATAGTTGATGGCCTTGTTTTCGTCGCCCTCGCGGAGGGCTAATTCAGCCATAGCGTAATAGATACGGTCGCGATAGTCTTCGTTGTTCGGGTCGCGGAGCATCTTGCGCATCATCTTGTAGAGGGCCTCGGCATTGTCGGCGGTGCCCACCTTGGCGATGTTCATCCTCGATTCAAACACCATTTCATATTCAGGATTGCGCTTGATGACCTTCTTGAATTGCGCCGTGGCGCGTTCCGAGTCGCCTTGGTGCATGTAAATCTGCCCCATGATGAACATGGCGCGGGTGCGCAGGTCGCGGTCTTTGTTGAGCAAAATGCCGTTTTTCAGGAAAGGGATGGCCTTGTTGTAGTCCTTCACGGCGATGTAGTAGTCGGCGATGGTGAAGTCCATGTTGCGCATCAGTTCCTTGGGGAGTTTGCTTAGTCCCGATGTCCTCGCCTGCAACTGCTCAATCATGGCCACGGCCTTGGGATATTCCTCGGTTTGGATGTAGGTCTTGATGAGCCACATGTTGGCGACGTAAGCGATGTCGTTGTAGTTGTATTCGGTGGCCACAAAATCGAAAGTGCGCTTGGCCGGGATGTAGTCGTGCTTGTAGAAATGCGCCTTGCCCATCACGAGATAGGCATCGTCAATCCAGCGCACACGCTCGCGGCTGCCGAATTTCATCGAGTGCTTTTGCACGCAAATGGAGGTTTTTTCCAAGGCGCGATCCATGGTGGCGTTCAGGCTCATGCCGTTTTGTTGGGTGCCGTAGTTGTAGACGCGCAACACCTTCAAATAGTCGTCCTTCACCGAGGTACGGAGTTGCTTGTCGCCATCCTTGAGGCTCGCTTCCCCGTTGAAATAGACATTGTAGTGGCTGGTCAGGTTGTGGAACATGCGGCGGGTGAGCGTGTTTTTCTTGGTGGAGCAGCCGCTCAACACCAGCAGCCCCATCACGCAGCCCATCATCACGATTATGTTGGTTTTTCTTTGCACTTCGTTGTAGGTTTATTCTTCAATAACTCCGTTTCGTCGAAATTATTTCGTCAGTTCGTACCATTTGCCTGCCTCGATGAGGAGTTGGTCGTCAGTCGGGTCCACAAGAGCCGAGCGCATCTTCACGGCAAGGCTGTCGTTGGTCGACTTGAACTCGCTGAGCAACAGTTGCTCGAAGTCGGCCTCGCGGCTTCTCTCTATGCCAACGCGCTGGCGTTCCATGACTTGCAACGCCTTGGCCTTGTATTCGTCAATGGCAAGATAAGGCATCAAGCCTTCCACCAAACGCAAACTGTCTTCCGACCAGTCCACCGCAATGGGTTCGTTGATCGACTGCAAGGCATATTTCTCGCAAAGCCCAGGCAACTCCCCTTGGATTTTCTCTAATTCGCGGTTGAACTCAACGACACGCCTCTCTGCCCTTTCCTTTTCCACATTGGCCCTGATTTTCGGCACATAGATGATGGCCAAAGCCGCAACGATGGCCGCCACAACCACCAAAATGATGATTTTCACGAAGGAATGACCTTTCGAGATGGCCGAGCGCACATCACTTATAGTGTCGAAACGCTGTTCTTTCGAGAATTGCGTGCAGTGCGTGGCAGCGGCATGGAATTGCTTGGAAATGTTGCGCTCGCCGATGAATTCCATGATTTTGCCGATGGAATAGATGTCGGCCCGCGAGTCGAAGTCCTCGCCCTTGATGATTTCGGGCGCGACAAACTCCATCTCCTTGATGAGCAGTTCGCGGTCGGCATCTTGCTTGGTTTCAGGCACACCGATGTCGATGAGTTTCACATGGCCGTCGTTGGCCGACACCATGACATTCTCAGGATTCAAATTGCAGTGTACCAATCCGTTGCGATGCAGGAAATTCAAGCCGTCGCACACCTCGGTCAGGATGCTTTTCACCTGCTTTTCGGAGAGCGTGCCCACGCGCACATGCTCCGACAGCGACTTCCCGTCGACATATTCAAAAATGATGCAGTCGCCCAAGCCTTCAATGTTGGTGAAATCGAGGGCCTTGCGGATGTATTTGTTGTCGAGCATGGAAGTGGTTTCATACTCCTGACGCAGCGAGGCCTTGCAAGCGGCATCGTCGGCACACTCTGCCTTCAGTGCCTTGACAATGACCTTCTTGCCGTGGTTGTTTGCCGTAAAAATCCTGCTGTTGCCATAGCGCGAGGCATAAAGCAGGCGCAGGTCGGCATATTCGTTTGAGTTGATGTTTTCAGACATTCTTCATTATATTTGGGCGCAAATATAGTTCATTTTTCCGAACCTATTGCAAAAGTGGCCGGGAAAAAGATTATTTGATGAAAAAGCCTGATAAATCACTCCGTTTCGTGGAGCGATTTTGTCAGCGGAATGTCGTCGTTGATGAGATAAACCTCGGCCCCTGAGCCTGTCGAAGGGCCGAACCGCTTCAGATTCCTGTAAACCGTCTTGATTTCCGCCCGCGAAACCTTGTGCAGCATGTTCGTCCAAAAGACGAGCACGGCGTAGTCCTTCTCCCCCTTGATTTCGGGGAAGACGGACTGCATTTGGGTGCGCGTCACCGTGTAGCCTTCCAAAGGCACGGTCGTGGCTGGCGGAAACACGTCAAACTGATGGTCGTAGTTCCAATTCAGGTTGAAGCCGAGCGTAGGCGGGCAGTAGCAATTGATGTGGAGCGAAACGAGGCTGTCGCCGTGGAAATACATGATTTTCAGCGGCTGATAGAGGTCTTTCATCTGCATCGAGTCTGCACCGAGTTCGCTCACTTGCCGGAATTGTTTTTCGTCGCACACCAAGGGCGTGAAAGCAAAATCCTTGGGCAGTTTCTTGTAGAATCTCTCGCATTGCTCTGCATCGCAGCCGTTGATTTCGCGGAAGCCGAAGAGCATGGGCATCAAGGTGTTGCAACTGGAAAGGGTCAAGAATACCATCAAGATGGCGATGTTTTTTATCATTTCTTTAATCAAGAATTTAGAGAATTGGAGAAGTTTCATTTTGCGAAGTGTTTGAACCGAATTTGCAAGAATTTGAGAGGTTTAAAGCGGTCTTTCAACCACTTTAAACTGGCTCATCGGGTTTATACTCCAGAATATCCCCCGGCGTGCATTGCAACTCGCGGCAGATGGCATCTAAGGTGCTGAGGCGGATGGCCTTGGCCTTGCCTGTTTTCAATATGGAGAGGTTGGCTTGGGTGAGGCCTATTCTTTGGGCCAAATCGTTGGAGCGCACCTTGCGCTTGGCCAACATTACGTCTAAGTTTAGGATAATCATAGGGCGGTCGTTTTTCATCACAAAACCATCAAAACAAGGCAAAACTTCAAACAACTGAAGTGGCAGCTGCACAACCGTGCGCCGCCGGAAGCCAGCCGGTTGGCAGGCTTCCCTATACCAAACAAATGGTTTTGCAAGTTTTGTAGGTTTTGTGACATAATCAGACGGTTAAATTGTTTTCCTCGACCGCATCGGCGGCCACTTTGTACATGAAAGCGAAGAAGAGCAAGAAGAAGGGCGTGACAAATACAGTGTGTGGAAGTTGGAAAAGGATATCATTCCAAAGGACGCTCAAATTGTTGAAACCCAACAGGTAGATGAAATCCGACAAGGCAATCCAAAACATCAATTTGACATTACTTTTTGGGAAAACGGTGTTTTCGCGAAGCCCTTTGAGCGTATTCAAGACCGCTTTGACACACAAGCCAATCATCGCGACTGCACCCAATACATAAAAAGCGAGCATAATGACTTTTAGCACTGTGTTCTCCGACCAATCAATGGGATATGACCAAGTATCATAGCCTAACACATCAGCAATGAGATACCTCACTGTAACGCCAGCCCAGACAACACAAAAGGCCAGGGCTAAATAACAACACAAACGAATGTTTTTCAAGGTTTTGTCTTTCATAATTCTATTATTATAGGTTAAACTTCAATGCTTGTTTATCGGGCAATAGTCGCCATTGCAAACGGGGAGGCCTTCAAAATAGTCGTCCTCCACTTCAAGACGGTAAATCGAATCAAAATCAATCTCTTGGATTCGGTCGAAGTCGATTTGCCACAATTGTGCCGTCTTGATGGCCGAACCCGAATGGGGCGTAGCGACAAGGCATTTCAACACGCGGTTGTCCTTGCTTACAATGAACTCGCAAGGAATACCAAAGTTGCCCGTCACTTTCGGGCCTTTCGTGAAGATATGGTTGGCCAAGTTGTTGAAAACTTGTAGGTTGGCGTTTTTGCCTTGCTTCTGATTATCGAACTGCGGGCTGTCGTCAAGGAAACACAACACCTTGCCATCATACAACCCCAAACGTTCCAACTCATCGCGGCAATACTTGATACCGCCCGTGCTTTCGCTGATGAAGTAAAACTTCACATCGTTGCGGTGTTGGGCATAGGCTGGTGCGTATGTCCTTCGCAAATGTTCCCCACAAGGCCCACAACCTGTGCTGTAAAGCATCACAATTTTAAAATGGGTGGTGTCTGTCAATATCATTTCCTTCAGTTGGTCAGCCGTGAGACATTCTATATAGTCTTGCTTTTCTGCAAAACGGCGGTTCCACCGGTTAGGGATGGCAACTTGGACTTGAATGCAAGATTGCAACGCAACAAAAGCCACCGAAACCACTGCCACCCAGCACAATAACTTCCGTTTGTTTATAATCATAGTATTTTGCAGTTATGAAACGCTGCAAAATTATAAATAATTATCGAATTACGATAACTTTTTGATGAAATTTTTGAAATAATTTCCAAAATTCGCATATTAAACTCAAAAAAAATTCAATAATGCCTCACAAAACACAACCGAAATCATCCAATTCAAAATAAATGTGTATTTTTGCACCATTAACCAACGGGAGAAAAACAATGACCGAACTTACATTGAAAGTGACCGATGATAGTCGGTCAAAATATAACCTATTCAAAAACAATCCATCAATCTTTCAAGCACCCAATAGGCACCACGAGCACTCCATCATCGGGGCGCTTGTAGGCATATTCGCCTATTCCCGTTAGCACCATCAGGAAAGACGGCTTCTTCATCTTGGTCGTGTCGAGCTTGCCTGCCAATTCAAGCAAAGTGGCCGCCCCTTCCCTCACCAGCTGCGCACCGCCAAGCTTGATCTCCACAAGGCCGTATGAACCGTTTTCAAGATGCACCACTGCGTCACACTCCAAGTTGCTCTTGTCGCGGTAATGGTAAACCGTGCCGTCAATGGCATCGGCATAAACGCGCAGGTCGCGCACGGCAAGCGTCTCAAACATCAGCCCGAAAGTGTTGAGGTCATTAATCAAGTCTTTCGGCCCGATGCCCAAAGCAGCCGTGGCAATGGACGGGTCGGTGAAATAGCGCGTGTCGGAAGTGCGGATGGCGGTTTTGCTCCTGAGATTCGGATTCCAAGCCAGCGCGTCCTCAATGACAAAAATCTTTTTCAACGCATTGATATAGGAATAAATGGTGTACTCCGTCAGCGTGTCGGCTTCGTTGTTTTTCAAATCTGCGAGCAACGTCCCCAACGTGGCCTGCGAGCCTTGGTTGCGTGCGTAGGAGCGCATCAACCGTTTGGCCAATTCTTCATTGCGTTCCACACCATCAACCCTCGAAATGTCCAATCCAACAACCGTTTTGTAATACTGCTTTGCCTGCATCAAGGCTGCCTTGGGATTCTCTTTCAGCGTAGCCTTGGGCCATCCGCCCCGGCAAACCAAAAAAGCGAGTTCGTCAAGGTCGATATGGCTTGTTCCTTCTACTTTCTCGGCATCCTCGAAAAGTGACGACAAACTCACATTCCCCGTTGATTCGCCTGACTCATAAAGGCTCATCGTTCGGAGTTTCAGCCGCGAAATCCTTCCCGTTCCCGTGTGGAAAATCTTTTCTTCTTCAGTGGTCGGACGCGGAGGAACGGCCGAACCGGTCAAGATGAATTGCCCGTCTGCATTCCGTCGGTCAACCTCGTTCCTGACGGCATCCCAAAACTGGGGAGCCAGCTGCCATTCGTCAATCAAACGCGGCGTTTCTCCTTCCAACAATTTCCTGATATTCGCCCTCGCCAATGAAAGGTTCTGCTCTATATGATCAGGGTCGGACATAAGCAAAACGCTATTGGCCTGTTGGATTGCCATCGTAGTCTTACCACAATATTTAGGGCCTTCTATCAATACGGCACCCATTGCATCCAAATGGTCGGCAAGATTCTGTTCTGCAACACGCTTTTTATATTCACTCATAGATCCAAATATTTCACGCTGCAAAAATAGTAATTTCTTTTTGATTATGAACAACTTTTGAAAAATTTATCGAGGCACTTGGCGGGTTTTCATCGAGGCACTTGGCGAGTTTTCATCGAGGCACTTGGCCAATTTTTATCGAGGCACTTGGCGAGTTTTTATCGAGGCACTTGGCAAAATCAAAAAACTCTAATCAAAAGTCTTTCAAATTTCCGCGTGACATTTTGTCAGAATTTCGTATTTTTGCCGCTCAATAAAAATCTACGACAATGAAGATTTCCTATAACTGGTTGAAACAATACGTCAACTGCGATTATTCGGCTGAGAAAGTCAGCGAGATATTGACCTCCACGGGCCTCGAAGTGGAAGACTTGGAACGTTTTGAGTCGGTGAAAGGCGCACTGAAAGGTGTCGTCGTGGGTAAGGTGCTTACCTGCATCGACCACCCCAACTCCGACCACCTGCACATC
The DNA here is from genome assembly GCA_902780055.1 of uncultured Bacteroidia bacterium. Taxonomy (GTDB): domain Bacteria; phylum Bacteroidota; class Bacteroidia; order Bacteroidales; family F082; genus Limimorpha. The sequence goes on along the minus strand of CACZDU010000001.1, from coordinate 89,417 downwards.
ACCACCGTGGATGTGGGCGGCGAGGAACCGCTGCACATCGTGTGCGGCGCGCCCAATGTGGCTGCCGGACAGAAGGTGCTCGTGGCCACCATCAACACCGAGCTTTGGATTGGCGACGAACACATCACCATCAAGAAGGGCAAGATTCGCGGCGAAGTGAGCGAAGGCATGATTTGCGCCGAAGACGAGCTGCAACTGGGCACCTCTCACGAAGGCATCATGGTGCTTCCCGACGACTACGAAGTGGGCAAACCAGCATCGTTCTATTTCCCCGTGGAAGAGGACTATACGATTGAAATCGGCCTCACCGCCAACCGCAGCGACGCCACCTCGCACATTGGCTCGGCCCGCGACCTCGTGGCCGCCCTCAACCAGCGCGAGAACACCACGAAATACCACCTCATTCGCCCCTCTGTCGAGGACTTCAAGGTGGAAAACCACGACTTGGACATCGAAGTGGTCGTTGAAGACACACAGGCCTGCCCGCGCTATTCGGGCGTGACCATCAGCGGCGTGAAAGTCGGCGAGTCGCCAGCTTGGCTCAAGAATCGTCTTGCCGCCGTGGGCATCCGCAGCATCAACAACATCGTGGATATTACCAACTTCGTGCTGATGGAAGTCGGGCAGCCGCTTCATGCCTTCGATGCCGACAAAGTCACGGGCAAAAAGGTCGTGGTGAAATGCCTGCCCGAAGGCACGCCTTTCGTCACCTTGGACGGCGTGGAGCGCAAGCTCAACAGCCGTAACCTGATGATTTGCAACGCCGAAGAACCTATGTGCATCGGCGGCGTGTTTGGCGGACAGAAATCGGGCGTGACCATGGAAACGACCAACATATTCCTCGAAAGTGCCTACTTCAACCCCACCAGCATCCGCAAGACGGCCAAGTTCCACGGTCTGCAAACCGACGCTTCGTTCCGCTACGAGCGCGGTGCCGACCCGAACATCACCCTTTACGCTTTGAAACGCGCCGCCTTATTAATAAAGGAGTTGGCCGGCGGAACGATTTCTTCCGAAATCAAGGACGTGAAAAACGGCGACTTCGCCCCTGCCCGCGTGGATTTGAAATTTGACTATTTGAACAAACTGGCTGGCAAGGTCATCGACCCAACCCAGGCCGTCAATATACTGAAAAGCCTTGAATGTCAAGTTGTTGAACAAGACGACAAACACGTTGTGGTGGATGTTCACACCAGCAAGGTCGATGTGACCCGTCCCGCCGATGTGGTCGAGGAAATCCTGCGCATCTACGGCTACGACAACATTGAAATCCCGAGCCGTGTTCATGCTTCCATCAGTCGCGCCGCCAAACCCGATGCCGACAAGATGCAGCAGAAAATCAGCGACATGCTCGTCGCCAACGGCTTCTACGAGATTATGAACAACTCGCTCACCAAGGCCGCCTACAGCGAGGCTTTCCCCGCCTTTGAGTCGGAAAAGAACGTAAAAATTCTCAATCCCTTGAGCAGCGACCTCAATGTGATGCGCCAAACCCTGATGTGGGGTGGCTTGGAGAGTATCGCCTTCAACCAAAACCGCAAGGTCAGCGACATGAAGTTTTTCGAGTTCGGCAATGTCTATTTCTTTGACGGAACGAAAGTTGGCGACGAAAAACAGCCGTTGAAACCCTACACCGAGCACACCTGCCTCGACCTCTTCCTTACCGGCAACAAGCAAGCCGAGTTGTGGAACGCCCCAGCCAAGGCCATCGATTACTTCGACCTGAAAGAATACGTCATGGGCGTGCTCAACCATTTCAAGTTCGATTTCAATGCCTTGGAAGCCAAGGAAGCCGACCTGCCGCATTTCGACTACGCGACCACTTATTGCGTTGATGGTAAGGAGATTGTCACGCTTGGCAAACTCAGCAAGAAAACCTTGAAGCACTTCGATTTGAAGAAAGACGTGTTTTATGCCACCTTCAACTGGACGCTGATGATGCAATGCTTGGCCAAGGCAAAGGAAGTGCATTTCGAGCCGCTGTCGAAGTTCCCCGCCGTGCGCCGCGACCTCGCCATGATTTTCGACAAGAACGTCACCTTCGACGCGGTGAAGAAAGTCGCCATGAGTGCGGAAAACAAAATCCTGCAATCGATGAGCCTGTTCGACGTTTACGAAGGTGAGAAGATTCCGGCAGGCAAGAAACAATACGCCATGAGTTTCGTGCTGATGTCGCCCACCACCACCCTCACCGACAAGGTGATCGAGAAGACGATGGGGAAAATCCAAAGCGCGATGGAGAAAGAACTGGGAGGAATATTGAGATAAATGGCTGGGCTTTGCCAACAACGGGGCATGCCCCGTTGTCGCTACCGCGATATGGCAAGCCCTGCTGATAGAAAACACGACATGGACGTACAAGCAATAAAACGCACCTTCGGCATCATCGGCACCGACCCCGAATTGGACCGCGCCATTGGCATAGCCGCGCAAGTGGCCGCTACCGACCTCACCGTGCTCATCACGGGCGAGAGCGGCACAGGTAAGGACGTGTTTCCGAAGATCATCCACCAAAACAGCACCCGCAAACACGGCCAATATTTCGCCGTGAACTGCGGTGCCATCCCCGAGGGAACCATTGACTCCGAGCTGTTTGGACACGAAAAAGGTTCCTTCACGGGCGCGGTAAACGAGCGCAAGGGCTACTTTGAGATTGCCGACAAAGGCACCTTGTTTTTGGACGAGGTCGGCGAGTTGCCGCTTTCCACCCAAGCCCGACTTTTGCGCGTGCTCGAAAATGGCGAGTTCATCCGCGTGGGCGGCAACAAGGTGATGAAAACCGATGTCAGAATCGTGGCCGCCACCAATGTCGATTTGCCCGTGGCCATCGAGCGCGGACGTTTTCGCGAAGACCTTTATTATAGGTTGAACACCATCCCGATTCACATCCCCGCCTTGCGCGAAAGGAAGGCCGACATTCCGCTGTTGTTCAGGAAGTTTGCAGCCGACTTTGCCGAGCGCAACCACATCCCAGCCATCACTTTGACGCCCGAGGCCGTGAAAATGCTGGAAAACTACCGTTGGGACGGCAACGTGCGCCAACTGAAGAACGTCACGGAGCAGATTTCCATCATGGAAACCGACCGCAACATCACGACTGAGACCTTGGCCAAGTATCTGCCTAACAGGGTGATAAACAATTTACCCGTATTGCTACCTCGCGAGGACACGCCCGAGGGTATGTCGGAGCGCGACCTGCTTTATCGCGTACTGTTCGACATGAAAAAAGACATCGCTGAATTGCGCGCACAAGTCAATAATATGAGCGGCAGTCGCCCGATGGAGCCGACCTATGTGCAGCCCAATTCGGTCACACAAATCGGTGATACGGTGGTGACGCGGGTAAGCCACGATGAGCCAGAGGTCAGTGAGCAGGAATATGCCGAGTTCATTCCCGCCGAGGAAACTTCGCACTATGGGGTCATTTCGACAAGCTCAATGACCAATAACTCAACGCCCGAAACGCTTTCCCTCGAACACCATGAGAAAGAAATGATTATCAAGGCTTTGGAAGCCCATCGCGGCAAGCGAAAGGACGCGGCCAAGGCTTTGGGCATTAGTGAACGCACACTTTACCGCAAAATCAACGAATACGGCATAGATTTATGAAAATCAAGGCGTTAATAGTGGTTGTTGTTTCGGCTCTTATGAGCCATAGTTGCGGCTTTTATTCCTTCTCGGGCGCATCGATTCCCGCCGAGGCCAAAACCGTTTCCGTGGACTATTTCCCGAACCATGCCCAACTCGTCAACCCGATGTTGAGCAACATCTTCACCAACGCTTTGCGCGACGCCATGACCAACCAAACCACATTAGACATGGTGGAATCGGGCGGCGACATCGCCTTTGAAGGCGAAATCACCGACTACAAGACCATGCCTGTGGCCATCACCTCGGGGCAGACCGCCGCCATGAACCGACTCACCATCACGGTCAACGTGCGATTTAGCAACCGCATCGATGAAACGAAGGACTTTGAGCAAAGTTTCTCGCGATACGAAGACTACCCCAGCGACCAAGACCTGAACGCGGTGCAAGAGGCACTCACGACGACTATCACTGAGCAATTGGTGGAAGACATTTTCAATAAAGCATTGGTAAATTGGTGATTATGGACAGCAAGCAACTGATAGGATACATGACAATGCCTGAGCGCATGAAGGGCAATGACGTGGACGAAATGGAACAGATGGTGAAGGCCTTCCCTTATTTCTCCATCGCCCAAGCACTTCTTTCCATAGCTTACCAGAACATCGGCAGCCCCAACTACGACAGCCAAGTGAAACGCGCCGCTGCCACCATGCCCAATCGCGATAAGTTGCGCTTACTCAGCATGATAGCCAAGCATCGCCTCGAAACCAAACCCGATATTCCAGCCCTTCCCGATGAGTTTGAGCCCAAGGACAACGTCTTCTCCTCCATCGAATCCATCGACACGAAGGAAGAACAAAACGGTAGCATCATCCGCGAAAAAGTCTTCATCATCCCCGAAATCGACCTCAGCGGCAGCCACGAGGAACTTTCCGCCGAAATGGCCCTGTTGGAAGAAAAGCGCAAGTCTATCGACGAGCTGAAAGCCATCATCGCCAACCGCCTGAAGGAAATCGAGGAAGAAAAACAACGCAAGGAGGCAGGCAAGCCCGCACCAAAGAAACTCTCACGCAAGGAACTGATAGACAAATTCATAACCGAGAATCCAAGCATCTCGCGACCCAAGGCCGAGTTCTACAACCCCATCTCCGTAGCCCAAAACAGCATCATCGACCAAGAGAACATCGTAAGCGAAACTTTGGCAAAAATATACGAGCAACAAAACTATTTTGAGAAGGCAATTTCAATTTATAAAAAATTAGGCTTGAAATATCCAGAAAAAAGTCGTTATTTTGCAGCCCAAATTGAACGGCTTCAAGAAAGTCAAAAAAGTCAAACATTAAATAATTAAACATGTACACATTAGTAGTAATTTTAATCCTGATTGTCAGTGTGTTATTAGGATTGATTGTTCTGGTTCAGAACTCAAAAGGCGGTGGTTTGGTTTCCAACTTCGGTGGTGCCAACCAAATGATGGGCGTGCGCCAGACCACCGATTTCCTTGAAAAAGCCACTTGGACGATGGCTATCGTGCTGGTAGTGCTCTGCCTGTTTTCGAGCAAAATCCTGCCCGTGAGTTCCAAAGAAGGCACTTTGAAGAGTGAAGTCAGTTCGCAAATCGAGAACATGATGCCCAACATTCCCGCTACGGAAGTCCCTGCCACAACAAACGAGGCTCCAGCCCAAAGCGAAACTCCCGCTGGACAAGAATAAGGCTTTTGCAAAAGCCAACAAAAAAAGCCAAGGTGGAAACGCCTTGGCTTTTTTGGGTTTACGGCATCCGCATACCCTCAATACAAAAAATTATCGTACGGATAACGAATGGCGTGCATATCGCGAATTTCCTTGTAGAGCAAATCACGGAATTCCTGATAGTTGTCGCGGTTTTTGGCAGAAATGAAGATGCAGTTTTCGTTCATTTTGGCCATCCAAGTCTTTTTCAGTTCCTCGTACGATACGTTGCGTTTTGTGGGCGGCGTGAGGTCGTCGGGGTCTTTCTCCTCCCAAGTGTAGGCGTCGGTCTTGTTGAACACGACGATGGTCTTTTTGTCGGCGCAACCCAACTCGGCCAAGGTTTGGTTCACCACATCCATCTGTGCCTCGAAGTCGGGATGCGAAATGTCGACCACATGAAGCAGGATGTCAGATTCTCTTACCTCGTCCAAGGTCGACTTGAACGACTCCACCAAATGGTGCGGCAACTTGCGGATAAATCCCACAGTATCAGACAACAGGAACGGCAAATTTTCCACCACCACCTTGCGCACGGTCGTGTCCAAAGTGGCGAAGAGTTTGTTTTCGGTATAGACTTCCGACTTGCTCAGCAGGTTCATGATAGTCGACTTTCCTACATTAGTATAGCCCACCAAAGCCACGCGCACCAGCTTGCCGCGATTCTTGCGCTGCACAGTCTTCTGCATGTCGATTTCCTTGAGTTTCTCCTTCAGCAATGCAATTCTGTCGAGAATCAAGCGGCGGTCGGTCTCGATTTGGGTTTCACCGGGGCCGCGCATTCCGATACCGCCGCGTTGGCGTTCCAAGTGGGTCCACATGCGAGTCAGGCGGGGCAGAAGGTATTGGTATTGCGCCAATTCCACTTGCGCCTTGGCGTGTGCCGTGTGCGCATTGGAGGCGAAGATGTCGAGGATGAGGCTCGTGCGGTCGAGGACGCGGCACTCCAAGGCCTGCTCCATGTTGCGGGCTTGGGTCGCGCTCAGTTCGTCGTCGATGACAGCAATCTCGATGTTCTCCGCCTTGATGTATTGGTGGATTTCCTCCAATTTGCCTGAGCCTAAATAGGTTACGCTGCTTGGATGGTCCATGGCCTGCACGAAACGCGCCACTGGCACGCCGCCAGCCGTTTCGAGCAAGAATGACAGTTCGTCCAAATATTCCTCTGTGCGCTCGCGGCCTTGCTTTTTCGAGGCCACGGCTATCAGCACTGCCCTTTCGGGGATTTTTTCGTATGTTATGAAGTCGCCCATAGTGTCTGCATAATTATAGAAATGCACAAAAAACTGTAACTGTTCTACAAAGTCCCGATAACAACATCCAAGTCAATCTCTGCATTGACACAATGATTGTTTACAGGATAATGTCTGACTTTCAACTTATCGAACAACAAGTCTTGTTTGACCTGGGTCAGTTGATCAAACCCAAAATCGTTACCAATAAAATCCGCTTTTTGATGATTCCTCAATAACCGGTTATACTTTGCGAAAATGTCTTCTGTCATTATCTCTTTGTTCTCCCATACCAAAGGATTGTTTTCGGCATCAGTTGGCGGCTTCACAATATATGGATAACTGATAATCAATCCAAACGCTTTGTAATCATTCATATTGAATGACGAAAAGTCATTTAATATGGATTGGGCTTTTATATATGAAGCGGGAATTTGTCCGATTGCCTTATTTTTCACCTCCTTAAATCCAGATTTAACTTCAAGAATGATGAGATAATGCTCTTCTTCTCTATCAAGAAACAACAGCCCATCACAAATCTTTCTAAGATTAAGCGATTTAGTTGAATCCGTCCTATAAGCATCTTTCATTTCTTTCAACAAGTTTGATTTCACATAACTTATTGTTCCTCCTTGAAAGACAAACTTAACAGATGCTAACGCAGTTGGATCCGTCTGACCGCTCTCCTTCCATATATACTGGTTATCGTTGATACCAAAATACGAAGGATTATAAAACTGCTGTAAGTCTCGTACATTAAACATTATTCCTGACCCAGTTTTTCAAGTTCATCATCAAGAGCCTCGTCTTCTTTGGACAACATTCCGACAGCATTGAAAAAAGTCGTCATCGGTATCCCTTTCTTCCCGATGGTCAACGACTCTATTTTGGTTTTCCCGTTTTCAGACGAGAAGAAATAAGCACCCACATTGTCTCTGTCAAGATAATGCTCAGGACGATGCCCGGTTTCATCACAAATCTCCTGATACCTATTTGGATTCAATCCCTTGATACAGCCATACTTCAGCAATTGGTTTACGCGCTGTAAGAAATAGTCACTGTGGGTGGTAATCTGCATAAAGGCATTCTCATTAATGCAAGCAGAAAGCAAATCGACTATGGAAATCTGCATTTCCGGATGCAGATGCGCCTCCGGCTCCTCAATACAGATGGCAGTATTGGATATGGAACCTCCCAAAATCAACTGCAATAGAGGAGTCAATTCTTTGATGGAAGAAGCAGCAGCTCCCAATGGGATTCTTTGATGGTCTTCGGTAACCAAGAAAAGGTTGTCTTTTTCCATCAGCAAGTCCCCTTTGATTAGATTATGAATCTGGGAAACAAAAAATTCATTCTGTTTGCCCCCTACCAATCTATTGAATAAAACAGAATTATTTATTCTATCGTTATCACGAAGAAAAAGATCGTATAGTCCAAGATTACTCGATCCTCGCTGCGCAGTATAGTCGCCCGTCAATAAAGAAGCCCTTCCCGGAGGCAATAAAAAGGAGAGTTGAATATTTATACCCAAAAAACTATGACACAACTGTTGACTTATTGTACGACAGATAGCTTTTTCAAAACGTTGCTGATAATAGGCACTCGACCTTATTCTTTCACCATTTATTTCGATGTTAAATGCATAAAAAAACTCTTTGTCTTTGTCGTTTTTGGCATCAACTCGAGTATATTTAATGGCAAAACTGTCTTCAACATTCTTGAAATCAAACTTGACATCACACCTGAAATCATCAAAATTGTATAAATAGACAAAAAACTTTCTAACATCTTTCTGCATCCAATCGATTAAGTCTGCTGATTTCAAGTCAAACGAAAACTCCTTTTTATCGTTGACTTCACTCCCTATCTTTTCCAACAAAAAATCGAACATCCTTTCCGAAGAAAAAACATAAAACAAATAATACGCCAAGAAATTGACATAACTTTTGCCCAAACTTGATTCTCCAGTAAACAACATGACTGGCTTCAACTCAATCTCTTGGTTTTTGACAGGACCTAATTCATTTATTTTGATACTGACTTTATTCATTTCATTTAATATCAAATAATCGTTGCAAAAATACGCTTATTTTGACAATAATACTAATCTAATCAATATTTTGTCATAGATTGCTTCGTCGTTCCTCCTCGCAATGACGCAAAGCGACCTTAATTAGTACTGTCTGAATCCAATAATCTTCCTAACCTCATTCAGCGTCTTCGCCGCGCTCTCGCGGGCCTTCTCGGCACCCATGCGGGCGATGCGTTCCAAGCGTTCAGTGTCGGACGAGAACTCGATGATGCGCTCGCGGATGGGCGCGACGGTCTTTTCCAAGTCCTCGGCCAACTGCTTCTTCATGTCGCCGTAGCGGATGGAGCAGTCGTTCCATTTCTCATCGAAGTATTTCACCGTTTCCGGCTCGCTGACGATGTTCATCATCGTGAAGAGGTTTTGGATGACTTCGGGTTTAGGGCTGTTCGGCTCGGTGGGGCCGCTGTCGGTGACGGCGCGCATCACTTTCTTGCGCATCGTCTTTTCGTCCTCGAAGAGGTAGATGCAGTTGCCGTCGCTTTTGCCCATCTTGCCGCTGCCGTCGAGGCCGGGCACTTTGATGGCGTCGCCGCCGAAATAGTAGTTTTGCGGCTCAGGGAAGAACTCGATGCCGTAGATGTTGTTGAAACGGCGGGCGCACTTGCGGGCCATCTCCATGTTCTGCTCTTGGTCTTTGCCCACGGGCACCCATTTGGCGCGGTGCTGGAGGATGTCGGCGGCCATCAAGGTCGGGTAGGTGAACAAGCCGGCGTTCACATTATCAGGCTGTTGGCGGGCCTTTTCCTTGAAGGTGGTCACGCGGCCCAGCTCACCGATGTAGGCGTTCATATTGAAATAGAGATACAGCTCAATCGTCTCAGGCACATCACTTTGGATGTAGATGGTGGCCTTTTCGGGGTCGATGCCGCAGGCAAGGTATTCGGCCAAGATGGTGCGAGCCGATTTCTGTATGTTTTCGGGCTTGGGGTGCGTGGTCAGCGAGTGCCAGTCGGCGATGAAGAAATAGCAGTTGTAGTCTTCCTGCATCTTCACGAAGCTGCGCACGGCACCGTAATAGTTGCCGAGGTGGAGGTTTCCAGTGGGGCGGATGCCGCTCAAAACGATGTCCTTATTCATTGTTTAATTGTTGACTGTTGAAGGGTTGAATTGTTGTTTGAGGGTGCAAAAATAGGAAAATTTATGGGGATTATTGACAATGCCAAACTATAACGACTCTATTTCTTCAGTTGAGAGACCTGTATATTTTACTATTGTTTCTGCCGACACACCATCAGATTTCATATTACGGGCAATTCTTAGCACCCCTTTCCTTTCCGCTGTTTCAAGTGTGCTAGTGTAGTCCCAATACTCTTTCTGGCTCGCTTCGTACTGTCTGCGTTCTGTCTCTGAATACCTTGCGATTTCCGCTTGCTCAAAGAGTTTTTTGAAAACACGGTCTTGCAGGGCTACGGGGCGCTCGAGCAGACGTGAAAGATTACGCAACACAAACATCCATTTATCGAACATTGTCACCAATTCGTTCTCGACCTTGTTGAACTTAGGCATTTCGAGATAGACAAACGTCAACTTGTCGTAAAACACGTGGTTGTCTTCCACATCCTTCAGTTTTATCTCGTGGCGAAAACTATTGGAAGGATATTCATTGTTCGGGAACTCGAAGTTAAGGATGCCGACAGTATAGACGTTCTCTAAATGATAGTCCCACTTCCCTTTTGGCGCCTGTTGGCGGATGGGTGTGGTAGCATAGTAAATGCTACGGTCCTTGAAATAGGTCTGCTCGGCCTTCTGCATCTCGACAATGAAGCGGCTGCCGTCCTTTGTCGTGCAATAGACATCGAATATGGAACGGCGGTCGCCATAGCCATCGCCCAGATTCTCGCCATTGAGGTACAGTACATCCTCTATCTCCTTCTCTTCTCCGTTGAACAGGGCGTTGAGAAAACTGATGAGCAAGTCCTTGTTCATCTCAGTACCAAACAGTTTCTTGAAACCAAAGTCGGTATAGGGATTGATGTATTTTTCCTTGTTATCTGGTACCATAGTTCATGCTTTGTTTTCCGCGCAAATATACGAAGAAACTTTTATACACATGCTATTCCACCACAAATTTCCGCGTCGCTTCGCCTACGGTAATGAAATACATCCCTTGAGGCAACGATGAAACATCAATCTGTTGGTTTTCAACATTAATATTGCCGGAAAGGACGGTTTGGCCCATGAGGTTGGCAATTTGAAATTCGGAATGATGAATGTGGAAATGCGAAGCATTCGACGTAGTCAATTCGGAATGATGAACGGTAAGAACGCCGTTGGTAGGATTAGGATAAACCGTTAAGGTTCCTGAGCCTGTCGAAGGGCCGTCCTCCTCCACACCGTGTACCTCCGAATAAATCGCGTCGCAGTCCTCGTCGCCGGGTTTGAACACCAGTTCGTCCTCAATCCAATAGCAGCGCAGGCCTTCCACGCGCAGACCGTCGCCGTTGTCCATCAGCCTTTCGGGGAAGAAACTCGTCAGGTGGCCGATGCCGCACACGATGTCGCCGCTGAAGTAGTCGTCCACATCGCTCACATGAAGCATCCTATAGGTTTTGCCTTCGTATTCAACGGTTTCCACCGAATTGACGTGCATGATGAGGGTTTCCGTGCCGACCTTGGTGACCCAAGTGTCGCCTTCCTGGGCACCAAAGTCGTACAGCACGGTAAACTCTTCCAAGGTCTTGTTCCACCAATACACCTTGCCGTCGCGCATATAGACATACTCGCGTGTCACATCCTCTCGCAATCCCTTGTCGTAAAGCGTGTTGATTTTCACAAGGATATGCGAAGGCTCATCGCCGACAACGGTGTCGCCTGCCTGATACATGTATTGGTAGGTGATGCTGCCGTTCTCGTTCTCGATTTCGTAGTACCATTCCGAAGGGAAAGCAATCACATTGGGAATGTCGTTGGCATTGGGGATGCTTTTCCAGTATTGGCTGTTGCCATAGAAATACAGATGATTGTCATAGCCTTTGGAGAGAAAACCGTCTTCGCCGCCGGGAATAGGCTCCTCAACGGGAAGGTTCTCTATGGTGTTGTAGAAATGCTCGCCGTGGTCCAAGGAATAGGCCAAAACCGCGTTGTTATACATGCTCATTGCGGTCTTGTAAACAATGCCGTTGTCGGCAATGGCCACACGATTTGCCCATAAGGCATAGAACCCTGGCACATGCTCGAAACCCGAAAAATCGCCTCCGAAATTAACGCCGCAAACTATGTTGCCCTCGGGGTCAAACGCCATGTCTTTCACGCCAACATTCTCAAAGGCAGCAATTTCCCAGTTCTGCATATCGGAGAGGGTGGAATGATACACGCCGATGTTAGGCCCGATGTAGTACCAAACACTGACATACACATCGCCGTTTTCGCTGACGAGAAGGTCGCTGATTTCTTGGTGTTCTTCCATGAATTCAAGGCCTGAAAAGCCCCAAGTCTCACCACCATCAAGCGTCCAAAAGATTTCCCTGTTTTGTGTCCACCCCACAACGATGTCATTGGTTGCAGCATACAGACCTGCTACACTTATCAAACCACACGAGGATATTTGGTTGGTTTGTTGCCATGTGTCGCCGTTGTCATCAGAATACATGACCGTCATCGTATTATAATTGAAAACAAAAATCCTTCCTTCGTTGCTGACGGCGAGATTTCCAACACTGCCGTCGAACACAGTTTCCCATGTCTCGCCATCGTCTTGTGAACGAACCAATGTGGAAGGATAGACCTCTGTATTTCTACAGAACAGGTCTCCTTGTGCGTTTGCACCTAAAAGTATTCCAGGGAGATTAAGGGGCTTCCAAAGGCTATGCACCACATTGCCGCCGTTTGAAAGGCCTCCAGCAATAAAGAAGAAATAACCGCTTCCTTCGCCTTCGGAACTGCGACAATAGAGGTGTGTCACGGTTTGCTCTTCAGGGAAATTGACCAAAGAGACCGCAACCTCAAGAAAGCCTCCCGCCGGGATTTCGTAAGGCAGGCTGGGCGAAGGCAGCATTTCAAGATAGTTGGTGCCGTATTCGCGAATCTCATAGATGGTGATGCTTTGCAGGGCATTGGTGTTGTGCAGGTAGAAGGATTGCGTCAAAGGGGTGTTTTCATCGAAAGTAACCCCTTGCATAGGAAAATACAGAAGCCCTTCGTCCCAGGCTTCCTCGTTGACCTTGACGATGACATGCTTGTAGCCAATCGAGGTGGCTATGGTGACGTTGTAATTGTTATAGCCTTTGTATCCGATAGTGTTCACTTCCACTGTCACATTCATGGTTTCGTTGGGCTGCAAAGTGCGGGGCAGACCTTCAAAGGAGAGTAGCACCACATTGTCGTCAGGTTGCACATTGATGGATGAAATGGTGACGGCATTGTTGGTTTGGTTGCTAATCGTGAAAACTTGCGGCACGGCAGGCTCGTTAAAAGTCAGCACGGTAGGTGTAACCACCAAATCGTTCTGCTGCCCTGTATTCACGATATAACACTCATTATACCCTGGAGTGGTATTCTGCCAAATCAAATCGCCGTCTTCATAATAGCAAAGAAGGTCGGTCGAACCCCCATCCAAAAACCGCGAACCCGAATCGATTATCCCGTAAAGGCTACCAATACCTTCAATCCATATTTCCTGTTCACCCCATGGATATTCCAACACAATTTGTTGTCTCGGCTCGCCATTAACGAGGATCTCATTGGTTTCGATGACAAACATCCAGTTGGGATAAAACCCATTGCCGCTCATGATAATGGTATCTCCGACTTCCATTGAGAAATCATAAAGAATCTCATCGTAAGCAGAGCCGTCTCTACGATAGAGAACTTGTTTGTCTTCGGTTTCTCTGATAACACCACAAACGCTCCAACCTGAAAGGTTTTCATTTCTTGTGGTGTACATCACTTTGTACGACATGCCATCCACCAGCGTATCACCCTCGATTTTGTATATGTCGGTGTACTTGTGCTGTGGCTCCGGCGGACTCCACGGATAGGAAAACAGCACATTCCATTGTTTTCCGTCCTCGACGATAGGATGATAGTCTTGTGCTTTCATTGTCATCCCGCCCATCATCATCAGGGCAATCACTGCGATAATACTAATGTTTTTCATAGTTGTAAGTATTTGATTGTTAATTATTTGATTTCGTTTTTTAACTACGGATTTTACGGATTATACAAATTCCATTTTGATGAATATTTCCGTCAAATCCGTGTAATCCGTAGTTTCTCATACAGCATTCACGATTTCCTCAAAGGTGCGGTTATCATCCCCAAGGTCCATCTTCATCTGTTTTATGCGGGTTTTGCGTTTGTAGTAGGAGTCGGTCTGCGTGTCCAACAGGATGGAAATCACTTGGTTGGAGAAGCCGTTCTTGGAGAGGCAGCAGATGCGCACATCCCACTTGCTGAGTTTGGGGTAGAGTTGCAACAGCCGCTGCGAGAAGCCATCGAAGACCAAGTCGGTGAGGCTGATGAAGTCGTTCCAGTCGTTGTCGGTCAGTTCGAAGTTGAGCGAGTCGTTGTTCACTTCTTCCGTGAGGGCTTGCGCGGTGACCATAATCTTGTTTCGCGTCAGGATTTTCTGGATCGACATCAAATCCTTTGGTGGAAGTGTCTGCTGATGGCGGCGCAGTTCGTCGTTGGTGCGAATAAGGTTCTCCATGTCGCTCACCAGCTCGTGGATGCGGTTTTGGTCGCGCTCCACCTGCCGCCCGAAGTGCTCCATCTCCAACTTGTGGTCGCTGATTTTCTTCCTTACAATCAGGAGGATGACGAGCAAGGCAATCACCGCCAAGGCGATGATGAGATAGAGTTTCAGGTCGCGGGTGCGGTGTAGGCTTTCCAATTCGCTCTGCTGCGCCTTCAACTCGTATTCCGACTTGATTCTTTGGATGTTCTCGTTGGCGTGTTCAGCGTCGGCTTGCATCATGTTCGCGGCAAACTGCTCGTGGTATTTCACCGCCTGTTGGTAGTTGCCTTCGCTGTAGGCAATGGCATAAAGCGTTTGATAGACAGACATTTTCAGTCCGGCACGCTCGCTGCGGAGTGCTTGGTTCAAATAGGACTTCGCCTTTTCGTTTTCGCGTGTGTAATAATAGAGGATGCCCAAGGTCATGTTGGCAATGTCGGTGTCGTTGTCGCCGAGGCCGATTTCCAAGGCTTGGTTGACGCTCTCGATGCCTTTGGCGAAGTTGCCCGTCTCCATGTAGTAGTCGCGACCCATTTCGAGATAAAGGTCGCCGAGCATGGCTTTGTCGTTGATAAAGGTGGCGACGCGGAAGGCCGAGTCGTAGTATTGCTTGGCTTGGGTGTATTGCTCCTGCGCCCTCACCGCCCGACCGCTATTGCGATAGGCGTTCATCATGCCCGTGGAGTCGGCGGTCTGCTTAAAACATTTCAGCGCCTGTTGGTGTTGCTTGAAGGCATCCTCGAAAAGCCCGTGTTTCAGGTACATGGCGCCGAGGTTGTCGCAAAGTTGGCCTTCCAATTGGACGGTTTCGGTGGTCTTGTTGGAACGATGCACCAGTGCCAGCCCTTGCAGGAACTTCTCGGCGGCCTCTTCGGAGCGACGTTGCTCGCGCAGTTCGACACCTTCTTTATAGAGAGCTTGCGCTTGTTCCATGCGCTTCGTCGGGCTGTCGCAAGCGGTCAGCGCGAAGGCTGCCGTGATTAGGATGAGTGATTTTAAATGCGTCTTCATGACATTTTCGTTTTTGACTTCGCAAAAATATACAGAAAAAACGCTTGTCAAGAGGCACACGGGGCTTCACGGGGCGATGTCCCTACTTTTTTGGAATGTCCTTAGCGGATTTTGTTGAAAATCAACAATGTATAAATCTTTTGAAAACGGGCTTGTCCCTACTTTTTTGGCGAAAAAGTGCTTAAAAGCAGCGTTTTTTTATTCAAAGTTGGAACAAGTTTTCAGGTTTTTTGCCTAATTTTGCGGCACTATGAGCAATCACCAAAACAGAAACGGAAAGATTGAAGGCAAAAAAAGAGTCCTTTGGCGACAGTTGGAACAATCGGGTTGCCTGTGGTCGTATGCCAAAAATCCGGACAGCATAGATGACAGTTTGCTCATCGAAAAATCCTTGCTTTATCTTGAGTTTGAAGATTTGCACAAACTCTGCGAACTCTATCCCATGCGGCAGATACAACAAGTGTGGCGTGAGCGTTTGGTTTCGCAAGGCGACTACTACGGCATTATCAACTGGCTTTTGGCAGCCATGTTTTTCGACATCAAGAAACCCGACAAATACCTGAAACGATATGGAAAGCCAAGACTGGAAATTAGGGCTTAGGCAAGAAACGATACCCGTTTTTGAGGCTGTTTCGCAAATGGAGGCCATCAAAAACCTGTACCTTTGCGGTGGCACGGCCCAATCGCTGCAAATGAAACACCGAAAAAGCGAAGACCTTGACTTTGAACTGCTTGGAACGAGAAAAGAACGCCCAATGCTTGACTTTTCGGCCATTTCCAATGAAGTTTCAAGTGTCTTCCCCGATTGCAAAAAAGAATTCCTCTCGAAAAACCAACTTCAAATTTTCGTGAATGGGAATGTGAAATTGTCGTTTTTCAGGCCTGAGAACTCGGTACTGGAATTAGGCAAAGGCTTCGTTTACAACAACATCGTCACTCCTTCATTACAGGAACTGTTGGGCATGAAACTATTCACCATTGCCGTGCGCAGCGCCTTCCGCGACTACTACGACATCTATGCCCTACTGAAAGAAGGCTACGATTTGGCCAAAGGCGTGGAATATGCAGGCAAATTCTCCCGTCATACGATACATTCCAAGTTCATCTACAGCATTCTCCTGAACGAGAACTACTTCAACAAGCCCAAAGACTTTTCTCTCCTCGAACCGAAATACGACATCTCGACGGAAGAAATCGCGGCCTTCATCAGGCAATACATTGAAAAAAGAGGAATCAAGATAAAGAAATAGCAAGAAAAAGCCCGCCCCATTGCGAGGCAGGCTTTTCAAGTTTTTTTGCAGCAGCAAACTTCAGATTTTAATGTCGTCGCCGTTGGCGTTCTGGAAGTTGTACTGCAGCGCGTGGAATTCGGGCATCGATTGCACTGTGAATTTCTTGCCGTATTTCTTCATCCATTTGCGGCGAATCGAAAACAGTCCGTTGATGCAAAGGTAGGAATAGATGAACGGATGCACCTGCAAGACAAGGTTGTTCTCGTTTTGGTCGACGAGGAGGTACTTGAGGTGGTTTTCGATTTCGTCGATGAAGAGGATGGCGGGGCGGATTTTGCCTTCACCGTCGCAAACGGGGCATTTCTCCTGCACCTGCACCTCTGTTTCGGGGCGCACGCGGTGGCGCGTGATTTGGATGAGGCCGAACTTGGTGGCGGGAAGCACGGTGTGCTTGGCGCGGTCGGGCTTCATGGCTTCCACAAGGGCTTCGTAGAGTTGCTTGCGGTGCTTGGCTTCGTGCAAGTCGATGAAATCCACGATGATGATGCCGCCCATGTCGCGCAGGCGCAGTTGTCGCGCGATTTCCTTGGCGGCTTCGAGGTTGACTTGGAGGGCGTTTTCTTCCGGCGAGTTTTCCTTGTTGAGCCTATGGCCGCTGTTCACGTCGATGACGTGCATGGCCTCGGTGTGCTCGATGACGAGGTAAACGCCGTTCTTGATGGTGACAATCTTCCCGAAAAAGCCTTTGATTTGCTTGGCAACGTTGTAGTAGTCAAAGATAGGCTCCTTGCCTGAGTAAAGTTGCACGATTCCGGCCTTTTGCGGGGCGAAAGTCTGGATATAACCCTGAATTTCTTCAAAGAGTTTCTCGTCGTTCACGCGGATGTTGTTGAACGACTCGTTCAGCAAATCGCGCAGCATGACACTGGTTTGGTCCATCTCGCTGACCATCTTTCCGAAATTGGTCATTTTTTTCATCTCGATGGTGCATTGCTCCCATTTGGCGATGAGTGCCTTGAGGTCGGCGTCGAGTTCGGCCACCTTCTTGCCTTCGGCGACGGTGCGGATGATGACGCCATAGTTGTTGGGCTTGATGCTTTGGATGAGACGGCGGAGGCGGTTGCGCTCCTCGTTGCTGCGGATTTTTGTTGAAACCGAAATGCGATTGGAGAAGGGGACGAGGACAATGTAACGTCCTGCAAATGAGATTTCTGCCGTGATTCTCGGGCCTTTGGTGTGGATAGGCTCTTTGGCGATTTGCACGGGAATCAGGTCGCCTACATTGATGATGTCGGCGATTTTGCCGTTTTTCGGCAAGTCGGGGTCAAGTTTGAACTTGTCCAACGAAACGTCTTCGCCTGCCACTACCATTTTCTTGAACTTGAGCAGCGAATGGGCCTGAAAGCCCAAGTCGAGGTAGTGCAGGAAGGCTTCTTTGGGGTAGCCCACGTCGACGAAAGCCGCGTTGAGGCCTGGCAGCAGTTTCTTCACCCGACCCAAATAAACATCTCCGACCGCAAACTGGTTGTTGGTCTTCTCTCTGTGAAGTTCGACAAGAATGTTGTCCTCCAACAGGGCAATGTCAACCTCCGAAGCGTGCGAGTTGATGACCAAGTCGCGCTCCACCGTCTTTTCCTCTGCCGCTGCCGGAATGGCTTCGGCAACTTGTTTCTCTTCTTCAGACATAGTGTTTTGCTTTTGGGGTTAACGATTTGATTTTGAATAACAAAACAATAACACAACAATGGGGTTGCCAATGCTGTGTTATTGTCTCCTTTAGGCGCAAGAAGCGCTTATTTCTTCTTGTGTCTGTCCTTTCTCAAGCGTTTTTTGCGCTTGTGTGTCGACATCTTGTGTCTTTTGTGTTTCTTACCGTTTGGCATAATATTGGGATTTTAGATGTTGTTCTTACTTAACAGCGGTCATGAAGGTCTTGGCGGGCTTGAAAGCCGGAATCTTGTGGGCCGGGATGGTGATGGCGATATTCTTGCCAATGTTACGGCCGGTCTTTTCGGCTCTGGTCTTGATGATGAAACTACCGAAGCCTCTCAGATACACGTTTTCACCCTTGGCCATCGAGTTCTTCACAACTTCCATGAAGTTTTCAACAACATTCTGGACAGCACCTTTTTCAATGCCGGTCTTGCTGGCGATTTCAGCAACGATTTCTGCTTTAGTCATTTTTTTCCTTATTTTATGATTAGTTATTGTGTTTGTTGTAAATTTGCGGCAAAGGTACGAACATTTTCAATACGGAGACCCTATTAATGCAATTTTTTTCTTCTAATGAGTTATAAATAAAGAATTTCGCAACGCAACAACGATGGATTTCATACATGACACCTTAATTAATTGGTTTGCCGAAAACCGCCGCGACCTGCCTTGGCGACACAATCCCACCCCCTATCAGGTGTGGCTTTCGGAGATTATCCTGCAACAAACGCGCGTCAACCAAGGCTGGGACTATTATTTGCGCTTCGTCGAGAAGTGGCCCTCGGTGAACGACCTTGCCAATGCCACTGAGGAAGAGGTGCTGAAGATGTGGCAAGGCTTGGGCTATTATTCACGCGCCCGCAACTTGCACCAATGCGCAAAGCAAATAGTGGAACAATATGGCGGCCATTTTCCCGCTGATTTCGAGAAACTTAAGCAATTGAAAGGCATTGGCGACTACACTGCTGCCGCCATAGCTTCCATTGCCTTCGATTTGCCCCATGCCGTGGTGGACGGAAATGTTTACCGCGTGCTTTCAAGGCTTTTCGACATTGACACACCTATTAATATTAATGAAGGGCAAACCGTTTTCGCCAAAATTGCCGATGATTTGCTCAACCGCGAACAGCCCGGACTCCACAACCAAGCCATGATGGAGTTTGGCGCCCTGCAATGCACACCGAAAAACCCCAACTGCCTGCTTTGTCCGCTGCAAGCACAATGCCTCGCCTTCGCAAACCAAACCGTGATGCAACGCCCCGTGAAACTTCAAAAACTGAAAATCACGACGCGATATTTCAACTATTTGGTTTTCAGGATTGAAGGCAATGTTTACCTCCACAAGCGCAGCGGCAACGACATTTGGAAGAACCTCTACGACTTTCCCTGCATCGAAAGCGAAAACCCGATGACAGTCGAGGAAGTCATAGCATCCGAAAAGTTCCAGCAACTTATTGAAAACAAAAGTTTTACCATTATCAAGACTTCGCCAACTTTTACCCACAAACTCACCCACCGCACCATCATCGCCCAGTTCATCGAAATAAAACTTGAAGAAAAATTGTTGCGGATTGAAACAAAAGAACTATTTTTGACCCCTGAAACGGATTTGGGCAACTTTCCCATTCCTCGCTTAATCGACTTATACTTAAATAATTAAACCAACAACACTATGGCAAGTTTGAACAAAGTCATCCTCATAGGCCGGCTCGGGAAAGACCCCGAAATCACCACTTTCGACAATGGCAACCGCAAAATATCCGTCACTATGGCCACCTCTGAACGCTATCGCGACCGCGACCAAAACTGGGTGGAACAAACCGACTGGCACAACATTGTGGTTTGGGGCAACTTGGCCAACGACATCGCCGAAGGCCGCCGCAACTACTCGAAAGGCGACCTGATGTATGTTGAAGGCAAACTCCGCACCCGCCAATACACTGACCAACAAGGCATTGTGCGCTATGTCACCGAGGTACACGCCGACAAGATGATGCAGATGGCCCCCGCACGACCCGTCCAGCAATCCTCCTACGGCCAGCCTTACGCCCCCGCACCAGAACCCGCTCCGGGCTACACCCCACAAAATACCACCGACGAAGGCAACGATTTGCCATTTTGACGTAACTTGACGCGCATGTCAGAATTATTTTCTATTTTTGCCGCCTGAACTATAAATGATAAGATTTTGGAAACACCCGACCCTGACCCTCTCATAGGACTCCTGACCGTTGTTTCAAACAACTTTTTCACTGGATTTACCGCCAACGCCATCATCGGAATGGCTGTATTGTGCCTGCTCCTCTTCGCTTCGGCCTTGATTTCGAGCAGCGAAACGGCGTTTTTCTCACTCCAACCCGCCGACATCGACGACCTCGAATCGCGCCCCGATGCGAAGAGCAAACTCGTGCTGAAACTTCGCGAAATTCCCAAGACCTTGCTGGCTACCATCCTGATTGGCAACAACTTCGTCAATGTCACCATCACGCTTTTGTCGACCTACATCATGGCGCAACTGTTCGACATGGCGAACTATCCCGTGGCGGCGTTCCTCTTGGAAGTGGTGATTGTCACCTCATTAATCCTGATTGCGGGCGAAATCACGCCGAAAATCTATGCCGGCAAGCGTCCCGTCAAGGTGGCGCGTTTCATGGCGAGGCCGCTGCGCTTTCTCATCGGGCTTTTCAAGCCGCTGAGCAAGGCGTTGGTCAATTCCACTTCGTTCATGGACAAGCACTTGGAGAAAAAGAAAGGCGAAATCTCGATGGAAGACCTCTCGACCGCCGTCGACATTGCCACCGAAGAATCCACACCGCTTGAGGAAAAACAGATGCTGAAAGGCATTGCCTCCTTCAGCGAAAAAGAGGTGAGTGGCGTGATGATTCCGCGCATCGACATCATCGGCGTGGAGCAAGGCATGGAGTTCACCGAAATGCTCGCCATCGTCATAAAGAGCGGATTTTCAAGGATTCCCGTTTATGACGAAACGATGGACAACGTGAGCGGCATCCTTTATGTGAAAGACCTCCTTCCCTACTTGGACGCGCAATCATACGAATGGCAAAAACTCATCCGACCCGCTTTTTTCGTGCCAGAGAACCGAAAAATCAATGACCTCTTCCAAGATTTCCGCGAGAAAAAGATACATATCGCCATTGTCGTTGACGAATACGGCGGCACTTCGGGCCTGATTACGATGGAAGACGTGATTGAAGAGATTGTCGGAGAAATTAATGACGAGTTTGACGAAGCCAACTTGGAGGAACACTACAAGAAACTTGACGACAACACCTATCTCTTTAAGGCTCAGACAAGTATCGTCGATTTCTGCAAGGTGTTTGGCGTGGACGAAGGCTATTTTGAACCCATGCAGGGCGAGGCCGACACCCTTGCCGGACTCATCCTCGAAATAGAAGGGCGCATCCCTGAAATCGGGTTCAAGTTCAACTTCGAGAAGTTCCACATGGAGATTACCGATGCCGACACCAAGCGCATCAAGGAAGTGAAAGTTGTGTATGATGAAGAATAAACTGCCCATATTGCTTGTGGCCTTGGCCTTACTCGCCGTTGCTTTCTCGTGCGACCGCCAGCCCAACCCGCTGCCCAAGCCGCGCGGCTATTTCCGCATCGACCTGCCGGAAAAGGCCTACGTCAAAGTCGACACCATCGAAAAATACAGCTTCGAGTGCCCGCAATACGCGCTCATCACCCCTGACCCGTATTCGCCCGACGAGAAAAACTGGGTCAATGTGGAAATGCCCCAATTCAAAGGCTCCATCCACCTGACACACAAGCCCGTAGACGGCAATTTGGGCGAATATCTTGAAGATGTCCACACGATGGTCACCAAGCATCTGCAAAAGGCCAATGGCGTGCGCGACAGCCTGATTTTCAACGAAGAACATGATGTTTACGGCCTCTTTATCGAAATGGACGGCAAAGGTGTGGCCACTCCAATGCAGTTCTACCTCACCGACAGCACCCGAAACTTCGTGCGCGGTGCGCTATATTTCAATTTCAAGCCCGACAACGACTCGATGCAGCCTGTCATCAACTTCATCCGCGAGGATATTGACCATTTGATAAAAACATTTGAATGGAAGTGAGCAAAGTTTTCAGATTTTTTTTATCTTTGCCGCCTAAAAATCAAATTTTTATCAAAACTGATCTACTATGAAAAGAAGCTTTTTATTCGCATTGGCATTGATGCTTTGTTTCAATGTCGAGGGACAGCAGTCCATTACGCTGCGTTCGGTCGACAAGGCCGAATGTGTCAGCAGTGATTTTCAACTTCTTAGGGCATCTTTCTCTTTCTCTAACATTGAGGCGGAGAACATGGAAACCGAAAGAGGCCAGTTTTCGTGGCTTTCGATGCCCAACACCGTCATCGGCGGCAATGAGGGCGACCCTCAAATTCCCGTCGTGAATGAACTTATTGCCGTGCCTTTCGGTGCCAACCCGCGTATCGAAATCACGAGCTACACCACCAAGGACTACCGCCTCGACGACTACGGCATCCATACTTTGGTGCCTCGCCAACCTGACGTTTTCAAAAACGAAAACAGCCCCTTCGTTTATAACGAAGCCGCCTATCAGTCGACCCGTGGCCTCCAATCGGAGCCTACTGCTCGTGTCAGCGTGAACGGCACCATGCGTGGTGTTCAAGTGGGACAGATGAGTATCGAGCCAGTGAGCTACGACCCCGTAAACAACACTTTGCGCGTGTTCAACGACATCGAGGTTGAAGTACATTTTGACGGTGCCGATGCCCGCGCCACCGAGGACATGCTGGTAAAGACCTACAGCCCTTATTTTGATGTGCTTTACAAGCAACTGTTCAATGGCAGGGCCGTTAGGGATCTTTACGATGAGCACCCTGACCTCTGGAAGTCACCAGTGAAGATGTTGGTCATCGCTAACCGTATGTTCGAAAGCTGCATCCAAGACTGGGTGGCATGGAAGACTATGAAAGGCATTTATGTAGATGTGAACTATACCGACAATATCGGTACTACCGCTTCTGCCATCCAGAGTTTCATCCAAAACAAGTACGCCCAAGATGCGCCCACCTTCCTTATGATTATGGGCGATAAAGACCAAGTGGCTCCCAGCACCAACTCCGCTAGTCAAACCTCTTGTGTCAGCGACCTCTCTTACTCAAGCATCGACGGCGATGAGTTTGTGGATATGTTCCACAGTCGGTTGTCAGCTCAAACTGTGGCTCAGATGACAGCGATGCTCAACAAAAGTTTGGAATATGAGCAATACACCATGCCCGACCCGAGCTATCTGAACAATGCGCTCCTCATCGCAGGTGAGGACAACGGATGGGGTATCACGGTAGGCCGTCCCACCATTTGGTACGCCACCAATTATTACTACAATACCGAGCATGGTTTTAGCAATGTGTATGAGTTCAGCCATGGCACATACACCAATTGCTACAGCTATTTGAGCAGCGGTGTCGGTTTTGCCAATTACACAGCCCATGGCAGTCAGACAAGCTGGGCTGGTCCGAGTTTCACCGTTAACGATGTCAACAACTTGACCAACGAACACAAATACTTCCTTGCCATCGGCAATTGCTGCCAATCGGGCGACTGGGGTTATGGCACTTGTTTCGGAGAAGCTATGGTGCGTGCCGAAAACAAAGGTGCCTACGCCTATATCGGTTCCTGCCCCAACACCGTTTGGCTGAACGACTACTATTTTGGTGTTGGCCCAACAAGCCGTGCCGACGGCACCATGCCTTCCTACGAAGAAACCGGCACGGGCATGTACGATGCTATTTGGATGGATGATGTCTACAACACTGTGAACTCCATGCTTTACATCGGTAATTTGGCTGGCAATGCCGCCAATGCTCTCGGTTACACAATGCATAGGCCCACGCTCTACTATTGGCAGGCCTACCATGTATTGGGCGATGGTTCCATCATGCCTTACCGTGTGCAACCTACCGCCAACAATGTCAGCCACATGAATATCATCCCCTTCGGTATGGCTACTTACGAGGTGAGTGCCGTTCCAGGTTCATACGTGGCCATCAGCAAGGACGGTATGCTTCATGGCACTGCTTTGGTAGGTGCAACAGGCACGGTTCAAGTTCCAATTACCCCTGTCACTTCCAGTGGCAATGTCACCATCTGCGTGACTGCTCCTAACCGTATTCCTTATATTTCAACCGTTTCCGCCGTAGCCCTTGAAGGTGCTTATATCTCTGTTGACGGCTACACACCAGAAACAGCCCATGTCGGCGACGACATCGACCTGAGCATCACCTTTAAGAATGTAGGTACGGATGCCTCCACCGGCACCACCAACATCACGTTGACCACGGATAACCCCAACGTCACCTTAATTAATAATACAGGCAGCTTCGGTACTTTGGCTCCTGAAGCCACCACCACTGTGAGCGGCTTCCAGTTCCGCATCAATTCGGGTGTGGCCGACGGTACCAATGTCATGATGCACTACGCCGCTGTCAATGGTAACGACACCTACGAAGGCAACATAGTTATCACTGCTAGCGAGGCTGTTTTGGAATACCAGAGCATGAATTGGGACGGCAGTTTTACTCCTGGCCAGACCCTAACCTTGACAGCCAAGTTCAAGAACACGGGCCATTACCAAGCCACCAATGCCGTAGCCACGATGAGTTCATCCAGCAACTACATCACTATCAATAACTCACCGATTACCGTGGGTAACATTGGTGTAGACGAGGTTGTTTCTTGCAATTTCAACGTAACCATTGCGGCCAACTGTCCTGAAACCGCACAAATCCCCATCACTTTCACCCTGACTGCCGACGGCAACCTCAGCGCACAAGGCAGCGAGACTTTGAAGAATGCTTGCAATGTGGTTTTCAATCTTAGTGACTCCTACGGCGACGGCTGGAACGGTGCCAGCCTGACCGTTTCGTTCGATGACGGCACTGAATCACAATCTCTGACCGTTTCTTCGGGCAGTTCAGCAAACTATGTTTTAGAAATTGGAAATGGCACGCATGTCACAGTGACCTTTGTCTCTGGAAGCTACAACAATGAGTGCTCCTTCTCGATACAATATGAGGAAGGCAACATTATCATTTACCAGTCGAGCGGCACGCCGAGCGCGGGCACTCTTTTTGAGTTCGACTGCAATTGTGCCATAGCATCCCAAACTTTCATCGTCAATGTCAGTTCAAGCAATTCCACCTATGGCACAGTCAGCGGCGGCGGCGAATTCAGCTATGGCGAATCCTGCACGGTAACAGCCACTGAAAATCCCGGTTATTACTTCAGTGGATGGATTCAAGACGGCGAGTTTGTATCCAGCGAAGTTGAATACACTTTCAATGTGACCAGCGACATGAATCTGGTGGCCAATTTTGTGGAGGGTGTCCTCATAGGTGACGGTGGCACGGCAACAAGCCAATATCTGCCCAGTTACAACTATTACAAGTATGCGCTCACCCAGCAGATTTACACAGCCGAGGAGATTGGCACTGCCGGTACCATCAAAACCATTGCTTTCTACAATGGTGGAGCGGAGAAGACGCGTACTTACGATTTCTATCTGAAGACCACTACCAATAGTTCATTCTCCAGCAATACCGATTGGGTAACGGTCTCCGAGTCCGATAAAGTGTTCAGCGGCACTGTCATTATGGCGGCTAACGATTGGACATTCATCACTTTCAGCACCCCATTTGAGTACGACGGCACGTCCAACCTTGTTCTCATTGCTGATGACAACACTGGGCAATGGACCTCTTCCCCGCACATGGCCTGCCGTACCTTTAGCACCTCTGGCAATCAGGCTTTGTATGTTTACGGCGATAATACCAATTACAATCCATCGAATCCACCGACATCCTATACCTCCCAAGATCATCACAATGTGTTGTCACAGAAGAATCAAATCTTGTTAGGTATCGATACAGGTACTCCTATCATCGAGCAAACCATCCAACTTGGAGCCGACTGGAACTGGTGGTCGCCGAATGTAGACATCACTTTGAGCGAACTGAAAGAAGCCTTGGGCAACCACGGCCTGAGGATTGCAGCACAGGATGGCAAATTTGCCACCTACAATGCCAACAGCGGTACATGGACGGGTAACCTGCAAAGCATCGAATTGGGCAAGATGTACAAGATTAGGACCAACGAGGCCTGCACCATAACCTTCAGTAGCGAAGTGGTCGACCCAGCACTATATCCGATTACTCTTTCTTCAGGAAACAACTGGATTGGGTTCATCAGCACCCAAAGCATGAGCCTCAATGAAGCCTTTAGCAACTTCACTCCGACCGATAGGGATGTCATCAAGTCAGCCAACGGCAAAGCCACTTATTACCAAGGTTACGGTTGGCAAGGTTCTCTCAACACGCTTGAACCTGGCAAGGGCTACATCTACAAGTCGAATGCGACAGGAACACGCACTTTCACTTATCCGTCAGCGAAGTAAACTTGATTCATCGTTGGAAATATGAATAAGTTGAAATATTGCATATTGGTTCTTGCCCTCGTCATCGGAGGAAGCCTTTTCGCCCAAAGTCAAAGGGAACTACAACAACTCATGCGTGAGCGCAACGAGTATTATTTTGCGCTCACAGTTCAGGAACCCTCTGAAATTCAGGGCATCAGCAAACTTTGCTCCGTTGATGGCACTGATGGCAGAACCGTGGTTTGCTATGCCAACCAGCAGCAGTATGACGATCTGCTGCTGGCTGGCTATCAGCCTGAATTGCAGACACCGCCTTCCATGCTTTGCGATGCCGTCATGTGGGACGGCAACGACCGTTCCTCGTATGAATGGGACAGCTATCCCACCTACGATGCCTACCAAAGCATGATGGAAGCCTTCCCGTCACAAGCCTTGAGCGACCGTTCTTGCACCTTGCTTGACCTTGGTACGCTCAATAGTGGCCGCAAACTGTTGGGTGTGCGCCTCAATAATGGCCAACCCGACGGCAAGCCGAGATTCCTTTATAGTTCGACGATGCACGGTGACGAAGTGACCGGCATGATGCTCATGCTTCGCCTAATTGACGAGTTCTGCACCAGCACTGACTCCCGCATCGTCAATATCCTAAACAATGTGGATCTCTTCATCTTCCCTTTGACCAACCCCGACGGCACCTATTACAGCGGCAACAGCACCATGAACGGCGCACGTCGATACAACATCAACGGAGTGGACTTGAACCGCAACTACAAGGATTATTTCAATGGCGACCATCCCGACGGCAAGGCATACGCTTTGGAAACCCAATGGACCATGCAATTGGCCCAAGACTACCTTTTCACCATGGGCGCCAATTACCACGGCGGTGCCGAAGTGGTGAACTATCCTTGGGATGCCGTCTATACCGACCACGCCGACAAAGATTGGTATGAGCTTATCAGTACGGAGTACGTCAGCAATGTGAGGACCTATTCTTCCTCTTACATGACTAATCCTTATTCTGATGGCGTCACCAATGGTGCCGATTGGTATGTGATTACGGGCAGCCGTCAGGATTATGAGAATGCATTCGGCGAATGTCGTGAAATCACCATTGAGTGTTCCACCACCAAGAAGCCCAATGCCTCCACCATGCCGACCTATTGGAACTACAACCACACCGCCATGCTTGGGCTCATTGAGCAATGTTTGAACGGTATCCACGGTTATGTGTATGACGCTGAAACCAACCAGCCGATTGTCGGTGCCACCATTACGGTGCAAGACCATGACGTCAACAATTCACAGGTGAGTACGCATAATGTTGGCGACTTCCACCGTCCTATCAAGGGTGGAACATACACTTTGGCTATCTCCAAAAACGGCTACTGTCCGCAAACCGTTGAAGTTACTGTGGCTGATAACCAAAGAGTGGATTTGGACACCATCTTTTTGACCGCAGGATGTCCCACACCCGACATCATCAACATGCAGGATGGCTCTTTTGAAACTTGCGATGCGCTGTTTTATGACTCAGGAGGCCCCGACAGCAACTATGGCAACAACCTCGATTACACCTTGGTTTTCTATCCTGCAACCACAGGAGCGAAAATCATCGTTGACTTCTCCGAGTTCAATACCGAATCGACTTACGACTACCTTTATATTTATGACGGCACTTCGACTTCAGCCACGCAAATCGGACAGTATTCCGGCACTGCCGGCCCCGGAACCGTGACCGCCACCAACGACGAAGGAGCCTTGACTTTCAGGTTCACTTCAGATTATTCCGTGAACAAGAGCGGTTGGGTCGCCACGGTGTCGTGCGAAATGCCTTCCGCTGTCCAGACTTTTGAGCTTTCCGCCGACTGGAACTGGTGGTCGCCCAATGTGGACATCACCTTGGCTCAACTCAAAGAGGCTTTGGGCAACCACGGCTTGAGAATTGCGGCACAAGATGGCAAGTTTGCCACCTATAATGCCAATAATGGTTCATGGTCGGGCAACCTGCAAAGCATCGAATTGGGCAAGATGTACAAGATTAAAACCGATGAGGCATGCGCCATTACAGTCGTTAGCGAAGTGGTCGACCCTGCGGATTATCCTATCATCATCTATCCGGGCAGCAACTGGATTGGTTTCATTGGCACGGAAAGCGTAAGTATCAACCAAGCCTTGAGCAACTACACGGCCACACAAGGTGACAAGATTGTTTTCAACAACAAGTTCTCCACTTTCAACGGCTCCTCGTGGGTGGGAACCCTTACACAACTTGTTCCAGGAAATGGTTACATCTTCAAATCGAAAGCTGTCGAATCGCAGACCTTAATCTTTAATTCTGCAAAGTAATGACAGCAAAGAATATCATCGGATAAAATAGTAGTATTTTGAACACAATGTTTAACACGAGAAAAACCAAATACATCATGACAAAAAGAATAATGTTTTTTATCGCTGCTCTCTTCCTTTGCGGAGTAATGCAAGCACAAAACTATCACTGGAGTTACAATTACCATGATTACGAGAGCAATTTCCCCTTGATTGGAGAAGTGCATCTCAATGGTGAAGCCTTGGCTTCTGGTGATTTTGAAATTGCCGCTTTCGTCGGCGATCAGGTAAGGGCTACGGAGTTTCTTTTTGAGGCCGACCCTACCTATTATCCGGGAGTTTATTTTGCATGGTTGGGTGTGGCCTATAACAATGCCGGGGAAACCGTTACTTTCAAGCTCTATGACCATGCCACAGAAACCGAGTATGACAATTGCTCGACTACGGTGCTGACCAATGCCGATGGATACGGTGAAATATGGGAACCATTAATCATCGAGTTTACTGTGGACCCCCCCATTACCTACGGCCCTGAATACCCTTGGACACCTGGTAATTACGAGAACTACATGTATCTCGAAACGCAAATCCAAATCAATGGAGTTCCTGTGGAAAACACCAATTGGGAAGTGGGAGCGTTCTGCGGCGATGAGTGCCGTGGTCTCGGCGACTCGGACAAATGGTGGGTGTCACCCGTTGACGGAAGTCATATTCTGGAAATCGTCGTGGGCGGTGCCACAGGAGATACCATCAACTTCTATCTATATGATGTGACCAACCAAGAAATATTTCCTGGCATTTGCAATTTAACCCTCAATTGGATTGACAGCGACATTGGCGACATGTTCGAGCCTCTCGTCATCAACTTTGGCACGATGCAAACCTTCACCAAGGAGATTGTCGGTTACACGGAAGGCAACAAAGACCATTACTATCTACTTGCGTCTCCCATTGGAGAGGTGAAACCTGCAAATGTGACCAACATGCTTTCAAATGATCATGACCTCTATTATTTCGATCAATCTCCAGCTTTGGAATGGATCAACTATGAGGGTGACAACGGCAACTACAACCTCCTTCCTGGGAAAGGCTACCTTTATGCCAACAGTGAGGATGTCACACTGACTTTCACTGGTTTCCCATACGATGGCAATGGCGAGATTTCTTTGGATTATGATGCAAACGCCCGTTTCGCAGGTTGGAATCTGGTGGGCAATCCCTTCGCTCAGACCGCTTTCATCACTAAGCCGTATTATACCTTAAATGATGAGGGTTCAGAAGTGATTGCCGTTTCGGGCAACAGTGTCGAAGCTATGGAAGGTGTTTTCGTTGTTGCCGAAACCGATGGCGAAATGATGACCTTCAGCACCGAAGAACCTGATAAGAGTGCTTCACTTGTGATGAACATCACCAGCAACCGTGGTGCTGCCATCGACCGTGCCATTATCCGTTTCGGTGAAGAAAGCACCTTGCCCAAGTTCATGCTCAATGAAAACAACACCAAGGTCTATATCCCGCAGGACAATAAGGACTATGCCGTGGTTTCTGTCAACAGCGACATGGGCGAGATGCCGGTCAACTTCAAGGCTGCCAAAAATGGCACTTATACCCTCTGCTTCAGCAACGAGGAAGTCAGTTTCAGCTATCTCCACCTCATCGACAACCTGACGGGTGTTGATGTCGACTTGCTTGAAACCGCCAGCTACTCCTTCGATGCCAAGACAACAGACTATGCTACCCGATTCAAGTTGGTGTTTGCCACGGGCAATGCCACTGACGACAGTTTCGTCTTCTTCAGCAATGGCAACTGGGTCATCAACAACGACGGCAAGGCCATCGTGCAAGTCGTTGATGTGACTGGCCGCATCCTGAAGAGCGAGCAGATTGAAGGCAGCTATAGCATGAGCATCAATGCCGCTCCCGGCGTCTACATGTTCCGCCTTATCAGCGGCAACGACGTGAAGGTGCAAAAAGTGGTCGTCAAGTAAACCACAAAACACAACCATTTCCAAAGGGTTCGGTCGGCAAAACAATGACCGAACCCTTATTATTTTCCGATTTCTGCAAGATTTGTTTCCGTTCTTTCAGAAAAAAACCTTATTTTCGCGGCGCGAAAAAACTATTGCGCCGATGTAAACTGAGTATTCACTTTAAAGAAAGGGGGAAGGCATTATGATTAACAGCCTGAAAATCGGGAACTTGACTTGGCGTCATCTCAACAACCCGTCAGAGGAAGACTTTGAATTCCTGAAAGACCGATTCCATTTCCACCCTTTGGACATCGAAGACTGCAAGTCCGTTAACCAACGCCCGAAAATCGACATTTACGACGACTATTATTTCCTTATCCTGCATTTCCCCAACTTCGACCGTCAGAACAAGTTCGTGAAAATCAAGGAGGTGAAGATTTTCTGGGGCAAGGAGTACATCATCTCCATCGAGAAAAGCCCTTGGGGCGTGTCGCAACTCTTTGAGGAATACGAGGAGCGCATCCAAAACGGCGAGGAAATGAACTTCCGCAACTCCGACATCCTGCTCTACCGCATCCTCGAAAAACTGATGACCGAATCAGTGTACTTGCTTCGTAAGGTTGGCTTGGATGTGGAGTTAATCAACCGCGAACTGCTTCAGGAAAAGCAAGTGAAAATCATCGAGCGCATCAGTGTGACGCGCAAGAACCTCATCCTCATCAACACTATTTTCAAGCCGCAGTTGAGGCTCTTCCACCTGTTTGAAACGGGCAAAGTGACTGGCTTCACCGACGATGTGGAATACATGGAAGACTACTGGGGCAACATCCTCGACTACCTGCAAAAGGTGTGGGACATGACCGAGGACTACGAGGAATTGATTGAGGGCCTCTCAATGACCTTCGACTCGATGCAGACCAACAAGACCAACGAGACGATGAAAATCCTGACCCTCGTTTCGACCATCATCCTCCCTTTGACCTTCATCACCGGCCTCTACGGAATGAATGTCGCCCTACCCTTCCAAGAAGCGGCTTGGGCGTTTTGGGGCATCATGGGATTCATGGCCGTGGTAGCTACTGCTTTCTATATCTACTTCAGGCACAAGAAGATGATGTAGTTTAGTGTTTAGAGTTGTTGGAATGTTCAGGGTGTTCTCTAAACCCTCAACTCTAAACTATTTCACAAGGAGTTTTTCGTATTTCACTACCGAGCCATTACGCATCAATTTGACGATGTAACAGCCTTTTGCCAAATCGTTAGGCAAAGTCACGGCAAAATCACCGACGGCATTACCAATAGCCTTGAGCAAAGTACGCCCACTCAAATCACAGATGACTACTGCATCGAATGAGTTTGAATTGCCGCTCACATGAAGAACTTGTCCTGCCTCAGTGGGATTGGGAAACAGGAACACCGCTGCTTCTGAGGTTTCCTCAACAGCGCTCCAAGTCGGGTCCCATATCATGCGGGCGTATTCGGGATGGTCAACAAAGGGGTTGCGGTTGTGTTGATAGTCGTTGTAAATGACCTCGTTACGCTCCTTTTCTTTCTCGCTCACAGGGTCTTGGTCATTCCAGCGCATCAGCATATTAATGGCCCAAGGCAAAATTTCCGACTTGTTGGTCATCTCGCTTGAAGCCCAGCCACCATCCTCCGAATAATAACGCACGCTCATATACATCAAGGCGCGGGCGAAGTCGCCTTTGTACTCATCGATAGGCTCGAACACCGTTCCTGAATAGCCAAGGGTTTTGCATGTGCCTAATTTTGAGCCGTTTTGTGAAGTCCATGTGGCAGAACGCACCTCGCCGAAGGGATAATTGGCACGCTTGTTATTGACAAAGCCATCGGTCGGAAAGATATGGTGCAAGTCGGAACGCGGCGTGGTTTGTTCGTTGAACCAACTCTGTGGCCATGAGTGCTCGCGGTTGTAGCAGTCGCCTTCGCTGTTGTAGTTGCCGCATTGGTCTTGGCCGAGATAGTAAGTGTAAGGTGGGTTGCCGTTAGGCCGGTCGGAATACATGTCCCACACCACGCCATTGCCTTTGTTGTCGGTGCTCCAGAAGGCGTTCCAAAGTTGGCTATAAGCGATGGACGAATGACCCTTAATGATGTTGTGCAAAGCCACCTTCAACTGGTTGCCCGTCAAGCCATTGGCGGAATTGTAGTAATTTGCTGGTTGCGCACCGACCAAGACGGACAGCGATAAACCTATAAAAAGAGCGAGGAGCTTTTTCATTATTCAGAGTATTATATCTTAAATCTTTGAATTTTAAATCCTTAAACCAAATCCGTAAACAAATACAATATCGCAATGACTGCCATAAATACAGCCGCCGAGAACTCGATGAAACTCACTTTTTTAATCACACTTGGGTTAAACTCGATGCGGACGGCAATGAAAGACCATAAAAAACTTGCCACGATAACCAATGGCATAAACCATCGGCCAAAAGGTTCGAAATACGGCTCCATCAGCGACATAAGCAGTGTGTTCATGGCCGACATGAAAACGAGCAACATCAGTTCAGTGTCGTTGTTGACCGTGTAAAGCATTTTGCCTTTCAAAATCCTCATTGAATCGACAAGCATTTTTACGGCAATTATGAGCATCATCGCAAAGACCATATACTGAGCGATATAGGTAATGAGATGAGCAAACAATCCTCCCAAAAACTTACCAAACATAGCGGCAACCCCATGATAGACACCGAACAATAACGGAATAAACCATTTTTGCGAAGGCTTGTCGTCGGCCTTAATCAGTCCCACCGAGCGCGTGGCCACGGGAGCGGTCAGGCAGATGATGAAGAGGATGCTGATGATTATTGATGCTGTTGCCATTAGTCGCAGATAACTATTTATGCCATTTGAGGAACATTAAACGGAGAAGGATTTTCCTCCATTGAAGATTCAAGGATGACATTTTCGTCCTCATATTCGGCCACCAATTCACATAGTAGATTCAATTCAAGGTTTTTGGGGTCATCCTCAGCAACCCCATCTCCCGTAAGGGGAACCAGTTCATCAATACGAGCCAAAATTGCTCGCAATTCCTTTTCTGTCTTTATCAGTGCCATGTCTCAAATGTTTTTGATGTCCTTAATTTTGTCGTATTCTGCATGTGTGCCGATGAAACGGATGAGCACATTCTGCGGCGTGAACTTGATGACCACTACCATCCGATAGTCGTTCCCCTTGATGTTGAACACATATCGTTGATTGCCTACACTATCTACCGAATTGAAAGTCTTTCTAATGTCGGCAAAGTTTTGCCATTGTGCCGCTTCCGTCTTCTCAACCCAACCGATTAAGGCAGCCTTGGCCTGTGGATTCTTTGTGTAGTAGTCTCTAATAAATGTCTTCGAAATGATTCTCATTACGATTCATCCTTTACTGTATGCCGCAAAATTACACATTATTTCCAAATGCAAGATGTTTTACCCAAAAACAATTCGGGGAAGCCGAACCTTCGACCTCCCCGAACCAAAATCATTTGTACTTCAAAATCAGCCCAATCTCTTGAATTGGCAGGTGAAGTGGCGCATCAGCTCGGCTTCCCATGTGATTTCGAGGCCGCGCTTGATTTCGTCGCGACGGTCGTACACATTCTTCAGGGCAGCAGCAATCACGTCCATGTGGTTGTTGGTGTACACACGGCGCGGGATGCAGAGGCGCACGAAGTCGTTGCCGCCAAAGCGGTTTTGGCGCGTGACGGGGTCGCGGTCGGCAAGGACGTAACCGATTTCGCAGGCGCGGATGCCAGCTTCAAGATAGAGCTCACAAGTCAAGGTTTGGGCGGGGAACTCTTCCTTCGGGATTTGGGTCAACACCTTGTCGGCATCGACGAAAATGGCGTGGCCACCAGCAGGACGCTGGTAAGGAATACCATACTCGTCGAGTTTGGCAGCGAGGTAATGCACCTGCTTGATGCGGGTTTCAACCATCTCGAACTCAATGTTTTCCTTCAGGCCAACGGCCAAAGCGTCCATGTCGCGACCGTTCATGCCGCCGTAAGTCAGGAAGCCTTCGAAGGGGATGCAGAACAACTTGGCACCTTCGTACCAGTCCTTCTTATTGGTGGCGATGAAACCGCCCATGTTGACGAGACCGTCCTTCTTAGCCGACATGGTCATCGAGTCGGCGTAGCTGAACATTTCCTTGCAGATTTCGCGCAAGGTCTTGTCGGCATAGCCTTCCTCGCGGGTCTTGATGAAGTAGGCGTTCTCAATGAAACGGGCACTGTCGATGTTGACCGGCACGCCGTATTTGTGGCACAATTCGCAAGTCTCGCGGATGTTCTTCATGCTCACGGGCTGGCCGCCAACGGTGTTGTTGGTAACGGTGAGGACCATGAACGGCACATTGCCTTGGTTCTCTTTCAGCACTTTTTCCAGTTTTTCAAGGCTGACATTGCCCTTGAAAGGCACTTCAAGTTGGGTGTCGTAAGCCTCGGGCACGGTCACGTCGATGGCGAAGGCTTTACGGCTCTCGATGTGGCCCTTGGTGGTGTCGAAGTGGGCATTGCCCGGAACGACTTGGCCCGGCTTCACGAGATAGGAGAACAGCACATTCTCGGCAGCACGGCCTTGGTGCGTCGGGATAACATACTCGAAACCAGTGATTTCAGTGATGGTATCCTTCATGTGATAGAACGAGCGGGCGCCGCCGTAGCTCTCATCGCCCATCATCATCGCGCTCCATTGGCGGTCGCTCATTGCGCCGGTGCCGCTGTCGGTGAGCAGGTCGATGTAAACATAGTCGCTCTTCAGCATGAAGACATTTTGGTGGGCTTCGTTGAGCCACTTTTCGCGTTGTTCGCGGGTGGATTTCTTGATAGGTTCAACCATCTTGATTTTCCACGCTTCTGCAAATGGTAATTCCATGATTTATTTGTTTAATTGTTAGATGTTTAATTGTTGATTGTTGTTTTTTGACACGGCCTTTCGACAGGCTCAAGGCTCCGTGACAATGGTTTTATTGCAAGAAACGCCGATTTAGAAACGGTCGCGTTCCTTGATGTTCAAGTAAACACTATTGCCAAAGCTATGGAGCATATATAATGTATATAAAGGTGCTTCCAAAAAACGGCTCAAAGATAGGGAATATTTCAAAGCGCAAGCGGTTTCGGCAAAATTTTTCTTTTTTCTTTTCGTTTTGTGCTTGGGATTCCCTAATTTTGCCCCCGAATCCAAAAGCAACAACAAAACGAAAAATATATGCAAGACAAACTGCAACAATTGACCGACAGGCTCTATAACGAGGGCTTGTCGAAAGGAAAACACGATGGCGAAGAGCTGGTGCAAAAGGCTCAGGCTGAGGCCAATCGCATTGTAGCATACGCCAAGGCCGAGGCCGACCGCATCATCGCCCAAGCCAACAAGGAAGCCGAAGAACTGAAAACCAAGGTGACCGCCGACGTGAAGATGGCCGCCACGCAGAGCATCGCCGTGACGAAACAGGAAATCGAGAAGATGGTGGTGACCAAGGCCGCCCAAGAAGGCGTGAAAGCCAATATGGGCAATGCCGCTTTTACGAAAGAACTGATTGCCAGCGTGGTGAAGGCTTTCAACCCACAAAACGCTTCGCCCGTCGATTTGAGCCTTATCCTGCCCGAATCGCTGAGGGCAGAGGTGGAGCCTTTCGTGAAAAACGAAATCGCCAAACAATTCAAGGGCGAGGTGAAGGTTGACTATTCCAAGAAGATGAACGGCGGCTTCAAGATTTCGCCCAAGGAAGGCGGCTACATGCTTAACTTCACCGACGAGGAGTTCACCCAACTCATTGCCAACTACCTGCGTCCCGCCACCAAGAAAATCCTCTTCGGCTGATGGATAACTACGTCTATATCGTGGCCGGCCTGCCGGAACTGACTTCGGGCTTCGAAAACGCGGGCTTCGACTATGCCGCCGTGAAAGAGTCGATTATGGAACTGCTTTCCGAGAAAGACCAACAATTGGTTGAACTCATGGAGGAAGGCTTCAACGAGGACACGCTTAATGCCAACTTCTACGCCAAGGCCACCGAGTGCAAGAACCGCTTCATCCGCGAGTATTTCGATTTCGACGGTCGTCTGCGCAACATGAAGGTGAACTACTTGGCCAAACGTCTCGGCAAAGAAAGCGATCCTTATTTGGTGAACCTTGAAGAGGCTGATTTTGAAGAAGAGAAGCAAATCAACGAGATTCTCAACGATGCTGATTTCGTGCAGCGCGAGCAGAAGATGGACGAGCTGAAATGGGAAAAGGCCTCCGACATCGCCCGCATGGACTACTTCAACATGAACGCCATCCTCGCCTTCCTCGTCAAGGCCAAGACCGTCCAACGCTGGGCCGAACTCGATGCTAATAAGGGTCAGGAAATGTTCAAGAAATTGGTTCAAGAGATTAGAGGCACGAGCACGAATTTGGATTTGAGCGGAGGAGGGAAAGTATAGGTGAAAATACCGATAATTTGAAAATATCGGTAAAAAAGCCGATAATTAGTGAATATCGGTTCTAAAACGATAAATAACAATAAATGCAACAAAAAGAAGTTATAAATACAAAAATAAGTTCTGAACCTTATAAATGGTAAATATAAGTTCTGGACCTTATAAATAACAAATATAAGTTTTGGGGCTTATAGATAGATAAAGAAAATGGTAAAAGCAACAATTTCGGCAGACATCGTTTCTTCAACCTCGCTGAGCGTTGAGGAATTGGCACTTTTGCAATCGGAGATTCGTCTGTTTCTTGAAAGACTTTCAGAAAAGTCGCAAGGTAAGAATTGGGGGCGGTTGTTCAAAGGCGATTCGGTCGAGATTTTCATGTATGACCCGCATGAAGCCCTTAGAGTTGCATTGTTGTTGAAGACTTTGGTGAAAAAGACATTTTCGTGGGGGAAAGAAACAAATGCCAAAAGAGAGTTGTTCAGAAAATATGGTATTAGGCTGGCCATTGGCATCGGTGAGATGCGTACCGCAGACCGAAAACAAGATATTTTGGATGGAGAAGCGATATATAATTCTGGAAGATTGTTGGAAAAGGCTTCCAAAGAGAAACAATCCATCAAACGGAGCATGTTTTTTGCTTGCCCCAATTCATTATTAAATGAATCTGTGGATGTAATGGTGGGCTTGCTTGATACGCTTTTGAGGAATGCAACTTCACGCCAAAATGAAATCCTTTATTATAGGTTGTGTGGAAGGAATGAGAAAGAGATAGCGGCAATTTTAAACATTAAACAATCTGCTGTAAATCAACGCAGTAATTCGACTGGATGGAAAGCCGTTGAATCAGCACTCAATTACTTTGAAAAACTGAACTTCGAATCATGATGTGCAAACTCCTCATATTGCAACTTTTGGCGCACCTTGTCAGCGACTTCTATTTGCAGACAGAAAAGTCCTGCAAGAGCAAGGCCGACAATGCGTTCAAATCGAGGCATTTGTACATTCATGCGTTGATTACCTTTGCTTGCGCTTGGCTGTTCTCACTGAGTGTGGGCTTTTGGTGGGCAGCGTTGCTGATTGCTGTGCTGCACCTTATTATTGACGGCCTGAAATCGGTTTGCAAGAACCTGAAAGGCGCGTTCTTCATTGACCAGTTGCTGCATTTGGCGGTTATTGTCGCGGTGGTGGCTCTTTTTAATAAAGGTGTAATCTCGCTCCCGATATGGTTGCCCGAAACGAAGGTGCTATTGTGGATTGTGGCATTCTCGTTTTGCTTGCGCCCTGCCAATTTCATTATCCAGAACATCTTTAAGGAGGCAAAAATATCTATTCCTGACAGCGGAAAAGAGCAAAGTTTGCCCAATGCGGGTCGTGTGATTGGCAATGTGGAAAGGTTGTTGACTTTGGTTTTTGTCATGCTGGGACAATTTGAAGCCATAGGCTTTTTGTTGGCTGCCAAGTCGTTGCTGAGGTTTAGGGAGACAGATACAGTGAAGTCGGAATATGTTTTGGTCGGCACTTTGTTGAGTTTTGGTATCGCGATTTTGATGGGTGTCGCCGTAAAATTATTGATTGAATCTAATGTAATAAATTGAATCATAAAATCTTAAATCTTGAATATTGAATCTTAAATTATGAATACAACAGGAAAAGTTACAGGAATCATTGCAAACCTCGTCACTGTGGAGGTGGACGGCCCTGTGGCACAGAATGAAATCTGCTTCATCGACTTGGCGGGTACCAAGCTGATGGCGGAGGTCATCAAGGTGAACGGGAACAAGGCCTCCGTGCAGGTGTTTGAGAGCACGCGCGGCCTCCAAATCGGCGACAAGGTGGAATTCCAAGGCTACATGCTTGAAGTGTCCTTGGGCCCCGGTTTGCTTTCGAGCAACTTCGACGGCCTGCAGAACAACCTCGCCACCATGACGGACGTGTTTCTGAAACGCGGTGAATACACCAAGGCCTTGGACGAAGAGAAACTTTGGGACTTCACGCCCCTCACCAAGGCTGGCGACCAAGTGGTTGCCGCTGATTGGTTGGGCGAAGTCAAGGAAGGCTGGCTGCCCCACAAAATCATGGTGCCGTTCAACTTCAAGGGCACTTATACCGTGAAGTCGGTAGCTGCTGCCGGACAATACAAGATCACCGATACCATCGCCACACTGACCAACGCGGAAGGCGAGGAGGTGAAGGTGACCATGATCCAGAAATGGCCTGTCAAAGTGGCCGTGGGCGGCTATGCGGAGAAACCGCGTCCCTTCAAGGTGATGGAAACGGGTGTGCGCACCATCGACACGCTCAATCCCATCGCTGAAGGCGGCACGGGCTTCATCCCTGGACCTTTCGGCTGCGGCAAGACCGTGCTGCAACATGCCCTCGCCGAGCAAGCCGATGCTGACATCATCATCATGGCTGCTTGTGGTGAGCGTGCCAACGAGGTCGTGGAAATCTTCACCGAGTTCCCCGAACTGAAGGACAAACACACGGGTCGCAGCCTGATGGAGCGTACCATCATCATCTGCAACACGTCCAACATGCCGGTCGCGGCTCGTGAGGCTTCGGTCTATACGGCCATGACCCTCGGCGAATACTACCGCGCTATGGGCATGAAAGTTTTGCTGCTCGCCGACTCCACCTCGCGTTGGGCGCAGGCCTTGCGTGAGATGAGTAACCGTTTGGAGGAACTGCCCGGCCAGGACGGCTTCCCTGTCGATTTGTCGGCCATCATCTCCAACTTCTACGCTCGTGCGGGTTATGTGAAACTGAACAACGGCCAGTCGGGTTCCATCACCTTCATCGGAACAGTGTCGCCTGCCGGCGGTAACCTGAAGGAACCCGTCACCGAATCGACGAAGAAAGCGGCCCGTTGCTTCTACGGACTTTCGCAAAATCGCGCCGATAAGAAGCGCTATCCCGCCGTCGACCCTGTGGATTCCTATTCGAAATACCTCGAATATCCCGAAATCATTGAATATCTTGACAACAAGATTGAAAAAGGTTGGGTCGATAAGGTGACGAAGACGAAATACATTATTAGAAAAGGTAAAGATGCCTACGAGCAAATCAACATCTTGGGTGACGACGGCGTGCCGATGTCGTACCACGAGCAATATTGGAAGTCGGAACTCATTGACTTTGTGATTCTTCAGCAAGACGCTTTCGACGAAATCGACGGCTCCACGCCGCTCGAACGCCAAAAGTTCATGCTCGACCTTGTGCTCGAAATCTGCGACCGTAGCTTCAAGTTCGACAACTTCGAGGAGTGTACGACCTACTTCAAGGGCTTGATTAACATCTGCCGACAGATGAACTACTCGGAATTCAAGTCGGAAAACTTTGAAAAATATCTTGGACAGTTAAAGGAGGAACTGAAACATGAGTGAGAAAGCCTTTCAACGCATCTATACGAAGCTGACCGCCATCACCAAGGCCACCG
Organism: uncultured Bacteroidia bacterium; assembly: GCA_902780055.1. Classification (GTDB taxonomy): domain Bacteria; phylum Bacteroidota; class Bacteroidia; order Bacteroidales; family F082; genus Limimorpha. The sequence goes on along the minus strand of CACZDU010000001.1, from coordinate 48,541 downwards.
TGACCCTTGAGGCGCAAGGCGTGGCCAACGACGAACTCGCTGTCGTGGCGGGTCGTTTGGCGCAGGTGGTGAAAATCAAGGACAACGCCGTCACCTTGCAGGTGTTTGGCGGCACGGAAGACATCCCGACCAACGCCGAAGTGACCTTCTTTGGCGAGCCGCCCACCTTGAACGTGAGCGACGAACTGGCTGGCCGATTCTTCAACGCCTACGGCGAGCCTATCGACGGCGGTCCGGCTGTGGAGGGCGAGAAACGCCAGATCGGCGGCCCCTCCGTGAACCCCTACAAGCGTCGTATGCCTTCCGAGCTGATTCCAACGGGTATCGCCGGCATCGACTTGAACAACACTTTGGTCTCGGGACAGAAGATTCCGTTCTTCGCCGACCCCGACCAGCCTTACAATAAGGTGATGAGCATGGTGGCCCTCCGCGCCGATGTTGATAAGATCATCCTCGGCGGCATGGGTCTTTCTAACGACGACTACCTGTTTTTCAAAAACGAGTTTGAGAGCGCGGGTGCCTTGCACAAGATCATCAGTTTCGTGAACACCACCGACCAACCGCCTGTCGAGCGTCTGTTGATTCCCGACATGGCCTTGACCGCTGCGGAATATTTCGCCGTCGATAAGAACGAGAAGGTGCTGGTGCTGCTCACCGACATGACCTTATACGCCGACGCTTTGAGTATCGTGAGCAACCGTATGGACCAAATCCCGTCCAAGGACTCCATGCCCGGCTCGCTTTATTCCGACCTCGCGAAGATTTATGAAAAGGCCGTGCAGTTGCCCGATGGCGGTTCCATCACCATTATTGCCGTGACGACCTTGAACGATGGCGACATCACGCACGCCATTCCTGACAACACGGGTTATATCACCGAGGGACAGTTGTTCCTCCGTGCCGATGCCGATTCGGGCAAGGTCATTGTGGACCCGTTCCGCTCGCTGTCGCGTCTGAAACAACATGTGCAGAACAAGAAGACTCGTGAGGACCACAGCGCGGTGATGAACACTTCGGTGCGACTCTACGCCGACGCTTCCAACGCCAAGACGAAGTTGGAGAACGGCTTCGACCTGAGCGACTACGACCTGCGCTGCCTCGACTACGCCAAGGAATACGCCACGCGCCTCCTCGCCATCGACGTCAATATTCCGATTACGGAGATGCTCGACACGGCTTGGGAGCTGTTCGGCAAGTATTTCACCAAGGCCGAGACGGGTCTGAAAGAGAAACTCATTGAAAAATACTGGAAAGAAGCAGCAAAATAAAACTATTAACTGCAAACTGTAAACTGCAAACTAAGATAAATGGCCATCAAATTTCAATATAACAAGACCTCGCTGAATGAGATGAACAAGCAGCTCAAGACGCGAACCCGTGCCCTGCCCACGCTGAAGAGCAAGGAGAGTGCGCTGCGCCTTGAGGTGAAGAAAGCCAAACAACATTCGGAGAGCCTTGTCGCACAGTTAGAGGCCGAACTCAAGTCGTATGAGTATATGGCCCGGCTTTGGAATGAATTTGAGCCAGGACTGATTTCCGTGACCGATGTCAAGCTGAAGACCGTCAAGATTGCGGGCGTGCCCGTGCCGTCGTTGGAGGAGGTGCTGTTCGACGTGAAGGACATCAACCTCTTCACCAAGCCGATGTGGTATGCCGACGGCGTTCAAATCCTGAAAAACTTGGCACAGTTGGGCATCGAGTCGGAGGTCTATACCGAGGTGAGCCGCATTTTGGACTACCAACGGAAAAAGACTACGCAGAAAGTCAACCTTTACGAGAAGGTGCAAATTCCTGGCTACAACGAAGCCATACGTAAGATCAAGCGATATATGGAAGATGCGGAGAACCTCGATAAGGCTTCGCAGAAAATCGTGAAAAACAAACACATAGAAGAGGAGGAGGCAGAATATGGTAACTGAAATGACGAAATATGATTTCATCCTCATGAGCGGCGACGCCGATGCCTTCTTGGAGAAGTTGCAATCGGTGGGCGTGGTGGACATCACCCGCTCGCTGAAGCCCATCGACGAGAAATCGGAGAAGCTGTCGGCGCGGGCGGAGATTTACCGCGATGCGCTTTCGGCCTTGAAGGAAGTCGAAAAAGCGGAAGACCCAGGCCAGAAGCCGACCGACTTCGCCGTGGAGGTGATGGAGACCGTGCGCGACAAAGGAGCCATCGAAGCCCAGTTGCCGCAACTCCGCAAGGATGCGGATGAGTTGGTGCCTTGGGGTCAGTTCGACGCCAAGAGTTTCGACCGTCTCAAGGAAACCGGACTGAAACTCCACTTCTACAAGGCGAAAGCCATCGACCCTGCTTGGAAGGAACAGTACGCGCTGAGCGAGATTTCGAATCTCGGCGGCAACAGCTATTTCGTGGTCGTGTCCGATTCCGACGACTACGACTTCCCACTGAAGGAACTGCCTGCTCCCGACCGCGACTATGCCGCCATCGAGAAGCAGATTGCCGACTTGGAGGCGCAGGTGAAAGAGAAAGAACATCGTTTGGCCCAACTGAAATGGCACGAACCAGTGATTCAAGCCGAGTTGGACAAGACTTTGTCGAAACTCGATTTGCATTTGGCCAATGTTGCGGGCGAGAAGGCTGCCGAAGACTATATCACTGTCTTTGAGGGATTTGCCCCCGCCGAAAACGAGCCTGCCTTGCACGATATGTTGGAAAAGGAAAACATCCTTTATTTGGTCGATAAGGCCAAAGCCGATGACAATCCGCCAATCAAGTTGAAAAACAACAAGTTCGTTTCGATGTTTGAGATGCTGACCGATATGTACGGTCGGCCCAAATACGACGAGTTCGACCCAACCGTGTTCATTTCCATCTTCTTCATGCTCTTTTTCGCCTTCTGCATGGGCGACGCTGGCTACGGCCTCGTGCTCATCTTGGCGAGCCTCGGGCTGAAGAAAGTGTTGGGCAAGATTGCGCCTCTCGGCGTGACCTTGGGCATTGCCACCACGGTAGTGGGACTCTTGTTTCACACCTTCTTCTCGGTCGATATGCTCACTTGGAGATGGCTCCCAGAAGGGGTGAAACGCATCATGTTACCCTCGAAGATTGCCGGTTACGACGGCACAATGGTTTTGGCCTTGCTAGTAGGTATCGTACACATCTGTCTCGCCATGATTGTCAAGACCTACCAGAGTACCAAGGTGAAAGGCTTCGCCAACTCCTTGGGCACTTGGGGCTGGACTTTGCTTATTGTGGGAGGCGTCATTGTGGGCGGTCTCGCCTTGATGGGCGTGATGGACAAGGCTCTGACGAAGTGGATTGTCATCGTGTTAGGCAGCCTCTCCGCCTTGGGCATTTTCTTCCTCAACGACCTGAAACGCAATCCTTTGCTTAACTTCGGTTCGGGCTTGTGGGAAACCTACAACACGGCCACGGGCTTGCTCGGCGACGTGTTGAGTTACTTGCGTCTGTATGCCTTGGGCTTGGCTGGTGCCAAACTCGGCGAGGCCTTCAACGCCATTGGCTTGCAAGCCCTTGGCGATGGCGGTTTCGGCTGGGTGGCGTTCATCCTCATCGTAGTCGTCGGCCATGTGCTCAATGTCGCCATGTGCGTGTTGGGTGCCTTCGTGCATCCCTTGCGACTCAACTTCCTCGAATTCTTCAAAAACTCTGGTTACGAAGGAACGGGTAGGAGGTATAAACCATTACAATCTTAAATGCTATGAAAAGGAACTACGAATTGAACGAATTAAACGAATTTCAGCGTTTGAATTTGGCAGCCAAGGCTGCAAATGATAACGAATCAACCATTCGTATCCATGCGCAACGAAGTTGCAAAATCCAATTCGTCCAAAATTTGTTATATTCGCGAAATTCGTAGTTAAATATTGAAAATCAACAATTAAACAATAATCAATAAACAATCAAAATCATGTTAGCAACAGTTTTAGGTTATCTCGGTTTAGGCCTCGTGTTGGCCTTGGCAGGTATCGGAAGTTCAATCGGCACTTCGACGGCGGGCAACGCTGCCGAAGGCGGCCTCAAGAAACGTCCCGAGGCATCGGGCAATTTCATGGTGCTGTCGGCACTGCCGGCCACGCAGGGCATCTACGGCTTTGTGGCCTTCTTCATGCTGCTGAGCAAGATGCAAGCCGACCCGTCGAATGGTCTCGTCATCTTTGGCGTGGGCCTTTGCGTGGGCTTGGTCTGCATGATCTCGGCCATGCGTCAGGGACAGGTTTGCGCCAACGGTATCGTCGGCGTGAGCCAAGGTCACGATGTGTTCACCAACACACTGATTTACGCCGCTCTTCCCGAGTTCTACGCTATCTTGGGCCTTGTGGGCGCATTGATGGTGTAATCTTCGAGAGGACAACCATTCAAAAGCAAAGGCGACTCCGTTTTGGGGTCGCCTTTAGTGTTTTACATCTCATCCTTCAACCGCTCAATCATCCTCCGTTCCTTCTTGGTCGGGCGGCCTGCACCACGGTCGCGCCACTCGGCCTTGTAGGCGCGCATGAACTCGATGCGCTCGTATTCCTCCTTGGGCGTGAGGTCGTTATAGACTTCGGGCACTTGCTTGGCTGAAACGCGGTTCTTGATGACCGTTTTCACCTCTACCACCTTATGCAATTGTTCAATCTGCACTTGAATGACATCGCCGACCTTCACCTCGCGCGAAGGCTTCACGGGGTTGTCGTCAATCTTCACCTTGCCGCCCTTGATGGCATCAGCAGCCAGCGAGCGCGTCTTGAACAGGCGCGCCGCCCACAACCATTTGTCCATCCGAACGATGCTTTCTTCTTCAGCCATCACTTCTCCTTGAAAATTAACTGAATCGGTACACCGTTGAAGTCCCAAGTTTCCCGTATCTTGTTCTCCAAGAAGCGCTTGTAATTCTCCTTCACATCCTTCGGCAGGTTGCAGAAGAAGATGAACTGCGGGGAAATGCTCTTCAGTTGGGTGATGTACTTGATCTTTAGGAAACGTCCGCGCGAAGCAGTAGGCAATGGCACGGAATTGATGATTTCCTGCATCTTGTCGTTCAACTCGCGCACGGACACGCGACGCTCGCGGTTTTCATACACTTTATGCGCGGTTTCCAGCACCTTATATATGCGTTGCTTGTTGATGGCTGAAGTGAAGATGATGGGATAGTCGGTGAAAGGTGCGGTGCGTGAACGAATCAGTTCCTCGTAGGCCTTGTGTGTGTTGGAATCCTTTTCGACCAAATCCCACTTGTTCACGACCATAACCAAACCTTTTTTGTTGCGCTCGATGAGGCGCAGGATGTTCATGTCTTGGGCCTCGAAGCCTTGTGTCGCGTCAAGCATAAGGATGGCCACGTCGCAGTCCTCGATGGCGCGGATGGAACGCAGCACGGAGTAAAACTCGATGTCCTCTTCCACCTTGCTCTTCTTGCGCAGTCCGGCCGTGTCGACGAGCATGAATTCCATCCCGAAGGCGTTGTAGCGCGTGTAGTTGGCGTCGCGGGTTGTGCCAGCGATGTCGGTCACGATGTGGCGGTCGGTGCCGAGGAAGGCGTTAATCAATGACGATTTTCCGACATTGGGCCTGCCCACCACGGTGAAGCGCGGCAAGTCGGTGTTGAAATCGGTGGTGTTGGAGGGCAAAAGTTCGCAGATTTTGTCCAACAGTTCGCCTGTACCCGTTCCCGTCATGGCAGAAATCGGCCAAGGCTCGTCCAAGCCCAAACTATAGAATTCGCCAATCAGGTTTTCCTTGTTAGGTTCGTCTATCTTGTTGACTGCCAACAAAACAGGTTTCTTTTGCAGGCGCAGAATCTGTGCGACTTCCTCGTCCAAGATGTGAAGTCCGTCGCGACCATCCACCAAAAAGATGATGACGTCGGCTTCTTCGATGGCCAAGTCAACCTGCTTGCGGATCTCTTCTTCAAAGATGTCGTCCGACCCCACCACATAGCCGCCGGTGTCGATGACGGTGAATTCCTTTCCGTTCCAGTCGCTTTTGCCGTAGTGCCGGTCGCGCGTCACGCCGCTCGTCTCTTCCACGATGGCCATGCGCTGCTTCAGCAGACGGTTGAAAAGCGTCGATTTTCCCACATTGGGTCTTCCCACTATTGCTACAATGTTTGACATAATGCTTTGAATTTGAAATTGGCTGCAAAAATAGGCATTTTTTTGTTCAATACATCAACCCCACAATCCACAGGGGCAGTTTCTTCCCGATGGGGTATTCCAGCATGTCAGCCAAGACATACGAATCAGGCATGTCGGCAATTTGGTCGAAAGTCTTGTTATGCCCGCCTACCTCCAAGGTGATGTGCTTGTCAACGAGGAAATCGCCTTGCTGCTTTCCATATTCAACACTATGGTTTACAGCGAGTTGATTAACAACGAAGCATTCCCTGATAGTGCCAATATGGTTTTGTTGGCCAAGGGCGTAAAACAAATTGGGATTGTGAAGGTAAATTTTGTCGGGTTTCTGCAAACGCGTCACAGATTTGGTGTCGGAATACAGAAGATGAAGCAGTTCGGCGCGTTGCAGGCCGCTGAGATAGCCCAATACCGTCTGCTTGTTCAGTTCAAGATAGGCCGAGAGCTTGGCAATGTTCACCTCGTAAGGCACATTCTCCGCCAAAAAAAGCAGCAATGCCTTGATTTTTCGCGTGTTGGCAATCTCCACACCGCAAAACTGCGTCAGTTCCTGATCAACAATGAAATTGATGACGTTTTCGATTCGGCTGTAGTATTCGGTCTCGTTGCCATCGTAGAAAGGATAGTAGCCCGCACGGAGGTATTGCTCAAACAAGGGTTGAGGATGGCAAACACGGTTCACCTCGTCGCAAACTGCATCGGGGTCGGCCAAAATCTCTTCAAGGCTATGCTTGGGCAGTTGGATACCTTTATAAAAATGGAGGTACTCGCGGAAAGAAAGCCCTTCCATCATGTAACTGAGCACGCGACGTGATAGGTCAGCATCGGCATTGAGAATTTGGAGCAGCGACGAGCCGCTGAAAGTGATTTTGAGGTCGGGATAAAGATCGATGATTTCCTTGATTTCCTTGCTCCATGTGGGGTATTTGTGTACCTCGTCAAGGAAAAGGTGCCGACCGCCTCGCATGTGGAACTGTTCGGCGAGATTGAGCAGCGAGTGGTTGGTGAAATATAGGCTGTCGAGAACGCAATATAGTGCTTCGCCCGCATTGACGCCGTATGTCTGCCTGACATATTGCCGCATGAGGGTGGTCTTGCCCACGCCCCGTGATCCTCTGAGGGCCACCAACTGCTTTTCCCAAGCAATATGTTGCATGGTTTCGCGAACGATGTCCATGCTCACTTGCGAAATCAAAATCCGATGTTTTCTGAACAATGTCTCCATAACTTTATTGCATTTACGGCTGCAAAAATAGCAAAAAAGGTTGTTCAACTAACCGTTTTTTACCAATTTTCGGTTAATTGACTAAACGATTTTTCTTGATTTTTGGTTAGTTTACTAACCGATTTTTCCGAAAAAGATTACGCTTCATACCCAAATCGCTTCAACTCGGCTTCATTGTCGCGCCAATCTTTGTCGACTTTCACGAAAAGTTCGAGGAAAATTTTCTTTCCCGTAAACTCCTCGATGTCGGAGCGGGCCTGTATTCCGAGTTTCTTGATGGCGCTGCCGCCCTTGCCGATGATGATGGCCTTTTGCGAATCGCGAGCCACATAAATGACACTGCGGATGTGGATGCGCTTTTCGGTTTCCTCGTAACTATCCACCTCAACCTGAACGGAATACGGGATTTCCTGCTGGTAGTTGAGCAAAATCTTCTCGCGGATGATTTCGGTGATGAAGAAACGCATCGAGCGGTCGGTGAGCTCGTCCTTGGGGAAATAGGGCGGACATTCGGGCAGTTTTTCCAAGATTTGCTTGAAGATAAACTCCACATTGGCGCCATATTGTGCCGAAAGCGGAAAAACGGTGGCATTGGGCAACTGCTCCCTCCAATAATTGACGGCCTGCTCCACTTGTTCCTGCGTGGATAGGTCGATTTTGTTGATGAGGACAAAAACGGGTATCTCGGTGGTTTTCAGTCGTTCAACAGTCTTTTCCTCAATCTTTTTGTCGGTGATGTCGACCACAAAAAGGATGAGGTCGGCGTCGATAAGGGCCACGTTGACGAACTGGTTCATCACCTCGTGCATCTTGTAGGCCGGGTCTTTGATGATGCCGGGCGTGTCGGAAAAGACAATTTGGAAGTCGTCGCCGTTCACGATGCCAAGGATACGGTGCCTTGTGGTCTGCGCTTTCGAGGTGATGATGGAGATTTTCTCGCCAACCAACTGGTTCATCAGGGTCGACTTGCCCACATTGGGGCGACCTATAATGTTGACATAGCCTGCTTTATGTGACATAATGAAATTTTTTCTTGGTTTTTTGCCTTGCAAAGAAACAAAATTATTATTTTTGCAGCCGATTTCAGGGGCGAAAAATTTTCGCCGACCGAAATTTTGACACGATGCGGGGTAGAGCAGAGGCAGCTCGTCGGGCTCATAACCCGGAGGTCGGAGGTTCGAATCCTCCCCCCGCTACACAAAAAAACCAGCCTTGCCGAAGCAGGGCTGGCTTTTTGTTTTGATGCGGCCATCTCATTATTCCACCTTCGTCAGGCTGCCGCCGATGGTGCCTTCCAACTCAAGTGTGCCATTGTAGATGAAAAGGTGAATCTCTCCGTTGCCTTTGCATGTGCCGTCGAGCATCAGCTTTCCGTCATCGAGGATGCCTTGGATGGTGTAGGTCATGTTGATGGGAACCTCAATATTCATACCGTTGAAGTCGTAGTTGATGGTGTAAACATCATCGATGCCTTCAAAGCTGACCACGTTGCCTTCCACGGTGCCGGTAATCGTCATGGTTCTATCTCCGACTTGGCAGGTGGCGTCGACCTTGTTCATGTCTTCGCCAGCGGCAATGCCAAGAATGACAGGCACTTCGCGGTCGGTGAATTCCTGTTGTATGGGGTCCATGCCTGAAATTTCGGCCTTGTAGCTGCCTGTGGCCAAGGCGTTGCCTTCATAGTTGCCGATGAACTTGGCGTTAGGTTTCTCGTTATAGTTGATGCTGAAACTCTTCGAGGCGGTCAAGCCGTTGGCATCGGTCACGGTGCCTTCGATAGTGACAGCGCCGCTCGCCTCCACCACAAAAGCATGTGTATAGGTGAACGGAGCAGCTTGGTCGCTTTGCAGCATACGGAAGTTGTCGGAATGGTTGGCCAACACAGTGCCATTCTGCGAAAGGACGATTTGGATTTGGGTCAGGTTTTCACCCGTACCCGTGAAGCCAACCAAAATCGTGTCACCCGAATACACTTGGGCGTTTTCGGTCACGCAACCCATGTCGGTATAAATGTTGATGGTGGGTGCGACTGGGTCTTTCTTGCAGCTTGCCAACAGCATCAGTCCGATGCAGCAAGCCATGAATAAAGTGCTTTTTTTCATGTTGTTATTGATTTAAAGTTATTGTTTCAAAAGTCGTCCGCTGATGGTGCCCGACACTTCGTCGAAAACCTGATCCTGCCCCATGATGGAAGCCGAGCCGTTGCCCGAGAAGGAGCCGATGATGTTCAAAGAGTCGGCTGTGGGTTTGGTGCCTTCCAACTTGAGGTCCAAATTGAAGGTGTAATGTTGGTCGGGCTTGTCGATGACGAAATGCAACGCCTCGAAATCGGCCTTTTCCGCCGTGGCGATACCAGAGGTTTGGTGCGTCTCGGTGTCGACGGTCACCGTTGCGGTAATGGCGTTGGTTTCTGTGCCTTTGGCGATGTTCATGCGGATGCTGTCGATAGGGAAACTCAAGCTGGATTGAGGCGTGTTGTTCATCGAAGTGATGGTGAGCGTGAATTGCCCCATGTAGTTGCCTACATAGTTGGCGGTGTAGTCGACCGGCGTAGGTTCGACGGGTTTTTTGCAGGCAGCAAACATAACAGCGAGGCTGCACAATGCGATAATGAGTGTTTTCTTCATAATGAAAGATTTTTGATATTTGAATATTTTGTGAACAAATCCGAAAACGGTTGCAAAAATAAGGCCAAAATGGATAGCTTTTCATCTTTTGACTGAAAAAATGTAATTTTGCGGACAATTTTTCGCATTATGAAGACAAAACAGATAGGATTAGGCATCTTCATTATCTTGTTGTTGGGCATGTTACTGCTGTATGCTTTTGGCCCTGTTGCAGGTCCCATGCCCCTGTGGATGTCGGTTTTGCCGCCTTTGGTGGCCATCGTGATGGCATTATTAATAAAGGAAGTGATTTCTTCTTTGTTTATGGGCGTGCTAACGGGCACATTCATCACGGCTCTTTATGCGGGACATAGCCCCGAACAAGCCTTGGGCGGAGGAATACTAAGGGTGGTCGATACCTATGTCGTTGGTTCCCTGTTCGATAAAGACCATGTGACCATCATTGTTTTCACTTTGCTAATCGGAGGTATGGTGCGCATCATCACGGCCAACGGCGGTATGCAAGGCGTGGTCAATTGGCTCTCGCGAAGGGCGAAAAGCCCGCGTTCAGGCCAACTGATGACCTTTTTGATGGACCTTTGCATCTTTTTCGACGACTATTCCAATACCCTTGTGGTGGGTAACACCATGCGCCCAATTGCCGACCGGCTGAAGGTGTCGCGCGAGAAATTGGCCTACATCGTCGATTCCACTTCCGCGCCGGTGGTGGCCGTGGCTTTTGTCACCACTTGGATTGGCGCGGAGTTGAGCTACATTCAGGACGGTATCCGCGCCATAGGTTTGGATGCCTCAGCCTATTCGGTGTTTTTCCATTCGTTGGCCTACAGTTTCTATCCTTTCCTCACGCTCGGCTTTGTGCTGATGATTATTCTCAGTGGTCGCGACTTCGGCCCTATGCTGGCGGCGGAAAGGAAGGCACGATTGGCCTCGGCGATGGAAGCCGAAACGACCAACAGCGTGGCCAAACCAGCCCACATTATGGATGCCTTGGTCCCTTTGGCGGTGCTGGTTTTCGGCACCATTGTCGGATTGGTTGCAACGGGATATGATGCTTCAGTTTGGAATGATAATAGCGAGGGTTTCTTCCCCAAACTCTCCGCGACCATCGGGGCGGCCAATTCCTATCAGGCTTTGCTTTGGGCTTCGCTGTGCTCTATGCTGACCGCCATTGTGGTGACGCTTTTGCGCGGCGCATTGACCTTTAGCAAGGTGATGGAAGAAATGGTGGAAGGCTTCAAATCTATGTTCAACGCCGTGCTGATTCTGACAATGGCTTGGTCCATCGCTTTGGTAACCAAAGATATGCACACGGCTGAGTTTGTTTCGCAATTGCTTTTGGAATGGTCGCTATCGCCCGCTATAGTGCCCGTGCTGACTTTCCTTTTGGCCGCATTGATAGGCTTTTCGACAGGCACTTCGTGGGGCACGATGGCCATCCTCTACCCGCTGATTCTCCCCTCTTCTTGGCTGCTTTGCCAAGAGCAGGGCTTGTCGGTGGAGGCCACGATGCCGCTGTTCTACAATGTTGTGGCCTCGGTGTTGGCCGGCTCCGTCATGGGCGACCACTGCTCCCCGATTTCCGACACGACAATTATGAGCTCTTTGGCTTCAAGCTGTAACCACATGCAGCACGTCAGTACGCAGATGCCATACGCTCTCACGGTGGGCGGCGTGGCTCTGCTGATAGGCATTTTGCCCACGGCCTTGGGGCTGCCATCTTGGGCAGCCTTCCTGATGGGCTTTGCCGTTTTGGGATTGGTGGTGCGACTTGTGGGGAAGAAGGTATAAAGATTTTGACTATTTTTGCAGCGATGAAAATTCACCACATCATAGGAGTTTTGATTTTGCTGTTGGTCGCTTGCACCCAATCAAATAAGGTTTCTGAGACCTCGGCTCCTGAGCTTGCCGAAGAAGTCGAAGGACCGACCTATGAATTGTCGCAAATCGACACCCTGATGTGGCACCATCCCGACAGTGCCTTGGCGGTGATGATGGAATTTGCGGCAAGCCCCAAGGCCGACAGCCTCAATGTGTTTGAGAAGCATTATTGCCAACTGCTGGTTTCAGAATTGCTTTATAAGAATGACTATGGGCAGAGCAACCGCACGGAATTGTTGCAGACTGTACATTATTTTGATAGTCTAATGCAGGTCCCTGAGCTTGTCGAAGGGCCGTCTCGATACGTGAATGTTTTTCTCTCGGCCCGCGCCCATTATATGAATGGCGTGGGCTATTACGAGCGTGATAGCGTGGTGGCGGCTTGCGGGGAGTATCTGAAAGCGTTGGAGATTGTGGAGACGCATTTCCCGAATTTGGAGACGCAAGATTTTGCGTCTCTACATGTTGAACATCTGCCTCGGTTTATGGCGTTGACATACGGCCGCATCGGTGATTTGTTTTCGAAACAATATATGCAGGAACCCGCCATTATTTGCTACAAGAAAGTCCTCATTTTCAACAGTATAGAGCCAACCTCTCTCAATGGCACGGCCAAAACGTGGAGTCTCCTTACAAAACAATACTACAAAATAAACCAATTGGATAGTGCCAAGTATTGTTTCAACGAGTCATTGAAGCAGTTGCACGATACAAACAATATGATTTACAGGGATTTGATTTCGTTATCAGCCGTTGTTTATTTTGATGAAAACAGAGGCGGCGAAGAACCTTTAAATGATTTGAAACGTATGGCGGTTCAATCACCTACTGAAGACGAAAAGTTGACGCGATATAATACCATTGCAAACATTTATTATTTAACCAATCAATATGATTCTGCATTGGTCTATTTTACTCAAGTATTTGAAAACAAAGGTGATGCTGCAATGAAAAGATCTGCCGCCAGATTTTTACGCGACATTTACCAAAGCCGAGGTGATACACTAATGGCTACCCAATATGCTGTATATCAAGCGGAAAATGCAGTTCTTCAAGCGGAGAGCAACGCGCAAGTCTCGCAACTCAACGAATTGTTTCAACAACATTTGCAGTGGGAGCAAGAGCGAGCCGAGGCCGAAAGGCAGCAGGCAGCGCGGCTGCGGAGGAACAGGATGATCGTTGTGGCGTGTGTTCTCGTTGTGGTGGCTGCACTGTTGGCTTGGCTACTGCACAGGCGCAAGATGAAGCAGCAGCGCGACGCGGCGAGCCAACAGATGGAAGCCGTGCAAGAGGCGCACCGCTTGGAGAAAGCCTCAATGTCGGGGAGGCTGAAAAAGAGCAACCAGGAGCTGCGCGAGCTAAAGGACCAGATGCGGCAACAAGTGGGCAACGGTGCGCCGAAGCAGGAGGCGCAAGCCGAATCGTTCAACGATGAGCCTATCTGTCGCCTCATTATGGAGCGGGTACACGAAGGACAATTCAAGGCGCAAATGGACTGCAAGCTATACCATGACTATGCCCTGGGCAAGGAGCAGGTGATGGCTTTGCGCGAGGCTGCCGACCGCCACTTCAATCAGTTCACCATTCGTTTGGCCAAGGCCTATCCCAACCTCACCAAGGGCGACCTTGACTATTGCTGCCTCTACCTGCTCGGCCTTTCGGATGCCGACATCTCCGCCCTGATGCAGCGCGCCTACAACACCGTGAGCGAGCGCAGCCGCAAACTGAAAGGCATTTTCGGCAGCGAGGAACCGATTGCTATCACGATGCGAAGTTTTGCCGCATCTGTGTGAGTTTTTCAGTTTCTTGTTGCTTATTCTTTAGGTTTATAGTATTTTTGTGCCATATTTATTCAACATCATGAATCAAGGCGAAAACATATTACTTTTACCAGCTACAATAAACACAGGGGAAATCGTTCTTTACCAGCCCAATGACCAACTTTCATTGGAAGTCAAATTAGAGAACGAAACGGTATGGCTGACCCAACAGCAAATGGCCGTCTTGTTTGATGTAAAAGAGAACAACATAACCTACCATATTCAAAGTGTTTTCAAGACCAATGAACTCGACCCGGAGGCAACTACTCAAAAAATTAGAGTAGTTCGAAAAGAGGGAAACCGGCAAGTAAGCCGCAACATCGATTTCTATAACCTTGATATGATTATCTCAGTCGGCTATCGGGTTAATAGTGCAAACGCGACGCAGTTTCGCCGTTGGGCGACCTCTGTTTTAAAAGAATACATGTTGAAAGGCTATGCGGTAAACCAGCGGCTGATTGCGATGGAAGAACGCATCGACAGGCGGCTTGCCCAACATGAGAATGTTTTACAAGAACATCAAGAAAAGATTGATTTTTTCGTCCGTACAAACTTGCCGCCAGTGGAGCAAGTGTTTTTCGAGGGAGAATTTTTCGAAGCCCGTGTGTTGCTTGAAAAACTCATCAAAAGCGCACAAAAACGGGTTGTCATCATTGATGGGTATATAGATGCCGCTACTTTCGAGATGCTTGATGTGCGCAATCAAGGTGTTTCCGCCGACATCTATTCAGGCAAAGACTTGGCCAATTTAAGGAATACCCACAACGCTTCTTTAAGTGCTGGATTGATAGAAACGCATTTATGGTCAAAGCCTTCACATGACCGTTGGCTGATAATAGACGATTCTCTGTATCATTGCGGACACTCGCTAAAAGATATGGGGCGGAAACTTTCAGCCATTACGTTGATGGGAACATCTCCCGAAACCATACTTGGCCAGATAAGATGAGTATTGGAGCAATCCGTATCCATTTGATTATCGGGACGATAGCCAAAAACCCGCACAAATCCGCACATTGTTTTTCTTGACAGGTGTGGGATATTGGTGTAGTTTTGCCGAAAATTTCTAAACCTAATAGTTATGAAAACGACAAAACAATTCATGATGCTTTGCTGCCTGATGGTTATGGCGGCGATGGGTTACGGCCAATCCAATCCTTGGGACGGATATGATTTCAGCGCTGAATGCGAAACAGGACAAACCCTGTATTACATTATTACAGATTCCATTAATCACGAGGTGACCATGACGCATCCTGCTCCTTATAGTTATGTCACATTAGATTATTGGGACGGCTATGACGAACCCGCAGGCAACATTGTTTTTCCTTTGGAAGTGACCTTCGAAGGACAGACCTACACCGTTACCAGTATTGATGACGGAGCTTTTAGAGGATGCGGCGGAATGACAGGTTCTTTGGTGATTCCGAGCACGGTTACTTACATCGGCAGTTATGCTTTCGACGGATGCTCTCAATTTACTGGCAATTTGGTGATTCCTGATCTCGTGGTGGTCATTGGCGACTGGGCTTTCAATGGCTGCATGAGTATCACTGGCGAGATTAATATCCCCAATTCCGTGGTTTCCATAGGGTCGTATGCCTTTTCCAGTTTATGGAAAATCACGGCTTTCAGAATTCCTGAATCGGTTACTTATCTGGGTCCTGGTTTCATCTGGGCCTGTTCTAAACTCGTGACTCTGGAAGTGAATGAGAACAACCCCGTCTATTATTCTGAAAGTAACGCCATTATTGAACGAGAGACCAAGAAACTGATTCAAGGCACGAAAACGACCGTCATTCCAGAAGACATTATTGTCATTGGAGAAAGGGCTTTTTTGGCCGTTGAGAACCAAGGTAATCTTGTCATCCCTCAATCTGTCGTTTCTATCGAAGATGAAGCCTTCAAATATGCCACATTCACAGGTACTTTGACGCTTCCCGAAAACTTGCAGTATATTGGTAAATATGCATTTTACACCACTTATTTTACTGGAAATCTGTATGTTCCAGATGGAGTTACCACCATTGGCGACCATGCGTTTGCTCGTACAAGATTCAAGGAAGTTCACCTTCCCGAAGCACTGAAAACTATCGAATGGGACCTGTTTTGGGATTGTGGCCGCTTGGAGCAACTTGAAATCGGTTCGCAAGTCGATACCATACAATCGGGTGTTTTCCAATATTGCGATAGACTGAATTGCATGAAAATCCATTGCGAGGTTCCGCCAACGGCTTGGTACAATGCCTTTTCTGGTGTGAACAAAGACATTCCTGTCCACATCCCCATCGGGACGCTTGCCGACTATCAGAGCGCACCATATTGGAACGAGTTCACCAATTTCATCGAGGACGGTTTGATGTCGGTAGATGAGGAAGAAACGAGCCTTGTTCAAGTGACTTGCTATCCCAACCCCGCCAAAGAAAAAGTGACGATAAATGGCATTGAAGTCGCCGAAGTGCAGGTTTACAATGCCCTTGGGCAATTGGTGAAGACGGTGCGAAACTCAAACGAAATCAAAATCTCAGACTTGACGGAGGGCGTTTACTTGCTGCGGATTACCGATGCAAAGGGAGTTTCGCAAACGGAGCGCATTACGGTAATAAGATAAGCCATGAAAAATTCGCCTTCATCCAAAATTCTCGTGGCAACAGTGGTTGCTTTGGCCGCCCTGCTGCTGGCGGGATGCCATCAGAAGAAACACGAAGTGGGCACGATGCCTTCAGCCGAACAAGCGAAAGCCGAAGTGGACACCACAAAGGAAGACACGATAAAAGCTTTCTACGAGCGGATGATGCGGTGGAAAGTGCTACATGGAGGGATGAGCAGGTGGGAGAGCGATAAGTGAAATGTTGTAATCAGGAATTGCAACGTGTTGTAAAACAACGAAGTGGTTTTGCATATGTTTGTAATGGCCTTTGAACTTGAAAAAACAGCAAAAAATTGCTATACTTTTGCATCATAAATTCAAATCAAATTATCAATACCTAAAATTAAAGTATTATGAACAACAGAAAATTCAGATTCGGAACGCTGCTGGTGTTTTTGGCGGCAATGACTTGCACTGTGGTTTCGGCCTTTGCGCAACAAACCAGGAATGAACAAGATTTGCTC
The DNA here is from genome assembly GCA_902780055.1 of uncultured Bacteroidia bacterium. Classification (GTDB taxonomy): domain Bacteria; phylum Bacteroidota; class Bacteroidia; order Bacteroidales; family F082; genus Limimorpha. The sequence goes on along the minus strand of CACZDU010000001.1, from coordinate 31,775 downwards.
AAACAGATGCAAAGCAAAATCAGGCAGGTGGAAAAATGGAACCGTTACGCCAACACCTTCAGCGAGCAATTGGATAGCGTTTATGGTGACTTCCAAAAAAGTGTGTTCGGGTATGATGAGCGCTTCAACTGCGTGAAAATCGACTATTACTGGTTTGATGACAGTTGGATGTACGACTATACCGAGAAGTATGCCTATGATGAGCAAGACCGTATCACGATGATCATGGATAGCACTGAAGGCCATGCCAGTAAATCAGTATTCCTATATGAGAATGGCGAATGGATTTCAGATGAATACGAATACGAACTTGATGGTGATGAGTGGGTTGCCATCGGCAAATACACCTACGAATACGATGCGGACGGTCACATGGTGCTGTCGATAGGTTATGCTCTTGAAGAGGATTGGGTAGCGGAAAACAAGATGACATGGGAATACGAGGATGGAAAACTACAGAACGACATCTATTATTACCATGGCGAAAACAGTTGGAATCCTCTCACAAGAAACGATTATTACTACAACGCCGAAGGTCTCTGCCGAGAACAGTTACAAAGCAATTGGGAGGGTGACTGGATAGAAAGCTGGAAGGTTGAATACGAATATGATGAAGCAGGCAACCGACATACAGAAACCACATCAACCATCTATGAACTTGACGACTGGGTTTATACCTACATGACTGAATATTATTATGATGCCAACGGGAATTGCTATTCTTCAGCGAATTACTACAACGGCGATTTAAGGGATTGGGAACTGGAAAACACGATGACCTACAACTACGACCTCTCGGTGCCAGTGGAAACCGTTGCGGGTATCTGGATGGTTTGGGATGATGAGTTGCCCATCCATAACAAGTTGCTGGATTGGCAGTTGCGGGCAAATGGCGATGGCTATACCACCACATTCTATTATTCAAATTGTGTGGGCTTGACCGAAAAGCCGGAAAGCTTGTTGACTATTTATCCCAACCCTACCAAGGAAAAGGTGACGATAGATGGCATTGAGGTCGCCGAAGTGCAGGTTTATAATGCCATCGGGCAATTGGTGAAGACGGTAAGAAACTCAAATGAAATCGGTGTAGAGGGCTTGCCGGAAGGGGTTTATCTGCTGCACATCCACGACAAGCAAGGCGTTCCCCATACGAATCGGATAACCATCGCGAAATAAGCCATAAGAAAAAACATCTTTGGCCTGATTTTTGCATAATAATCATCTTGTAATTTCATAATCAATAACATAATAATCATCTTGTAATTTCAAAATCAATAAGTTATGAAAACAACAATGAAATTAATGCTGATGCTGCTGGTAGTGGCAGGTATGTTTACTTTCTCTTCTTGCAACAAGGATTGGGGCTACGCTTTCAGTCCGGAAGACAACGAATTGGTTCGCAACGAAACCCACTACACTATGAAATGCAGGTTTGCGCCTCCGTTCCACGACGACTATTCCATCGAAGCGTTCTCAGAGGAAACCTTCATAGGGGCCTCCCTTGGCTCGTTCAAGTTCTATCACATCCCTTACGAGATACTGGGGCAAACCATCGACCTTACGAAAAAGACAGATTATCCTTTGAGTTTTTCTGTTGGTTATCAAGACTTTTCGTGGCATTCGTCGCCCGATGACATTGGAGGTGCCATTCACGATGAAATGACCTTTGACGGTGAATCCCCGTTCAAGAGCGGCACAATGCTGCTTGAGGAAACCGAAAACTGCATCACATTCACGCTCAAAGGCAAGTTGAAAGACGGCTCCACCATTCGGATGAAACTGGTGGCTCCCGCAGAAAAATAGAAATCCTTTTTAGAAAATTCGGAATTCAATTCCGAAAATTTCGATAAAATTCGGAATGGTATTCCGAATTTTTTTATTTTTGCGGCAAAATTAACGGCTATGATTGAGCGTTTTTTAAAGGCGGAAACCCTTGGTGAGGACAACACTTTCCTGTTTGGCGCGCGACAAACGGGGAAAACCACCTTGTTGCTGCAATTGTTTCCCAATGCCCGCTTCTACGACTTGCTTGAAAGCAACACTTATGAACGCCTGCAACGCAATCCTTCCCTGTTGAGGCAAGATTTGGAAATGTGCGAAAGCGGCACTTTGGTCATCATCGATGAGGTTCAGTCGCTGCCCATTCTTTTGAACGAGGTGCAATGGCTCATCGTTCGGAAAGGCCTCCGTTTTATCCTCAGCGGGTCGAGTGCCCGAAAACTGCGTCGCGGTGGAGCCAATATGCTTGGCGGTCGGGCAATGCAAACCAACCTCTATCCTTTGGTGAGTGCCGAAATCCCTGATTTCGATGTGGTTAAAGCCGTCAACCAAGGGATGATACCGAGGCATTATTTGGCCAAGTCGGACAAATACTGGTCGATGTTGCAGGCATACGTGGCGGTGTATCTTCGCGAGGAAATCAAGGCAGAGGCCTTGGTGCGCAACCTCTCCACCTTTACGCGCTTTTTGGAGGCCGCCGCCCTGACCGACGGAGAAATGGTGAACTACAGCAATATCGCGCAAGATTGCGGCATCGATTCCAAAACGGTCGCGGCCTATTTTTCCATTTTGGAGGAAACTTTGGTGGGCTATATGGTGCCTGTATATTCCAAGGTCGTGAAGCGCAAAATCAGGCAAGCGCCGCGTTTCTACTATTTCGATGTCTCCATTCCCAATTATTTGTTGAGCCGCCGTGCCTTGAAACCGGGTTCAACGGATTTTGGACACGCATTCGAACATCTTGTCATTCAGGAAATTATCGCTTATTTGGGCTATCGTGGGCAATTGGATAAATTGTCATATTGGCACACCTATACCGATTACGAGGTGGATGCTGTTCTGGGCGATGCCGAGGTGGGCATTGAAATCAAATCGACGGACGAAGTGCAATCGCGGCACTTGCACGGTTTGAAAGCCTTCAAGGAAGAACACCCCGACATGCGTATGATTGTGGTTTCCCTCGACCCTAATCCCCGCTTGCTCAAGGATGTGGAAATCTGGCCCGTCAAGCAGTTCTTTGAACAACTTTGGGCTGGGAAAATCTACTGAAAAACCGTGAAAATTCGGAGTAGTATTCCGAAAATTCCGATAAAATTCGGAATGGCATTCCGAAAATTCGCACAAAATCAACCTTCGCAGCGTTGACCTTCGTACTGCTGGACTTCGTCGTATTTATACTCCAACTGAATGCCCACTTGCTTGAACATCTCCTCGCTTTCTTGTCCGGAATGGTAGCGACGCTCGCACACCACGCGCACGATGCCGCAGTTGATGATGAGCATAGCGCAAGTGCGACAAGGGGTCATACGGCAATACAAGGTGCTGCCGTCCAAGGCGATACCGCGACGGGCGGCCTGACAGATGGCGTTCTGCTCGGCGTGGACGGTGCGCACACAATGCTGGGTGACGCTGCCGTCCTCGTGGATGGTCTTGCGGAAGAGGTGACCTACGTCATCGCAGTGTGGCAGTCCACGTGGCGAGCCGACATAGCCCGTCACCAAGATTTGCTTGTCCTTAACGATGACGCAGCCGCTACGGCCACGGTTGCAGGTGGCGCGCTCGCTGACGGTGTCGGCCAAGTTGAGGAAATAGTCATCCCACGAAGGGCGCACATGCAGTTGGGTCAGTACCTTTTCCACCTGTTGGTGCAGTTGTGGGATGGAGCCGTCGTTCATGAACACGAAATCCGCCTCCTTGATACACGCGCCGAGGTTCTGCTTGTTGGGGTCGGTGGCGGTCATCTCGCGCTCCTCGTTGGCCACAAAGGTCTCGAAATCAATGTGGTCGGTTTCTGAGCCGCGAAGATAGATGCGGTCGTAGCGGATTTTGCGGTCGGCATCGACAGCGAAAAGATAAAACTCGCCTTTTTGTCGCAACGAAGCGATTTCGCCTGGTGTGCGCACGCTCTCAATAACGGCGTTTTTGCCTTCGGCCTTGGCACGCTCGAAGAGTTGGTCGGTGATGTAACTCGGACAATTCTTGGCGCGGAGGTCGTTGCCCACGAGGGTGAGCGTGTCGCGGTTCACTTCGAGGCCACGACGCTGACATTCTTCCGTAATATAGGCCCGCACCGAATAATGTACGAAACCTTTCTCCTTGACGAGATAATCGACGATGGTGCCTTTGCCCGCACCGAGGGTGCCTGTGATTCCTATTATTATCATAGTTTCTTTGTTTTATGCAGGTATGCAGGGACTTACGTCGCCTGCTTACTGATGTGTCGCCCCTACGGGGCTGGTATTAACACTAAACTCTAAACTCTCAACTATTAACCTGTTCCTTAATCTCACTCACCCACTTCTTCAATTCCACCGGCTTGAAGTTCTCGATACCCTCCAAAAGCGCTTTCGGGTCGTCGCTGACGATGAGGTTGTCGGTGTGTTCGCGGTGGATGAAGCCATCGTTGGTGGCGCGGTCGAGGAAACGGACAATGTCGTCATAGAAGCCGTTCACGTTGAAGAGCGCGACGGGCTTGTCAAAAACACGCAACTGGCTGAGCACCATCACTTCAAAAAACTCGTCCATCGTACCCACACCACCCGGCATAGCGATGAAGGCATCGGCCATATCCTCAAGGATTTTCTTGCGTTCAGACATCGTTTCGACCACAATCAATTCGTCAATGTCGGGCCGCCCCACCCGCATATCCAACAGGTGTTGCGTGATGGTTCCGACAATTCGGCAGCCACGTTCCTTCATCACCTCGGCGATGACATTCATCAGGCCCACGTTGCCGCCGCCGTAAAGCAGTTCGCAATGGTTGTCAGCCAAAACGTGCCCCAATTCGGCTGCCTTTTGGCGATAAATCGGGTCGAAGCCCATACTGCTGCCACAAAAAATACAGATTTTCTTCATTCGGTAAATTTTTGCAAAGGTAAGATTTTTTATTTTTGCAGCTTGAAATAAACTACGAATTGCACGAATGAAACGCATTTTGACGAATAATTTTGCGGGCATGCCGCAGATGATTACGAATTTTATGAGAGTCATTCGTGTTCATTCGGACGCTTGCGTCCAAAATTCATCAAAAACAAGATTCGTCAAATTAGTGAAATTCGTAGTTAAAATTTGAAATCATGACTCGAAACATCGGAATATTAGGCGCGATGGCGCAAGAAATCGACGAGGTGAAAGCCCTTTTGACGGAAAAGACCGTCGTCAAAATCGCCAACCGTGAGTTTGTGGTGGGCAAAATCGGCAACGTGCGCTGCGTGGTGGCCTTCTCCAAATGGGGCAAGGTGGCCGCCACGATTACCGCCACCTTATTAATACAAGAGTTCGCCGTCACCGACTTGTTTTTCATTGGCACGGCAGGTGCTTTGGCCGACGGACTGAAGGTGGGCGACATCGTCGTTTCCAAACGCTTGGTGCAGCACGACTTGGATGCACGACCTATCATTTCGCGCTTCGAGCTTCCCTTGCTCAACCGCGTCTATGTGGACAGCGACCCCGACCTGACCGCTTTGGCCGGACGTGCCGTGACAAACCTTATTAATAAAGGTGTAGAAAGTATAGTGGGCAAGGAGGCCGTCAAGGAGTTCAACCTCAATCCGACTTTGCATTTCGGCGACATTGCCAGCGGCGACCAGTTCATCAACAGTGTTGAAAAACGAGACGAAATATTGTCCTTGTTGCCAGATGTACAATGTGTTGAGATGGAAGGCGCAGCCGTGGCGCAGGTCTGTTTGGAGTTTGGCACGCCCTTCACCGTCATCCGTACCATCAGCGATACCGCCGACCACAACGCCCGCGTTGACTTTGGGAAGTTCATCGTCGAGGTGGCGAATGCGTATTCGCGGGCGATTGTCCAAGAGATTATGCGGTTGGTGTGATTAGGCTGCTACAATGCTTCAACAAGCTCAGCAACCTTGTGACAGCACTACAACTCCACACTCCTAACTATTAACTTCCAACTCCAACCGGATTATCTCCCAAAACATCCCCATTCCCACTTCCAAAATATCGTCAGGGAAGTCGAATTCGGGATTGTGCAACGCAGGTTGTTCTACACCTGAGCCGAGGCCGAAAAATCCTATCGGGCAGACAGTTCCGAACCTTCCGAAATCCTCCGACCAGCGGAAAGGCTCGTCCAAGTGGCCGAGGCCCAATTCGAGGTTTCGGGCAGCTTGTTCGATGGTTTTCACGCAATTGGGGTCGCTGTTGGTGGCGGCAAAGGCCTCGTGTTCGGAGAAGTTGAAGTCGAAAAGGTGGTCTTTGGCCTTGGCGCGGCAAAACTCAATAATTTCAGTGGCCATCAGTTGCAGGTTGCGGTCGTCGAAGCTGCGCAAGGTGAGCCAAATCTCGGCGTGGCCGGGCGCAACGCCGAAAGTTTCTTCTCCCAAAATGGCGTGCGTGATGACAAAAGTCGTCAGCGGCTTCACCTCTTTTAACAATTCGCGTTTTTTCTCCAAATGGTGGATGAGCAAGGCCAAGAGCTCCGAAGGGCTGTGTCCCGTTTCGGGCTGCGAGGCGTGTGCCGTGCGACCGTCGAAGATGAGTTTCAAGCCAAAGGAGGCCGCCGCAAAGCAATCATCCTTCACCATAATTTTACCTTTGTCGAAACCGGGCAGGTTGTGCAGCCCATAGGCCACATCGGGCTTGATTTGCTCGAATTGAGGGTCGTCGATGATGGCTTGTGCGCCTTGTCCGATTTCTTCAGCGGGCTGGAAAAGCAACACCACTTCGCCTTGGTCGGGGCGTTGCTCGCCGAGCCATTGCGCCAAGCCGCAGAGGATGGTGGCGTGGCCGTCGTGGCCGCATTTGTGCGAAACGCCTTGGTTTTGTGAGCGATAAGGCAAGTCGTTAGGCTCAGGGATGTGGAGCGCGTCGATGTCGCCACGGATGAGGATGCGCTTGCCGGGCTTCGCACCTTTGTAAATGGCAGCCAAGCCGTAGCCGCCTATTTTCTCGATGATTTGGTCGGGGCGGGTTTGTTTCACCCATTCGTTCAAGATCCTGTTGGTCAGCGTCTCCTGTCCCGAAAGCTCGGGGTGGGCGTGGAGGATATGTCTTAATTCGATGAGGTTTTGCATAATTTAAAATTTGCCACAAAACTACGGAAAATTGCTCTATGTTTAGGATTTAGTCTTATCTTTGCCCCCGAAATTTCAAAGCGCGATGCAAACTGTACTCTATCCCCTAAAATTCAAGCCCATTTTCAAGGACAAAATCTGGGGCGGGCGCAAAATCAAGGAGCAACTTGGTCTGGACTTTGGTTCGTTGCCCAACTGCGGCGAGGTGTGGCTGCTTTCTGGCCTTTGGGACGAGCAAAGCGAAGTGGCCAACGGCGACTTTGTGGGCGACGAAATCAACGACTTGGTAGAGACTTTCATGAGCGACTTGGTTGGGGAAAGCGTGTTCGACAAATATGGCGAGCAGTTTCCGCTGCTGCTCAAAATCATCGATGCCAACGACTGGCTTTCGGTGCAAGTGCATCCCGACGACGAATTGGCTGAAAAACGTGGCATAGGCAATGGAAAAACCGAAATGTGGTATGTGATGCATGCCGACAAGGATGCCGAACTCGTGATGGGTTTCAATCGCGAAATGACTCGGATGGATTATGTCAAAGTGATGAAGAACAATACTTTGCGTGATGTGTTGAACTATGAAAAGGTCGAAGCGGGCGATGTCTTTTTCATCCCTGCGGGGCGTGTTCATGCCCTTGGCCCTGACATCATGGTCGCGGAGATTCAACAGACTTCCGACACTACCTACCGCATCTACGATTGGGACCGCATCAATGAGGCGGGCATGAGCCGTGAATTGCACATACCGCAGTCGGTGGAGGCCATCGATTTCAATATCCCCGACCAGTACAAAATCGAGGTGCAAGATGTGATGAACAAGACCGTTCCCGTCGTTGATTGCCAATATTTTGTGACCAACTTGCTCCAACTTCAGGGTGAGATGGAAAAGGACTACAGCAACCTCGATTCTTTCGTGATTTTGCTCTGCACGGAAGGAATTTTTTCGTTGGTTTGGGAAAATGGCGCGGTTTTTGTAAAGCAAGGCGAATGTGTCCTGATTCCGAACATCGTCAAAAAGGTGAGCATCAGGGCGGAGCGGTATTGCAAGTTGCTGGAGGTATATTGTCAGATTGAGGAGAGGTAGGAGGTAAGAAGTATGAGGTAGGAGGTAGGAAGTAGGAGGTGTAGGGCTGTCACATTGTGGCAGCCGAAAATCAGAAATCTTGAAATTTGAAATTTTGAAATCATTGAATATTAAATCATTAAATCAACAAGCAAAATGAAAAAACTTATGACACTGGTGCTGATGGCCTTGGTTTTCACGGGTCTTCATGCGCAATCGAAATCGGATCTGCCGAATGTCACCTTGAAGGACTTGAACGGCAAAGATGTGAACATTTCCAAACTGTCGAACAACGGCAATCCCATCGTCATCACGTTTTGGGCCACTTGGTGCGGTCCCTGCATCAAGGAACACAACGCCCTGAACGACGTGTATCAAGACTGGCAGGACGAAACCGGCGTGAAGATTTACTCGGTCAGCATCGACGACTCGCGCTCGACCGCCAAGGTGAAGCCCACCGTGGAAGGCAAGGGCTGGGAATTTGAGGTGCTTTTGGACGTGAACAGCGACCTCAAACGCGCAATGAACGTGAGCAATCCGCCCCACACTTTCCTGATTGATGGCAACGGCAAAATCGTCTATCAACACACGGGCTACTTCGAAGGCGCCGAAGACGAACTTTACGAAGAGATTCTGAAAATCGCAAAGAAGAAAAAGTAAATCAGGAAGTTATGCGAAAACATATACTCGTACTACTCGCACTCGCTTTGACGACAAGTTTCAAGGCGGGTGCTCAGTCGTTGCTTGAAAACAGCCAAGTGAGCGGCAGTTTCCAGACCGATGCGCAATATTACATGCTCGATGAGGGTATCGGCATCACCGAACTCAATGGTAAGAAGTTGGGTATCAACGGCTTCGGAAAAGTGAATTATGCCAACGGCAATTTCTCGGCAGGCATCCGTTTCGAGGCGTTTTTGCCTGAAATGAACGGTTTCCGAAAAGAACTGAACGGCGTAGGATTGGCCAATTTCTTTGCCACCTACGACAACGGTTTCATCGGCATGACTGTGGGCGACATCTACGACCAATTCGGCAGTGGCCTTGTGTTCCGCTCCTATGAGGAGTGGTCATTGGGCATGGATAATGCCCTGCGCGGTGCTCGTGTGGTGCTGCGTCCCGCAAAAGGCATAACCTTAAAGGGCGTGTATGGCCGCCAGCGCTATTTTTGGGCACCTTATTTGGAGCGCAATTTTGCCACCGACGACTATCGCGGCATCGTGCGTGGCGTGGATGCAGAATGGGACTTGAACGAAAGCATCACAGCACTCAACGATTCCAAGTTCAAAATGAGCATCGGAGGAAGTTTCGTCAGCAAGAAGCAGGTCAACCAAAGCATGTTCTACAACATCCCTGAAAACGTGGGTGCCGCTGCTGCACGCATCAACTTGGGCTATGGCAATTTCGCCTTCAGCACCGAGTATGCTTACAAAATCAACGACCCGTCGGCCATCAACAATTTCATCTACAAGGAAGGCCAAGCCTTGATGGCTTCGCTGAGTTATTCCCAGAAGGGCTTCGGTGCCGTTTTGCAGGTGAAACGCATTGACAACATGAGTTTTAAGTCGATGTACACGGGCAAGCAAAACGACTTGGACATCAACTTCATTCCACCTATTAATTATACACACACGCATAGCCTGCCGTCAATGTACACCTACTCGACGCAGCCCAACGGCGAGATGGCAGCCCAGTTGCAGGTGAACTACACCATCCCGAAAGGCACTGCACTTGGCGGAAAATATGGCACAAAACTCACTTTCAACATGAGCCAAGTGAACGACATCGTCCGCGATTCCGTCAAGTATGGCAATGCGATGGCCTTGAACGAGTCGGGCACCTTGGGCTACACTTCCAAGTTTTTCGCCATCAGCGACCACCGCTTCTTCCGCGACATCAACTTTGAAATTGACAAGAAAATCAACAAGGATTGGCACGTCACGGCGCAATACATCAACTTGTATTACGACATCGAAACCATCGAAGGACACGCTGGCTCACCTGTGGTGAAGGCCAACATAGGTTTCCTTGACGTGACCTATAAAATCAACAAGAAACAGAGCCTTCGCCTTGAACTCCAAGGACTTTGGGAAAACGAAGTCCACAAAGGCTACGAGGTGGAGGAAAGCGAGAAGAAGGACTTCCAGAAGCGCGGCGATTGGGCTTTCGCTTTGCTGGAATACTCCATCACCCCTCACTGGTCGTTCTCCTTTGCCGACAAGTGGAACTACGGCAACCCCGTTGAGGAATACCGCGACCATTACTTCACGGGTACAATCACCTATATCCATGAAGCCACGCGCGTCATGCTGAGTGCCGGTCGCCAAAGCGAGGGTGTGGTTTGCGTGGGCGGTGTGTGCCGCACGGTACCCGCCTCAAGCGGCGTTTCGCTGACCGTTTCAACGAGTTTTTAATTGATGTTTAAACCTAAACGATTGGAACTATGAAAAGATTATTTAGAATAGGTATGGCGTTGATAGCCACGATGTTGTTCCTGAACGCCTGCGATGTCGAGAAGGAACCTTATATCCAAGGTGCTGAAGACGAGAGATTTATTTTGGAATTTAAAGTGGACAGTGTTTATGGCACTGTTGACGAGGACAACAAGATGGTGAGGTTGGATTTCCCTGCAGGAACGGATGTGACCCATCTGACGCCGACCATTATCATTTCAAACTATGCCACCATCGAGCCTAAATCGGGCGTGACTCAAGACTTTACCAACTCTGTTTATTACACCGTCACCGCCATGAGCGGTGCCACGGCGCAGTATATGGTGGAGGCCATAGTTCACGATGCCGACAACGAAAAAAGCATCCTTTCGTTCCGCTTCGATGCGTTGGATGAAGATGGCATAATCGACGAAGTTGCTCGTAGGATTTCTTTCGTGCTTCCTGCCGAAACCGATGTCACGCAATTGGTGCCCACCATTGAAGTGTCGGAAGGTGCCACGGTGGAACCTGCTTCCGGTGTGGCCCAAGACTTCACCAACCCCGTGACCTATACCGTGACAGCCCAAAATGGCACGACGGCAGCCTATACGGTGATGGCCATCGTGGAAGGCGGCGATGTGGAGCCTACAGGTAAGATGGTGCTTATCAAGGACTTCACGGGTGCGCGTTGCGTCAATTGCCCTGCCGCCGCCGAATATGCCCACAACCTTCAGCATCAATTGGACGAAGACCACATCTTCATTATGAGCGTTCACGCTGGTTTTTTGGCACAACCTATGGGTCAGTTCCCTAATTTCCTTACTGATGAGGGCACGGAATGGTACAACAATCACGATTCCAACCCTTTGTTCACCGTTGACCATGTGGCCTTGACTGATGGCAACTCGCTCAAAGTGGAGCAAATCGACACCCCAGTGGTGACCGCTTTGGACGAAGAACAATCGTTTGAGATTGTGATAGGTCGCCAGTTTGACCCAACCTCACGTCAATTGCAAGTGAATATTCAAGCCGTGTCATTGACTGACCGGGATGGACATTTTTTCATCACTGCATGTTTGGTAGAAGACAACATTGTGGGCTGGCAAATCATTCCGGGTGGCACCGATAAGGAATATGTGTTCCATAATGTGTTCCGTGGTACGCTCAATGGGGCATACGGCGAGTCGTTCGAAGACCATCATGTGGATTCCGACGATACTTTCTCTTTCAGCTATAACACTGAAATCAATGCCGATTACAATGCCGATGAGTGCTACTTGGTGGTCTATGTCTACGACAGGAACCAAGGCGACAAGATTTTGCAGACCGCTGTAAAGAAAATCAAGTAACCTGATACTGAGGTTTTTATGGTCTTCAACTCCATAGAGTTCGTCATCTTTCTGCCCATTGTGGTGCTGCTGTTCTACCTGCTGCCACAAAAGGCGCGTTGGCTGATGCTGCTGGCCGCAAGTTGCGTGTTCTATATGTGGTTTGTGCCCAAGTACATCCTCATTCTGCTCGTCACCATCATCATCGACTATTCGGCGGGCATTTTGATGGAAAAGCATGAAAACGAACCCAAAAAGAAGAAGACTTTCCTCGTCATCAGCGTGGTTTCAACCTTGCTGGTGCTGTTCATTTTCAAGTATTTAGGCTTCATTAACGACAATTTCGTGTGGCTTTGCCAAAAGTTGGGGTTGGATGTGCGCACTTCGGTGAACATCATCCTCCCCATCGGTTTGTCGTTCCACACGTTCCAAAGCATGAGTTATGTGATTGAGGTGTATCGCGGCCACCAAAAGGCGGAGCGACACTTCGGTTATTATTCGCTTTATGTGATGTTTTTCCCGCAATTGGTCACCGGCCCGATTGAGCGACCGGGCAACCTCTTGCGCCAACTGCATGAGCATAAGGATTTCCGCTACGAGAACATCTCCAAAGGCATGAGGCTCATCCTGTTCGGACTGTTTATCAAGATGGTGGTGGCCGACCATTTGGGCGCGTATGTTGATGAAGTGTACGCCAATCCAGCGGAATACAATTCATGGAGCGTGATGTTGGCAATGGCGTTCTACAGTTTCCAGATTTACTGCGACTTTTTCGGCTATTCCACTATTGCCCTTGGCAGTGCCAAACTGATGGGTTTCGACATCAGCGACAACTTCCGCACGCCTTATTTGGCCAAGAACATTGCCGAGTTTTGGCACCGTTGGCACATCTCGCTTTCCACTTGGTTCCGCGACTATGTGTATTTCCCGTTGGGCGGTAGTCGGGTGAAGTTTGGACGATGGGCGTTCAATATTATGGTTGTCTTCGTGTTGAGCGGCATTTGGCACGGCGCAGCATGGACATTCCTGTTTTGGGGCTTCGCACATGGTTTGTTGCACATCGTCGAAAAGGCCTTGCGCAACCGATTCCCTTACAAGGAGCCAAACTCCAAGTGGCTGAGTATCAGCCTTGACGCGCTTTGCATCGCCAAGACTTTCGTGTTGGTTACGCTGTTTTGGGTGATGTTCCGTGCCACCGATTTCGCCAACATGCGCGACATTTTTGCGGCGGCAGTCAGTAATTTCGGCGGTGGACAAAGTTTGGCTATCAAGCCGGAAGTTTGGCTCTATCTCGCCCTGTTCATCCTCTCCGACTTGCTGTTGTTCAACACCCGCTTCGATGCGTGGTGCGAAGGCAAGCCGATGATTGTCAGATGGTTGGTTTACGCCTTGCTCATCTTCCTCATTATCGCGTGCTCGAGTGTCAATAGTTTCCCGTTCATCTATTTCCAGTTCTGACCATGAAGAAGTTGTTGATACGCATAGGAATCGTTGCAGTGCTGCTTGTGGCCATGAATTGGGTCTATTCCAAATGGTTCTTTGAGAAGGATTTGTTGGAACATTCCGACATTATTGAGTTGCCTCGTCAGGTGGTGGCCGACAGTTGTCAAGTGGTTTATTTGGGCGAGTCGTCGAACAACACATACGGCTTTGCTGAAAGCGACCATAGGAAAATCAGCGCAATGGTTTCGGCCTACTTCCCGACCGTGCGCTTGGGCGACATGACCAAAAGCGCATCGCACGCGCAAACTTATTATTATATGCTGAAACAGTTGCCGGAAGACGCCCCTGTTGAGACCGTGATAGTGACCATGAACCTCCGTTCTTTCGATGCCGGATGGATTTACTCCCGCCTCGAAACGGCACTCCGAAAACAAATCGTGCTGTTGCAGGATTATCCTCCATTGGTGAACCGTTTCTTGCTGGCTTTCAAGGCATACCCGATTCGCAGCGAGGAGGAATGGGATGCGATTACACAGAAACATTGGAAAAAAGACCCGCTCGATTTCCCATACGATTTCGAATGGACCAACGCCCACCAATGGGATTCGGCGATGGCTTGGGGCGGCTGGCATGGCTTCGACGGCCAACGCGACCAGCAACTCACCGAATTGGCCTGCCATTACATCAAGAGTTACGCCTTCCAAATCCGTGACGACAACCCGCGCATCAAAGACTTTGATGCCATTGTCGACTTGTGCCACGAAAGGGGTTGGCATTTGGTCTTCAATCTGATGGCCGAAAACGTAGACAAAGCCAACGAACTGGTAGGCAAGGATTTGTTGTTCTTGATGAAACGGAATCGTGACTATCTGATGCAACGCTATGACACTCAGGAAGATGTAACGGTTGTTGACAATTTGGACTTGGTTCGCGATGTGAATTTCATCGACCAAGATTGGACTACGGAGCATTACTATGGCGAGGGTCGAGGCATCATTGCCCGACATGTCGCGCAAGCATTACGAAAGCATTATCCGAATGATTATCAAGATGTTGCCTTCCATCTTGAAAAAGGGCATTACCATTTTGACGAAATGCGCACCATCGATGCGACACAACCCTACAGCACCACCTTGAATTTGCCCACCTCCGCCCTTCAACCCGATTGGGACAAGGTGAACGTGGCCTTCGAAGTTTGCCAAAATGACCGTTCCAACGATGCTGTTCTTGCCGTGCAATGGTATGATTCAAAGGAGAATAGCAGCGCAAAATACTATCCGATTCAAGACGAAATCATGTCCACCGGCCAATGGGATTTCGCCACTTTTGCCCTGCCCGTCGATTCTGTGTTGCGCTCGGCGCACCAGTTCAAGGTTTTCGTTTACAACCCTTCGAAAACGCCCATTCAAGTGCGCAATTTGGACATTTCCTTCCGTCCGGCCTATCTCAAGCCAGCAGTGAAGGGACAGTCGTATCGATAAAGGAATCAGTTGATTTCCAAAACGGTAAGCAAATCATTATTCACCTTGAATTTCACATCCATCCCGCCAAATTCCATACCGTAAACCCTTTCAGGGTCGGCGTGATATTGCGGACGCGGGTCGTGGGCAAGCACTTCGATGAGGCTTTCGCGCTGTTCAGGGTCAACTTTTTCGAGCAAAGCCTCCGGGAAATCCACTTCCAAAAGATATTCTGTTGGTTTTGAGGCAAATCCACTGACGGCATCGGGATGGCTGTCGGTGTAGGCGATGTAGGGTTTGATGTCGTAAATCGGGGTGCCGTCCATCAAATCCGCGCCCGAAACATAAAGCACGGGGCCAAGTTTCTGGTCGATTTCGATGCTTTCTAAACGCACCGACGAAAGCCCGATGGGATTAGGCCGAAAGGGTGAGCGCGTGGCGAAAACACCCTTGCGCACATTGCCCCCCAAACGCGGCGGACGCACCGTCGGCGACCATGTGTCGCGCACGGCCTGCGAGAACTCCCAAAGCAGCCAAATGTGCGAAAAATCCTCCAATCCACGCACTGCCTCGGCGTTGCGGTAGTCGGGTTCAAACACGATACGGCCTATCAACGAGGGGATGATACCGCTTTGGCGCGGAATGCCGAACTTGGTCGGAAAATCGGTGTGGATGCGGGCGATGGTTTTCATGCCGCAAAAATAACGCATTTTGTAGTGCAAGCCAAAAAAAGCCTTACTTTTGCCGCCGCAAAAAAACGTTTGTCATGCAAAGCAACGAAGAGATTTCCATATTGGTGCTTTATACTGGCGGCACCATCGGCATGATGCAAGACTCCAAGACGGGAGCCTTGGTGCCTTTCGATTTCGACAACATCTATGTCCATCTGCCCGTGCTGAAGAATTTCGGCTATCAGATTGATTTCTATAGTTTTGACCCGCTCATTGACTCGTCGAACATGTCGCCCGACTTTTGGATTCGCCTCGCGACCAAAATCGGGGAAGAATATGAGCATTACGATGGTTTTGTGGTGCTCCACGGCTCTGATACGATGGCCTACACCGCCTCGGCCCTCAGTTTCATGCTCGAAAACCTCAACAAGCCCGTCGTTTTGACCGGATCGCAACTGCCGATGGGCATGGTGCGCAGCGATGGTCGCGAAAACTTCCTCGCAGCCGTTGAGATTGCCGCCGCCAAGGACGACGACACGCCCATTGTGCCCGAAGTGAGCATCTTTTTCCAGAACCAACTGCTACGCGGCAACCGCGCCACCAAGTTCAATGCGGAAAACTTCAACGCCTTCATCTCGTCGAACTATCCCAACCTCGCCGATGTGGGCATACACATTAAATATAATAAGGAACGAATCCTGAAGCCCAACTTCAAAAAACTGAAGGTACACACAAAGATGGATCGCAACGTGGGCATCTTGAAACTCTTCCCGGGCATTTCAGAGGACTTCGTGCGCCATGTGATGAAGACCCCCAACCTGAAAGCGTTGGTGTTGGAAACCTTCGGGTCGGGCAACGCCACCACCGAAGGATGGTTCCTCAATGCGCTCAAGGAGGCCATCGAGGGAGGACTTATCATACTCAACATCACGCAATGCAAAGCCGGTTCGGTGGAGATGGGACGCTACGAAACCAGCCTCGACATGGCCCGCATCGGGGTCATCAGCGGCTACGACATGACCACTGAGGCTGCCGTTGCCAAACTCATGTATCTCATCGGTGAAGGACTTACGAAGGCTCGAATTATCGAAATCCTGCAAATTTCCATCCGTGGCGAAATGACCGTTTGACGCTATGATTCAAGCAATTGAGTATTTAATGCAATAAAAAATCAAATATTTTTGCTTTGTCAATCAAAAAATGTTGTACTTTTGGCAACGATTTCAGATAAGGTTGAGGGGTTAGGCAAGCACTGGGAGAGATGTCCGAGTGGTTTAAGGAGCACGCCTGGAAAGTGTGTGTACTCCAAAAGGGTACCGCGGGTTCGAATCCCGCTCTCTCCGCAGAAAAGTAATGATTGTTTCATCAGAACAAAGTAATTCAACAAAGTAATAATCAAACATTTAAACTCAACTATGAAAAAATTAATTGCTTTCCTCATGGTTGCTGGCCTTTTCACCTTTGGCGTCAGCAATCTCGTCGTTGCTCAAGAAGAGCAAGCGCAAACCGAGCAAACGGAGCAGACCGTTGCTCCTGAACAGACTCCCGCTCCTGTGGAGACCGTCGAACAAGCAGCCCCCGTCCAAAACGAGGCCGCTCCTGTCACTTTCCGCGAATCCATCAAGAAACAGTTCATCGATGGCGGTCCTGGCTTCATGGGCATCGTGTTGGTCATCCTCCTTATCGGTATGGCCATCTCCATTGAGAGAATCATTTATCTGACTTTGGCCACTGCCAATTCCAAGAAACTTTTGGCTGGCATCGAAGCCAAGATGAAGAGTGGCGACGTTGAAGGCGCCAAGAAGCTCTGCAAAGACACCCGTGGCCCCGTGGCCAGCATCTTTACCCAAGGTCTTATCCGTTATCAGGACGGCCAATCGTTAGATGAGGTTGAGAAATCCATCGTTTCCTACGGTTCCGTTGCTGGTGGCAAGCTCGAAAGCGGCCTGAGTTGGATCGGCCTCTGCATCAGCTTGGCTCCTATGTTCGGATTTATGGGTACTGTTATCGGTATGATTCAGGCCTTCGACGACATCGCCGCTGCTGGCGACATGAGCCCGACGGTTGTGGCTTCCGGTATGAAGGTCGCTCTGTTGACCACCGTGTTCGGTCTTATCGCAGCCATCATCCTTCAGATTTTCTTCAACTTCATCGCTTCTAAAATCGAAAGCATCGTCAACGACATGGAAGACGCTTCCATCTCGTTCATGGACATCCTTGCAAAATACCACAAATAATCAGTATCAATCATGAATAGTAAGCTTTCAAACATCGGTAAATGGGTATTTGGCCTGTTGGCTTTGATTACCGTGGCTCTGGCAGTGTATTTCTACCTTGGCCTGGCTGACGAAGCCCGCACCAACATGCTCTTGAATTGGGGCTACATCTTGATTGTACTTGGCATTGTCATTGCATTGGTTTCAGTCGTTTTCACCGCTGGCGTCAAAGGCCTGAATGGTAAGACACTACTGATTGCCATCATTGCATTTGCTGCTATTGCAGTTGTAGCCTACATTATGTCGAAAGGCGCTTTCGAAATCCCCTATCAAGCCGGCGAAACCCTCTATTCGGGCAAAACGCACGGTTGGGTCGAACTCGGCCTTAACTTCTTCTATGTCACTTTTGTAGTCGCTATTCTTTCCATCCTGTTCTCCGTATTGTACAAGGCAGTTAAAAAGTAAAACATTTCATCATGGCAAGAAAAACTCCGGAAATCAATTCAAGTTCGCAGGCTGACATAGCATTCTTGCTGTTGTGTTTCTTCCTGATGACGACTTCGATGGACGTTGACTACGGTATCACCCGTCGTCTGCCTCCCCCTGTCGAGCAAAACGACGAGGACGTGAAGGTCAAGGAAAGGAACGTGATGAATGTAATGGTAAACAAGAGCGATAGGTTGCTGGTCAATGGCCGCCCGTCAGACATCTCCATGCTGAAGGATCTCGCCAAAGACTTCATGACCCCAAAACCTGGCGACGAAACCGCTCCTGAAGTGGAAACCAAGACTTTCGAATTGGTGGGCGACGTGCTCATGTCGAAGGGCGTGATTTCGCTTCAGAACGACCGCGGCACCTCGTATGCTATGTATATCAGTGTGCAGAATGAGTTGGCACGCGCCTTCAACGAAATGAAGGAAGAATTGGCTTGGAAGAAATTCCACAAGCACCTTGACCAACTCAATGAAGATCAAACCAAGGCCATCAACGAGGCTGTGCCCGTGCGTGTCAGTGAGGCTGAGCCTGTTGAGTACAAAACTAACTAAAGGAGGATTGAGATATGGGTAAATTCAGAAAAGAAGGGAAAAAGGAAGTGCCGCAAGTGAGCACGTCTTCACTGCCCGACATCGTTTACATGTTGATATTCTTCTTCATGATCACCACTTCGATGCGTGACGTGGAACTGAAGGTGAAAACCGCCATGCCAAAGGCTTCGGAAATCCAGAAACTGGAGCGCAAGGCATTGGTGAGCAGCATCTACATCGGCCCGCCGCGTGATACGAAACTCGGTACCGAATCGCGTATCCAACTCGACGATGCCTTCGCCCGTACGACCGACATCGCCGACTGGATTCAAAAAGAGCGCGACTCGCGCAGTGAGGCCGACCGCCCGCTGTTGACCACCGCCCTGAAGGTGCATAGAGAGACCCGTATGGGTGTCGTCACCGACGTGAAGCAAGAACTTCGTAAGGTGGGTGCCTTCCGTATCAACTACACGACATTGAAAGGTAGCGCCTTGGAGAACTAAACTTTGGTTTGGTAACCAAATGGAAGGGCAGCAATGAAAATTGTTGCCCTTTCGCAATTTTTGGGCCAATACGCCGTTATAGTCACAACACAAACACAAAGCAATATGAAAAAACACTTCATCACCGTGATAGCCCTGACGCTTGCCGTCACGCTCACCACTTTCACCAGTTGCAGAAAACCCAAGGCCGAAGACAACACCCCCGCCAAGGAAGGCCTTTATCTCGGCATTGTCGGGTTCAATTCCAACCTCTACACCATGCCTCTTGGCTTGCTCAATCAAGACACCAAGCATACTTTTGAGAATTTCATCGATGACCTCGTCATGCAAAACGGCACCATCCTCTATCATGCCGTCAACACTGGCATCAACAGTCTAACCTCGGCTCGAATCCCTGAGAACCTCATCAACGTTTCCATCGTGACCTTCACCGACGGCCTCGACCAAGGCTCATACGTGGAAGGCGGCTACAACTCAGGCAACGAATACCTGTCGGCTGTCAACAACAGAATCATGAACGACCTCATCGGCGGAACCAACATTTCAGCCTATTCCATCGGCGTGCGCGGCTCCGACGTGAACGATGTGGAGAGTTTCCGCAACAACCTTAAGAAGTTGTCGAGCGACCCCGTTCACAACGTTTTCGAAGTGAACAGCATGAACGAGGCTTCTGAGATGTTTGCCGAAATTGCAAAGCAGCTTTACAACCAGAGCATGTACTACAACATCACTCTGAAACTGCCGGCACAAGAGCCCAACACCAAGATCCGTTTCACTTTCGACAATGTGAGTGATGCAAACGACTCGCAATGCTACATCGAGGGCATCTACATCCGCAACAATGGCAAAGGCCAACTGACTGATTTGGTTTATGTTGGTATGGAAAGCATGGCCAGTAGCGTCATCACTGCCACATCGGAAGGCATCTTCGACGTGTTCGCATTCCGCAACCTCACCGACCTCAATGGCAACCAAATGGGTACCGAAAACGTGAAGCAATGGAGTTGGATTGAATCCAACACCAGTTGGCAGCTCAACAGCGAGTTTACGCCCTCGGGCAACACCGTAATCATCAACGAATACAAGAGCGCGATGATTATGCTTGTGCTTGACTGTTCGAGTTCGCTCGGCGCCGACTTCGTCAAAATGAAGACTGCCGCCAACCAGTTCATCGAAACCTTAAGCGGCAACTACAACGGACGTTGAATCATTCGAGAAAGAAAACTGTCGATGGCCACGGCCGCATTGATGCGGTTGTGGTCATTGGCATTAATGATGGAATCTGTTCTTGTGAACGTCAAGTTTTTCCTTGAAGTTGGCCAAACGAGTGCCTGCCGCCGACAAGGTATCAGGCAAGCCGTTTTCCACCGTTCCTTCACCTGCGCTGCCCCCTCTCCAATAACGCTCAGAGAAAGCCGCCAATGTTTCAATTTCAGCCAACTCCAATCCTTTTAAATAAAACCATCCACCATTTCCAGAAGCCGTCTGCAAAAAAACACGGCTTGAAGCAGGGCGATTATCATCACAATCGAAGTCAATCCTATCTGCCTCGATGTCAGGAATGTCAGTAACCATTTTGATACCCAAATCAAAGGCTTTTTCCCTTATAATGTCGACTTCCTCTTCAGAGCAATTCCCCTCACCTTTCCATTGCAGATAATTCAACTTAAAGAACTCCATTATACCCAACAACTTATTTAACTCATTGAATGTCAATTTATTCACAAACTTATCAAGACTAACGCCGCGATAAGGGCAAGCAGCACAATCGTGGACTTCCAGATTCGAAATGCAGCCCTCATCGTCCAACAGTTGGGCCAAAGTGGTTTCCGCCCAATGCCTATTGCCCGAAATGGTAGCCTTGCCGCATTTCACCTTCAAACGGTACTCGTCAGGATTGTCGAAATGGGTCTTTGTGTCATATACCACTTTCCTCAGCCTCTTTTTCTTTGTATCAAACTGCTGATACTCTTTTGGTTCTGGAATCACATCGGTCTTTGTATCGAGTTCATAATAGCGCACATAATCCACCCGCAACTCCACAGGCAGTTTTGTCGTATCGATGTAGGGCGAGCCTTCGCGGCCCAATTGGGTGTCGAGGATGAGGTAGTAGTCTTGGTTGCTGAATGGGAACTGACCGTCCACGCCCTTGCGGAAGCGCGGGTAGCAGAATGTCCGCCGCCCATTGACAAAAAACACGAGGCTATCTTGAAAACGCTCCACACCGAAGGTGTTGAATTCGCCTTCGTTATATTTAGGATAGGCCACATACGGCGGATTGTGTCGCTTGCGCAGGTTGTAGGTGTAATAAGTGTGAACCGTGTGACTCACAAAGGATTCGTCCCTGAAATGTT
This sequence comes from uncultured Bacteroidia bacterium, assembly GCA_902780055.1. Classification (GTDB taxonomy): domain Bacteria; phylum Bacteroidota; class Bacteroidia; order Bacteroidales; family F082; genus Limimorpha. Next base: position 10,255 of record CACZDU010000001.1, on the reverse strand, counting down.
CCATAATGTCGATTTCGCCGCCAAGTGGCCAATGCAAGGCTTTCGGCGACTGCGGCAGCATCCAAATGGCAGGCCAGTAGCCATGCGCCCAATCGAACTTGGCCCTCACCTCAACACGCCCAAAGCCAAACGCTTTGCGGTCCTTGCTCCAAACACCACCCGTCAAAAAAGGTGCTTTATCGTTGGGGATGAAGGTGTTGGCCATGCCACGAAGCACAAGGTTGCCGTCCTCGAAAGCGTAAAGCGAGTCGTGCGGACTCATGTGAATGGCCCAGTCGGCATTGTTCCGCCCAATCTTCGACCAAACCAAAGTGTTTAAAGTTCCAGAGTTGAATTCGTCGTTCCAAATCAAGGCATAGCGGTGGTGTTCCTGTGGATATGAAACCTGCGCCAATCCTATGAGCATCAGCAAAATACAAGTCAATCTTTTCATTGCATCTTCAAGTTTTATGGCGTAAAATTACGGATTTTGTCGATTGTTTCTGACAATTTCGTTTTTGTTTGTTATTTTTGCCGCTAAGTTTGAACCCAAAAAAGGCGACCATGCCCTACGGATTGAGTTTCAACATAATAAAAACAATTGATATACAATAAATTACGATATGGACAAAAAAGAACTGCGTACACAAATCAAGGCATTGAAAAAACAGCATACCAAGGAGCAACTTTTAGAACAATCGGAGAAGATTTTGGCCCGATTGGAGCAGCACCCCGACTTCGTGAAGGCTGAAAAAATCATGCTTTACAGTGCCTTGCCCGATGAGGTGCAAACGCAAAGTTTCCTCGACAAGTGGCATTTGCAAAAGAAAATCATCCTCCCAACGGTGGTCGGCGACGACATCATCCCCGTGGAATATGCCAAGGACACTGGTTTTGCCGTGGGTGACTTCAATATCTTGGAGCCTCAAAATGAGCCTTATACGGGCGATTTTGACTTGATTATAGTCCCCGGTGTGGCCTTCGACCGCAAAGGCAACCGTATCGGGCGCGGACGAGGCTACTACGACCGATTCCTCAACCAGCATTTGGACGTGAAGCGCATTGGCATCTGCTTTGATTTCCAATTGGTTGACGAAGTGCCCACCGAGCCTTTCGACATCAAAATGGACGAAGTGATTTCATTTTGAAGAAATTTATAGAAATATTTACCATAATTGCCGTTCATTTCGATTATTTACCTATTTTTGAGGCCTTAATTCAGAAATTTTCAACTCTATGAAAAAACATCTCACATTTCTCGTTGTCATGTTGCTTGGCATGACCTCATTGAACGCCCGTCCGGTTGACGTGGCTCAAGCCAAACAAATCGCACAACAATTCGTTAGTGCCAATTTTAACAACAATCAGGAAAACAGTGCATTGGAATTAGTCTACACGGGAGTTTCGACCCGAGGCGAAGCCTGTTTCTACACTTTCAACAAGGGCGAAAGTGGCTTCGTCATCGTGTCGGCTGACGACCGTTTCCGTCCCATTGTGGGCTATTCGGACGAAGGCCCGTTTGCGACCGAAAACCCTTCGCCCGAACTGATGTTCTACCTCGACAAAATCATCGAGGCACGCACGAGCCGCAATGCCGTTTCCATCGACCGCACTGCCGAGGAATGGCAGAGTGTGGCCACCACGGGCAAACTGCTTTCACGCAATGGCGGTCGTGGCGTGGACTACATCTGCACCACCAAGTGGAACCAAGATTCGCCTTATAACCTTTATGCTCCCGAGGCAAATGGTGGCTCAGGCGGTCGTTGCTATGCGGGCTGCGTGGCCACAGCCATGAGCCAAGTGATGAAACGCTGGAACCACCCGCTGCAAGGCACGGGCAGCCATTCTTACTATTGCTACGGCTACGGAACCCAATCGGCCAACTTTGGTGCCACCACTTACCAATGGGACTTGATGCCCGACCGCCTCGGTGGCGCCTCCCAAGAGGAAATCGAGGCCGTGGCCTTGTTCATGTACCATTGCGGCGTGTCCGTCGACATGAACTTCTCGCCCAGCGGCAGTGGTGCCAATTCGTGGGATGTGCCTTACGCCATCAGGCATTATTTCTCCTACACCAACCAATGCAGCCTCAAGAGCCGCGACGAATACTCGCTCACCAACTGGCAAAACATGCTCAAAGACCAGTTCGACATTGGCTGGCCGGTCTATTATTCGGGCTTCAGCAACGATGGCGGACACGCTTTCGTTTGCGATGGCTACGACGACAACGACCTCTTCCACTTCAACTGGGGTTGGGGTGGCAGCAGCGACGGTTGGTTTGTGATTGACGAAATCGACTATGCAGGTTGGGCACAGGCCATATTCAACTATGTGCCTACCGATGTCTATGACTATATGCCCATGCAACCTGAGAACTTTGAGGTGAATTCGCACGGCGACTTCGACTATTCCGCCACGCTGACTTGGACCAACCCAACCCAAAACATCCACTTTGAAGACCTGACTAACATCGACCAAATCGTGGTCACTCGCGACGGCGAAATCATCTATACCGAAGACAATGTGGCTCCCGGTGCCAACATGACCTTCACCGACCATTACCTGCCAACCGTGGTGAAATACGCTGTCTATGCCGTCGTCCACAACGCGAAAGGCATTGAAGCCTCCGACGAGCAAGTCATCCTTGGCCCTTCTTGCGTCTGGCATATCGACATGACCGCCGAAGGCAGCGAAGGCTGGAACGGCGGTTCACTTTCTTTTGTCAACGCTGCGGGAACGGAAATCCACCAACTGACCCTCTCCTCCACTTCTGCCAGCACCAATTTCGCTATACCCTTTGGTCATGTTGACATCCGTTGGAACATGCCTTCGCAACCCATTGAAAAGATGGGATTTGAAATCAAGGACAGCGATGGCAACCCCGTGATTGTTTTCGAAGGCCCCTCCACCGACCTTGGCCGAGGTTTGTTCTTCGTGGCTAATAATCATTGTGGCGGCAATGCCAACCCCTTTGCACCCACAAATCTGGTTGCCGTCCGCGACGGGAACAACGTCAACCTCACTTGGGATGCCGCTGAAGGCGATGTCCGTCATTACTACATCTATCGCGACAATATTCTCTGCGCCGTGTCGGAAAACACCCATTTCACTGATACCGATGTGATTGAGGAGTTGCACAACTACCACGTCACCGCCATCAACGAGCAAGGCGAATCCGACCCGTCCAATTTCAGTTCAATCCATCCCGAAGGACTTTGCGAAGCACCTGCCAACCTGCGTTTCGAGATGACCACCAGCACCAAAGTGAAACTGATGTGGGACGAGCCACAAGACGAGAGCCTTACGGGATACATCGTCTACCGCCGCACCAAAGGCGAGGAATTCAAGCGCATCAAAATGCTGACCAAGACATTCCACACCGACAACCTCGGCTCTCAAGACAATGCGCGTTATGAATACGCCGTTACGGCCTTCTATTCCGACAGCGACTGCGAATCGGGCTATGCCGCAACGGAAAGCAATCCCGAATTGCATTTTGTGGAGGTCAACAAGACCATCATCCCACAACACCTTGATTTCCTGTTCCACCAAGGCAACCTTGTCCTGCGTTGGCAAGAAGCCACTATGGCCAATTCCTACAATGTTTACCGTGACGGAGAACTGATTGCGCAAGGCCTCACCTACCCCACCTACACTGATGAGGACATCATCCCACAGCAACCTTATCGCTACACTGTGACAGGTAGTACCGCCACCCTTGAGTCAAGTCCTTCCAATGAGGTTTATGTGGATTGGACAACAAATGTCAACGAGAACATTGATTATCAAGAAGTCAGCGTTTATCCTAATCCGACTGAGGATAAGGTTTACGTCGAAGCCAATGGCTTGCGCCAAGTCAAGGTCTTCAACCTGACGGGTCAGGAGATTCTGAACCAAACCGTGAATGTCGGCCAAGTTACCCTCGACCTCTCAGCCCAACCTCTAGGTTGTTATTTCATCGAAACCGTGACCGACCAAGGCTGCAAGACAACAAAAATATTGAAAACCAAATAAATAGATAGTATGAACAGATTCACAAAATGGGCAGTCGTCGCGCTGCTGTTCGGCATGGGCACTACGCTTGTTGCCCAAGAAGCCGAAGAGAAAGAACCCGTTTACAAAATCACCGAAACCGTCAACGTAAAGCACACGCCCGTCGACAACCAAGGCAGTTCTGGCACATGCTGGTGCTTTGCCGGCGTGGGTCTCGTCGAGGCCGAAATCCAGCGCATTTATGGCAAGGAGTTCAACCTCTCCGAGATGTTTATCGTCCGCAACGCTTGGACCGAAAAGGTGGCCAAGTTTGTGCGTATGCATGGCAACAACACCCTCAGCCAAGGCGGTGAGGTGTGCGATGTGCTTTACATGATCGACAAATACGGCATGATGCCCGAAGCCGACTACAGCGGCAAGGTCATTGGCGAGGAACGCCACATGCACGCTGAAATGAACGAAGTCGTTTCGTCGGTGGCCCGTGCCATCATCAAAAACGGCAACAAGAAAATCTCCCCTGCCGGCCCCAAGGCGGTGCAAGGCGTTTTGGATGCCTACCTCGGCGAAGCTCCAGAAGAGTTTACCGTGGATGGCAAGAAATACACACCCAAGTCGTTTGCCGAAGCCTATCGCATCGACCCCGCCAACTACATCGAAATCTGCTCCTTCACTACTGAAGAATACAACAAGCCTTGCATGGTGGAAATCCCCGACAACTGGACTTGGACCCCTGCCTACAACCTGCCCTTGGACAAGCTGATGGAAGCTGTCGACTATGCCCTTGAGCATGGCTTTACCCTCGGCTGGGCGCAGGATGTCAGCAATCCTGGCTTCTCGCGCAAGGAAGGCATCGGCATTGTGCCCGAAGACCCGAAGAACGAGAACCTTTGGAAAGAAATCGTTGCCGAAAAGAAAGTCACCGATGACATCCACCAGACGGCCTACGACAATTGGGAAGCCGGCGACGACCACAGTATGCTCGTGGTGGGCATCGCCAAAGACCAGAACGGCAACAAATACTACAAAATCAAGAACTCGTGGGGCGATGCCGGCCCGTACAAAGGCTATTGGTACTGCTCCGAGCAATACCTGCGCCTAAACACCATCTTCTTCACGCTCCACAAGGACGGCCTTTCAAAAGCCATGCGCAAAGATTTGGGGCTTTGACAAACAAAAATGCTTACCTTTGCAAACGATTTTGAATCTTAAATCTTAAATCATTAAATAACAACAAAATGAAATTCAAGCATTTACTTACCGCAACCGCTTTGATGCTCAGCATTAGCACCGTTGCTCAGCCAGAGGCAAAAAAAGACGAAGCCAAGGAAGAAGAAGGCTTCAAGTTCACCACTATTAAGGAATTGCCCGTCACCTCCGTGAAGGACCAGAACCAAGCCGGCACTTGCTGGTGCTACAGTTCGCTCGCTTTCTTCGAGGCCGAACTGCTTCGCATGGGCAAGCCCGAGTATGACTTCTCGGAAATGTACATCGTCTACAAGACCTACTTGGACCGCGCCGAGGCCGCCGTCCGCACCCACGGCGACGTGTCGTTCTCGCAAGGTGGTTCCTTCGGTGACGTGCTGTATGCCATCAAGCATTACGGCCTCGTCCCCGACGAATTGATGCCTGCCGGTGCCATGCACGGCGACTCTTTGTCGAACTTCACCGAACTCTCCGCTGTCACCGACCCGTATGTAGCCGGTGTCATCAAGAGCCGCAAAATCCAGATGGATAAGGACGGCAATCCTTTGTGGAAGAAGGGCTTGGCTGGCATTTACGATGCCTACCTTGGCGTTCCCCCGACCGAGTTCACCTACCAAGGCAAAAAGTACACTCCTATGACCTTCGCCGAATCGACGGGCCTCAACATGAACGACTATGTCAACCTGACTTCGTTCACGCATCATCCTTTCTACGAGCCTTTCGTCATCGAAGTGCAGGACAACTGGCGCTGGGGCCAGGCTTGGAACCTTCCCATTGACGAGTTCATGCAGGTGATGGACAACGCCATTGAAAAAGGCTACCCGATTGCTTGGGGCAGCGACGTCAGCGAGGCTGGCTGGCTCCGTGGCAAGATGGCCGGTGTGGCAGTCCTCCCCGACCTCGAAGCCAAAGGCCGCGACTTGCAAGGCAGTGACATGGCCCACTGGCTCGGCATGAGCGCCGCCGACCGCAAGAAGGAAGCCCAAAGCTCTCCCACCCCGCAGAAATGGGTCACACAGAAGGAACGCCAAATCGCCTACGACAACTATGAGACTGGCGACGACCACGGTATGCTCATCTACGGTACCGCCAAGGACCAAATCGGCAACGAGTACTTCATCGTGAAGAACAGCTGGGGCGATGCCGGTCAGTACAAAGGTGTTTGGTACGTCAGCAAGGCCTTTGTGCGCTACAAGACCTTGAACATTGTGGTCCACAAAGACGCCCTGCCGAAGGACATTGCCAAGAAGTTGGGCATTAAGTAATCAGTGGTTTTCAAGAATGAAAAAAGGGAGAGCTTTTCATAGGCTTTCCCTTTTTTGTTTGAAAGTTAAGGTCCCTCAGCCCGTCGAAGGGCTGTTCAGTAATAAATCGGCGTTTCGACAAGCTCAACGACCTAACTATCTCTTAATCTCCTCGAAGCCCTTGCCGTAAGCCCCCATCACGGTGTTCATCGTCATAAAGGCCTTGGGGTCTTCGTCTTTCACAATCCTCAAAATCTGCTGCGACTCGCGCTTGTGGGCCACTACCATCAGGATGGGGCCTTCGTGCTTGGTGTACCAGCCCGTGCCGTTGATGACCGTCACGCCACGCTGCATCTCATTGACGATGCGGTCGGCCACCTTTTCAGGCTCCACCGTAAAAATGAAGGCCTGCACGGTTTGCTTGTTGCCTGTCAAAACCAAGTCGATGCAATAACTGCACACGCCCATCACGACACAACTGTAGATGAAATCTTCCACCGTGTTGCCCACAATGAAGCCGCACGCGATGATGACAATGTCGAGGATGAGGATGACGCGCCCTTGCGAGATGTTGCGGTATTTGCACACAATCATCGCAATGATGTCGGTGCCGCCCGTACTGCCTCCTTGTGTGAAGGCCACGCCGATGCTCAGTCCCGCCAAGCCGCCACCGAGGATGGCCGCAAGGAAATGGTCGCTGACGAAAGGCTGCATCGTGCCCGCCATCATCGGGTCGGTGATGAAATGCTGCAACAGCGACATAAACACCGAAGCCATGATGATGGAATAGGCCGTCTTGATGCCGAATCCCACGCCGATGATTTTCAATGCGATGAGCAGCAGAATGGCATTGATGACGAACACCGTGATACCCGTGGAGAGACCCGTGCCCCAATACACCAAAGCCGCGATGCCGCTCACGCCGCCGCCCATCAGGTGGTTAGGGATGAGGAAAGCCGTCCAGCCCAAGCACATGGTGAACAACGCGAGGGTGATGATGACATAACGTTTTACCTCTTCTAAAACTTGTTTTTTTGATGTTTTCATAAGCAAATGATTTGATGGGGCAAAAGTAGGGATAATTTGGGAATGTGAGAGAAAAATCCACGGAAAGTGAGTGGGGCTTGCATTACAGATGTCTGAAATTCAGGAATCCGTTGTCGGGCTTGTCCCATTCTTGTTGCCCGTCGTAAACGACTTGGGTGAGGCTGAGGTTGCCGCCCAAAAGTTTCCTCAGATAATCAAGATTGTTGAAAAAACCCGGGTGGAAAGCCGTGGCAGACTTGATTTCGTAAGCCTTGACCGAAGCACCTTCGTCCATCAGCAGGTCAACCTCGTGTTGCGATTTGTCGCGATAGAAATACAAGTTGCTGTCGAGGCCGGCATTGTAACAGGCCTTAAGTCGGTCGGCCACCACCAAATTCTCGAACAAAGCGCCTCGCAAAGGCGAATTGGCCACATCGCGGGCATCTCTGACGCCCAAAAGATAACAAGCCAGGCCAGTGTCATAGAAATAGAGTTTGGGAGTCTTTGTAAGGCGTTTGTTAAGGTTGCTGTGATAAGGTTGAAGCATAAAGACGATGTAGGAAGCCTCAAGCACACTCGTCCAGCCTTGAATGGTCTTGGCAGAAACGCCTACCTCGTTGGCCAAACTGCTGGCAACAAACTCGTTGCCGATGCGCGTGGCGCAAAGTCGAACAAACTTGCGGAACAGGTCCATATCCTTGATGTTGATGATTTGGCGCACGTCGCGTTGGATATAGGTGCTGAAATAACTGTCATAAACGGCCATTACAGGCCGACCTTTGCCCCAGATAGCGGGATAGAATCCCTTGTAAATCAGTTCGTCGGTGCTAATGGCATCAGTTGATCCAATCTCTTCGATTGACAAAGGCAAAAGGCGCGTCAGAGCCACACGCCCGGCCAGCGACTGGCTGATATTTTGCATCATAAGCCAGTTGCTGCTACCCGAAAGGATGAATTTCCTGCTGTCGTCCTCGTCGGAAACGACTTGCAAGGTGGAGAACAATTCGGGCAGATAATGCGCTTCGTCGATAATCAAGCCGTTGGGGTGGCTGCGAAGGTAGCCTTTGATGTCTTGTTGCACGATGGAACGACTTTCTTCATCCTCAAGGTTGACATAATCGTATCCGTCAAACGCCATACGGCAGAGCGTGGTCTTGCCCGATTGCCTCGGCCCCGTCACCGACAAGATGGGGAAACTCTTTGACAGAAAATGCAAATGGTTCTCTAACACCCTTTTATACATAATATGGACAATTTTGGAGTTAAACTACAGATTTGTCCGCAAAAATAGGAAAATTATCGCAAATAACAGTTATTCATTTCGAAAATAATGGCAAAATAGGCTAAATATAATAAATTTATAAATTATAACTACATAATTATGAAATAAATATAATTGTTTTGTCCAAATCAGGAGTTAAAGTCGTGTTTTGGACAGTTTTTGGTGGATTTTATTGCCCCAATAATTTCTTTCTCTATTTTTGTACCACTTATGTCACAAAACGGCACACTCATTCGTCTTGTGATTGTAAAAGTTCGCAAGATGGACCCTCCTCAGCCTTTTTTGTCTGTTTTCATAATTAAATTTGAAAGGGTAAATGTAGAGACTAATTGGGAATGATGAGAAAAAGTTGTATTTTTGCTCCTTGAACAAAAAAATGGAAACGGTATGAAAAAAGAAGAAATCCAAGCCCTTTTTCAGAGTTACGAGGATGCAGTATGCTTGATTGATGACACAGAATGTTGGAGCGCAAGAGAACTTCAACAATTGTTGGGTTATAGCCTCTGGCAAAACTTCTGTAAAGTAATTGCCAAAGCAAAAGAATCTTGCCAAAATGTCGGGCAAGAAATCAGCGATCATTTTATTGACGTCAATAAGATGATAATTGCAGGGAAAGGCGCTCAACGTCAAGTAGATGACATTATGCTCACCCGTTACGCATGCTATCTTGTCGCTCAAAATGGAGACCCAAGAAAACCCCAAATTGCCTTTGCCCAAACCTATTTCGCCGTGCAAACTCGTCGTGCCGAACTCATCGAGCAACGATTGCTGGAAGTGGAGCGCGTAAAAGCGCGTGCTAAACTGCAAGAAACCGAGCGTAAACTATCAGGCATCCTATATGAACGAGGGATAAACGACCAAACTTTTGCCGTCATCCGTTCAAAAGGCGACCAAGCACTATTTCGCCTGAGTACCAATATGATGAAACAACGTCTTGGGATGCCGCAGACTCGTCCTTTGGCAGACTTTCTTCCAACAATCAGCATCAAGGCAAAGGATTTTGCAGCCGAAATGACCAGTGTCAATGTACAAACAAAAGATTTGAAAGGCGAGGCTTCCATTACAAAGGAACATGTCGATAATAATGCCGCAGTCCGCCAAATGTTGATTGAAAGAGGGATTGTGCCTGAAAACCTACCGCCTGCCGAAGATGTGAAGAAAGTGGAGCGACGTTTGGAAAGTGAGAAGAAAAAAGTTTTGAAAAACAAGAAGTAAGATTTGACTATACCGAAAAGCTGAATTTGTAAATTGAATTCGGATAAACAGAAATCCTCTGTAAACATTTGATTTACAGAGGATTTCTGAGGTACCCGAGGCCGGGCTCGAACCGGCACGGCTTTAAAGGCCAAGGGATTTTAAGTCCCTCGTGTCTACCAATTCCACCACTCAGGCACTTACACAAAAAATCCCGACTTCCATCGGGACCTTCTGGAGCGGAAAACGAGACTCGAACTCGCGACCCCGACCTTGGCAAGGTCGTGCTCTACCAACTGAGCTATTTCCGCAAAAGCGGAGCGGAAAACGAGAC